>JADJPZ010000002.1 GCA_016713025.1 Saprospiraceae bacterium | reverse complement strand
CGTAGCTAAAGCAATTTTTTTATCTCGACCTGCTCGACCTGCTTCTTGAATAAAGCTTTCAAGCGAGCTGGAATAGTTCATATTTACAGTAAAACGAACATTAGGTTTGTCAATCCCCATTCCGAAGGCCTTTGTAGCAACCATTATTGGTAATTTGTTATCCCTAAATAATTCTAAATTTTCAAATGAAGCTCTGTCTATTTCGTCAGCATCTTCATCATCTCCACTTCCCATAAAAGTGCCAATCTTAGGAGTGTATTCTTTTAAAGAACTTGCATTTTCATTTACCGAAATGCCTGTATTGTTTTTATGAGGACAAAAAACTATGCCTGCTTGTTGATATTCATTACTCGTAGTGTAAAAGTCAATAGGAAAGTCAACCTTTAAATCCTTTAAATTTATTCCGTCATTATTTTCTTGTGTGTTTTGCCTTTCGTTGAATTGTGTTTTTACTCTTTTTATTGATGTTTCTGTTTGTAATTCATTTGCATACGAGGAAACTAAATAAACATATTTTTTTAAAAATTCCTTCTTGAAATTATATACAGCCCATTTATCGCTGATATTTACAGCTTTGCCTAAAGAAGTATCTAGCAAGCCATTTTTGTCGAAGAATTTGTCGGGTTCATATTCGATTGGTACTTTTTCAATCTTATATTGAAGTTCCAATCTGTTTGTATTTTCATATCTCACAATTGTATCAGAATCCAAAGCAAAAGCACCGTTACCTGACAATTCACGTTCAACATCAGCAAGTACGTCAAAGGAAGCTGTTGCAGTTAATCCAAACAATGTTAATCGCTTATCCTTGTTTTTAGGCAACACATAATTATATAGGTTACGCCCTAAATGTAAATATGAAAACGGAAATCGTGCCCCCCATTCTGAAACGCAATGAACTTCGTCTATAACTCCGTATGCGAAGTATACATTCATATCTCGCATTGTTTTCAATCGTTCACGAAACTTGTAAATACATAAACGTTCTGGCGAGAGAAAAACAAATTGCATTTGAGAAGATTCCATTTGCCTTTCTCGTTCGTCTTTTTCTTGCAGGGTCAACGTTGAGTTTATGAAAGCACAAGTATCGATTCCTATATTTACAAGGCCGTCATATTGGTCTTTCATCAATGACCTTAACGGGTCAATAATAAGCGTTACACCTGGTTGCAACATTGCAGCCAACTGATAAGTTAGAGATTTGCCACCGCCTGTTGGTAAAAGTCCAATTACACTCTTGTTTTGTAACGCTCTGTTTAAAATGGGAAGCTGACCTTGTCGAAAATCTTCTTTGCGAAAAAGTAATTGAACGAAGTACTTTAGGTGTAACTTGTTAGTTTCAATATCTTCATAATTACCTTGCGTATCTCTTGTAACTAATGGTTTATATTGAATTGTATCTGATGTATAAATATGCCTTTGATTTCTTCTTGTTTTTGCTGAGCGGATATTGAAATAACAATGATTTTTGCACTTGAACTCGCTAAAAGTCGGCTCTTTTTTATCTTCTATTATAGCTATTGAAATATCTATGACTAAATCATAAACTTTGCTTTTTTGTTGAGATGTCGCATTAGTAACGGGTTTTGTATTTAAGTGTAATGGTGAATTCAAATATTCCTGCGAACCAATTATTTCTAGGTTCACCTGTGGAAATTTCATTGTTTCAAAGTCAAGACTTAATGATGTTAGATTCTCGAACATTTGCTTTAAGTCTTCAAAAGCCATTGCGGCACAAGGAACATCATTTTCTTTAACTAGAACATTCCATTGACTTTGTTGAATATCTAATTTATCAGTAAGAATTGCTTCAATAATTGTTTTCTGAAGACGGGCAATTGCAATGGGCGATTGCGTTAATTGTAAATTGTTTGGGTCAACATTTTTGTTTTCAAAAATGATTGACCCAAAATCGTTATGTTGAAGTTGGTTACCAAAGCTCTGAAATTGATTTTCAATAAATGGGCTGGCTTTGGTAGGTAAACCCCTTGTAATAATATTGTTGAGAGCTGCTAAAATTGGATTAACATCTTCATAAACGCTTGCTCCAATGTCAAACGGTGCAGAAACTTCAAAGTCAGATAATAGGGATAAATTAGCCCGTTTGTCTTTAAAGCAATCTAAATAATATCCTGCGTGAAATTGTACCGCTGGATAATAGTCGATAGGAATATAGTAAATCTTGCCTTTTTCAAATTTGAAAACTTTTAGCTTTAGAGTATATTTTCTAAAAACATCTTTACCGTGTGCATCTTCGGCTAAAAGATTTAATTTGTTTTCACTTTGCTCAAAATCAGAAAATACTGGTGGCAAATCGAAATAATTGTAGAAAGCATCTAATCTGTGGCTTCGTCCTTCAATCAATGGACTTACACAGAAAAAATAATGTTCTCCGCTAACGTTTTCGCCTACAAGTTGAGCTAATTTCTTTAAGTCAATTTGCGGGACATCAAGAATATTTGAGAAAAAATGAATCGTAATTGATTGATTCGTTTCTATATCTGTTTTTTCAACATCGTCTAAGTATTTGTTTACGAGTTGAATTTTAGTTTCGTCTTTGATGTAAACGTTTGTGTGCAGTTTTGCTCGTTCTAACGCTTTTTCAGATGGCTCAATTAAAATAACTTTTTTTGTGTTGTTAGGTATTGCTTGACTTTTTAGAAAATCAAAAAAGCAAACAGTTGCCAAACCTTGGCCACAACCCCAATCTACAATGGCTATATCAGTATTAAAAACTTCCTTTGGATTGCGAATTGAAGATAAGGCCTTTTGGATTTTAGCTTCGTGCATATTTCCATATGAGAAAATATATTGACACATTAGTTCGTGTGAATCCAATAAATCAACTCCTTGATTTAGATTCTGCCAAAAACTATCTCTCTCACTTTTTGAAAAGTGCGACAATGCATCATTAGAAATTTTTCTAATTTGCTGAAAAGTCGGATTTTGTAATGACTTTATTTTATTTGCGTATTCTCTCATAAAGTCATTGCAACTTAATCACTCTAAAAGTTAGGTTTATTCTTTCGTTTACAACTTTACTTGTTTTAGGTACTTGGTGTTGCCAAAAGTGTTGCAGTTCTCCTTGCATTATTAAAAGACTTCCGTGTGTTAATTCAATTTCTAACTTTTCTTTGGTTTTAATGTGTCTTAGTTGAAACTTTCTTGTTGCTCCAAAATTTACAGAAGCAATAACTGGATTTATTCCAAGTTCCTTTTCAGCGTCAGTATGCCAAGAAATAGAATCGTTTCCACTTCTATAACGGTTAAGCAAAACGCTATTAAATTGAACTTTTGACAAAGGTTCAATCTTGTCTTTTATTTCAAGAAGCTCTCTTGTCCAAACTTTTGGTGCTAATGTTATACCTGAAAATGAATAAGGTTTGTCATTATCACCATACCACGCTGTCAAACGATGGAAGTTCACTTGTTTCCCATACATATTCATTGATTCTTGTTTCCAATCAATGTTTTCTTTTAGATTTTGTAAGTACAAATCACTTTCTTTTTTTGAAAAAAAATCTTGATAGAATAAGTATTCCCCGTTTTCAATCTTTGTTAAACCAGACTTTATTTTATCGTTAGTCAAAGAAGGTATAATATTGCCAAATAGGTCTCTTTGTTCCATATTCGTTATTGTTTTACTATGAGATTTGTGCGTTGGGGCAAAAGCAAATGTGCTGCATTGCGTTGGCTTTGTGCGTGGGGATGCAGCTCTTTTGATTTTGCTGAAGCGTTGGCATTTCGTCTTTCATTTTTTATGTTCGTTTATTGTTGGTCGTGTCGTTTTTTAGGGTGAGGCATAACGGTCAAGTATAAGCGTAGTGCGGGATTTCGGAGCAATTCACTGTCCGCCCACCACAAAGTTTCTTAGGAGCAAAAATGCTCAAATTTAGCAGTTCAGCCCGCATTACGCTTATACAATGTTGGCGGTAGTTTTTTTTATTCAATTCTCCTTAATACCCCCTTTAATTTTGCTTCAACTCCAAGATTATCAAAAAGTTTTTCAGTCAATGTTAATGTCTTCTTGAAAGCTGTTTTAATATCTGTCGGATCTAATTCTGATGTTGTCTCCTGAAATAACGAATACCAATCTGGGTCTATGTCTTTTTCCAAGCTTTTTGTTGGACTTTCCCAATGTTTGGTTTGGTATGTTTCAATTCTTATTAACCAAAGTAAATATTTTTGAACATTTGATAAGCTTTGGTAAGCGTGAGCAAATTCCTGTCGTTTAATTAAGTTGCTTGTTGTAAGTAAAACATTCAACAATGATTGGCTCAACCACAGGATATTTTCATTTGTTGTTCGATCAGGTACTTTAGTTTTTATTTCTTTGAGCGTGTTAGTCAATAAATCTTCTTTATCTACTAAAATCATCTTGTCAAAGTCGCTAAACTCTACCAAACCGTCCCACGATTTGATAACTTCCATTTGGTCGTTTGTCAAAAAATGAAACTCCCCCCTTATCATATTTTCAAAAATGGCAACTTCACTTCCATACTCGTTGGTAAAATATAATGCCAAAGGATGAATTTGGCTTACCCAATTTTCAGCGGAAAATTTTTCTTTATCCTTCAAGAAGATGTAGAATTCAATATCTGAATATTTGTCCCCTTCATTTTTGGTAAATGACCCGTACATAAATACGGCAGAAATATTTTTATCATTTTGAGCTATTGACTTTGTTTTGTCAATCATTTGTAACTGTGTCATTTTCTAATTTTTTAATATTAACAATCGCCCTTTCTACTTTGCGTATTAAAGGATATTTCAATTCTTATTCTATCTTACAGTTACTTATAGCTTCATTTTCTTGAATGTTTTTCGTTGTTAATTGTTTCTTCAAATTACCGCCAACTTATTAATCTGCGTCATAAAAATATATTTTTTTATCAAAACGAACTAATTTTTGTAATTTTTTATCTAAAAAGGTATAGCTACGCCCGCCAAATCTATGATTTGATGGTAGTAGCTCATGTCTTTTTTAAAAATTTTCTCCTGCTGTATTGACTCATATCTATATACTTGTCCGGCATATATGCCGTATGTCCTGTGCCACGCATACCACATGGGGCTTGATTAGGAAACAAAAAATATCATCAGCTTAGTATTGCCTCCTTCTTTGTCTATAGATATGTGGGTCTGACCCTGCTTTCAGGGCTTTTTTACAGATAGATTTAAACTATCTAAAGGGCTCTGCACATTGGCTACACTTTGTGTGGTGACATGAGTGTAGATCATGGTCGTTTTTATACTGGCATGCCCCAACAATGCCTGTATATAAGGTAACTGCACACCAGTGTCCATCAGGTGCGTCGCAAAACAGTGCCTCAGCGTGTGTGGACTTACTTTTTTAGTGATTCCCGCTTTTTTAAGAGCATTTTTTACAACATTTTGTACACTTCTGGAAGAATACTGTGTCCTTCTGTCCTGGCCTTCTATGAGCCACATTTGTGGCATATATTCATCGCAATATATACGCAATAGTTGTTTTAAGGTTTGGGAAAGCATCACGATCCTGTCTTTATCTCCCTTACCGCTACGTATGATGATTTGATTTCTATCCCACCACACATCATTCATTTGTATATAGAGCAACTCATTAAGCCGTACTCCGCCTCCATACAGTAAATAAAGTAAGCATATATGCTTGACATTTGCAAGACTTTGTAGGATGTTATTCGTTTCTTCAGTGCTTAGTATTTCGGGCAGATGAAATCCTTTTTTAGGTCTTACCAGTTGTTCTATCTTTAAGTCTTGACGGTATATGACCTTTTGATAATAATATTTGATGGCATTTATCGCTGTGTGGATAGTGCTTACAGCTATTTTTTTACCGGACAGGTGGCTTAGATATTGATTGATAGATGATTCATTTGCTTTTGCAATATTTTGTTCTCCGTGATATTTTGCAAATTTTACAATTTCAGGTGTGTATGTATAGATCGTGCTCCAGCTATTGTTTCTCCTGATCATGGCATCGGTATATTGTTGTAGCAATGTGGAGTATTCTTGAGGATATTTCGCTATCAGGCAAGATTGTTTTTCCTGATTACACAGATCCTTTTTTTTATATTTTTCCCATTTTTGATATAGACGATTGATCACTTTTACTCCTTTATTTGTATAATGGTTTTGTATCGACGAGATGAGTAATTCAGTATTTGGCAATAACCATCTTTTAAATTCCGGATCATAGCTGGTCTCTGGTATTTGAGTGATAAAATGAGTATCATTGGCATATCCCTTCAACTTTACACATATTTTGTCTTTGTATTCAGGGGTACTATATATTTCTATTATCTTGGGATCAGCAGTAGTCATTATAAGTCCATATATGTGTGTATAAGTATCAGGTGACCAATAGTTAAAGTAAGTTTGTAACTTACAAAGGTTTTCAGCGTTGCCACCGACACTCCACAGTTTTTGATTTTTGTTCCAATATGTACCTGAAAGAGATTTTACCAAAGCAATATCATCGATTTGATAGCGCATTTTGATCCAAAATCGTTGATTGCTATACCTTATCTCAACGGGATTGGCAGATAAAGTTTCTTTTTTTTCGGGTACTTCAGGTTTTTGATGATTGGAAGAAGAAGATACTTGTTGTATTACATCAAGATTCATTTGATTTCCTGAGGCATTAATATTTTTTGGTATACCACTTGATATAAAGGCCTTGTAAGCTTCATGTGTATAGGGTATATACCAGCATCGATGGGTTTTAGTATATTTCACTTCAGGCAATTGGCGAATGGCAGCATATATAGTGGCATCCCGTTCAAAATCGATACGTATTTTTTTTTCGCCTCTATGAATCAAAGGTGATAATGTGATCATATCTACATTAAATTTTGGGCAAAAGTCAGCACGTTATTTTCATTTATTCGTTTAATTAACGTGTATATACGTTTGTAGACGAATAATTTTATCCTATATATTGTTAACAATCATTTTTGAAATTCTTTTTTCAATTTTTACCTGAAGCCCAAAAATCTAATTAAAAAAAGTGGGCAGGTGGAAATAAAAACATTCGAATTATTGGACCATAACACAGGATGGTTGTCTTATGCCTTTTTGTCTTTAGCTTAAAAGTCACTGGAGACGGTAAAAATATAAGTGAGTGGTTTTGCATAGCAAAAAATGATTGAAAGATT
Organism: Saprospiraceae bacterium; assembly: GCA_016713025.1. Taxonomy (NCBI): domain Bacteria; kingdom Pseudomonadati; phylum Bacteroidota; class Saprospiria; order Saprospirales; family Saprospiraceae; species Saprospiraceae bacterium. The sequence continues at coordinate 674,321 of JADJPZ010000002.1, read as the reverse complement.
TCAATCTTTATCAAAGGAACCGACCACCAATTTGGTCGGCATGAAAGCCGTATTTTTGAAAATGAAAATAGCAAATCTAAAATAACACATAAACATATTTAAAGCAATGATGTCTATGGCGAGCCTGCCTACGTAGTCAGGAAGGGGTAGCAAGGAAGAAAATTTGAATTTGTACAGTTTGTTATCCACATATAATCACAGTGTGTATAACAATTTGCACTTTTGTTGAAAAAAATTACTTGATAGCATTTGCCTCTACTACCCCCAACCCCTCAAGGGGTGAGCAGCGCTAATATTGAAAGCATTGGCGTGGGTCGTCCCTTCAGAGCCTGCCAAGCTATGCTTGGGAATGATGGTAGCGAGGGAATTTTAGTTATTTTGCAATTTGCTATCCACATATATTCACTAGTGTGTATAACAAATTGCACTTTTGTAAAAAAATTAACTAGTGGCATTTGCCTCTTCTTACCCCCAACCCCTTATATGTTTGCATTTTAAAAATTAATGGTTTCAAGATAAACAAATAATTTATAACTTGGCGGTTGAAGGGGAACACCCCTTGATACTTAGATATCGTCCTTTAGTGTCCCTTTCGCCAAGCTTAATCATGAGGTATAACTTGATACATTGATATCGTATAATATAAGGGAATGTAAGGCTGACATTTTTTAACACATTTTAAAGTAATTTATGTATGAAAGTTGGATTTGAGGACTGGACGCAAGTAAAGGTTATTGTGATTTCAGTTTAATTTCGAAGGGTAATGAATTTACTAATCGCAGGATGAATTTTATTGATAATCAATCCGGTCTTGATGAACTCAAAAAGTCTTATCACAGGCACTTTTGTCTATTGATAAAATTTATTTGGCTATTGAAAGTACCGGTGGGTATGAAAACAATTGGTATAATCAATTGGTAAGTTTTGATAAGCGAATCATCATGTTCAGGATTAATCCGTTGCGGACACATCATGAGTCAAAAAGAATATGCATCGCAATATTAATGACGCCATCAGTAGTGAAATTATAGCTAGGCATGTATCTGAAAATTATGAGGAACTAGAGAAAGCCAAGCCTAGATCCTTACATTTTTATACTGCGAAACAGATGCACAAAACTATACAAGGATTTATTAAACAAAAGACGAGAAATATCAACCAACTTGAGAAAGTAGTGTATAGTTGTATTCCTGGTCTTTTAACTTTTAGTAAAAATGGCATGCCAAAATACATGTATAAATTACTTCAAAAGTATCCATCAAAGGCAAAGATATTAAATGCGAAAACAGCTTCTTTGGCTAAAATCAAAGGGTTAACCATGGAGAAGGCTGAGGCCATCCAAAAAGCGGTGAAGCTAGATTCAGGGTCGGGTAATACGATACTTACTGAGCTAAATATTAAAACATTGGCCCAAACTATTAACTTATTCTCCACCCAGATCAAAGAACTTCAATCAGAACTTGCTAAACACGGAGCCAACGACTTAGCGGATTTATTAGTCACAATTCCTGGTTGCGGCATCGAGTCAGCAGTGTCATTAAGCATAGAAATAGAAGATATAAATCGATTTAACAGTGCCGCATCACTTTGTTGCTATTTTGGAGTACACCCAGAAAACCATACAAGTGGTGATATATCAAAGAAACCTAAAATGAGCAAAAAGGAAGTAGTTCATATAGGGGTACAATATACATGGTAGCTAAAAATGCGATTATGTATGACCCTTATTTTAAAGAGATATATTCAAATCAAAGAGCGAAAGGTAAGACCTATAACGATGCTTTAGGTGTAATAATGAACAAGTTAACAAGAGTGATCTATGGTATGCTTACAAACAAAGAGGCATACGATTCATCAAAACCTAAAACACAAAAAAACAAACCAGTAGACGCAGATCAGCAAATAGAGAAGTTGGAAAAAAGAAACCGCAGATTATAAGGCAGAGCTAGAAAAGATGCAAAACGCACCAGTTTCTCGAAGAGCAGAAAATAAAATAAAAAAGGCAATGGAAGAGTCTCAAAACTCAATTGAAGAGTTGCGCACGAGATCAAAACCATTACCAAGTGCAAACATATAAATTTGTTTGAACTTGGTAATAAAAAACACCGCCAAATATTATAAAATCAACGGTATAACTAAAGGGGAGACCAGCCCAATATTGAAAGAATTTGGCGTGGGTCGTCCCTTCAGAGCCTGCCAAGCTATGCTTGGGATTGAGGGTAAGGAGGGAATTTAAGTATTTGTGCAGTTTGTTATCCACATATATTCACTACCTCTCAGGGAGCTTCAAAAAAATAGTAGTACATTTGCAAATACTAATGCTCTAATCAATGAACGAAGCCCAAACATATATACCGACAAACAAAATTCGCATTGTTACAGCAGGTTCGCTCTTCGACGGGCATGACGCAGCGATCAATATCATGCGACGTGTCATGCAGCGATCAGGTGCTGAAATCATCCATCTTGGGCACAACCGTTCTGCTCAGGAAATAGTGGAGACAGCCATTCAGGAAGACGTGCAGGGCATAGCCATCACATCTTATCAGGGAGGTCACAATGAATTTTTTAAATATATCTATGACTTGCTGAAAGAAAGAAATTGCCGACACATCAAAATTTTTGGCGGTGGTGGCGGCACTATATTGCCGGATGAAATGAAAACATTACATCAGTACGGTATTACCAGAATTTACTCTCCTGACGATGGCCGATCTATGGGTTTGCAGGGTATGATCAATGATTTGCTCCAAAAATGTGATTTCCCTCTTGGTGAAAAACTGGACTTTGACATTTCTGACCTTAATACCAAAAATTACTTTTATACGGCCAGGATGATTTCCGCACTCGAAAATTATGCCGATAGCTATCAGGGGATAACAGACTCATTGTCACACTCCAATACCCATATACCTGTCATTGGCATCACAGGCACAGGAGGCGCAGGCAAGTCCAGCATGGTAGACGAGATAGTGAGACGATTTTTGCTTGACTTTCCGGACAAAACCCTGGGAATCATCTCTGTAGACCCTTCCAAAAGAAAAACAGGAGGAGCACTCCTGGGTGATCGCATACGTATGAACGCCATCAACAATGATCGGGTGTATATGCGGTCCTTAGCCACAAGACAATCCAATCTTGCCCTTTCCAAATATGTACAAGGTGCCGTAAATATCCTTAAAAAAGCCGGCTATGACCTGATCATCCTTGAAACATCAGGCATCGGCCAGTCGGATACAGAGATAGTGGACCATTCTGATTTGGCTATGTACATCATGACACCCGAGTACGGTGCGGCGAGTCAGCTTGAAAAGATTGATATGCTGGATTTTGCAGATATCATTGCTATCAATAAATTTGACAAAAAAGGAGCTTTGGATGCTATGAGAGATGTCCGTAAGCAATATCAGCGCAACCACAATCTTTGGGATGTTGATCCGGAAAAATTGCCTGTCTTCGGCACTATCGCATCTCAGTTTAATGACCCGGGTACCAACACACTTTATAAGGCATTAATAAAGATCATCAATAATAAAACAAATGCCGGCTTAAACTCCACCTTAGACTTGCTGGAAGGTGAAAGTGAAAAAGTATATATCATCCCACCCAACAGGATAAGGTATCTGTCCGAGATCACAGAAAACAATAAAGCTTACGACAGGACAGTTTCAGATCAAAGTGATGCAGCCTCAAAAGCATACAGCCTTAAATCTTCCGCAGACATCATCATAGAAGAAAGTACAAAAAAGGCGTTACAAGAGGCATATCAGGAAGTGTGGGATGACCTTACCGGCGAAAACAAACGTATCCTTGAAAATTGGGAAAATAAAAAAGGACAATACGCTGCTCAGGAATTTATCTTCAAAGTGAGAAACAAAGAAGTAAAAATAATCCCGTATACGGAATCACTGTCCAAAACCAGAATATCAAAAGTATGTCTGCCGCAATATAGAGATTGGGGAGACATCCTCAAGTGGAATCTTCAGGAAAATGTACCCGGAGAGTTTCCATATACGGCCGGCGTATTTCCTTTCAAAAGAGAGGGTGAAGATCCCACACGTATGTTTGCTGGAGAAGGTGGTCCCGAAAGGACCAATAAAAGATTTCATTACGTGTCTTTGGACTTGCCTGCTAAAAGATTGTCTACGGCATTTGACTCTGTGACATTGTACGGTGAAGACCCAGACTACAGACCTGACATCTATGGGAAAATCGGCAATTCGGGCGTGAGTATATGTTGTCTGGATGATGCCAAAATTCTGTACTCAGGTTTTGACCTTTGTAATCCCGCCACATCAGTATCCATGACGATCAATGGTCCGGCTGCAACCATTTGTGCATTTTTTATGAATGCAGCGATAGATCAGCAATGCGAAAAGTATATCAGATCACATGGTCTAGAACAGGTAGTAGATCAAAAACTCACAGAAAAATATGAATCAAAAGGTATCACAAGACCGGTTTACAAAGGAAAAACTCCTTTGGGCAATGATGGTTTGGGTACACTATTATTAGGTATAACAGGTGACGAAGTCCTTCCTGAAGATGTATATGCTGCCCTCAAAGCCAATGCACTGAGTGCTGTCAGGGGTACAGTGCAGGCTGATATACTCAAAGAAGACCAGGCTCAGAATACCTGTATCTTCAGTACAGAGTTTTCACTTCGCCTGATGGGTGATGTGCAGGAATATTTTATCCGGCATCAGGTTCGCAACTTTTATTCGGTATCCATATCCGGGTATCATATTGCAGAAGCAGGCGCTAATCCTATCTCACAACTTGCTTTTACACTTTCCAATGGATTTACATTTGTGGAGTATTACCTGAGTCGGGGCATGCATATTGATGACTTTGCCCCCAATCTTTCATTTTTCTTCAGCAATGGTATCGATCCTGAATACGCTGTAATAGGTCGTGTAGCCAGACGCATATGGGCCAAAGCCATGAAGTACAAGTATGGTGGCAACGCCCGGTCACAAATGCTGAAATATCACATTCAGACATCCGGACGTTCGCTTCACGCCCAGGAAATAGCCTTCAATGATATCAGGACTACTTTGCAGGCTTTGTACGCCATATACGACAACTGCAATTCTCTGCATACCAATGCCTATGACGAAGCCATCACTACCCCGACAGAAGAAAGTGTTCGTCGGGCTATGGCCATCCAGTTGATCATCAACAAAGAGCTGGGCCTTTCAAAAAATGAAAACCCATTGCAGGGATCATTTATCATTGAGGAGTTAACAGACCTGGTCGAGGAGGCTGTTTTGTCGGAGTTTGACCGCATTACAGAAAGAGGTGGCGTACTTGGTGCCATGGAAACCATGTATCAGCGATCAAAAATACAGGAAGAATCCCTCTACTATGAGACCCTAAAACACAACGGAGAGTACCCTATCATTGGAGTCAATACATTTTTGTCAAAAGATGGCTCGCCTACGATTTTACCAGGTGAAGTGATACGTGCCACAGAAGAAGAAAAAGTCGAGCAAATCCATACTGTCGGGAATGTTCACAAGACTAATGCACCAAATGCTTCAAAAGCGCTGGATCAACTAAAAAGAAAGGCCATTACCAATGACAATTTATTTGATAGCCTGATGGAAACCGTAAAAACCTGTACACTCGGGCAGATCACCAATGCGCTGTATGAAGTCGGAGGAAAGTATAGGAGGAATATGTAAGTTGATACTTTTAAATTTGTAACTACTCAGGTACAAAGTTAAGCATTAGCTAATACTTGGAGAACGTTTAGATTTCTTTTTATAGCAGTATCAATAACTGATCTTAGGACTGCATAATATGAAGCACCTTGGTCTGACCTAAACTGACCGCTAACCTTGAGTTTTACCTTTACGTTTCTGATGGCTTGTTCGCTAAAGTTGTTGTCTGGTGGTACTTCCATTACTTTTAGAAAAGTAAGTAGATATTGTTGGTGTTTGTTTAGTCTTTTTTGTAAAGTATGTAGTTTTTTATCTTTGGAATGTATCTCTTTATTCAGTATGTGGTTTAGTGTTTTTCAATTTGGTTGATTTGTGTTTCATAGTTGGCTTCAGCATTTGTAAGCATTATTTTTTTAGAGCCAAGGCTTTCCATATTAATTTAGTCAACTCGTAAGCCCATTTATTTCTCTTTTCAATAAAGTATTGTAATTCTCTAAGTATATGGCTTAGGCATATCTGACGTCCTTTGCCCCTATGATGAAGTGTGCCTTCCAGCAATCATGGACCAATATAGTATTAACAAATCCTTCGCCAAAGTACTTCTCAATAGTTTCAAAGCCTCTATTTGATGAAACTACTATAAAGGTGACTAATCTTGTTTGCCATGCCCACAACCATCGCAACTTACCGTTTACCTTGCCTCCTGTTTCATCTGTTCCCACACAGCTACTTTGTTGTACCTCTTTTTGTATTTCTTCATACTGTGGCATACATCTTTGTGCCAAAGACTTTATTTTATTGACAATTGTTCCTTCGCTGATGTTTAGATTGAATACGTCTGCAAACATCTCTCGTATTCTGGATACGCTCACATACTGTCTGGCTGAAAAGTATCCACATAATGTCTCAATGTTTCGACCATAACTTATCGGACTCTTTACATGGTCAGGAAAAGAACTGACACAACAAGCTCCACAACTACAACGTCTTTCGTACACCCTATGCTCATATGCTTGTATGGCAATGGGCGGTATGTCTAAGACTTGTCGCCTTTCTTTCAATGTTGGAACATCGATATAAATTGTTCCGCATACTGGACACGTCTGGTCAATGTGATCAATTACCTCGGGTTCAGAGTGAAATTCTAATGTAGTTCCTTCGTGACCAGTTTGGCCTCCTGTTTTCTTGCCACTTTTTGTCTGAGACTTTTTGTTGTTCTTTGTATATCCGTTGAGGGAGGAAGTGAACTGTTTGAGCTATTCTTTTTATGACTCAATTCTATTATCCTTGCCTTTAATTTTTCGTTATCTTCTTTGGTAAGACGTAATTCTTCTTTTACCTCGACCAATTCTTGGCGAAGCTGCTCAACTAAAACTAATATGGAAGATAAATTTTCGATATTTTCTTGATTTTAAATCAAGTTCTATATCAATACTTTAAGGTTGGTCGTACAAAGTTATAACTCTTTTTGTATTTTTACAACTTTATTTTTATGCTTTTATACCTGAGTAGTTACTTAAATTTGAATTAATATGAAAACATTTTTTGTGACAATTGCCACCATATTATCTGCTTTTTCAGGCATAATGTCTCAAAGTTTTGTACCCATCCTACCCACAGACAGTCATCAGGATATCATCACAAAAGCAGCCAATGTCACACCCTCACCCCGTCAGTTGAAATGGCAACAATTGGAGTTAACGGCTTTTTTCCATTTCGGCATCAATACCTTTACTGATCGCGAGTGGGGTCACGGGCACGAAGACAAAAACCTCTTTAATCCGAGTGAACTGGATGCTGATCAGTGGGTGAAGGTAGCAGGTGAGTCCGGAATTAAATTGGTCATCCTGACTGCTAAGCATCATGATGGATTCTGCTTGTGGCCTAGTAAATATACCGAACATTCAGTAAAAAACACTCCCTGGAAAGGAGGCAAAGGTGATGTGGTGAAAGAAGTGGCCGATGCTTGCCGCAAATACAAGATTGGCTTCGGAGTGTACTTATCACCTTGGGACAGGACCGAAGCTAGTTATGGTACCGACGCTTACAATGATTTTTTTATCCGGCAGCTTACAGAACTATTGACAGAATACGGGCAGGTAGATGAAGTCTGGTTTGATGGTGCCAATGGCGAAGGTCCCAATGGTAAAAGGCAAGTGTATGATTTTGAGCGGTACTATACATTGATACGGAAACTTCAGCCGGAAGCCACCATAGCCATCATGGGACCAGACGTGAGATGGGTAGGTACAGAATCGGGTTATGGCCGCGAAACGGAGTGGAGTGTCATGCCTGTAGATGCGAGAATACAGGAAAGTATTCAGAAAAACTCTCAGTCTGATGCTACATTTGCCCCGGTAGGTGATATGACAGAATCAGATTTGGCAAGCAGACCCAAGATTATGAATGCCAGTGGTTTGATTTGGTATCCGTCTGAGACCGATGTATCCATTCGTCCGGGATGGTTTTACCATAAAGAAGAAGACGACAGGGTCAAAACACCGGAAAAGCTCTTTGATATATACTTTAGTTCTATAGGTCGCAATGGTGTGCTACTGCTCAATATTCCACCCGACAAAAGAGGCTTAATCCATGAAAACGATGTAAAAAACCTGAAGGAATGGAAAAGACTCATCGACCTTACTTTTTCAATCAATCTCGCCAAAGACGCTTCTGTCACATCAAACAACGGTTTGGGTCAAAACAATATCCTGGATGGAAATAATAGTACTCACTTTATTACCAAATCGGCTGATACAACTACAACAGTAGAATTTCAACTCAAAGGGAAAAAGACCTTTGATGTCTTACTTTTACAGGAAAATATTCGTATTGGGCAGCGCATAGAGCATTTTGCACTCGATATATGGAAAGATAATCAATGGAAACAAATCACCAGCGGGACTACGGTAGGATACAAACGGCTGCTAAGATTTGAACCGGTGAGTTCAGCTAAAGTCAGATTGCGGATTCTTTCCTCAAGACTGAACCCAACAATAGCAGAATTTGGTCTGTTCAAACTTCCAAAAAATCTTCAGTTTAAACCAGATAAAGTGAAAGAACTCAGAAAGGGAGAAAATTGGCATAAAGCAACCGGAAAACAATCTTCCCTTACCACACCTCCTGACCCGAAATACAATAAATCCGGCAACAATGGATGGAACAACGGCATTTTTGGCAGTAATACAGCTTTCAATGACGGCGAATGGTTGGGTTGGAATGGTGCAGATTTTGAAGGCACTATAGATCTGGAACAAAAACAAAAAATAAGTTATGTTAGCCTTGACGTCATGAATCAGCCGCAAAGCTGGATATTTATGCCTTCGAAGGTTACTGTTTTCACCTCTGATGACAATATCAACTTCAAAGAAACAAGCAGCAAATCAAAATTTAACATCGGCGAAGATGGTGTCACCAGGATAGAGTTCAGGACAAATGTAAATGCCAGATATATCAGGATCAAAGCAAAAAATTTTGGCCAGATACCAAAAGGATACGCGGGAGCAGGATCACGGGCTTGGATTTTTGTAGATGAGGTGATAGTAAAATAATAAATAATATTACATTTGCAGCTTCCATCTTACAACAAGGATGGATCAACAATTTAAATGAAAATAGTTATAGCAGGGGCAGGAGGTATAGGTTTCCATCTTGCAAAGTTGCTCTCGTCTGCCCAACATGACATCATCATCATTGATTCTGACAGAGATGTTTTGGAATATGCTCAGAGTCACCTTGATGTACAGACAATCTATGGTGACGCTTCCAATATCGGTATCCTGAGTCAGATAAACCTTGACTTGGTTTCAATTTTTCTTGCTGTGACGACAAGAGAAAACGACAACCTGATGGCATGCAGCATTGCAAAAAAAATGGGAACCAAACAGACCATTGCCAGGATAAACAATATCGCCAATCTCGAAAAAAGAGCTAAAGGTATATTCAGAGAGCTGGGAGTTGATAAGGTAATATCCCCGTCTCTCCTGGCTGCTCAGGAGATTATGAGATTGCTTGAGTTCAGCCAGGTTACAGATAGTTTTGATTTTGAAAACGGAAGGGTTTCTTTAATTGGATTAAAAATAGAAGAGGACTCATTTTATAATGGACGGTCTGTTGAAGAAATTAAAAGGCTGAAAAATACAAATTACTCACCCGTAGCAGTGCTCAGAGGTCATGAAACTATCCTGCCAAGGGCAAGTACGGTACTCAGACGAGGAGACCATATATACTTTATCATAGAAAAAACAGAAGTAGATGGATTAATAGAGATGATCGGCAAATCGGCCCGAAAAATAAAAAGTATAATGATGGTCGGTGGTAATATCATTTCTATGACCGTCGCAAAACATCTTGAAAATGATTACAATATTTCTATTGTGGAGGCAGATGAAAATCAGTGTAAAAAACTACTGGACGAACTCAATAATACAATGGTAATAAAAGGAGACCCTTCCAATTTTGATCTTCTCAAAGAAGAGGGACTCGAAAGGATAGATGCATTTATTGCCGTAACTCCCAATAGCGAAACCAATATCATCACATCCCTGATGGCTGAAAACGCCGGCGTTTATAAGACCATTGCATTGGTTGAAAACCTGGATTATACCCATATTTCACAGAACATAGGTGTGGATACGATGATCAATAAAAAGATCATTGCTGCCAATAATATATTCCGGTATGTGAGAAAAGGTAGGGTTGAAGCCATTGCAAGCTTGCATGGAGTAGATGCAGAAATTATTGAGTACCTGATTCATAAGGAAGGGCGACTGACACGAACTCCGTTAAAAGATCTGAAACTTCCTTCTCAAGCAATTGTAGGCGCTGTAATCAGAGGCAAAGAAACTATCATCCCTACAGGAGAATTTATATTTCAGATCCATGATAAAGTCATCATTCTTTCATTACCGGGAGCCATTGGCAGAATAGAAGACATGTTCAGGTAACCATGCGAATAAATTATCAACCCATATCCAATGTCACAGGTGTATTGATGGTACTTCTTGGACTATCTATGTTTCTTACGGCCGCAGTATCGTACTATAATGCAGGTAGCGATTTTAAAGATTTTTTAATCTCCGGCGGGATCACAATTGTCACAGGTGCGTTATTATGGTTTTCAAAATTCAGCTCGAGTACTATAGTCAATAAAAGAGAAGGATACCTCATAGTAGCTATGGGATGGGTTTTTCTCGGGTTTTTCGGAGCCTTACCCTTTATGCTTTCCGGTGTGACCACCAATTTTGCTGATGCTTTTTTTGAATCGGTATCAGGATTTACAACTACAGGAGCTTCTATTTTTACCGACATTGAATCTTTGCCACCAGGCATATTATTTTGGAGAAGTATGACCCACTGGATCGGTGGCATGGGTATTATAGTGCTGACAGTGGCACTTTTTCCATTACTTGGAATAGCTGGTATAGAATTATTTGTTGCCGAATCTCCCGGTCCGACTGCCGATAAAGTGCATCCAAGAATAAAAGAGACCGCCAAAAGACTTTGGTTTATTTATTTTGGTCTGACCATGACACTCTTCTTTTTGCTATGGTGGCATGGCATGTCTCTTTTTGACGCTATCAACCACGCTTTCGCCACCATGGGAACCGGTGGTTTTTCCACCAAAAATGCGAGTATTGCCCATTTTACTTCACCAGGTATCCACTACACGATTATCTTATTTATGTTTATCGCAGGGTGCAATTATGCCGTATTATACTATCTTTTTAAAGGTAGATTCAGTAAAGTTTGGATCAATGAAGAGTTCAGATATTATACACTATTCATACTTTTAACATCATTAGTCTTAGGCCTTTGGATTAATTATATGACTGGCGGCTCATATGAAGAGAACTTCCGAAACGGACTCTTTATGTTGGTAAGTTTGATTACCACTACCGGTTTTGTTACAGCAGATTATACCCAATGGAGTCCCGGACTGACGATGTTTTTCTTCCTTACCCTGTTTTTGGGTGCATGTGCGGGAAGCACTGCCGGAGGAATTAAATTTATCAGGCATATGGTATTTGTAAAAAATATGTATCTGGAGTTTAAAAGAATCCTTCACCCAAGAGCGTTGATACGGATTAAAATCAACAAAGAGATAGTGGCACCGAGGATTCTGACTCATATCCTTGTATTTTTATTGGTATATCTGATGACATTTATTATGGGTTCACTTTTTATTACCCTCACAGGTATAGACTTCATAACAGCTATTGGTGGCTGCGCCACAACACTCGGCAATGTAGGTCCGGCTATAGGAAAATTAGGACCGGTGGACAATTTCGGATGGGTTCCGGATTCAGCCAAGTGGATTTTTTCTGTATTGATGTTATTGGGAAGGTTAGAACTTTTCACAATCCTGATCATTTTCACCCCTTTTTTCTGGAGATCCAATTGATGATCGGGAGTTTGTCGTTCGTTTGTACGACATTTACAAGTTACCGGGCCATAGAATACAAGTAATAATTCTCTTTTTTATAAATCATCTGTTGTCCAAAGTCTCTGACTTTTGGACTTTTATCTATCGGTCTCATGACCGGAGTAAATTGTCCACAACCGGTCAAAGACCGTAAGATAGGTTCCGTCAAAGTCAGGTAAGACTTTGACAAACGAAGTTGATGTTGCAGCTAATGAAGACATAATTTTTCTCAAAAAAAAAATCATCGGTATACAAGCTACCTGGCCATAGAATACAAGTAATAATTCTCTTTTTTATAATTCTCCTGATCAAACTTTTGCCATAATGTTGCAGAGGGAAACCTGTCTGCATCCAGAGGTTTTGGAGAGATAATAACTATGCCTCCCACACCTTTGAATTGAGCAAAAATCTTTAATTCTCCTTCTGTCGGCAGATAGATTTTGTCCACCCATCTGAAATAGCTGAATTCGACACCGTCCGGAAGTTCATAAAATTTTCTGCCTGCATATCCGATCACAGGAGTTGCCTCAAATTTATTGATGGCTACTACAGGTACTTTGGGCGGCACTTTTTCCTTTATAAATCGTCCCGCAGCCTCAGCATTGGTAAAGGGCAATCTCATGTCTTCTTTTGCCGCTTTGATATTATGGATGATTCCAAAAAGACAAAATACACCAATAATAACACCGGTTAACTTATCTTTTTTCCAGTCAAAGCCTCGAATACCAAGCAACGTAAATAAAAATAAAAAACCTACACCCCACTGTCGGACTCCACCTGTAAAAAAGAAAATACTGAAGACAAGCATCATCGCCAAAAAAGTAAAAAATGGGATTAGCAGCCTTTTTTGCCCATAAAAAATAAAAATCAAGCCAGCCAAAGCAAAAATGGAGAACGCCACACCAGCTATCGACCACCCATAGGCAAAAGTGTCCGGCGTAGACCCGATGAGATAGGTATTGCTGAGATTTCCTTGCAAAGAAGTCAATATATTGTCAACAAATGACATCTCCTTGCCACGGGTTTTGGCGACATGGCCTGCAGTCCTGGGAAAAACAGAGATAATAAAAAATAAGACACCCAAACCCAATCCTATGATATCACGAGAATTAGCCCTTTTGATCAGGTCTTTATGCTGTGATAACAACCACACTCCAATGGAAAGTGCAACAAAAACACCATATACTTCCGTTTGACAAAGAAAAAATAAGACAAAACCAAGTTGTGTTTTATTGAATGCCTCATGACTCAAAAGTGATGAAGCCCAAAATGAAAGTAAAACCACCAGGAAGTAACCACGATTGACAATGCCATATTCAAAAAACAGAAAGTAAGACAATGCTCCAAAAACACACAAAATCAATGGTAACCGGAGTTTGCAAAACAAAAAGTACAAACCACAGGCCACTGTAATCCAATGAGCAGTGTTTATCAGCATTTCAGGGCTTGAAATCCCGGAAAACAGGGTAAAAATTTTCAGATAAAGATACCATAGTGCAGGATGGCCTTCATAGTATAGAAATGAAAATATCTCAGAAATACTTTTATCTTTGGCTACAAACCAGGCCTGCCACTCATCTTTCCATAGCTCATGATGTGCCACTTTGAAATAGGCAATGATCATGATGAAAAGGAGCCAAACAAATAGTCTGAGTTTTTTTTCTGACATAACCAAAGTATTGGATCTTTTAAGTTTTGGATTTTACTACTTTGATCCGTATGGAATGGATACCTTCGAGATTTTCATTTCGGGAATACTGCTCAAAAGAAAGTGTATATGTTCCCGGTATTTTAAAGTATGCTCCAGATGACATTTCTATATCTGTGATACATTTTGATCCATCGCAATCTCCGGCCCAATCCCCTTTGTCGTCTGCCAGCTGAAGGGAAACAGGAGATATTGTCGCATGTCCATCAGGAAATATGGTCTTAGTATTGAGATACAAATTTTCAAAAGAAAAGCCTGAACTGTGTTCCAACGAGATGATCAGATCATATGCGATGGTCGTGTCAGAGATTTCATAAGTAAAATCTTTTTTGTCGTCATATTTCCATGGAGAAGGTACATCTTGTTTTTGATCGTAGATCACATCCTGATTACAAGATATCATGAGCAGACTCATGCAGACAAAAAAAGGTATAATTTTCAAAATCAAGATTTTTTAAAATGCAAAAGTAATGACAATTCCGGAAGAGTAGCCTTTTTATTATAAAGTACTTGTCTTTTAAGAAAAAAGACACTGAGATGTATCACTCTTCAAATTTGACTTGAGCTTTGATGATTTCTATTATTTCCGACTTAGTGCTACCATCTTTGCTTACGAATGTACCGTTTATCCACGTGTTGTCATATGGTTTTGGTCCTCCTCTTTAAAGGGAGACAATAAGAATTTTATAAAGATTAATTTAAAAAAACGGACACCCCGTTATTTTGACTTCACACCTTTACAATAATACCCTTTCTGTCTAAGATATATGCAAAGACCCATATCAGCATCACAAAGGATAAAGCAAACATAAACGACCCAAAATAGTCACCAAATACCGGTTGGAATACGGCAGAATAAAGCCATCCATACAGCTTCTGATCCCCGATTTTTATCAGCAGCATCGTTTTGACAAATAGTCCGGAAAGCGCATATGAAACTAAAGGATTCTGACCAAAAGCCTTAAAAACATAGGTCCATTTTTGAAATCCATGAATGTCAATGACCCAGATCATCAGTGCCAGAAACAACATCGCCAACCCACCGGTAAAGAGTACGTAACTGCTACTCCAGATAGGTTTGTTGATAGGAAATCCCATGATGGACCAAAGATACCCTGCAGCACCGCATACGATTCCAAAAATAAAAAGCCATTGGATTTTTTTATTAATATCAGGAGTGGAAAGCAGGTTTTTTCCGGTAATATATCCGAGAATCACTGTTCCGACCGCTGGTAGCGTACTCAGCAGTCCTTCAGGATCAAAAGGAATACCGTACCCTTTATAAATATGATTTTCGCCGAAAAGTGCCAGATCGATGGTCCTGACCAAGTTGCCTTCCAATGTTAATGCCTGGTCACCGGCACTCAGAAGAATAAGGTAGTAGGAGACCAGAATACTTCCCAAAAGTATCCACAGGTACTTACGTTGCACAAAACTTATTAGCACTCCTGCTATCAAAAATGACAAACCGATTCTTTGCAAAACTCCCCATAGTCTCAAATCCGCAATATTTTTAGTAAAAAAAGGAAACCAATTCAAAAGTAGTCCTATTAATATAATTTTCAGACCTCGTGTGATGGCCTTGTTGATCCAGTCTTTTTGTGGTCCACCTTCAAACTTGGCATAAGAGATAGCCATAGACACACCCACTATAAACATAAAAAACGGGAAAACCAGATCAGTGGGCGTACATCCGTCCCACTTGGCATGTAATAATGGTGCGTACACATAATTCCAGCTTCCGGGAGTATTGACGATGATCATAAAAAAGATCGTCATTCCCCTGAAGACATCGAGTGATAATAAACGCTGTTTCATTCCTTAAATTGATTTATGGGATAAATCTAAGAAATGATGCGCACGTTTAAATGATTTTTACAGTATTTTTGTTTTACAATGCCTTAGAGTATATTTTACAACCGGTCAGAGACCGTAAGATAGGTTCCGTCAAAGTCAGATAAGACTTTGACAAACGAAGATACTGTTTTATAGTCCCAAAGTCTCTGACATTGGACTATATCACCTTCGCTCGTCAAAGACGAGACCATTCAGTCACCTTATCTGAAATTAAATTTCCTCACTTTCGCTCAAACATAAAAATTTAAACATACTCCTAACTAAACAAATAATTGATATCATCCCTTGTCAGACTCTTGAAGAATGCGGTGTCTTCCTGAACGATTTCTTTGGAGATGAGTAATTTTTTTTCCTGGAGTTGGATGATTTTCTCTTCGACACTGTCTTTGCAGATCATCTTATATGCAAATATTTTGTTTTTCTGCCCAATTCGATGTGTACGGTCTATGGCTTGTTGTTCGACAGCTGGATTCCACCATGGATCAACGATATAGACATAGTCTGCTTCTGTGAGGTTAAGTCCCACACCACCGGCCTTGAGCGAGATCAGAAATACATTGATATCTTCTCTGGATTGGAACGTTTCTACTTGTTCTTGTCTTCCTATAGCAGAAGTGCTTCCATCCAGATAGCAATATTTGATTTTACTTTTATCCATTTCTTCTCTGATGAGGGCAAGCATTTCAGTAAACTGAGAAAACACAAGCATTTTGTGCTCTCCCATATTTTCTTCTATTTCTCTTACCAGCTCCAGAATTTTAATACCTTTGATTGTTATATCTTTATCTTTCAGCAATCGCGGATCGTCACATATTTGTCTGAGTCTCAGCAATCCTTCGAGGATATACATACCTGATTTTGCTATGCCTTCGGTCTCTATTTTTTGCATTAATGCATGCCGGTAGTAATCTTTATATTCGTCATAAATGACTTTTTGAGCTTTTTCCATCTGGCACCACAAGATCATTTCTGTTTTTTCAGGCAGATCGGGTGCAACTTCTGTTTTAGTTCTTCTCAGCATAAATGGTTTTATCAGCCTTCTTAACATTACTCCAGCGTCTTTGTCACCATCTTTATCTATGGGATTTGCAAATTCATGCCTGAAAAACTCCCGTCCTCCGAGCAATCCGGGATTTAGAAAGTTGAACTGGGCATATATGTCATAAGTATTGTTCTGAAGAGGTGTACCACTGAGGATAAACCTATTTCTGGCTTTAAGCAACTGTACCGCTTTGGTAGATATGGCATCAGGATTTTTTATGGCCTGACTTTCATCGAGAATGACGTATTCCCACTCAAAATTGAGTAAAGTCTCAATATCGTTGCGTACGATACCATACGATGAGATGACGATATCGTAGTCATTAAAATGTTCGTCACTGAAGGTTCTGCCCAGTCCATAAAACAGATGATACTTCAGGCCGGGTGCAAATTTTTTCAATTCATTTTCCCAGTTGTAGATCAATGAAGTTGGGCATATGATCAGGCTTGTAGGATTGTTGTACTTTTGTTTTATATAAGACAAAAACGTGATGGTCTGGAGGGTTTTGCCCAATCCCATATCATCCGCAAGACATCCTCCCCATGAAACTTCATCCAGGACCTGCATCCATTGATAGCCTGTCTCCTGATATGGCCTTAAGGTGGCATTGATATTGGAAGGAATGGGCGCTGCTTTAACATTTTCGATATGAAGAAGCTTTCGTTTTTTTTCTTCAATCTCATCAATGATATCCTGATCATCAATCTGATCAAAGAGCATTTCTACAATATTGAAGTGCTTTTTACTAATCTTCAATCCCGATTTTTCGTCTACAGCAAACTTAAACAGACTGCTGTATTTTTTGAGCCACTCTTCAGGTAACATGCCGAAAGATCCATCACCAAGAACGACAAAATCCTGACCGTTCATGATGGCTTTTTTAATATCGCGGAAACTGATCTCCTGATCTCCCCAGGAAGCAGATACCTGAACATCAAACCAGTCGATACCGCTGGATACTTTCATATCCCACTTTGGAGTGGACGTGTTATACTTAAATTTTTTAAGGTCATTGAATCCCACCATTTTGATATCTTCGGCCATCAATTGTTTTGAGAACTGTAAAAACCATTGGTTTTTCATCACTTCATCAAAAGATAGGAGAAAATATGGCTGAAAATTCTGATTTTTGAATTGAGGGTGCATAGAACGGATATATTCAACAAATCCTGTCTCTTCGGGTATGTTTCTGATCAACAGTTGTTGATCGGCTCCTTCCTTAAAATAATGATCCGCGGAATCATTCATATCGATCGTAAGATCGTCATAACAAAACTTGGGACCAACCTGAAGGAACTTATCCTGAAACTCTTTGAGATGAATCGAAGGAATCATTGTAGCTTCTCTCACCTGCAGTCTGAACATATCCGGAATCTCGATTCCAAACTTCTGAGAAAGCGGAAAAAGAACATTTTTTACAACTTTGTCGGCGATATGTACCGGAAAGACAAGCTTTCCCTGAGGCATTGATTCCAGAAAAGGTACGAGATCTTTGCGTCTGTTGAGGTACAAAACACCTTTTGAAAGTATTACATTACCGAAATATATCTCACAACCTTCCTCATCACCAATGACGATTCTACCTTCCTCATCACGAAAAATAGTTTGTACCGTTATGAACTTTTCATTAGAACTCACCTTCAAGTCGGCATACACCGGTTGTGGGGATAGTTGAATATCTTTCAGATTGGATTTAGAAAAATTTTCATTGTCCGTAATCATTTTTACGTGATTCCATCGACAAAGTTGCTGCCAGTGATCTTCGAGTTTAGAGTTGAAATATTTAAGATATTGCCTTCGTGTGGCATCGTATGGTTGAGTAGAAAAAATATTGTAACTACTTGTATAATATCCTGAACCTAAAAGGTCTTTATAATTGATATAACTGAAATCCATGAGCATGCCGTACTTATCATCATCAAGCACTGAGAGCAAAGGAATGTTTTCTTCTTTATTGATGATAATACGGGAAAGCTTATCTTCCCCTTTTTTGGATGGCTCTATCTTAAGGGCTTCTATCCTTAGCGGAATATTGGACTGCAATGAGTGAGACAACTGAAACAGAAGTCCGATATCATGCATATCTCTGGCTACTCTGAATTTTTTAGTTTTTTCCTGAGAGACTATCAGGCTGCTTATCTTCAAAAGCTTACCGGCACTCACAAAATGAGGCGGTACATATGATAATGATAATCTACCTGAAAAATCACTGGCAAATCGGAACTCTGCCGCCTCAGGGTCATTTAATGTCAGCCCATAATCAGCAAGTATTATATTTTTTTCTTTATCCTGATTGCAGAATGGCACAAACAAAAAGTAATTGCCTATGTCAGAAAGATAGGAGATGCTGTCTAGTGCATGTGAGCATATATTGTTTTCATAAGTCTGACTACAAGTGCACTTTACTTCCAGGTCATTATTTTTGTTTACCCGGAAGGAAATGGTCTTTCGATCAGTATGAAACTGATAAGCAATATCTATCCCATTGCCAGATGTAGTTAACTTTTTAAAGATTTTATTTCGTCGCGAAACATTTTTTAAATCCGGTATGGCTGATGCCAAGCGATAAAAATTGAAATCTTTGGCATCTTTTATTACGTACGGTTTTGATGGGTCTCCCGGATTTTTATCCACAGATTTTAAATAATGGCCTTCACTCAAAGACGAACCCATATGTACAATTTTATTAAGACGGCTCAATAAATTCTTTTTGGTTTGGATTTCTTTGGATTTATTTTTTTCGTTTTCCTCTTCTATTTTTCTATTATGTTCTTCTCTACGCAGCGCTTCTATTTTTTTAAAATTTTCTTCCTGAAAGCATTGGTTTTTTGCTGAAATAAGAACTTTAGCGATATGAAGGCATTTTCCACTGTGGTTGTAAGTATTACAGTCGCACTGTATAGCATAGGGACTTTTTCCTTTATTGACCATCACGGAGTGTGTGTCATTGCCATCAGTGACAAGGTAGGTGATATAGTTGCCCAGGATTCGTCTGGGATACATATTTTCTGAGGATAATTCTAACGACCCAATAACCGGATTTACGTAATCCTCAAATAATTCTTGTATCTGATCTGCAACCAGATGGTCAGAAATGATGATTTTATTGGACTGATTGTCGATACTCAATGTTAGTTAAAATTAAACCAAACCGCAAAAGTCAGGATTTAATCATACTTTGAATAATTTCGGGCAGTTTTTTTGTTTCGTTTTGATTTATAATATAGTATTTAGAATCATTTTTGATTACATCGGCGATATATTCCTGTTCTGTCTGTCCGGGAGTAGGTATCAAAATGGCTTTTATGTCCAAATGATGGATGTCCATTATTGTTGAGTACCCTGATCTGGAAATCAGTAATTTTGATGTATTTAATAAAGATTCTATCTGTAAGGAGGTCATTACATCTGAACAAAGAATATGATCTTCAAACCGAACACCTAAGTATTTATTGATTGTTCCTCTTACAAAACTTATTTTAAAAGACGTCATTAAATTTAAAACAGGAACCAGTAATGTTTCGATTTTTGATCTTTGGGGTTCCGGCCCTGATAAAACGATACAAATGTCAGTTGTTTTAGGTAAATTCAAATGTCTTATACGGGTTAATGGGCCGAGATATTCAGCTTTTAGATTTTTACCGAATGACAATGCAGGACAAATGGCCCTTTTCCCTTTATAATCGGGCACAAAACAAGTATCAAATTTTCTGATATACCATTGGTGGAGGGCAGAACCCAGAGATGCTATTAGTTTGTTTGTATGGGGAATGTTGATCTGATGGGTGATGTAATAATTGCGTAGATTCTTTGTTCTGCATCCGAGTCTATTGTCAGAAAGAATTACATTGGCGTTATATTTTTGAGATAACTTTTTTACTTTCGACTTTTCTTTGCTGATAGCACGAATCATAGAAGGTAAAGCCATCAGCATGTTTACTACAATATTTTCATACTTATATCTGATATTGTAACCAGGACATGATTCAAATGTCAATTGAGGAAATTCCTTTTTCAACAGTTCCAAAGATTCGCCATCTGATGCCACAATGACTTGTGCACAATGTTGGGTCAACCAATGTATGACCGGAACACACCTTGAAGCATGACCCAAACCCCAATTAAGCGCCGCGACAATGACGATATCCTCATTTTGAAAATAATTTTTTAAAATTTTCTGAGCCTCAGTCGAAAATTCATTCATTTTTTTATTGTTTCCGGAGGTTGAAAATCTGAAATTTCAGCGACGATGAGCCATTCAGGGATCAGATTATTATTTATCAAGGCATCAAGGATTTGCTGCTGAGCACTATAAGAAATCCTGCCATCTTCATCCCATATCTCCGGACTGCAGAGACAACCTAATGATGGTGTACATGGATAAAACTTTTGGCCACGATAAAACTCAGGATCTATAGTGGTGCCGTGTGCAATAATTTCAGACCTCCCCAATTTTCCGGCGTAAAAAGCTTCGTACAAAGCATCTACCTTACTGAGCTTTTCCCCCAACAAGGTTTTGTAATACACCTCATAATCTTTGCTTCCCTGAAAAAACTGATGATCATTTTCAAAAGGCAACACCATCTGAATATTGGTAGTGGGTCCTATCCATTTATTCTCAGATATATCAGTACCGGTGACCCTAAACAGTCCTTGTGGTGTATTACCGTTAGTAAGGTAATATGGTAAATTGGAAATTGAGCGGGCAAGTTGCGGGATTTTTACCGGGAGATTATTAATGTCGGTAAGCCAGGTACCATCTTGCTTCCTGATCATAGCATATCCCGGAGTATTTCTGTCAGATGACTGAAAGCTGCAGATGATTACTTTGCCGGGCAAAAAAGTAAAATCTTTAAAGTCTTTTTCCATTACTTCCACTGAAGTGATTTTATTCCTTCTGTTGATGTAAGATTCGTACCATCCGGTTTGGAAGATTTTATCAGTTCTTTTAATGTTGGGTTGGATGCTATTTAGTGCAAGATATTCCAAAGCCATAGCCTGATTTTTAGCATTGCTGAGTCTCCTCCATTCCTTGTTTATATTTTTTTTAAAATCATTGGGGTATAGTGTATAGAGCATTTCGAGAAAGCTTCTTTGATATTCATCACTTCCGGATGATAAGTTTTGTATAAAAGAAGGTATCAATTTAAGGAATTTTTCAGGCTTGTACAGCATCAGCTGCATCGCCCAAAAGGCACCTTGCCAAGATGCACTATCCTGAGATGGATCAACTTTTGTTTCTATAAGGCTATCTATGGTGTTTTTTAAATAAGTTGCTTTCAACGATCTTTCTGGTGTGGAATCAAATAAAAATTGCTTTTTGTCCAGCGAAAAATCATTACTTAGCTGCCCGTCAGCATATGTTACCCTCAGTAATAAAATAATAAAACCGATGTAAAAGCCACATTTTTTTCTCATCATAGAGGATTGAAATGACAAATATAGCTTAATTTATAACTACTATAATTTTATCAGAATCAAATAAAATAAATATGTCATCATAATAAAGTAAAGACGATGTGATACATATATCTATATGTTTTTGCAATGATTGATGCTCATGACCTTTAATGTGCTGAGTTTTGCTACCTCCTTAATCAGTATGATGATCAGGTATTCAATATAGTCTGGTATAACTTTTTGGTTTCCGGTAGTGGTTTGACTCCCATCTCTTCATCGAGTACTTTTTCGCAGACGCGATAAGTTTTGATAGCCATAGGCCGGTTGCCCTTGGCAAAAAATGCTGCCATCTGTAACCTGTAAGCGTCCTCCCAGGTGATGTCAGTAAGTAATGCATCCTGGCACAACTGAATACATTCTGTCGGATTGGATACTAGCACCAGTTCTGCTAGCGCTGTGCTTGCATTCAGAAAAGAAAGCTGTAATCTTTCTCTTTCGTCAGCTGACCAGTCTTCATAGATTCTGTCAGGGAGAAAAACTCCCGAATATAATATGATCGCTTCCCTGAGCAATTGTTCGGCATGCGCAGGATCAGTATGAATCATCCGGTTGCCCGAGGCGATGAGCGCATCAAAAGTATAAACATCCACCCAAATATCATCAGTAATCAAGGAGTAAGTATGCGTATTTCTCTCAATATAGGCAGAAGTGGCATGACTCTTCTTATCGGGCTCTATGACTTTACTGATACCATGAAGCGCCACTTTAAATCCCTGATCATCCATCTCGTCTTCCCAAAGCCGATCGATGATTTGCTCCTTATGCAATGCCTTTCGATGGCATGCGATGATCATAAACTGAAATAATTGAAGGGATTTATCGCGTTTCCATGCTTGTGCCTGTATTTTTTGACCGTCGACATATACTTCAAATTTGCCCATAGTATATACCTGTAATTTGGCGGTATATTTTTTTTGGGTGATATCCTGAAGCGTCGGTGGATTCATGTTAGTTATCTGTAATTACTTCCTTTTGAACATTGCTTGTTCAGGATTTATTAGTTTTTTTTGATGGTGTTAAGTTTGTCCAGTTTTTTTTCTATCGCTTCAAGCCTTTTGTTGAGTAAGTCCAGCTTTTCGACGATTTCGGCTTTGGATGCGGGCAGAATATTGTCTAGTTCTATTTTGGATCCTATGGTGTTCTCTATTTTCTGGCCTATGGCATCTGATATGTGATGGATTTGTTCCTGTATCTGATCCTGGATGTTTTCTGCTTGTTTTTTGGGGTCTTTTATGGAGTCCATCACCAATTTTGGGGTAGCAGAAGCTACTTTTTTCCAGAATTCAAAACTCTGTGCCAATATGCCTTTTTGTGTATCATCGGGTTTGTCCTCCACAGCCTTAATGGTCATGGAAGTGATGATATTCTGAACAAATGACTTTGCATCTTCAAAATTGGTAAACCGTGCTTCTTCACCGGACTGCACATGACGGATATTGCCTCGCCACTCCACCTGGTGGTCACCATCTTCTTTTTCAAAAATCTTCTGTGATAATCTCAATACAAATGATGCCGTTTCTTCTTTTTTATTTGCCATATTCAATCATTTATGCTTACTATCTCTGCAGGGTTAGGGTAAAATTAGTCTTTTTTATTAACACCTGAAAACAAATTCTTAAAAATTATATCATGGTTTCAAAAATCGAATAGATAATAAAAAACAAAAATATACATTTTTATTATCCTGACAATTGAAAAAGACCGGAACAATTGCGGTTTTTTCAAAGCATTCTATATTACCTAAATATCTAAAATGAGATTCGTAGTGAGAGCTTCAAATATAATAAAATCAGCATTTTTAGCGACAAATCATAGTAACTCCTATGGTGCATGACTGAACGTTGCGACAGCAAAATTGAGTGGGAGCTCAATTTAGTGAAGGAACCGTCAGCACACCTGACGGCATGGTCATGTTGTTTCAAAGGTCATAATATAGTATTTGGAGGTCGTAATAGATTATCATTTTAGATTTTTAGGTATTACTAAAATGTGTTTCGAAAAATCATTTTATGGATATTCTGACTGATTTTCTGAGATTTTAATGTTGTGTGAGTAACCTATGTTACCTATAGGCACTTTCAGAACTTTGATCATACTTATATATGACAAAAGTCACTTTTTGAATAGATTATAGCACCTACTTTTGAGTCATAATCATATTTGAAGATGAAAAAAGTAGTAATAATCGGAGCAGGTACAGGAGGTACCATTATGGCTCAGCAACTCAACAAAGAGCTCGATAATAAAAATTGGAGTATCACTATCATAGATGAACGCAAAGAACATTATTATCAGCCTGGATTTTTGTTTTTGCCATTTGATCAGTACAAACCTGAAGATGTAGTCAAACCGATCAAAGATTTTATACCCAAAGGCGTTGATTTTCTCAATGTATCTGCTGCAAAGATTTTACCTGAAGACCATCAAGTCATCCTGTCTAATGGCAATACTTTGCAGTATGATATACTTATAGTAGCCACAGGAACAGAAGTAGCTCCGGAAGAAATAGAGGGTATGCAAAGTGACGAATGGGGCAAAAGTGTATTTACATTTTATACCTACGAAGGAGCTGTATCATTGAGAGATAAATTGCGCGACTGGAAAGGTGGAAAGCTGGTAGTACACATCACAGAAATGCCGATCAAATGCCCCGTTGCTCCACTGGAGTTTGCTTTCCTTGCAGATAGTTTTTTTAAGGATAAAAAGATGCGTGACAAAGTAGAAATCACCTATGTGACGCCATTGAGTGGTGCATTTACCAAACCAAAAGCAACCGAAACACTGGAATACTTGCTCAAAGAGAAAAATATTCATATCGAATCCGATTTTGCCATTGAATCTGTAGATAATGAAAATAAAACCATCAATGATTATGGTGGCAAATCTATTCCTTTTGACCTATTAGTTACTGTACCCACCAACAAAGGAAGAGAAGTAGTCGAAATATCGGGCATGGGAGATGACCTTAACTTTATACCTACAGACAAAGGTACATTACAGTCCAAAAAATATCCGGATGTCTTCGTCATAGGTGATGCTACCAATGTACCCACATCCAAAGCAGGCTCTGTAGTCCACTTTGAAGCAGAGATCCTAACGGAAAACATACTTAGTTATATCAAAGGTAAAGAAATGACAGAACAGTTTGATGGACATGCCAATTGCTTTATAGAAACAGGCGGTGGCAAAGCACTTCTGATTGATTTTAACTATGATCATGAACCGGTGACCGGAACATTTCCGATAGCTGGTATAGGACCACTCAGACTATTGAAAGAATCGCGATTCAATCATTTTGGAAAGCTGGCATTCAGGTGGGTTTACTGGAATATGTTGCTCAAAGCAAGGCCCATTCCATTTGTAACTGCCCGAATGAATGAAGCAGGAAAAGATTTTTAATTTTTTATAAAACAATAAATTTTTAACACAATATGGACAAATTATTAGCAGGCAAAACCGTCTCTGTAACAGAGGAAGGTTTTATGACTGAATTCAGTCAATGGGATAAAAGTATAGCAGATGCAATAGCTGCTGAAAATGATGTAACACTCTCAGCCAGACACTGGGAAGTGATCGATTATATCCAAACAGAATACAAAAATGAGGTACCTCTCAGCATCAGAAAAATCGGAAAAAGTGGTGTAGTAGATATCAAAGAATTTTACCAGCTATTTCCTGTTGCACCTCTGAAGACAGCAACAAAAATAGCAGGCATACCTAAACCTGTAAGCTGTATTTAATCAAATTCATTCACAATAAAAAGAAACAAAAATGGAAAATGATGGAAGAATAAATAAGATGATGATCATCTTGTCCAAAGCAACACTTGAAAATGTGTATGCATGTTTTGTTCTGGCCAATGGTGCAAGAATGGAAGGTATTCAGGCAGAAATATTTTTTACTTTCTTTGGCCTCGAAGCCATACATAACAAAAAACTGGACCACCTTCATATAGCCACAGTAGGAAACCCTGCCATGCATATGCCTACTATGCTCGGAGGTTTACCAGGTATGGAAGCACTGGCCACTTCCATGATGAAAAAAGAAATGGAAAAAATAGATATGCCGGATGTAAGAGAATTTCTCGAAATACTGACAGCCTCAGGTGTAAAACTTTGGGCATGTAAGCTTGCCATGGATATGTTTCATTACAAAGAAGAAGACATGTTTGAAGACCTTGATGGTGTCCTTACAGTTGGTGATTTTTACAAACAAGGATCAGGTGTAGGCACACATATGCTATTTATCTGATAAGTACATAAAGATATTTGAGTATTTGACTCACGGGAAAGATAGAAAAGTGTTCTTATAAGCTCTTATTTCTGATTTCTAAACCCTGAAAGGGTAGAATTCTTAACATGCTAATATTCAAACCTTTAAAGGTTGAGCATTTCTATTGATTGCGCTGTGGGTTGCACCCACAGCTATTCATATTGAGTTCTTTTTGACTGGTTTTTTTCTTGCCCACATCGGAGAAAGCTGGTAGTTTCCGCTTTTTAGAGTGGACTCATAGCTTCGCTACACACCTTGTACTCAGCGGCATGGATCTCAGGCAAGTACAAGAATATCTAGGCTTTACTCATAACTTGTCCCGTCTTTAGCGGGATCACCGATAGAATGAAATCCGAAACAAAAAGTCCAATAGACGACATGGATATTTGAAGAAAAGAGATTACATTTGTATCCGGGATATACGCCATTTGGCGTCAATCCTCTCGTTACTGATGATTAAAAAAAACGAATATGCCAATTATAACAGAAGATAAAGATAATCCGAATGTCAAACATGTACAATTCTCTGATGAAGAATTAGACGAAATGCCAGCAATTGCAGTAAACGACACTCCAATTATTAGGTATCTAACAATTCCAAAGTTACTCGGCATGCTTGTGAACAAGTCAATTTGGTTTGTGAGACCAGACAAGTTTTCTGATGAATATGAGGGATTCTCGGTAATCAATATAGATGATGAAAATGCGAAAGAAACAGCTGACTTTTTTAGAAAAACAGGATATGTAAATTGCTGGAACTGGTTTAGAAGGGAATCTTTTCACTTATGGCATATATATGGTGGACTAGACAAATATGGTTTAGCTATAACCTCGACAGTAGAAAAGTTTAAAAACTCAATTGTAGACGAGAACATAAAGTCTACTACTCATGCATGTGTAGTTAATTATGTTGAACCGTATCGAACATATGATGGAATAAACGGTCTAATTTGCAATACGAGGAAGAAAAATTGGTATGATTATGAAGAAGAAATTCGATTTATTAATTACCAAGGGTATGAGGTGCCAAATGCAGGTGAAAACGTTGAATTAGATATAGTGTCAATGATAGATAGTATAATCCTTTCGCCATATGTAGATAATTGGTTTATACCAGCTTTTAAAGATTTAATTCATAAATATGGATTGAATCCGGACATAGTGAAGAAATCAGAAATTAGAGACTCGATGCTAAATAAGTAACCATCAGTAACAATGTACACCATGACCATACTCCCTATCGGTAGTACGGCAGGTGTACCAACCGTTCTATGCCAGAAATAAATAAATGATAAAGCAAATTAAAAAAAAATGGTTCAATCTAAAATCTACTATCAAATATTGGATAGAATATGAATTGGTTAATTATTCAGCAATCGTATTTTTTCTTTTAGCTGCAATTTTTTTCTCTGTATTAATATTTTATTTAGACTTTAAAGATCCACAATTTTCGTGGCACGACATATTGGTTGAAGCTCATGGTCTGATCTTTGACTTATTAATATTTGGACTATTGTGGACTGTTTTTGAATTCAATAAAAGTAAGAAGGAAAAAATAAAAGCACTAACAGATGAAATTAATGATCTAATACAATTAAAAACAGAAGAAGCAAGAGTAGGTATCATATCTAAGATGAACTCTTTATACTATTTAGGAGTCTGTAAATTCTATATTAGTGGTGCTTTTTTAAAGAACGGAAGTCTGCAAGAAATGGATTTGACTGAGTCAATTATGGTTCTAATCAACTTCGAGAACGGTTCTTTTATACGATCAACTCTTAAGAATGTTGATTTAAGGGCATCAAATCTAAAGAATGTCTATTTTACTGATGCAGACCTTGAAAATGCCAAATTAAGTAGATCAAACCTTTCTAAAAGTAAATTCACCATTACTAATTTTACTAATTCCGATTTAACTGATTGTGATCTAGATGAAGCAGAATTTGCGGGATGTTCGTATGAAAATGCAAATTTTTCAGGGGTAAAATTAACAAATGTTTTAGTTGATAATAAAGATTGGTTTGGAGAATTAAAGAGCCAGAATGTAATTGGGATAGATGAACTTGAACAATTATATACTGTTTCAGAAAAACCGATTGAAAAACATGAAGGACTTAAGTTTTACATTATTAAAAAAAGAAAGAAAATTCCAGCATAGAACACAGGCTACCTCGGACATCTCGCCCTATCGGGACGAGACGTCGGGTAGCCAAACCGTTCTTTGCTCATGAAAAGAAGACAGTCAGTCAAATTAATTGAACATGAACATCTTATGATCCAAACACTATGAATCTATCAGAAATACCATCGGGAATTTACCACGTAGGAATCAACAACTATTTTACAAAGCTGATAAAGTTATAAATTTTCCAACGTGGTGAATATCTTTGTGGTCAGAGACCAGAGATTTAAGTACGTAGGATTTGATTTAATTCCAATAAATCTTCACTTTTGATATTTTGAATCCAACGTACTAAAGCTATTGAAGGAGTAAATATGGAAAAACAAAAAAATATTGATGTTTGGATAGATAAATTGACTAATAGTATTGTCAACACAATATCAGGCGACAGTTTGCCTACTGAAGTAATTGAGGTCACGGCACAAGACCTAAAATTAGTAACAAAATCTAGGGGTTGGAACTTCAATTGGAAAGGGGAACTGAAGAAAGTAGGAGCGGAAGTCTATAAGTTGACTGTTGTGAATAACACAGAAATCATTCAAGGTCTTATAAGCATAGAAGATAAAGGAGATCACATTTTCGTGAACCTAATAGAAAATGCCCCATTTAATATTGGCAAACAAAAACTATATGAAGGTGTTCCTGGAAATCTCTTCGCCTTTGCTTGTAAACTAAGCTGGGACAAAGGAAATCAAGGCTTCGTGTCCTTTGTTTCTAAAACAAAACTAATGGAACACTATAATAAAACATTGGGTGCAGTGAACGTATTTGATCAAAGAATGGTTATAGAACCTAGAGAAGCGTTAAAATTAATTAAGAAATATTTCCCATATTTAAAATAAGTAAAATCATGAAACTAGCCTTAGAGCCTAAAGGAATAGATTTGGTTGTAGAACCACATAAATATACAAAATCTGATGCTGAACTTATGACCAAAATAATAAGTCATTATAAAGAAACGGGTGAATTATTGAAACTAACCAAGCCTAAAGTAGTATCAAAAGCAAAGAAAAAGTTAATCACGAAGCCATAACAAGTGCTTTGACGCCAGTTTTGGTTATCGCAAAAAACCGTCGTAAAGCACAGCCGTTTCTTGCTCATGAAAAGAAGACAGTCAGTCAAATTAATTGAACATGAACATCTTATGATCCAAACACTATGAATCTATCAGAAATACCATCGGGAATTTACCACGTAGGAATCAACAACTATTTTACAAAGCTGATAAAGTTATAAATATTCCAACGTGGTGAATATCTTTGCGGTCGGAGACCAGAGATTTTAGTACGTAGGATTTGATATAATCCCAATAAATCTTCACTTTTGATATTTTGAATCCAACGTACTTAAGGTTTTGAAGGAGTAAAATGGAGTTACCAAGATATATAACACAAACAGGTAGAAGTCGAAAAGTTTATCAATTTATTAGTGAAGGCCCTAAAGGTAACATCACAAAAAGAGTATATTTTCAAGAAACAACCAGAGAAAACTATGTTAGTCTTTTAATGGGAGGTTATGATAAACAAACAGATGAAACTGATTTCTTTAATGTTTCAAATAATGGCGATAGAGACAAGGTGTTGGCTACGATAGTTGATATATGTTACAACTATTTTGAGTTATATCCAAATCATGTGATAACCTTTACGGGTGCTAATGATGCAAGAACGAGACTTTATCAAATGGCTATTAACACATATTTTGATGAATTATCTTTAGATTTCCATATTTATGGGGAACTTAATAAGGCTACAGAACCGTTTAGAAATAATATCAATTATTCAGCATTTTATATACTATTAAAATAAGTAAACATGCATACTCAGAATAACATCATGGAATTGGATTTAAAAAGGAATCCAATTATGATAATCAATGAAGAATTGGACAATGTCAAACCTACAAATATACCTCAAGTAAAAATCGATAGTTTTGAAAATGCAGTTAAGTATACCAACCTTCTTGAAGTCATTGAAAAAGTTAAAAGGGAAAGAATCACGAAGCCATAACAAGTGCTTTGACGACAGATTTGGCTATCGCCAAAAACCGATAACATTTGGAAATCTAAAAGTGCGAAAGACGACGAACTTCTGAAGAAGCTCGAAGATGACATTTGGGAAACCTAACGAAGTGGTTCGACAGAGTCAATTCAGAACTTTGTATAACAAAATTGCTTATCGATTATTTGCATTTTGGGATGAAACTGAAAAATCAATGATAATTGCAACCCATGGAATAGTTAAAAAAACAGGTAAGACACCAAAAAAAAGAGATTGAAAAAGCCAAACAATTGAGAGTCGAATATTATAAATCTAAAAAGAAATGAAACTATATACCCGTTGCGCAGTTAAGCAGCAAGAGCCGTTTTGAGTTTGTTTAATGATTTTTGTTTGGAAAAATTATTTAATTGTAGCGTAGCAACTGCTGCCACTTTACAAGTCAATCTAGCGATAAGCCCGTCTGATGTTTTGGCATAATTTCTTTTCACCATAAATTGATCATCTAGTTGGGAAATTTTCGTTTCTATCTTTTTCCTATGATACGCAGAAGCTTTCGTCCACATCGTTTGACCTTTCATGTTAGCTCTTAAAGGCGTAACTAATTGGATTGATTTTGTCTCAAATAAGGACAACTGAACGGACTCAGATATATAACCTTTATCTCCAAGTAGTTGACAATCAGATATATCTATGATTTCATCAAGTTTTAAAAAATCAATATCAGCTACATTGGCTGGTGTTATGGCTACTGTGACTGGTATACCTTCGACAGAAGAAATGATGTGCATTTTATATCCATAATAAAATGCTTTAGAAATAGCATGGTACCCGGTTGCAGGTAAGCAATTAGGGTCATCCATACAGATTGTTGATCTGTTTTTTCTTGCATTTTTAGATATTGGGAGCGGCATACTGTCAACAATAAACTTATCACATTTAGGGTTGATAATATTACAAACCTTTGTACCCATCAGAGAAATATAGCTAGATAATTTTTTTCGCCGTCTATTGTAATTTCTTCTATCAATAAGGACGAACAAATCGTCATGATATTCTTCTTTTAGCTTATTAAAGAGATGATTTTCAGAATCAATACTCAAGGACTCCGCTGTCAGAGACAAGGCAACTAATTGAATATCAGACATTTTAGGTTTATTCGGGTATTTAAAGAAGTTACCATCATCAATGATTTCATCATTAAAAATAGATTTGCATATGTCGAAAATAATATCGAAATTTGTCTTTATGTTGTGCATTGCGAAAAAGTTTGAATGTTTCCGCTAAGTTACTGAATTTCAGTAATATGCACAACATATTTTTTATTATATATTATGATTACTTAACTGAGCAACGGGTAGATATTTTGGAGCTAACCAAATTGACAGATTTGTCTAGAATCAAATGGGTTGGAGTTACTTATGCACGAATGCTTTATGATTTAGGTGTTGATAATGTAGAGAAGGTTTCAAAATCTGACCCGAAAGATTTGCATACAAGGATTAATCTGATTATAAAAGAAAAGAATATTTTCAAAGGGGCTATAGGACTAAATGACGTGAAAATATTGATTGAGTCGGCTAGTGAATTGCCTTTAGATATTGAGTTTTAACTTTTAAATAATTAGTAATGGAAATCAAAACATTAATATGTCAAAGTTGTGGTATGCCACTAGATAAAGACCCTCAAAAGGGAGGAACAAATTTTGATAAAAGTATAAGTGATAAATATTGTAGTTTTTGTTTTCAAGACGGTAAATTTGTTGATGATGGAATAACACTTGAACAAAAGATTGCAAAAAATATTCAAATGGCTGTTAATATGGGAATGACAAAGGATTATGCAAAACAAATATCAGAAAGCATATTACCAAAGCTTGAAAGATGGAAATAACACCAGTTACAACAGCGGGTCATAGCCAATTGCGGGTTTTGTGAGTTATTTAGCAGTTCGTCTCGCAGGTAGTTTCTACAAAAACGAAGGTTTTACATTATATTTGTGTGATTTACAAACAGGAAGAGTCCGCCAATGGCGGAGAGACTTTCACCCGCGGTTCTCCCACAAAGCGGGACAAGTTGTGAGAACTTAGGGGTGTATTTCCCTTTTCTGACTAGATTATCTGTGATAAAAAATAAAAATCATGAACAATAAACTGATTAAAACCTCTGACATATTGTTGCTGAAACTAATTGTTTGCTTTGTAGCATTGCAATCATGCAATCTTTTACTAAACGGTAAAACAGAGAAAATTTTATCGCTCGAAAATGAAGATGCCATATTTGCTGTATGGCAGAGAATGAAGGTAAAACATAACTATTTGGATAAAGCACATGAGGAAATGATGAAAAAGCATGCAGTAGATCCAAAAGATTATGATAAAGATTACTATATCTCACTTTTTCCGGATGGAAGAGGTTCGATTAGTTTCAGAACAGAACTCGATTCATTAGTTTGGGTATATAACAAAAGCGATCAGATCATTATGCCTACACCAGGAAAATCCAACTTTGGTGGAGAAACTATTCAACTCATTGAAAGTGAAAATGATACACTTCTCAAATTAATTGACAAATCCGGCGTAGAGGAAATGTATTTTGAAAAACGCTCCAATCTTACAACTAACTACAAAGAAGATCCAAACTATCCAATCAACAATTTATGGCGAATAAGAGCATATAACAATAGCAGTGATTCGCAGATCGAATTTAAGGTCAACAACTACTTAAAACATTACGAATTGCTTTTTAAAGCATCTTTGGATAAACAAAGCAAAAGAAGCTTCACAAATGCACATTCCATGGGGATCTTGAAGATTTATAAAAGTGCATTTGGTATTGTAAATAAAGATCAAATCAGTGAAGATTGGTATAGTTACTTTTATACAAAAGAAGAAGCACTTAAGGCGTATGAAATTTTGAAGAAAAAACTAAAGGGTAACCACAAAATAATAAAAAAGACTAAAAACTGGGTAAAAGACAACTATGACATTTTGCATAACTTGAATGAGGCTGTAAAATATTTTGTGTAAACAAAACTTCAAAGAATTATGGCTGAATCAAATTATCCTCAAAGATAATTAAAATTTCATTATGAGTAATATGCCAGTTATGAATTGGCATTGTCCATTTAACTTGAATTTGCTGAATAGCAAGATATACAGATTTCAAGGCTGCCTGATCATTTGGAAAAAGTGTTTTGGTTTTGGTAAATTTTCTGATGGCTCTGTTGAGGCCTTCAATGGTATTAGTGGTATACATAATTTTACGAATGTTAGTAGGATACTGAAACATGGGAGATAGATTTGACCAGTTTGCTTCCCAACTTTTAATGGCATAGGCATATTTAGACCCCCATTTTGCTTTAAAAGCTTCAAAAGCAATGAGAGCAGTTTCCATATTTAAAGCGGCATAAACAGTTTTTAAATCAGCCAGGAAGGCCCTTCTATCTTTCCATGGGACAAACTTCATAGAGTTTCTGATTTGATGAACGATACAAAGCTGGGATACGGTATCGGGGAAAGCAGTTTGAATGGCCTGAGTGAATCCTGTAAGATTGTCAGTGCATGCAATGAGCATCTTTTAACGCCCCTGTCTTTGAGCTCATTTAAGACAGAAAGCCAAAACGCGGCAGACTCGTTGGCGCTCATCCAGATGCCCAAAACTTCTTTGATCCCATTGGTTTTCAGTCCTATAACGATATAAATACTCTTGTTGATGATTTTATTATCCTGCCGGATTTTAAAACAAATACAATCCATCCAAACGATGTAATAAGTATTATCCAAAGGTCTGTTTTGCCATTCCTGGATAGCCGGAATCATTTTGTTTGTAATATCTGAAACAAAGGTTTTAGAAACGTCTAAGCCATAAATTTCCTGAATTTGAGCTGTTATGTCATCAGTGCTCATACCTCTACTGTAAAGAGATGTAATGACAGATTCTACTTTCTCAGTGGTAGTTTGGCCCTTGGGAACAATGATAGGCTCAAATTCACCGTTACGATCCCGTGGAATATCCAACTCTACCTGTCCTTGTGTAGTGCGTATCTTTTCTTATAAGACCCATTCCGGGAATTACCTGAATTAATCCCATCGGGCGAGTGTTTTGAATAGCCTAAATGATGACTTAGTTCAGCTTTTAAAAGTTCTTGAATGCCATCTTTGTAAAGACCATTCATAACATTGTCAAAATCATTAAGAGACTTGACATCCTGAAGAAATTCAGAGAGATTAAGATTAAATTTGTTACTTTGCATAACTATTAAATTTGTTAGGTTAAAAAATGTGTCTGTACTTGGTCGCACAAACATATTAAAAAATTTTCCATCTGTGGGGGGTACCCCCCACAGATGGAAGCCTAACTCCTTGATACTAGTTTACACAATCTTTCTTACACTCCCACTTGAATGAAACTAAAAACTAAAGAATGAAATTTCAAGCCGATCAAAATGTGTCTGATTTCTGTTTATTCATTCATCTTGAATACCACAAACTCGGTCCTGCGGTTCTTTTGTCTTCCTGCTTCAGTATCATTGGTATCAATCGGCATAGATTCTCCCTTTCCTTCCGCCTTTAGTTTTTCTTTCGGTATCCCTTTATTCACAAGTGCTGCTACTACTGCCTGGGCACGGGCCGTTGACAGTTTCAGGTTATCGGTATCGCTTCCTACATTGTCTGTATGACCTGTGATTCGGATACCTACTGTTGGATTTTTTAATAATAATTGATACAACAGATCGATTTCAGTGGATGACTCAGGTAAAAGTTCTGAAGACCCCGTCTTAAAAAATATATTCTGGAGTATCACCGGTTGGGTATCCGTCATTTTTGATTCAGGTGTCAGTTGAACATCCAGGATAAATGGTTCGGTAAAGTTGGTAATTTGCCTAAGATCAAAGTTTCGAGTATAATACCTGTAGCCTTCTTTTTGTACGATACATGCGTACATTTTTTTTGCCGAAACAGAAGTCAAAAACGTTCCGTCTATATCTGTTTTGAGCATAAATGTCTTTTCTCCGGAGACCATTTCGATGATGCTCACCAATCCATCTATTGCCGTACCGCTGATGGCATCCTTGATAGATCCTTTTACAAATACCGATGGTTGGGGCCGCGCTTTTTCATACAGGTCAAAACTGTAGATATCCAGATTTCCCGTACTTTTTCCGGTGTGGGGATCTATGTCTGATGCATAATAAGCTTTCTGGCCATCAAGAGAGACCACCAATCCTCCTTCCTGATTTTCAGTATTGATGGGATATCCTATATTGACAGGGGTTTGCCATTGACCTTTCAGACTGTCTTTTCTGCTATAGTAAATATCAAAACTACCCATACCGGGTCTGCCATCTGTCCTGAAGTAGAGAGTTTGGCCATCAGGATGCAAAAACGGGGTTTCATCATTTCCTTCAGTATTGATGTTTGGGCCGAGATTGACAGGCTTGACCCAGGCATTTTTTTCATCTCTCCATGTCATCCATATATCTGCTCCTCCGATATTCTCTTTTCGTTTGCTGGAAAAATACAGTGTTCTGCCGTCCGGTGTCAGTTGTGGTTGAGAGTCCCAGCCTGCATTATTGACCTTTTGTCCCATATTGACAGGTTTCGTC
The DNA here is from genome assembly GCA_016713025.1 of Saprospiraceae bacterium. Classification (NCBI taxonomy): domain Bacteria; kingdom Pseudomonadati; phylum Bacteroidota; class Saprospiria; order Saprospirales; family Saprospiraceae; species Saprospiraceae bacterium. The sequence goes on along the minus strand of JADJPZ010000002.1, from coordinate 638,106 downwards.
CATTTTCCATCCAGGATAGTAGCAGAATACAGATCACAACTTCCATAAGAATCTCTTCTGTCGCAAGCTGTGAATACCAAAAATTTTCCATCAGCAGACATGGTGTGAGCCCCTTCATTCTGTGTGGTGTTTAGTCCGATCAAGGGAGTTGACACCATGTACTTACCCACACTGTCTTTTTTGACAAAATAGAGATCTTCCTGCCCGTTGTTACGTGTAAATATCATACCACTATCATCCAGACTTAAGCTCGGCGAATACTCCGATTGTTTGGTGTTGATATTTTCGTCCAATCTTTTTGATATAAATGGAACAGGGTTTTTGTAGGCATATTCTCTGAACTTCAGCTCTTCACTGATAAATTTTGCTTTTTTTACCTTCAGTGGATTTTTTTTATCTTTCTCGATATAGCTTTCCAATTGATTGACGGCCTCGCTGTTCTTTTGCTGATCCCGTAAAACCATCGCTAATGAATAGTACATTTCTGAATCAAAATCCGGGGCTTTTTTGATAGCCTCCTTAAATAATGTCTCTGATTTCTTGTATTCCTTGACTGAATGATAATTTGTAGCAAGCCTGAGGATTCCTTCGATAAAAAAAGGGTTGGCTTTTAACAATTCCTCATATTTTTTATTGCTCTTATTTAATTCTCCTTTTAGGGTTAGTTTTTTAGCTTCTATGTACAGCTTATTATCTTTTGTACTTAGCTGACCTGAGGTTGTCACCTGACTATGCAGCATTTCAGCCGCTAAAAGCAGCAACAGGAGCAATGGATTGTACATTTTTTTGGTCATCGATGAACTAGTTTAAAGGCGCAGGGCGGTTTTTTACGACCAGTTGCCAACCACCACTTTTGAGGGCCATTTCCATCATCTTGATGTATTCTGACTTTTGTTTTTCTGCCTCAGCCAGCAGTGGAGTGTTTTTGGCTTTAGTAGCGATGAGCTGTTTGGCCCTTTTATTGATCATATTGTATTCATCTGCGGTAAAGGAATTGAAAGTACCTTGGCTGATATCATAGTAGTCGAGATCGTGATCTATGGAAAGTATTTCCGGAAGGGGCATTTCGTTGAGTGTGATTGTTTTTGTCAGGCTGTCAACAGTGAGATTGACTTTTTCAAAATCATAGCCCACAGAAACTTTTGCTGTCACCCTTAGTATGATTTTTTTGCTGAAAAGGTTAAAAAAGTCATATTCATACGATTCTTTATAGTTATACAACTCTGAAAACTGTCCTTCTACGGTGATAAGTTTGGTGACTGTTTTGATTTTTTCAAGTACCAATGTAGAACTTTCAGCCTCTTGTACTTTAAAGATATGATTTTTCATGTAGTACCACATGGCAAATCCCAGTCCTAATATTAGGAAGGCAGATATTAATATTTGTTTTATACCAGGTCTGATCATTTCACTTTATTTTACATTCAGTCTTTTATTTCAGAATCAAGATGATACTTCAACCCTTTGTATGACTTCAATACCGCTTTTACACTTCCTACCGATACCGGAGATTCTATCAGCAATGGGAGTTTATTGGCGTCATCAGAGATCCAGATGGTCATTTTGTCTCCGTCCTTAAACACGTTACCTGCCACCAGATCAGGGTGTATTTTTATGGTCTTAAACTGGCCGAGATCTTTTATATCCTTTTTCTCACTTCCGTGATATCTGATATTGATAGGATATATCTCCTTGTCAAAAAGCATCTTTACAGCCATTTTATCGCCTTTTTTCATTCCATCTGTATTGATGTTTCTCATGTAATAAATGTTTGATACAATATCCTGCATACATTGATCCAGCTGATGCACTCGCGGTTTTGCATCTTCTCTCTTAGTCCCGTGAAAACTTACCGCAACATTTCTGTTCTGGTCAAAAGCAATACTATCAAATATTCTGTAACTACCTTCTTCGATGATTCGAACGAAATTTTTAGGGAAAAGTGTCTCTTTGCTCACACTGGAACAAAAGTAGTCGTTCACCCTGAATATTTTGTCATAACTTTTGTACGTTTTTCCGATGGCTTTCATTTCATAGGTGGCTGGTTTTTCTTCTACCGTAAATACTACCTCTCCGGCAGGCATCCATATAAAGCCAAGGTTATAATACATTTTGTATACTAAATGTTCCCCTCCGGCAAAAGCTTCATTCTGAATGCTGCAATTAGCATTTGAAAATGACTTTGTACTTTCAGAAAAGGAAAAAAATATCGCTGACAATGTCACCAGCAATACTACCAAAGTTATAGTTCTGAATTGATTCATTTAAAATATTTTTTTACATCTGCAAAGTATAAAACGGCCAATCCCGCTAATGACGGCAATATAAGATTGATAATCCAAAGTGCAAATGTAGCTGCCAGAGCTATAGCACTACTGATACCCAAGCCTGACCAGACCAGAACGGCCAGTTCTCCACGTGCCATGATACTAAGAAATGCCGGCAAAGGTATTCCTGTTTGTATCATATAAATACCCGCTACATTTCCGGCAATATCCAAAAGATGCCCATCTGCATTCAAAAAGTAAATAATCATAATATATTGCAAAAAGTAAACCATATACCTCAAAAACGACAATCCCAGCACGCTGTGTAAAAGATTTGTTTTGTACATATCCAATGTTTTAAGTCTTGCACTGATTTTTGATACGATCTTGTAGGGCAACATTTTTTCTATCATATGAGCCAATGGTGGCAAATGATAATATAGCACTATCAATATGGCTATTTGTATCATCACTCCAGCTACAAACGCAAAAGTGTTGTAGTAAGTAACATTAAAAACAGATTTAAGAAAAAAATAACTAAACGACAATCCTCCGCCAATATTACAGATATTCTGGGCAATACTTCCAAGTAATGTGGCGGATATGACTTCTGTTTTATGTTCAGGATCAGTGGTGATCAGTCTTCCTGCGTATTCGCCGATTCTTCCCGGAGTAACGATGCCTGCAGCAAGCCCTCCGATGACCGATATTATTGATGCCTTAAGCGTAAGTGTGATATGGGGCGCCATCAGTTTTTGAAATTTCAGGGCTTCAAGATACCAGTTGACTGGCATCAGGCATATACATAACAATAAATATCCAGACCTTAACTCTTTCCTGTTATTTAACCATATTGACTTTATTGATGTTTGTCCCTCGCCTGTCGTAAGTTGATAATACATTAACGCCAGAATACTGGCGATGATAATCAACTTAATTACGGCTGAGTATCTGTAAAAATAGCCTGAAAACTTCAAATTACAATGTTTTCTTTCCACAAAGAAAATGATTTTCTAAGTGAAAAATCAGAAAGTGTACGATAAAAGGTAATTCGGTCAAATAATTCGGTAGTTCCGATATGAAAAATCTTTTCCAAGATATTTTTTGGCGAGGTGTTTTAATCTATCCTTTACTGAGATTTTGTTTCTGGAAATATCGTGAGAGAATCTCCAATTCAGTCTTTTTATTCTCTCTTGCATGACTTTGGGATGACTCCCTTTAAATACTTCCAACCTATCAATTTCTGAATAATCAAACTCATCTCCGGAAGAAACATGCTCCCTGACCCACTCATCATTATGCCACAATTTCTGAAAATATTTTTGTTTCAATTGCATATTGACCGGAGGTTTTACCCAACCATAATGATGAATAACAGCTTTTACGGGTTTTACATTCAGGACTTCATTATTGTTTTTTCTGAAACCCTGAGCATCCCTGTAAGAATATATGCTTTTGTTATTCCTAATGACGCGAACCTCATGTTTATACCAAGCCGAAGACGTGGCAATATAATCATATGAGCCATAAAAATGCAGGTAGTCAAATAAAAGACCGTCTACTCTGTCATCTTTAGCATACTGCTCCATAGCCGATTTTACACTATCGTGATACTTTTCGTGCAGCACTTCGTCTCCCTGAATATATATACACCAATCCGCTTTTTCAGAAATAGCCTGAAAAGCTTTATCCGTTTCGACTGCCAGCACCTTTCCTTCTTTGCGAAGTGTATCATCCCATATTGTTTGGATGATCTTAATCTTTTGATGATCCAAGCTTTCGATAAGTTGTAGAGTTTCATCATCCGAATTTCCTACAGCTACTACAAAGTCATCACACAATGGCAATATCGATTGTATCGCCTCTACGACGGGATAGTCATATTTGATAGCATTTCTTATAAAGCTAAATCCTGTTACATGCATGTTTTTGCAACACAATTTGAAAAAGGATTGTTGTAAAATACCATAACTAATTGGATTGACGCACAAATAATATACGAACATCATGAACTGGTCTTTAATAAATAAGTTTCTAAATATTGTCCTGATAGTTTTGGTAGTAGGATACATTATCAATTACTTCTATCGCCTCCCGAAGTACGAAAGTGGCGAAAAAGCGTTGGATTTTACATCTACCTTGCTTTCCGGAGACACTTTTACATTATCTCAGTTGAGAGGGTCATACGTTTTGTTGGACTTTTGGGGCTCGTGGTGTGGTCCATGCAGAAGAGAAAACCCTGAATTGGTAAGTTTGTACAATGAGATGAAAGAAAAAAAGTTTAATGTTGCCGGAAGTTTTCATATTGTAAGTGTAGGCATTGAAACCAAAAAAGCAAGTTGGGAGAAAGCAATTCAAAATGATGGCTTGATATGGCCATATCATATTGGTGAAATGGATCGGTTTTCCGGTAAAGTAGCCAAATTGTACGGTGTAAGAGAAATTCCAACCAAATATCTCATAAATCCGGAAGGTATGATACTATCAGTAAATGAAGATATTTCCGAAATAAGAAGCTATCTATTAGAACAGACTGAAAAATAAGTGCCATTTTTGCAGCGATTTTCTAATATTTCTGTCATTTTGACCCAAAAAACAAAATGGCAATAAAATTGATAACGTAGTTATTGTCACAATTGTATGATCAATAAAATTAAAGAATTTATGTCCAATCAGGTTGAAGAAGCTTCCGAAAAAAAATCCAAAAAGAAAAAGGAAGTTGAAAATATTGAATTGCAAAAAGAAATAGAAACACTAAAAGCCGAACTGGATGAGTCGAAGGATAAGTATCTCAGGCTTTTTGCAGAGTTTGACAACTTCAAAAAAAGAAGTGTCAAGGAGCGTTTTGAACTTATGAAGACCGCGGCTCAGGAGACCATCACGGCATTGCTTCCCGTCCTTGACGATTTTGACAGAGCCAAAAAGAGCGCCGAAAGTGGGGCAGAGACATTTAGTGAGGGTGTTCAGTTGGTATATCAAAAACTATACAGTACTCTCGAGCATAAAGGTCTGAAAAGTATGGAATCTACCGGTGCGGACTTTGATCCTGAGTGGCATGAAGCTATCACAGATATTCCGGCTCCAAGTGAAGAAATGAAGGGCAAGATCATCGATACCGTGGAGAAAGGATATGTGCTCAGTGATAAAATCATCAGATACGCAAAGGTCGTTGTGGCCAAGTAAACATCAAGAGAATGAAACACCCACGACCTGGTGCCGGACACAAAGGAGAATGATTATTGGGTGTTCCATCTGACATTAATAACAGGCACTCAGAGAGTGTAAAGCTAAAAATAAAGATGAAAAGGGATTATTACGAAATATTGGGTGTCGACAAAAACGCAGATGAAGGCACGATAAAAAAAGCATATCGCAAGGTCGCCATGCAATTCCATCCGGACAGAAATCCCGGAGATAAAGCCGCTGAAGACAAGTTTAAGGAAGCAGCAGAAGCTTACGAAGTGCTCAGCGATGCCAACAAAAAAGCCAGATATGACAGATATGGCCATGCCGGAGTAGAAAATATGGGTGGAGGATTTTCAGGTGGTAGCATGAATATGGAAGATATTTTTTCACATTTTGGCGATATATTTGGTGACGGAGGAAGCCCCTTTGAAGGATTTTTTGGTCAGGGAGGTAGCAGAAGCAGAAGTGGCGGCGGTCAAAAAGGTAGTAATCTCAGAATAAAAGTGGCACTCACCCTGGAAGAAATCGAGGCAGGAGTCACCAAAAAGATAAAAGTAAAAAAACAAGTCACCTGCAAATCTTGTAATGGTTCAGGAGCCAAAGATCGCAACAGTGTGTCTACTTGTGGTACCTGTCAGGGTTCAGGATATGTGAGACAAGTAAAAAATACATTTCTCGGTCAGATGCAGACCACAGTAGTCTGTCCTACTTGCAATGGAACAGGTAAAAAGATCACTTCAGTCTGTACTGTCTGTCGAGGTGATGGGCGTACCATGGACGAAGAACTCATAGAAATAGAAATACCGGCAGGCGTACAGGAAGGAATGCAGCTTTCTATGCGAGGAAAAGGCAATGCAGGTCAGGGTGGCGGTCCTGCCGGAGACCTTCTCATCAATATCGAAGAAAAAGCTCATGATCTCTTCAGCAGAGACAATATGAACATCGTATATGATCTGTTTTTAAATTTTGCTGATGCTGCCTTGGGTACCAATGCTGAAGTGCCCACTCTTTCAGGCAATGTAAAAGTAAAAATACCTGCAGGAACACAGGCTGGTAAAATCTTCAGGCTGAAAGGTAAGGGTTTGCCTTCATTACAACAATATGGCAAAGGTGATCAACTGATCAATGTAAATATCTGGACACCTAAGGTACTTACTCACGAAGAGACCCAGATCCTTGAAAAAATGAGAGAAATGCCCAATTTTAATCCTAAACCCAATAGTGGCGAAAAAGGATTTTTTGAGCGCATGAAAGAGTATTTTAATTAATTATTTCTTTTCAAAAGCAACTTTTTGGCACGTAAAAAGAAATCCATTTCTGATCTCCTGATCACGGGAATAGCAGACAAAGGAAAAGCTGTTGGCCGCACTGAAAGTGGCGAAGTTATATTTGTGGAAAACGCCGTCCCCGGTGATATCGTGGATGTACTGGTATACCGAAAGAAAAAATCCATGAGTCAGGCCGCAGTTACTGCTTATAAAAAGTATTCAGAAGATCGTATAGAAGCTGCCTGTACACACTTTGGTGTATGCGGTGGCTGCAAATGGCAACACCTGGGTTATCAGGCTCAATTAAAACACAAATTTCAAACAGTCAGAGACTCCATAAAACGTATCGCAAAACTGGACGATTCCATAGTACTTCCTATCATTGGGTGCGATGACAACTTTCACTACAGAAACAAACTAGAATATAGTTTCTCTTCCAAACGATGGATTACTGAAAAAGAAGCATCATCTGATCATGTTATAGAGCAAAATGGAGCGCTTGGCTTCCATAAGGCCGGATATTTTGAAAAAATAGTGGAAATCAATCAATGCTTGCTTCAAGATGATCTGACCAACAAAATCAGAAACTTTGTCCGTGATTTTACGATAAAGCACGAGTACAGATACTACGATTTTCGCACACATGAAGGTATCATGAGGAATATGATCGTACGCAATACAGCCGATGGTCAATGGATGGTGATCGTTTCGTTTTCTAAAAAAGATAAAACGAAGATCACAGCTTTGATGGATGCCTTAAAAAATGAATTTCCACAAATCACCAGTCTCAATTATGTAGTCAATACAAAACTGAACGATACCATATTTGATCTCGATATTGTAAATTATTGCGGAAATCCTTACATCGTTGAGTCACTCGGACCCGTAAAATACAAGATAGGCCAGAAGTCTTTTTTTCAGACCAATACCGGTCAAGCCATTAAATTGTTTGATATAGCGGCAAGGTTTGCTGATTTTTCTCCGGATGACAATGTGTATGATTTGTATACCGGACTTGGAAGTATAGCTCTCTATATTTCAAACTTAGTACGACATGTGACGGGAATAGAAGAAATCCCTGAAGCTATTGCAGATGCCAATATCAATAAAGAATTTAATGGTATCACCAATGCAACTTTTTATGCAGGTGATGTCAGGGATATACTCAATGATGATTTTGTAAAAAAACATGGTAAAGCGGATGTCGTAATCACAGACCCGCCACGTGCTGGTATGCACGAAGATGTCATCGACACATTATTGCAACTTGCAGTGCCTAAAATAGTTTATATCAGTTGTAATCCCGCTACTCAAGCCAGAGACCTGGCATTGTTATCAAAAAAATACGATGTTTTGGCTATCCAGCCGGTAGATATGTTTCCACATACCCATCATATAGAAAGTGTAGCAAAACTTTCCCTTAAATCAGATATATGAGCCAGATCGATAAATTTTTAGAGCTCGAAAAAGAGTTACAACCATACAAAAAGATATTGTCCCAGGCATCTGATGTCATCCTAAATGAAAATGTATCAAAATACCCGATTTTTGTGGTACATCAGCAGGAAGTTGAAATGGGGATTTCGCTGATTGAAGCCGGTTCCAAACTCAAATGGTCTGTCAATGCTTCTACTCTTGAAGAGTTTGTGAGTAAAGAGATTATTTTTATGGACAAAGCAAGGGAGTTTATTGAAACATATAAAGATCCGGAAACCCATCTTTGCCTTTTTATACTCAGTGAGTTGGGAGCACAGTTTGTTTTTATACCCCGGGAATGAAATAAAAAAAGCCGAAGGAACTAACTACTTCGGCTTTTTTAAGGTGTGTTCAAATTTTCATGTTTGAGAAAAAATTATGAAATTTTAAACATGTTCTAAATTGAAATATAGAATTACTCGATTCTTAACATCTTGATTACTTTACTCACTTCATTATTCTTAATCTTACAGTAAAAAATGCCTGTTTGATTTCCAAGGTGCTTTGATCCTATGATGATAGACTGATTTCCTGATGATAGATTTTCAACACCGCTATACACAGCACTACCTTTAGCATCGTAGATGGTGATTTGTGTCGTGGATGGTTTTTTGAGCGACATCTGAATCACTGTTTCACCTCTGAACGGGTTTGGTTGATTTTGATTGATAAATGCTTCATCAGGCACTTTGGTTGTGAAAGAAAATCCTATTGACTTCTCTTCCAAACCCTTGGTGATAGCCAACGCCGGGGTAATATCACCTGAAAACTTCAATAGACTGCTTAGATCTGCATTTTTATTGGCTACAAATACCAGATTAAAAAGCTCTTTCCTCGTAGTATTGTCTATATCATTGGTATGGTGATATGCGATGGTGATATATTGTTTTCCATTTTTTTCCAGAATTCCTATATTTTCATCTTTGACACCGTAAGCTGCTGCTTCCACACCTGTATATACCAATCCTGGTTTTACTTCCATGGTCCATTGTACACCTGAGAGTTGATCCATCATGTCACTATATACAGGTACTACTACTATTTCTCCTGTTGATACTCTCACATCTTCTATATTCATCAGCCATTTGTCTGCTGTACGGTTGGCTGTTTGTTGTGTTAGTTTCTCACTTATACTGCCATTGACATCTCCGATTTTAATTGCAATAAAATCTGATTTTTTCATATTTTGATCAAGATTATTATACTGCATTTTACTGGAAAATATCCAAGGCTCTTTTGTATCAGCAAATTTGTGTGCTGCATCTACAAACCTCCATGAGGTATTGAATCTAAATTCGCTTTCTACTCCAAGTACCACTTTGCGTAGCTCCACAAGATCAGCAGCGGTCACTGATTTAGAATTATTGATATCCGCTGCTATCAGTTTGTAAGGAGAATCCAGTGTTTTTAATCCTAAGATATGCCTCTGCATGATGACAAGGTCAAGAGTGGTTATGCCATCTAAATGACCTGTATTTTTTTCCGGTTTGATCTCATAATCATTGAGCTTTGCAAGATTACTAAAGGTATACTTTCCGGATTGATCCGTCATCACTTCTCTCTCGGTCTCTCCGCCATCTATTTTTACTTTTGTATCAGAAACAAATTTACCATTTTCAGTGTAAATCGATCCTGAGATATCTAATAAAGCTGTAGGGCCACATGTCTTATGGTTATCCTGGATATCTATAGTGGTGGCTGTTTGGGTTTGATTTCTAGCAAGATCTGTGACCCAAATGTGTACTGTTCTGGTACCAAGACTGTCACAGTTGAATATTCTGAGTGTATCATTTAAATCACGGGAATACGAAAACTTCAACTGTTGTGCCGGAGTACAATTGTCACTGCTGAAATTGTCAAAAAACTTCGCTTTTACAGAAACCATATTCATTACCGGCATCAAAGTGGTTGCAAGCCCTTTCATGACTACGGCATTTGGACCTTTACAATCTCTTACTTTTACTAAATAAGTAGTAGTAGCAGTATTTCCACATAAATCACGTACTTCCCAGATAAATTTATGATCACCTATGGGAAAGCTTCGCGTTATAATTTCATCTTTTCCTGAAAATTCAGGTGTACCTCCATCATTAAATAAATCAAGTTTATAAGACCAAAGTAATTGGTTATTAGGTGTACAATTATCTGTAGCCTGAGTTCTTCTAAATCCCATTGGAGCAGATATACACTCATCATTAGATGTACACAGTGTAAAATCAGGTAAATGGGAAGTGATTTGAGGCGCCACAGTATCCCTTATCACTATTATCTGGTCAAAGGTCCACTTTCCTGGACTGCCAGGAGTATTGGTCTTATACTGGCACCAGTCGATGACTGTCCATGTCCTGAGGATTGCTTTACAATATGCTGGATTATTGAATGGCTGATCCACAAAAGTTGCAGCAGCCTGACTGCATCTGTCATTTCTTAAGACAGGTGACTTGGTGACTGCTGTATCCGGTACTGCTCTCTGACAGTCATAATAATCCACTTGCGCCGGTGGCCATGTGATGTTGCTTTCATTAAACTTGTGAAAATCTACGATATAAATAAATTGAGTATCAGTTTCTATATTGTTTGCACCATCCAGGATATAAAAATTCCGCTCTATTCTTCCGATATTACACATATTGAGTCCTCTAGTTTCAACTAATTCAAACTGTCGTATATCCGGACAATTTTCATTGAATACCCCATTTTGATAAATGGTTGGTGATGAAGGATTGGATGGATCGGTAATCGTAATTGTTTTTCTGACCGAATCCTGATGTTCATATGTCCCAAATTGACTTAGGTTGCGGATATCATATGGATATTCACAACTGATGGTAACATCCGGTAATTTGTGAATGATCGTCGGTTTAACCAGATCCCTTACTATCACAGTATCCATACATTCTGTAAAATTACCTCTCAGATCACTCACTCTTACTACTACCATAATGGTATCATTGACGTCATCGCAGCAGAAATCGACTGTCGGGCCAAAATCATCATCTACATTGGATCCGCATATTTTACCCATCCTTCTTGCTTGGTAAGAAAGAGTACCACCACATTTATCAATTGCACTTGTGATGAAGGACTGTGCGGTTACTGTAGCCTGATTAGTACTTAAGGAAATGATACGTTTAGGTATACATACAATGTCCGGCCCCAGTTTATCTTTCGCTGTTACTAATGTGGTGCATACTGCAGTCAGACCGCTCGTATCGGTTACTGTAAAAATAAAGGTATGTACACTGTCATGTCTGGAAGGTATGACAGATCCTGCCAAAGGAGTTTGGGTGAGCGTTATGTTTCCACCACAATTATCACCGTATGTTACTTTTGGTCTCAGGTCAGGGACAGTCATATAACAACTATCATTGAGTCCTACACTATCTACTGCTATACAGGAAATGGTAGGATTAATCATATCCATCACTGTTATGGTAAATGAACATGTAGCAGAATTTCCTGATGGATCAGTCGCTGTATGGGTAATTGTATGTATTCCCACCGGAAATGATGAACCAGAAGCCATACCAGCCGTTCTTACTGGTGTGATCGGACCACAATTATCCATCGCTGTGACGTTATAATTGACCACTGATGCACAAGTTGCTCCTGAAGTACTTGCTGTTATATTGATAGGGCAATTGATGGTCGGTTTGATGGTATCTCTTACAGTTACAGTGGCAGTACAGGTAGCCATATTACCACATGTATCTCTTACTGTAATTGTGATGGGTACTCTTCCATTATTGACGGCAGCATGCGTACAATTAAAGTTTACTATATCAGGATGTGGGGTAATAATTCTGACTATTCCTCCACAGTTATCCGTAGTACTGGATACCAATGTCCACAAATGAAAACCTGCTACCGTGCCCGTGTTTCCCAAGTAAATTGTTGAATCTTTACAAATAAGGGTGGGTGGGATGGTATCACGGATAGAAATCACCTGATAGCAGGTATCTGCATTTCCGGAGGTATCTCTAATGGTATAGTGTCTTCTTATCAGTTTCCTATTAGCACAAGTACTGTCTCTGGTTTCATCTCGTACCCATCTGAATGACGTGGAGTCAAGTCTCACATCATCAGTAGCACTGCCTCCTGCTGCTCTGAAAGCCATAAAAGTGGAGTAAGGGGAAGGGAGTGGAGTAGGACATTGAACTTTTATGGTATCGGACGGACAAGTGATGACAGGTGGTACATTATCTATTACTGTTACTGTGTGACAACATTCTTTTGCTAAATTACCATATCTGTCTTTTGCTTTCCAACATACCATTGTTGTACCTAACGGAAAATTTGCTATCGTGTCGCTATTACCAGTATAATTATTAACAATATCGGAAATACTGAAACTGCAATTTTCAGTGACAGTTGGCGGTCCAAAATCTACCCTGACAGTCGGCATCCTTTGAGCAATTAATCTTCCGTTGAGATCTGTTCCTACAGTAATATTTCCAGGACAAGTCAAAACTGGAGGAGTAGTATCTCTGATCATAATTAGATGATTACAAATATTATTGGGAGTTTCACAATCATCTACCACCCATCTTATGATAAAAGTATCCACTGATCTTGGCCCTATATCAATAGTTAAAGGATAATTACCTCCTATGTCTGGGGTTACCACAATCTCTGGACCTCCATCAATTGTATATGCAAGTCGCGAAATCGGGCAACTTACAGGAGGAGGTGGTATACTTGCTGTTGGTCTATTTGCAATCACATTGACCGTACAATTACTTCCTACATAAAAAGTTTGTGTACTAGGACATGTAACTGCATCAGGAATGGTGAGGTCGACGTTTTTGGGATGGTTCCCCTCATTTGAAAATAAAATACTGTTCAGATTTAATAGGTTTGCTGTGGGAATCAGCAAAGAAGCCATACTCACAATATATGTCAGATGCTTCAGGAATACATGCTTTTGCTTCATAATAAAATGGTTTATTCAATGAAAAATGGTCACGTTTTTGGGAAGGGACCTTGAATAAATCAAATCTTACTTTTAACATAAAACAAAGATTGTGCCAGATTTATAAATAATGTATTTTAATAATGTGAGTTGATTTATCCTTTATATCGATAGTAATTTTATTTTGATAAAAATTATGTATTCACTAAGCTCAAAATCATAATGTTGTTTACACCATTTTTCACAAACCAATTTAGAATATGTTTAAAATTTTTCTTAGTTGTAAATCAAGAGATTATGGTTCTGGCAATAAAAATTTAAACATATTCTTAGTTTGGGCATAACTTTACATTACAAATTTTATAATACTTGCTGGATAAGAGCAATAAATCCAAAAAAGTGTTGAACTTTGTTACTCGCATAATACTTTATATATCTGCCTTTACTATTTGTGCAACTCGGATGCATCATACCAATTTTTATCCTTTATGATTACTGATACTATTATCGCTACTGACAACATAGACGACAAACAAATCCTCCGCAACTTCATACACATCAAAGGTGCGAGGTCCAATAATTTAAAAAACATAGAGCTAAATATTCCAAAAAATAAACTAGTAGTCGTTACCGGAGTTTCCGGCTCAGGTAAATCTTCTCTCATCATTGATACGCTCTATGCTGAAGGTCAAAGGCGCTATGTAGAGAGTCTATCATCATATGCCCGCCAGTTTCTCGATAGGATGAAAAAACCGGAAGTAGATTACATCAAAGGAATCTGCCCCGCCATAGCTGTAGAACAAAAAGTCAGTACATCCAATGCAAGGTCAACAGTGGGATCAATGACAGAAGTGTATGACTACTTGAGATTGTTGTATGCACGAATTGGTAAAACCATTTCGCCGGTCTCCGGAGACATTGTCAAAAAACACGATGTTACAGAAGTAGTTAACTATATCTGTTCATTGCCGCCAGACACAAAAGTACAGCTATTGATTCCTCTTCAGTATCGCCATGAACGAACTTTGGGTCAGGAATTGAATTTGTTACTTCAGAAGGGATACAGCCGATTGTTAAAAAAAGGTGAAATAATTTCCATTGAAGATGTGCTGTCTGATACATCGATAGACTTATCAAAATCCGTGTTAAACCAAGATAAAAGTGGTCTTAGAGTATTGATAGATCGATTTGTAGTTGATGATAAAGAAGATAACAAAAAACGAATTGCAGATTCGGTGCAGATCGCTTTTTCTGAATCTGAGGGTGAGTGTTTTATTTTTACACCCGATGCAGAAGAAAAATATTTCAACAACAGATTTGAGCTTGATGGCATAATCTTTCTTGAACCGACACACCAACTTTTCAATTTTAACAATCCGTATGGCGCATGTCCCAAATGTGAAGGTTATGGTAAAATGCTGGGTATTGATCCTGATAAAGTTATCCCTGATGAAGACTTGTCAATCTATCAGGAAGCCATTGCTTGCTGGAGAGGCGAAAAGGGAAAAATGTGGTGGAATCAATTGATCATGAATGCGGACAAATTTGTTTTTCCTGTACACAAAGCATATAAAGAACTCACAGACACTCAAAAAGATTTACTATGGAAAGGAAATGATTATTTTGATGGAATAGATGCATTTTTTCAGGAACTCGAAGATGGAGCATATAAAATTCAAAATCGGGTCATGTTGTCCAGATACAGAGGGAAAACAGTGTGCAATGTATGCAAGGGAGGTCGTTTGAGAAAAGAAGCCACTTATGTAAAAATAAATGATACTGATATTACGAAACTCATACATATACCGATAGATGACCTTCTATCTTTTATTGACTCGATAAAACTCAGTGATTATGATCAAAAGATCGCTGAAAGAATTCTTTCTGAAATAAAAAGCAGGCTGAATACAATGGTACAAATTGGATTGGGATACCTTACGCTTGACAGGCTTGCAGCCACTTTGAGTGGTGGTGAAACCCAACGTATCAACCTCACACGAACTTTAGGAAGTAACCTTACAAACTCTTTATACATACTTGACGAACCAAGTGTAGGACTTCATCCAAAGGATACTGAAAAGTTAGTAGCTGTTCTCAAGAAATTAAGGGATCTGGGCAATACTGTAGTGGTAATAGAACATGAAGAAGCTGTAATACGCAACGCTGATTACATCGTTGATATAGGCCCTGAAGCAGGAGTACATGGAGGTAATTTAGTCTATCCCGGCAATTATTCTGATTTTATCAAAGGCATTAAAGATAATCTTACATCGGACTATCTTACAGGTATCAGAAAGATATATGTACCTGAGGCGAAAAGAAAAATACTTCAGAAACTGATCATTAAAGGCGCACGGCAACATAATCTCAAAAACATTGATGTGACTATACCATTACAGACAATGACAGTTGTTACGGGTGTGTCTGGCTCAGGTAAAACAAGTTTGGTAAAACATATACTGTATCCGGGTCTTAAGTTACTTATAAATGATCCTGTCGCATATGCTCCTGGCAAACATGATCAAATATCCGGAGATGTCCGCAATATCAAAATGGTAGAGATGGTAAGCCAAAGTCCTATCGGGAAATCATCCAGATCCAATCCTGTAACCTACGTTAAGGCTTATGATGACATCAGAAAACTATACGCTGATCAACAGCTCTCCAAGATCAAAGGCTTTGAACCTAAACATTTTTCATTCAATGTAGAAGGTGGTAGGTGTGAAACATGCAAGGGAGACGGATATCTTACAGTAGAGATGCAGTTCCTGGCAGATGTCACTTTGACTTGTGATGAATGTGGTGGTAAAAGATTCAAAAGAGAAGTACTGGAAGTGACTTATCAGGAAAAGAATATTTTTGAATTGCTTGACATGACTATTGAAGAGTCATTGGATTTTTTCAAATCCAAAAAGAATATTTTAGCCCGGCTTCAACCGTTGTTTGATGTAGGACTGGGATATATTAAGTTAGGCCAATCAAGTAATACGCTCTCTGGTGGCGAGGCACAGAGGGTAAAACTAGCTAGTTTTCTTACGAAAGAATATTTGTCAAAGAATATATTTTTTATTTTCGATGAACCTACCACGGGTCTTCACTTTCACGATATCAATAAACTCATGGATGCCTTTAATTCATTGGTTGAAAATGGTCATACTGTACTCATAGTGGAGCACAATATGGAAGTCATCCGAGCTGCAGACTGGGTTATAGATTTGGGTCCTGAAGGAGGAAAAGGCGGAGGAAATCTGATTTTCGAAGGGAGACCTGAAGAACTCAAAAATATAGAAGGATCATATACCGGTCAGTTTTTATAGGATAATAGCCAGTTTATATTGTGTTTTTTCCAATATTTTATTGTAAAGTAGGTGCATCGGTTTCGATCAAATATAGACTGTTTCAGAGCATATTGTTAGGAGTTATTAAAATAATCTGTTTTTAAAAAGTTCTTTTCATCGTAGCGATTTTGAGTAAAGACTGAGCAAAGCTTGTTATGAAAAGATTTATAGTATCTTGTTGGTAAAATTAATGTTTCACGTGGAATATTGGAATTATGTTCCACGTGAAACATCCATCCAGTATACTGTATCATATAAATCACTTAACAGGGCAGTGAAGGACAGTTAAATTATTTCTATTAATTTAAAGAATATTTTATTATTCTAAATACAATGTTAATCCAAAAACATTTATATTTGCAACGATAAATAAGTTAGCAAAAAGGTAGGTGAGCAATCGCCTGCCTTTTTTTGTTTATATCTGACCTACTTCCAAAAATATTTTACTACATTCTCTTATCTCAGAAGTTTATTACTTTCATACCACTCCATTTTTAGATCTAATGCTATTCTGACTTTTTAACAAGTGAGAGCAATAAACCTTATGAATGGACAATAAAACGCAATTCTTGAAATTTAGGTATTCCAAAAAATAACATAATAAAACAATAAAAGGTAAGTTGTGATTAGAAGAACAATCCCTCAATAAGAAGTGTATATAACATTAACCTTAATAGACGATAAAAACGTGGTTGGATTGGGTGGATCGTCTCAAGCGTAGCTTGACAGGCTCTTTAGGGAATCAGGGTAGCGGGGAAGAAAATATGAACTTGTGAATTTATTATACGCACTAATAAGAATATTTTCTAAGAAATGATAGTAGCTTGTTTTTCGTTCACGACAAAAGTATCACTCTCTACTCTTTTTACAAACGATCCTAATGCCTTATTAAATGCATCCGGGCGTTCCATCATAGGGGCATGCCCACATTTGTCTACTTTAACCAATTCAGAATTTGGGATTAATTCGTTAAATTTTTCACCAACCCAAATAGGAGTAACATTATCCTGTATACCCCAAACCAAGAATGTAGGCACTTTAATATTATCCAATCTATCCTCCAGATTGTGTCTAACAGCAGATTTTGCAAGTGCCACAACACACATAGCTCTCTTTAAATCATTTACGGTTTCATATATTTGATCAACCAATTCCTTTGTAGCTATAGCAGGATCATAAAATACGCTCTCTGCCTTTTGTTTCATATATTCATAATTTCCTCTCTTGGGAAATGTGGTACCCATAGCACTTTCAAAAAGTCCACTGCTTCCAGTCAAAATCATACTCCTTACTCTATCAGGGTTCTTCAAAGTATAGAGTTGAGCGATATGACCACCTAAAGAATTACCAAGTAAATGCACTTCTTTGTAACCCTTATATTCTATAAATTCTTCCACGTACTCTACCAATTTCATGACAGACAAGCTTCTCAAGGAAATTTCAAAAATTGGAAGAATAGGTACTAATACATTATGGCTCTCAGAAAAGTGTTTAACTATACCATCAAAATTACTTAAAGCTCCTAATAATCCATGTAACAATATAAAAGGAGTACCACCTTTATCTCCCGATTCTGCATATCGGAATCTACCTTCTTCAATTATATTATGCGTTGCCATAGTCTATAAAATAATGCCCCAATATAAGTTGTATTTCTATAATTTTTTAATCCTAAGTACAAATATTGTAAAAACAGTTACAGTCATAAGACCTAAGGCACCAGCCTGATGCATTACACCCCAAGAAACAGGGATAGCACCTTTACTGTTGATAACTGTAAATATTCCAAGAAGTATTTGTAATAAAATCGCTCCTAAAATAAAATATGGGAGCCATTTTATATATGTATATCTTGATTCCGAACAGGTTTTATACAATTTAAAACTCAAATAAACTCCAAATAGTAAAATTAAATATGCTGTATTTCTATGCAAAAAATGAATCAATGCCGGCATAAAAGTATTCCTGTCATAATTGTAAAAATTACTTAGCTTCCATTCTACCTTACTAAAAAGAATATCAGGAAGGT
Organism: Saprospiraceae bacterium; assembly: GCA_016713025.1. Lineage (NCBI taxonomy): Bacteria > Pseudomonadati > Bacteroidota > Saprospiria > Saprospirales > Saprospiraceae > Saprospiraceae bacterium. Next base: position 619,630 of record JADJPZ010000002.1, on the reverse strand, counting down.
ATGAACCGTTCATATCCGGCCAAGTGGGATAAATGACGGCTGCTTTCATGCCTGAAAGTATTCCGCCAAGTAAAAGTTGAAAAAGAATTATTCCCAAAAATACATAGGATGTCCTCAAAATATTTGATCCTGTAAATACCATATCAGGATTTATGTCCAATACCTTCAAATACGTCCACAATAGTGCAACAAAAACACAAACTGCAATCAATAAGTGGATAGATAATTTATAAGCATTCACCCAAGGTCGATCTACCAAACCACTGGCCACCATAATCCAACCGAAAATAGCAGCAAGAAAAGCAAAAAATACAACAACGGCAAGATGACGAATCAGAGGTTTATCCATCATACCTTTGCTATAAAAATAAATAAATGGTATCAGAAAAACAAACCCCATGACTCTTGCCCACAATCTATGTATATACTCCCAGAAATATATGAATTTAAAATCATCTAAACTCATCCCTTCGTTTACTTCCAGATATTGAGGTGTTTGTTTATATTTCAAAAATTCATCATTCCATGTCCCCTCTGACAATGGCGGAAGTGTACCAGTCACTACTTCCCATTTGGTAATCGATAATCCTGACTCTGTCAATCGTGTTATTCCTCCGACGATAACCTGGATAAATACCATAACAATCCCTATAAAAAGCCAGATTTTAATACTCTTTGAATATTTCATATTTTGGGTTTCATTTGTATAGCAAACAAAAAATTGATTCCGAAAAATTTAAAATCATAATTATTTAATTTACAATATATTATGATTTAAATTAATTGCAGAATATTTTCTGTTCACTATAACTGTCAAATGATAAAACTATCAAATAACAGCAAATCTTACATCTCGTTCCCAATATTGGGCATCTAGATATCGATGCAAAGGTAGCTATACATTTTATGATTTTAAAAGTTAAAAAGTCATTGAGCCAAATTTACTATTAATAATTATTTTTTTAAGTTAAAAATAGAACTATCATTATAAGGCTTGTGGAAATGTTGATAATACATACTTTCAATAAAAATACATTCTTATTCACATGTTATAAACATATATTTGCAAATTAAATTATTGAATATTAATCAATTAACATTTTACCATTTTGAAATATAAACATACACACATTTATTTTGGAGTGTATATAATATGTTGATAGTATGGTTAAAATCTCATCATAAATGTACATATCTTTTTTTTTAAAATATATAGTTTTATTTTATGATAATGATATACTATTTTTACAATTATTTATACAAAATGTGTGTGGATAAACAATAATATAAAATATTATAAAATCAAATATTTATACATATTAAATTATTAAAATGTTAATAAGATATAATGAGAGTAGTCATACAGAGGGTTTTAAAAGCAAGCGTAACCATTGACGATACTATCCACTCAGAAATCAATAAAGGATTATTGGTTCTTTTGGGTATTGAAAAAGAAGATACATTAGATGATGCAACATGGCTGGCATTAAAATTGTCTGCTATGCGCATATTTAGTGATCAAGATGGTAAAATGAATCTATCTATAAGTGAAGTAGAAAATGGGGAATTTCTTGTTGTAAGTCAATTTACATTGTATGCAAGTACAAAAAAAGGTAACAGACCATCATTTATAAAGTCAGGTCATCCGGATATTGCAATACCTTTGTATGAATATTTTTGTAAAAAATTAAAAGATGTTGCTTCTGTAAATGTAAAAACTGGAGTTTTTGCAGCAGATATGAAAGTTTCTTTGATAAATGATGGTCCTGTGACTATTATTATGGATTCAAAAACAAGAGAATAGTGAATATAAAAAAGTACCAAAAGGATGTAGACCACTGGATCAATACTGTGGGAGTAAGATACTTTTCAGAACTGACAAATATGGCCATCCTTACCGAAGAGGTAGGAGAGGTAGCCAGATTGATGGCAAGAATATATGGTGAACAATCATTTAGAGATCAAATAAGTATCGAAGAGCAAAAGGACAAACTGGCAGATGAACTGGCGGATGTCATATGGGTTATCACTTGTCTTGCAAACCAAACAGGTATAGATTTGGAAGATAGTTTGATAAAAAATTTCGCGAAAAAAAATATGCGTGATTATGAAAGACATAAGGAAAATGATAAGCTAAAGTAAGAAAATATATTTATATAAAGGATACTATCAACTTCAATCATTTTTCACCACATAAAAGCTATTTATTTTCAATGCAATGGTTATAAAACAATATATAATTGAAAGAAATTGAACAATTTCATATTTTTTTTTAAAAATTCATATTATATTGAATTAAAAGATATATTTTTGTTACGTAGTTATGTATAAAATTATTCTTTAATATAAATTTTGGAATCTTAAAAAGCGAATTGCATGAAGTGGATTGTATTATTTAGTATTATCTGTAATATTTATGTGGTATTTCATCACGATGTAGTACAGTCGTTTTTATACAATAAAAATGATGATAATAGTAACAAGATCATTACCGTAACTAACATTATCACGGAAAAAAAACTGGAGGTCAAGGATGATTTAAAACCCTTTAAATCAGGTATTAAGCCAAAATTACACCAAAAACCTAAACAAGTAACACCTAAAGAAGTCAAACACTTTCTATCAACAAATAAAAATAGTAATGCTGATTTACTATCGGAAATTGTAAGAATTGAAGACAATACAGAACCTGAATATAATATAAAAGTAAAAGTCCGAACTATAGATTCATTTGATATGACAAATATGGAGGTTATTGACTTAACTTCATCAATGGAAAATAATAAACTAAATAGAGAAGCCACATCATTGACCAAAGTTTCAGAGGGAACCACTCAAACGGTAGATGCATCTGTTTCTATTGGATCAACGGATGAGTCGGATAATGGTGAATTGAAAAAAATTACAGAACTTGCAATATCGATCCCAACAATTGGAGTATCTGAGATTATCCATTCGGAAAATACTTCATCATCTGATGCATCACTCGAAAAACCAGATAAAGGTGTATTAAAAAAAGATGCAGAACTTGTAACACCGACATCATCAATTTCAGAAACAACCCAAGTTAGTGGCTCGTCAATTTCTGATAAAACAGTAAATGATGTGGAGCACCAAGTGGCTGTAAAAACGAATTTAGAGAACAAGGTTATTTCTGACGCAGAGAGCCAAATAAAAGAATTGTCTGAAGCTAATGCAGATGAAGACGATAAAAAAATTAAACAGTATGAAAAAAGCCTGACCATCAACAGAAACTTTGAAATGGCTCTGCAATATAATATGAATGGCAATCATACTAAGGCAATTCCTTTATATTTAAATATACTTGAAGTAGACCCAAACCATAAAGAAGCAAATTATAATCTTGCATTAACAAAAATAGAACTCAATGACCTAAAAGAAGGGTGTAAACTTCTTCAAAAATCATACAATCTCGGAATTAATCAAGCAAAGGAAATGATTGACCAACATTGCAGATGGTAAACCTCTAAATATTAATCATTTTATCACATCATTATGTGATTGGTTATACTCTGAAAATTTCGCAAAATCAACTTAGATTTGTGAAATGAAATATAAAATAAATCAAAAAGCTTTTTTATACCTCCTTGTATTATTGAGCATTCAAACCAATGCTTTCAATCAATCTCTTTCAAATGTAGTATGGTCAACTTATCATGGAGGTTCCGGAATGGATGCATTCAGAGACATGGTGATAGATGAACTTGGTTTCGTCTATGTAGTAGGAACCACATCAAGTACTTCAAATATATCTACGCCATCTGCATACAAAACAACAAATTCGGGACAGAATGATGTTTATCTGGCGAAATATACAACATCCGGACAAAAAGTTTGGTCTACATATTATGGTGGCTCGGGAGATGATATCGGACAAAGTATCGACTTAGATCCACAGGGCAATGTCGTCATCACAGGATTGACTTTTTCAGCTTCAGAAATAAGCAGTCCGGGCACTCATAAGGCAAATATATCTGCAAGTGGCGACATTTTTGTAGCAAAATTTACCAATTCAGGGATATTGATTTGGGGTACCTACTATGGAGGTGACCGTTTTGATTTTGCCAATGATATAGCCGCTGACAATAACGGAAATGTCATTATCACGGGATGGACAGAGTCAGGAAATGGTATTGCATCAACTGGAGCATACAAGTCTATCAAAAGTGATACTACAGATATTTGTATCGCAAAATTTTCTCCAAGTGGACAAATAATTTGGTCTACATATTATGGGCATAATGGTGCTGAATTAGGCTTACAGGTAGAAAGTGATGCACAAAATAATATTTATTTTTCAGGTTGGACATCGTCAACCGCTCAATTTGCTACAGTAGGAACGCACCAAAGCATATATGGAGGTGAATCTGCCGATGCATTTATAGGAAAATTTAATCCAAATGGTACCCTACTTTGGGTTACATATTTTGGAGGTTCTGGGAGGGATTATGCGGACGCCCTATTTGTCACACCTGCCGGAGATGTTTATGCCGGTGGGTATACTACATCTGACAATAATATATCAACTCCAGGGGTACATCAGACCACCAGAGGTGGTGATGCTGACGTATTTTTAACCAGATTTAATACCTTTGGTACCAGAATGTTTTCAACATACATGGGAGGAAACGGATTTGACGCAGCTTTCAGAATCGGACAAAATGCGGATGGTAATATCGTAGTGACTGGTCACACATTATCAACGACTAATATCTCTACAGTAAATGTATTTCAACCAAATAATAATGGTTCATCAGACGCGTTTGTATCTGTATTTACTCCTGCTGGATTACGGATTCAGTCGACTTATTTTGGTGGATCCGGTATAGAAGAAAGTAAAGCAATAGTCACAGACAGAAGTAATGCAATATACATCGCTGGAAAAACTACAAGTAGCAGTAATATTAGTTCAGGTAATCCTTCACAATCTAACTATGGCGGAGGACCAGAAGATGGGTTTATTACGAAATTTTTATGTACACCACCCGTAATAAACACCAATAACAGGAATATTTGCGAGGGTGCAACATTACAACTTTCCACAACCTCCGGCTCGAATTATGTGTGGGAAGGTCCCGGAGGTTTTACATCATCGATCCAAAATCCACAAACTACAAACCTAAATCAATCACATGCCGGTATTTACACGGTTACAGTGACTGATGTAAGCGGTTGCAGGGCTACAGATTCTATCCAAATTAATGTTTTGAATGCTCCAATTGTATTGCCGGGATCGAATAGCCCACTATGTCTTGGAGGAACTCTCACTCTTTCATCATCAGGAGGTGTATCATACCAATGGTCTGGCCCATCTGGTTTTTCATCATCACTACAAAATCCTGTGATCAACAATGTTTTAAGTACCAATACAGGAATTTATAAAGTTACCGTGACAGGATCCAATGGCTGTCTGAAAACAGATTCTGTCAATGTGAACGTGTCAGGACAACTAAATGCTGCAATCACATCAAATAGTCCGGTCTGCGACGGAGATACTATACGACTCTCGGTAACAGGAGGAAGTACAGTAATATGGTCTGGCCCTGCAGGATATACCTCAAACCAAAGATCAATAAAAATACCGGCGGCAGCGCAGGTGGCGGGTACTTATACTCTAACTGTAACAGATAATAGCGGATGTAGCCTCAGACGAGATACTATGATCAGTGTCATACCCAGACCATCTGCAAGAATTACTGGTAGGGATACAATATGTCAAAATGAAAATACAACGCTGACCGCTGTCGGTACAGGCAGTTATTTATGGAGTACAGGGGGTACAACGGGACAAATTACTGTAAATCCAACCCAAAATACTGTCTATTCTTTGCGACTTACACACAATGGGTGTAGTGATTCTGCAAGATACAATATTATAGTCAATAAAACACCACAAATCAACATATTGACTTCCGTTACGAATATAAGTCCTGACCAGATGCTAAATCTTACCGCTACAGGTGCAGATAGGTATTTTTGGTCTCCTGCAGCCATACTTTCATGTACAGACTGTCCAAATCCTGTAGCTAAACTGCAAAATACTACTGAAATCTGTGTTGCTGGATTTAATGGTTTTGGTTGTCGTGCAGAAAAATGTATAACAGTAGAAGTCAACGATCCATGTGACGTGACCTTACCCAATATTTTTTCTCCAAATGGAGACAGTAGAAATGATCATTGGTGCAGTCTCGCCAAAGATTGTATCAAGGAACAACATCTTACAATTTATGATAGATGGGGAAATAATATTTATTCATCTACGGGGACAGAAGTTTGCTGGAATCCGGAAAATGAATCTGTAAAACTGCAAAATCAGGTGTTTACATATATACTAATACTAAACTTGATTGATGGTATGGTAAAAACACTTACAGGAAGTATCACATTGATAAAATAAAAATCATTTTCTATCATTTGATTTGATCCAAATACACTTACCAAGGTCACTGACATGTTTACTATCGTATATAACAGATATTTTATCAATAATATCTAAGAAGTTTATGGTCAATAGTTCAAATATTTTGCAAATTCTTCAAATTATTGTCAAAAAAATCTAAATTTTCACATGATCATGTGATATGAGGCTTTAGTTTTTTGATTTTTTTCATTATAATTTTGTGCGGGAAACTTTTTTAACACAAAATACTTATAAAATGAAAAGAAAATACTTTTTACTACTGCTAATCATATTGATTTTGTTGGCACGAAATCAGTTGGTCATAAGTCAGTGCCCTACACTGAAAGTGTATGCTGTCAGTTATTTTTCCGGAGAGTGTGGTGGAAGAAATCATCAATCTCTGGTAGGTACCAATATACCAATCTATGGTAACAATGGACTATGGTACTTTACATCAGTATTGACAAATGACATACAAAAAACAGTATCAGCAGAAGATACATACACGACCGGCTTTGTAATATATCCCAATCCTGTCCTCTATGGATTGAACATAGAGTGGGAACATGAAGAAAGCGCAGAGGTAAGTATATGGAATCAACTGGGGCAAAAACTATTTAAAACAGAAATCTCACCGCATAGCCTAAGCACTGTGGATGTAAGTGAACTGAAAACAGGATACTACATCCTAAAAGCAAAAACCAAAGACAACAAACAATTTTATCAAAAATTTATAAAACAATAAAAATGAAAAAGTTAATACTGGCGACCATAATTATTTTGATTTCGCTAATGGTGAAATCTCAGAACCTCAATTACCAGACGGTGGTTAGAAATAGTAGTGGAGATATACAAAAAAATACAACGGTCTATCTTCGATTTACCATATTGGAGACAGAAACAAGTGGCGTATTGTATAGGGAGTCTCAGAGCCCCGTGACAGATCAATATGGTTGGTTGAGCACCACCGTAGGTAAAGGAACACCACTCAGTGGAGTATTTGCAAATATTAATTGGTCAAATCAAAGGTATCTGTTGGTAGAATGTTCAAATACCTCCGGAGGTACCTACCAACAAATAGGTATAAGCCCGATAAGCGGAGGATCTGCCGGTGCACAAGGCCCAAAAGGTGATCAAGGTATCCAAGGAGTAACTGGTCCTGCAGGACCCACCGGCCCAAAAGGCGATAAAGGTGATGCGGGCAGTGGTGTAAAAATTGTAGGTTCTCTTGCAAGCGCCACTGCGCTACCGTCAGCATATACAGGTGCCGTAGGCGATATGTACATCACACAAGATAATGGCAATGGTCACGTTTGGACAGGTGCTGCCTGGACAAATATTGGGCAAATCAGAGGTCCACAGGGTATAGAAGGTGAAGCTGGACCAACTGGGCCAGCAGGTGCTGCCGGACCAAAGGGAGATAAAGGAGATCGTGGAGATCAGGGACCTCAGGGAGTCGCAGGCCCTGCTGGCGCTGCCGGTCCAAAAGGTGATAAAGGTGATGCGGGCAGTGGTGTAAAAATAGTAGGTTCTCTTGCAAGTGCCTCTGCACTACCGTCTGCGTACACAGGTGCCGTAGGCGATATGTACATCACACAAGATAATGGCAATGGTCACGTTTGGACAGGTACCACCTGGACCAATGTAGGGCAAATCAGAGGTCCACAGGGGCCACAAGGTATAGAAGGTGTTGCTGGTCTAGCTGGACCAACTGGCCCAGCAGGTGCTGCGGGACCAAAAGGCGATCGTGGAGATCAGGGACCTCAGGGAGTCGCAGGCCCTGCTGGCGCTGCCGGTCCAAAAGGTGATAAAGGTGATGCGGGCAGTGGTGTAAAAATAGTAGGTTCTCTTGCAAGTGCCTCTGCACTACCGTCTGCGTACACAGGTGCCGTAGGCGATATGTACATCACACAAGATAATGGCAATGGTCACGTTTGGACAGGTACCACCTGGACCAATGTAGGGCAAATCAGAGGTCCACAGGGACCACAAGGTACAGAAGGTGCTGCTGGTGTAGCTGGACCAACTGGTCCAGCAGGTGCTGCCGGACCAAAGGGAGATAAAGGAGATCGTGGTGATGTGGGTCCAAAAGGAGACAAAGGAGATCCCAGTGATGGCTCCAACGGATGGTCTTTGACAGGTAACTCTGGCACCAATCCCAATACAAATTTTATCGGCACCACAGACAACCAGGCTCTGAATCTGAAGACAAACAACTCGACAAGAATTGAAGTAAAAGCCAATGGTTTGGTTGGTATCACGGGCACAGGAAATCTCACCGGGTTAGAGATAGGTAGCGGAAATACTGCTAAGCAAGTTGACAATGGAAAAATCCAATATGGTGGTTTCGGAGGTGGTAATCACGATTTAAATATCGTAGGTGGCGGTACAGCCGATGATGGTAGCGATCGTTATTTAAGAATTTTTTCTAACAGAGGAACGGAAATAGTTGGCCCGCTTGACGTCATTAACACTTTAAGAATAAGAGGAGGTTCGCCCGGAGCCGGTAAGGTGCTTACCTCTGATGCCAACGGTAATGCATCATGGCAGACACCGGGATCAGGTACCGCTGCCAATGCATGGTCATTGTCCGGTAATGCAGGTACAAATAGTGAAACTAATTTTATTGGTACAACGGATGATCGAGATCTGATATTGAAACGAAACAATGAAATAATTGGTGCACTAAAAGGGAACAGTATAGCATTCGGCACCAAAGCTTTAGAAAATAATACCAATTTGAGCACCGGGAATATAGGAATAGGAAATGGTGCATTAGAAAAAACTACTACTAATTCTAATAATGTAGGAATTGGGCACCTAGCACTTAATAAAAACAGAAACCATAACAATATTGCTGTTGGCGCATTTAGTTTGACAAATGATACTTCCGGAACCAATAATGTGGCTATAGGATTTGGCGCTATGTTCAATAAAGCAAATGGTGCCAATAACGTTGCCGTAGGTTATGAAGCTTTAAGAGCAAATAATATGCACAGCAATATAGCAATTGGAGCAGATGCATTAAAAAACAATATAGGTGGAGCTAATAATACCGCAATTGGCTTTAAATCATTAGAATTTAATAAAAACAATCACTCAAATGTTACTTTAGGAGCATTTACATTGACAAATGATACGATGGGAGCAAATAATGTCGCCATAGGTTATGGTGCTATGTATAATAAATATAGCGGAGATAACAATGTGGCTATAGGATATGATGCATTGTGGGACAATACACACGGTGTGGGAAATGTCGCTATCGGAACCTTTGCAGGAAGAAATAGCAAGTCATCAAACAAATTGTATATCGAAAATAGCAATGCAGACTCAACACGTGCCCTTATATACGGTGATTTTGCAGCAGATAGCCTCCTTCTGAATGGAAAAGTAGTTGTAAGAAATCTGCTTGGAATAAAAGGTAATGGTATTCCTTCAGGCATAAGCTTTGCATATGACAATAGCCAAAAAGCATCGGGCTCTGGTAAGATTCAATATGGAGGTTTCGATGGACAGGACCACACTTTAAACATTGTGGGAGGAGGTATAAATCCGGATGGTAGCGACAGAAAGGTTAAATTATGGTCACTTGGTGGTACTGAAATAGAAGGAAACCTGGATATGACAGGGTCATTGAGAATGAGAGGTGGTGCGCCAGGAGTAGGTAAAGTATTGACTTCTGATGCTAATGGGAATGGAACATGGCAAATACCGGTTGACAATTCAGTGACAAATGAAATTCAGACATTGTCACTCACAGGAAGTACGCTTTCTTTATCCAATGGAGGTGGAAGTGTCACTTTACCTTCATCTGGTGGTGGCGGAACGACTTATACTTCTGGTACAGGTATCAATATTAATGCTTCTAATCAGATCATCAACACAGGTGATACAAACGCATCTGATGATGTCACTACATCTACGATGGCAGGAGGCGATCTGACTGGAACATATCCCAATCCCCTCGTGGCAAATAATGCCATCTCCGGTGCAAAAATAGCTGATAATGCGGTGACAACATCTAAACTGGCAGACAATGCAGTAAATACATCAAAATTAGCAAGTTCTTCAGTCACAACTGATAAAATAGCAAATAACGCCATAACTATTGATAAACTCCCTTCCGGAGGCAGCAATACTACTTTTCTAAGAGGTGATGGTACATGGACATTACCGCCTTCAAATCTTAGTCAGTGGACAACCTCTGGAACAAATATATACAATAACAATAGCGGAACTGTCTCAATAGGTACGAGTAGTCCATCTACTCTGTATAAACTCGATGTAAGAGGAAATACAAGGATAACAGGAGATTTGATTATTGACGGTGAAGATGCCTTAAGCTATATTGGTATTAAAGGTTTTGGAGAAATTGGTTCTAGTATAAGTAACTCCAAATTAAATTTAATGAGCGCACCGGATCAAAAAGTAATGATCGGCAGTAGTACTCCAACTCAAAAATTAGATATTGATGGACAAATTCGTATCCGAGGGGGAAATCCTGCTTTAGGAAAGGTATTAACCTCTAGTGCTGATGGTACTGCAACCTGGGAACAAAAGGCATGGACAATAAGTAGTGGGCATATCATTGCAAATACTTCTGGTAATGTAGGTATAGGAAATATCAGTACAAGCGACAAACTTCTTGTAGCAGGCAATGCAAAATTTGAAGTTAATTCTACTACAACAAAACCAACTCTGGCACTGGTAGAGACAGAGGACGATTATTCTCGCTTAAGTTTTCAAAATAATATTAATGGCGGTCAATGGCACATCGCAGGACGTAGTTATGATGGAGCATCTGGTGCAAATAATTCAAGATTAAATTTCTATTTTCAAAACAACCAGGGAGCTGCTGATAGGATGACTATCCTAGGTAATGGCAATGTTGGGATTAATGACGCTAATCCAACTCATAAGCTTCAAGTCAATGGTTCCACCTACCTTAAAGGAGAGTTAAGAATTAGTGGGACAAACCCATTAGACGCTACAATTACGAATGGTTTTAATACCATGTTATTTACTGCACCAAGCCTGACAACAGATTTATATCAAATAGGATTTGCAGGAAACCAAGCCAGTGGACTTCCTCAAACAAGCTTTTATCCCCTTGGAAGTAATAAAATCGATCTTGGCAATGCCACAAATAGATGGAGGACTCTATTTTCTGTAAATCCTATTAATTCCTCTTCAGACATGCGATTAAAAAAGGATATAGCTGATATAAATAACTCATTGGATTTAGTAATGAAGATGAGACCTGTTTCTTATACCTGGAAAAATGGCGACCCTGACACACACCTTGGATTTATAGCACAAGAAATGGAAAAAGTTTTGCCAGAAGTGGTAAGCAAACCAACTTCTGAAAACGATCATTATGGCATGAAATATACCGAATTACTACCAGTACTGACCAAAGCTATTCAAGAACAACAAAGCATGATAGAAAATCAAAATAAAGAATTGGCAAATTTGAAATCAGAACTTGAACAATTAAAAAAATTGGTTTATAGTTATGCAGAGAATAAATAAATAGTAATTACATTGGTATATTCAAAACAACTCGTCTCGTCAAATTATTTTTTACTGAAACGAGTTGTTTTGATTTATTGAGATACTTGTAGGTCAATTGGCGGAGGAAAAAGCAGGGACATTTTTCTAGATTTACATTATTTTATTTCAAGAGTAAATATTAAACAAATGAACACATCTAAAATATCACTTATTATCCATTTCATCTTGGGCATTATTTCCATTGTTTTTGGATTAAAATACTTATTTAGTACGGAATTTTTACCCTATCATCGTGAGGCCATTCAAATGGATTGGACCGAGTTAGACTCAAATTTGCAGACCATATTGTTGGGCTTCATGAGGGCTACCGCTGGAGGATTATTATGCTCTGGAGTGCTGGTCATCGTATTGCAGTATAGATTTTACAAACAGAAATTATGTTGGCTACCCGTGCCTATTTTATTGGCAGGATTGATTACCTCATTGGGTGCAGTATATGCTACTGCCCTGGTAAAATTTAATACAACTGCTTCTCCACCATTTTTACTGTCTGTTTTAGTTGTATTGGTTTATATTTTGGGATACTTTACAAATAAAAGGTCAATAAATGAAAATAATTAATTTGCTAACTTGCCTGATATGCCTGCATATATACGTTTCGGGCCAAAACCCCTACTATGTTGGTCACAGCCTCATCAACCTCAATATACCTTTTATGGTCAAAGAGCTGAGGACAGCTGCCGGCCACTCAACCCAATACCGTAACCACATCAACAATGGAGCTTCCTTAAAAACCCAATGGTCAGATCCTACACACTGGAATTACAACCCTATCTGGACACCATCACTCGGTATGGATGTAGATCATGGTACCAATTTTATGTCTGCGCTGTCACCATCAGCAGCACTTAAATTTGATCATGTTATCATCACAGAGAGTGTTCCACTTTTGCACAATCCGGCCGACACCACCATCAAATATGGCAAACTATTTCATAATCTCGCATTAACTCACAAAAACCCCATTACTTCATCGATGATGCAAACATGGGAGTATGTGGCAGGGAGTAATTATGCTAATTGGCGTAATACTTTTAATACCTATATCACTCATTGGGAAAACAGGGTGAACGGGATTCAAAATAGTACATCGCAACAAATGAAGATCATACCTTGTGGTTTGGCATTGGCTGCGTTGTACGATACACTTCAGCTGGGCCCGATAGGCTCACTCACATCGATGTCACAACTATTCAGTGATGATATTCATCTCAATCATACAGGCAATGCATTTATGGCTTATATATTGTATGCCTGCATCTACAGGATGAGCCCGGATGGATTGCCGGCAGTAAAAGCCGGTCCTTATACCAATGATATGACTATCACGGATGCTACAGTAAGATCCAGGTTACAGAAAATAGCCTGGCGAGTAGCGAGTACATATCCTCATTCACCAGCTTACAGCATCCCGTTGGCAATCAGGGATGTCGGCTGTTTTGATGTACAAGAATTGAAATGGAATACAGTCAAAATCCACTTTTGCCTACAGCCAGGTTTTGAAGGGTCAGATATCAGGATTCAAAAGAGTAAAGATGGCACCAACTTTGTGGATGTTCAAACCATCAAAAACCCCAAATCGACATCTATACAGATTGTGGAAAATTGGATAGGTATTATTTATTACAGACTGGCTTCGGGTAGCAACTATTCAGAAGTTAAGACCCTAAATAGGAATAAAAAACAGATCACACCAAACATTGTAACAGAATACATCATGCTGGAAGGATTAAAAGGAGAGCATATCAGCTTGATCAACACATCAGGACAAGTGATGATGCACATTGTGCCACAATCAGATCAAATAGATGTAAGTGGTTTACCCTCAGGATTTTATTATGTGAAATTGGAAAATCAGACTATACCCTTTGTTAAGTTGTAAATTTCGGTAAAAAAATATTTATTGTTACATTTGATTACCACTATTGAAAATAAGTTTTAGCTGTGTGTATAACAAACTGCACAAATTCAAATTTCTTCCTCGCTACCCTCATTCCCTTAAGAGCCTGTCAAGCTACGCTTGAGACGACCTGCCCAATTCAACCACGTTTTTACCGTATATTAAAAAGAACACTGAAAAAGTGCAATTTGGTATACACATATGGGTTAGCTCGCATTTTGAGGAATCATTTCACCCCGGGCGTCCTCTCCAGAAACTCATCATAAAACAGCGTATGTCTGCTTTCCAAAGGTATTTTCCAGCCTTTTATAAACAAGTGGTCGATTTGTGATTTTGTCTCAAATGGATCACCTGTAGATACAAATAGATTAGCCACCTTGTTTTTTTCCAGACTACCGTACTTCGCTGTCACACCAAAAATTTCTGCAGGATGAATGGTTACCGCTTTGAGAGCCTCTTCCACTCCCATACCATAAGCTGCGGCAAAACCTGCGTTGAATGGCAAATTTCTGGTGTTTTCTGCGCCATCTGTACGAATAGCGACTTTAACTCCTGCTTTTGCCATTTTACCTGCATTCGCATAAGAAGCGTCATACCTGTCATTATCACGACCGGGAACAGCAAGAACGGGACCTGTTATAACCGGAATTTTGGCTTTGGCAATTTTATCCGCCACTCTCCATCCTTCTGATACACCGGTCAATACAGCTTTAATCTTTTTTTCTGATATCCATGTCAAGGCTCCTTCAATATCACCCATTGAATTGACTTCGATAAAAAGCGGGGCATTTCCCCTGTATATGGGCATTAGGGCGTCCATTTGTGGATTGTTGTTGAGCCATTTTTGATTTTCTACTTTTGCCAGTGAATCCATTTTATGATATTGAGCAACACTTTCCCAAACATCATTGATATTTTTCATGGCTTTTTCCGCGTCTTTTTTAATGTCCTCATCTGTTCTTCTATCCCATCGGCCCCTTCTTCCTGTAGATGGAAAATTCATGACCACATGCTCAGCACCTGTCGTCATTTGTTCAGGGCTGTAACCGAACAAGTCGATCAAAGCTCCTGTGCCCGGAAATGTACCACCTGATGGTTTGGCAAATACGGTAGTAACGCCATTTACACGGGTGACGGGTATAGCCACCGCATTGGGATTGACAGCTGTCAATGCCTTCATGTGTGGGATAAAATCTCCCAGTTCGCTGTAGTCATTAGTGACAGATACTGATGAAACTTCTGAAAGACCAACCCTGCTGCCGCCGTCTATCATCCCGGGATAAATGTGTTTACCTGTACAATCCACCACTTTATAATTTGGCGATACAGAAAGATCTTTACCAATATCCGATATCATGCCATCTTTCAGGAGTATATCTCCGATGAAAGTCCCGGAAGTGACAGTATGTATTGTACCGTTTTTGAGCAAAAACACACCTGACTCCGCTTTTTTTACCTGCTGAGCATAAACCGTTAAATTAAAGCAAATTAATATTAAAACCGTTGGGATGATATTAAATTTATACATTTTGTAATGATTATGGAGATTAATGGGAGTGATTTTGAGAATATTTAAATCGCATATATCTGGCATAGCTGTCAGAGAGCAGAATTTCAGAAATACCTCTGAGGCAGCTTTTGTCCTCTGAGTTGATATCGTTTTCATAAAATGATGAGTATTTTTCTGATGGATTGATATCTACCCGAACATCATCAGGATCTTTAGTGATATCAAATCTGACCTGACCATCAACAACAGTCATCTGAGGAATTGCGTAAACGGACAAAGGGTGACCTTTGAAAATAGCTATATCGGCATCTTTTCCTACTTCCAGAGATCCTGTTCTTTTGTCGATACCAAGCTGTATTGCGGGATTGATGGTGATCATGGCCAAAGCCTGATCATCGGTAAGATGGCCGTATTTTTGTGTTTTTGCGGCTTCGTGATAGAGGTGTCTTATCAGTTATTCTGAATCAGAGTTAATAGATGTGACCACGCCATTTTTTGCAAGAATAGCCGCATTATACGCTGTAGAATAATATACCTCAAATTTGTAGGCCCACCAATCAGCAAATACAGAAGCTGTTGCACCAAATGCTGCCAATTCAGGAGCTACTTTAAATCCTTCATTGACATGCTGAAAACAGATCTTATTGACACCAAAGTCTTTGAGTACACGCATGAGCATCAAAATCTCATCTGCCCGGTAAGAGTGGCAATGAATCAGGATATTTCCCCGTAAAATGTCAGCCACTGTTTCGTTTCTAAGGTTGTAAGACGGGGACGTTTTCCTTATTCCTTTTTTGTATTCGTCCCATTCTTTCATATATATCTGAGCTTCAGAAAAAGCATTTCTGAATACTTGTTCCACACCCATACGCGTATTGGGCATAATTCTGTTACCTTCACCATGTACCCGAATAGGATTTTCGCCCAAAGCAAATTTTATCGTGCGGGGAGCACCATCCATGCGGAGGTCGTCGGGATTGACCGTACCATATCGGTGTTTTATTGTTTCGCATTGCCCACCTATGGCATTGGCAGAGCCATGCATAGCATGTGAAACAGTAACACCACCCGCAAGAGCTCTGTAAATAGATACATCCAAAGGATCGAGCGCATCACCGACATTGACTTCGGCTGTGACGGGATTTGTAGCCTCATTGACTACATCAAGTGCAATATGCGAATGACAGTCGATGATACCAGGCATTACATAAAGCCCGGTTGCATCTACCACCTGAACACCTGTCGGTGCTATGATATTTTTATCTATTCGGGCGATTTTTCCATTGGTGATCAGGATGTCGGTATTTTCTTTTGTACCCTGAGTCACGGTCAACACCGTTCCGTTTTTAATTAATACATTTTGTGCCTGTGTTAATAATGACAGGAAGCACATCATGATAACTATATATTTTGTCATGGTTGTTTTTTTTTGATTAAATATTAAAGTTTTGGATCACTTTCGAGGTCGCCTTTTATAGGAAAAGAGCCGAATTGGCCAACAGAGACAGAACCTTTGTAGGATTTATCTTCGAATTCAAGGGCGAAATCTACTTTTACAGGCTGACCCAGGTTTGTCATAATGTTGAAGGACACCTTGGTTCCGTCTACATTTACATCAGACGCTGGATCATTTTTGTCAGGAGAAGAATCATCGGTGACAGTGATTTTGTATTCATCCTGATTTTTTGATATTTTGATTTTACCTTTCTGTACAGAGCCGGGTACTTCAACCGTATAGGACCAAAGGCCTGCAATTTTTGAGGATTCAGAAGATTTTGACTCTTGTTTTTTAGGTTTTTCAGAATAATCATACTTTTTACCATCTACAAAGACATATTTGATTACTGATTTTTCTTGAAAATATGGTTTATCAGATACAACTAAGTTTGCGATTTTTCCTTTCTCAACGGTACCAGAAAGGTTTGAAATTCCGAGCATCTGTGCAGGGTGGGTCGTCAGGGCAGCGAGAGCGTAATTTTCAGACAGACCATTTTCAATCAGACGCCTAAGGCTCTTTTTGATTTCTGATGGTTTTGCATTCAGAAAAGAGAAACTAAACTTAATTCCATTCTTTTCAAAAACGGAGCCTTGCGAGAGATACTCTTTAATAGATTCCAGCTTCTTTTTATCAAACTGATCTTTTTCCGGGTTTTGCTCTTTTTTGATTTCTTTTTTTACTTCTTTGGCAGCGGCTGTGTCTTTTTTGCTTTCAGCTTTTTCTTCCTCAGGAAGTTCAAGCGATAGAAGCACCTGAACATTGGATTTTTTTATTCTGTCTATATAATGCCAACCTTGTTTGACCTCCGTCAGGACCAAATCAAATCCCAGTTCATCTTTCAGAGAAAGAGCCTTGTGTACGTCTTTCGTACGGGGAGCGATAAAATGAAGGGGCATTTTTTTAACAGTCACAGGATAAAGCGAGGTCAATTCCTTTGCATAATTTGGTCTGGTGAGACCACCCGAAGGCATACTTTTAAATTTTTCTTCATGGGCGCCTGCGATAGCGGCATTTTTGTATAGATCCCGGAATTTTGCGATAGCCGCAATGGATGTGGAAGGATATACACCACGATTGACCTCAAGCTGAAAAGTCTGGGCAACCGGTGACTTCAGCAACATTTTATCATTGCTGCCATCTCCCAAAAGATAAATCCCGCTTTGACCAGGTAATAGAAGACCTCTGGGAGCCACATGTGATATGACAAAACCTGCAGCCCTCATATCGCTCACAGACTTATCTGAAGATTTAAATACATCCGAAGCCTGAATCTGGGGAGTGATACCGGCGACATCATTGGGTGGATTACCTGGGTCCTGAACTCTGGGTCTTTCTCCTCTACCTTCCGGTCTTGCATTTCCGGTTTCGAGTCTGGCTACGCCAACATTGGAATATGCATCGATAAATCCCGCATACACATAAAAAGAATCTGCTTTGATGATCTGGGCATCAAACGGTGGTTTTATAGCAGGGCCTATGTCCGCTACAATCCCATCTTTAATCAATACATGTTGATTAGAGAGAATTGTTCCCGGTTGTTTAACCACAAAACAATTCTGAAGGAAGTAAGTGTTGCTCAATAATTTTGGGGCATCACTGTTTTGGGCAAAGAGTGATTGCGGGCAAAAACTCAAAATAATTGCAGACAAAAGTGCCCAAAGGATTTTTAATTTCAGCATTTTAATGATTTAAAAATTATAAGTTGACTTCAGGAATTATTGACACTAAATATTACTATCCTGAAAAAGTGCACAAATTATAATTCTGTCAGAAATAATGGATATTTAGCAGGTAAAATCTTTTTTAGTTTTTGAATTTTGAAAGGTTCCCTTCTTGATTTATGTAAACACTGTATCCTTGTTCGATCAGGTGCTGCAATACTTTAGATTCAGGAGTGTATGGGTAAGCCAGATAATCATGATAAAACATAATTTCAATGTATGATTCAGTATTAAAAATTATAGCATTTTTGTCTTCAATTACATTTTTGATTTCTTTCACCCATGTTGATTTCTTTTTGACAGCATCAATGTCTAAAGCTAACTGGACTCTCTCAAAACTTCGTCTTAATGAAAGGGAAATAATTAAAATTAATATGAAAGTATTTAAACTTTTAATATGAATAGGATTTGCCTTCAGATGATACCAAAACATTGCAAGTATAATAAAGATCGCCGGAGCTGTGATAAGTGGATATGCCACCATCTTGGTAGCAACTAAAGAAAATATAATATATGGTATAAGTACCCAAAGAGCCAAAGTCAGCGTTTTAGACCTAAGTGGTTTGGTTTTTATACTGAACAAAAACCAGATAAAAGAAATAACTATCAACTCATTCCAGTATTTTGAAGCATACAAGATATGCCACCACCAAGCCCCGTCATGTCCTTCCAGTACTTCTGTGATATGCCTCCAGTTATAATCACTCTCCCATCTTGCTTCAGCTGGAAAATAACTAAAAATATACCATTGCCAGGGCATCACAATGATAGCTGCTATAAGTAATATCATGAAAGTATCAATGATTACTTTCCTAAAGCCTTGGATTGGAAATAAAAGTGTAATGAACAATGGCAAGACTATCAATGCAGTCAGCCATTTAGTCAATATAGCCATACCTAATGCCACACCTAAAAGCAATAAATACCATATATGCGATTTTTTGATGTAAATAATGATGATAAAAACACATAGCTCTACAAAAAACAGGAAAATAGTGTCAACATGATCTGTTGCCTGAGCGCCAAAAGTAAGTTCCAGCAATAATCCATTGATCGATTGAAAAAAAGCTGCTAAAAGAGCAATTTTTTTTTCACTGAAAAAGAGTGCGATCCTGAATGTCAGATAAATGGATATTGTAGAAAGAATTATTGATGGTAGCTTCACAGCAATTTCATTTGCACCAAAAGATTTTATACTCAAAGCCATAATCCAAAGGGCCATTGGCGGCTTGTGAAGCCATATATGATTGGATGCCCAATGTTCGATGTGATAAGGTAACGGAACTGTTTTGTACAAAAGCGGTAGCAGAGGGTTTTCAGCAAGATGTTTAGCAACCAACGCGTGATATCTTTCATCCCATTCATACAAATATGGATAAAAAAGTCCCAGGCATCGGAGCAGAAAACCAAAGGTCAATATTAAAATTAATGTTTTTGTTTCAATAAAATTTTTATAAAAATCCGAAATATTCAATATAAATTTGTTTTTGCATTAAATTGACCATAAACATACTCAAAATCACATTAATTCTGAAAATCATGGCAAAAAGATTTTTAATCATCAGCATCCTAATAGTCCAATTTGGTTGTGGAGTAAAAAAAGAATCAGCTAAAAAATACCATGTAGAAGGTATTACTGAAAATTTGAAATCCGGAGAAGTGGTATTGGAAAAGCTTGATCTGGTAACAAATGAAAGAGCTTTTGTCGCTAAAAAAAAGATTGTTGACGGACGGTTTTCTTTTACTGATACTTTGTCGGCCTGGGGATTACATTCGCTGGTCATTCATGATTCGGTCAGAATACCATTTTTTATTGAACCTGGCAAAATACATGTGAATATACCAGATCACAGATCCAATAAAGCTGATGTAAAGGCAGGTATCAATAATGACTTACTAAAAAAACACATGTTTGCTTTTAATAAGGCAGAAGGAGTCAAACTGATAGAAAAGTATCCGAATACCATTTTTGGTGCATTTACTACATACTATGTGATGATGAATAATACCTTTGAAGGAGACACACTGGAGCAACTGATCTCCAAATTATCCGGTGATGCCCTGGAATCGGTGTATATTCCACATATCAAAAAAGTATCAAAGGCAATAATATCTACAGCAATCGGGAAAAAAGCACCTGACTTTGCAGTATTGGATTCTGCGGGAAAAGAAATCAGACTTTATGACCTTAAAGGCAAATATGTATTATTGGATTTCTGGACATCGTGGTGTAAACCTTGCAGGGAAGCAAATCCTCAGTGGAAAATAATGTATGACAAGTATAAAAACAGTAATCTTGAATTTATGGGAGTTTCTTTTGATGTAAAATGTGAGTCATGGAAAAAAGCTTTAATAAAAGATGAGCTACCCTGGCCAAGTGGATGCAACTGTGCGGGTTGGGATGATATATCAGATATGTATGGAGTAAAGTCGGTACCTCAGACTTTTTTGATTCATCCCGACGGCACTATTTTGGACAAAAACATTAAACCAGCAGACTTTGAAATAATATTTAAAAAGCACCTAAAAAATTAGAAAGTTTTAAGACTGGTATAAAAAATCTCTAAAATGGTACCACTGTTGAAATGAAAGAATATATTTGCTAGACAAAGTGTTTAAATAATTTACTTTGAGTTCAATTTTATTATTAATATTCTGAAAATAAGACAAATAGCAAACTTTATGGAAATGCGAAAAATAAAATGTTTAATCGTATCAGTATGTATCTTATTTACATTGGTACTACCACAAGCTCAAAAAGTGATGATATATACTTCTGCGGGAAATATAGAAGTTGAATTGTATGGAGATAAAGCTCCGGTGACCACCACAAATTTTCTTCAGTATGTAAAAGATGGAGTTTATAATGGTGGCTCGTTTTATCGGGCAGTAAGACCGAACAATCAAAGGAAAGATCAACCACATATCGAGGTCATACAAGGGGGTATTGACGCAGATTCATTAAAAAGGAGAGCACCAATAGAGTTGGAACGCACTTCGGTCACAGGTTTAAAACATGAGCACGGTACAATATCAATGGGCAGAACAGGACCCAATAGTGCGTCCTCAGAATTTTTTATCTGTATCAATGCACAGCCCTCTCTTGATTTTGGGGGTAATCGAAATCCCGACGGACAGGGATTTGCTGCTTTTGGCAAAGTTACCAAAGGTATGAAAGTGGTCAGAAAAATTCAGCAAAGAAAAACTACATTGTATCCTGCATTAGGATTGAATCAAAGACTGGTCAACCCTGTAAAAATCATCAAAATTGAAATCATCAATTAATTTAATAATCTTAATAAAAAACAAGAAAGCATGAGGAGATTTTTTACTTTACTAATTTTTGGCGTATTACCTTTATTTATTTGGGCACAGAATCGGACGATTACGGGTACGGTAGTATCTTCTGCCACTGAACCACTAATCGGAGTTACCGTATTGGTGAAGGGTACAAATGTGGGTACTGTTACGGACATAGATGGGAATTATTCAGTAAATGTACCGGAAACGGCAAAATCGCTGGTATTTAGTTCAATAGGATATATAAGTACTGAAATACCTATCGGGTCAGGAAACAGACTGGATGTAATTATGAACGAGGATCAGATAAGTCTCAGTGAGATAGTCGTAACGGCTAATGCTATTGCCCGTGAAAAGAAAGAACTCGGCTATTCTGTTGCCACTTTAAAGGGAGATGAGTTTCTCAAAGCGAGAGAAACCAACATTGTCAACTCCATGGCAGGAAAGATAGCCGGCGTAAGGATTTCACAGCAATCCGGAACTGTCGGTGGGTCTTCAAGAGTAATGATCAGAGGAGCCAACTCGATATCATCTTCCAGCGAACCATTATTTGTAATCGATGGTGTTCCTATTTCCAATTCTTCTTTCAATAACTCGGAGACGGATATCGTCACAGGAGGTTTTGATGTAGGTAACAGAGCCGGAGACATCAATCCGGATGATATCGAAAGTATGTCTGTACTAAAAGGCGCTGCAGCATCAGCCTTATACGGATCAAGAGCCAGAAATGGCGTTATCGTTCTTACCACAAAAAGAGGAAAAGCAAATGCAGAACGAAAAACAAATATCACACTTAACTCTTCATTTCGTACAGATAACGTCTTCAGATTGCCTGAAATACAAAGTGAGTATGCTCAAGGCAATTTAGGTGTTTATAATCCGCAATTGGCCAATGGATGGGGTCCTAAAATCAGTAGTATGACCAGCGAGGTTACCGATTATAAAGGAGAGAAGGCCATACTCAAGAGTCATCCTGACAACTGGAAAGACTTTTATGTTAGAGGAAGCACTTATATCAATTCCATTTCTTTTGACGGGGCTAATGAAAAGACGGACTATAGAGTTAGTTTTACCAATCTTGCCCAGACAGGTATCATTCCTGAATCCAAAATGGGAAGAAATACATTGTCATTTAACGGGGGTACAAAAGTGACTGACAAACTTACATCCAGAATTTGGTTGAATTATGTCAGAACTACCAGTGATGGTCGTCCGGCTCAGGGTTCAAACACAACCAATATTATACCAACCATCATGACAAGCCTTCCGGCTACCATTGATATCAAGGAATTGAGAGACAACTTATTTGCACCTGCAACACAAGCTTTTCCGGCTGGTTTTACGGGAGATGTGGCTCGAGCCATCGATCTTAACGGGGTGCAAAACAATCCATACTTTGTTTTAAAGTACAATCGTTTTTCCAATGCCGTGGACAGAGTATATGGAGGAACAAGTTTAGGGTATGATGTCACACCATGGTTTAACATCATGGGTAGGGTAGGAACAGACTTCTTTACAGAAAACAGAAGGGCTGTAACCAGAAAAGGTACCAGAGGAAGGTTAAACGGACAGTTTGAGACTAACGATATGTTTGAGAAAGAACTCCAGACGGACTTGATCGGATCTTTTACATTTGATCTGACTGATGACATAGGACTGAAAGCTATTGTTGGACACCAGTTCAACCAAAGAACACTGAGAAGATCAAGGGTATTATCTGAAGGGTTGAACATAGATCAGTTATATACATTTGCCAATGCACAGTCCAATGTACCTTCCAACTTTACCAGCAGAAGAGAAATTTTTGGTGCTTATGGTGATATCAGCTTAAATTATAAAAATTATCTCTTTTTAAACGTTACGGGAAGAAATGACTGGAGTTCAACACTACCTGTTGAAAACAATTCATATTTTTATCCATCCACCAGTCTTTCATTTTTACTTACTGAGGCATTTCCTGATTTAAGGAAGAATGGTATATTAAATTATGCAAAAATCAGAGCCAATGTCGCCAATGTGGGTAGTGATGAGGATCCTTATCAGTTGTCATTCACTTACAACCCGTTGACTCAGGCGACTGATATCTATACATTCAACATCCTGTATCCGATAGGCGGAGCATCCGCTTTTGGTGCTACGAATGTTTTACCTCCTACCAATCTTTTACCTCAAAGACAAAACTCCTGGGAAGCGGGAGGAGAATTCAGCTTCTTTGATAGCAGGGTCAATCTTGATCTCACCTATTACAGGACTATAAATTATGACCAGATCATTTCTATTGCTATTCCACAGACTACAGGATATTCTGCGAGAAGACTTAATGTAGGTCAAATTTCTAATAGAGGTTTTGAAGCGTTATTGGCAGTTCAGCCTATCAGAACAAAATCAGGATTTAAGTGGGATGTAGCGTTCAATTTCAACAGAAATATAAACAGAGTAGACAAGCTGGCAGACAACCTTCAGGAATTTATTATCACTTCGGGTGATGGATTTGGAATCTTTATATCAGCAAGACCTGGAGAAACATTCAATATTCAAGGGGTAGGATGGCTCAGGGACGATAAAGGAAATTTAGTCATCAATCCTTCAACAGGGTTGAGAACTCCCGGACCAAGAAAACTTTTGGGAAATATTTATCCTGACTGGACAATGGGAATCAACAACTCTTTCTCCTTTAAAAATCTGAATTTCAGTTTCCTTATTGATATCAGAGAGGGTGGCGTCATCAATTCACAGACAGTAAGTATTTTGAGAGGCTCGGGTATGGCACTGGAGACAACAGAAAACAACAGAACACCGTTTGTGGACAAAGGGGTAAACAGAAATGCTGACGGTACTTTTACTGAAAATACGAAAGCTGTAGCTTCGGTACAACAATACTATGGCACCTTAGATAACTCTACCAGCCCGGAAGATAATACTTTTGATGCATCATATATCAAGTTGAGAGAGATAAGACTTTCATATACACTTCCGGACAAATTAATGGCAAAGACACCTTTTGGAGGAGCGTCTTTGGCTCTTGAGGGAAGAAACCTTGCTTTGTTAAAGTCTCATGTACCTCATATCGATCCTGAAAGTAATGTTTTGGGCCCGGGACTTATAGGCGAAGGCCTTGAAAGAGGTTCTGTACCGAGCAGCAGAACAATTGGAGTAAATTTACGTTTATCATTCTAAATCAACAATTTATCAATCTATTAAAAATTATTGAATCATGAAAAATTTAATTCTTTTAATCATCATTTCACTTTCCATTCCATCATGTTTTCAGGATAGTGATATCAATATTGATCCCAACAGATCTACGACGGTAGATCCGGCGTTATTATTTTCAGGAGCAGCAACACAGTTTTCATTGTTGAGAGTAGCTGAATTGACATGGCCTGTTGCCTTGGGTAGCCAAATGTGGGCTTCAGGTGGCAGATGGGGACTGCAACAAGCCCAATATGATCAAACCAGGGTAAGAAGTGCCTGGGGACGAACCTATACAGATGTCCTTAAAAATCTTAATGTAGCTTTGGATAACATACAGGCAAACCCAAATCCAAATAAAAATTCCATAGCTCAGATAAAAATTCTTATGGCTTTTGTCTATTCACAAACCAGCTTTTTGTGGGGAGATATACCGTTTTCAGAAGCTGCAACAGGAAAGGTGGACTTACCTAAGTTTGACCTTCAGAAAGATGTACTTGAAGGTTGTATCAAAATGCTTGATGAGTCCATCGCCAATTTAGATAATGCCGGCAAAGGTATACAGGCCCCTAGTGACCTTTATTATGGAGGAAACTTGGCTCGGTGGAAAAAATTCGCCAATTCTCTAAAACTGAGAATACTGTTCAGTATGGTAGACGCAGATCCTTCAAAAGGTGCGGAAATCGGTAAATTGATGGCGGTCAACAACTTTATCAGTTCTGTGGACGATGCCATGCAATTTAAATACTTTAATCAGCCGGGAAGACAAAACCCCAGATTTTCTTTCACTGCAATATTCCGTGGAGGAGTGCAGTCTGACTGGTATTGCTCCAAGCCCGTTTATGACCTTCTGGTAGAGTTGAAAGATCCGAGAATCCCGTTCTTTTTCCAAAAAGGAGTAGATGCTGCGCCAAATGAATTTATTGCTCTAAATTCTACCGAGACATTTAATACTAAATCAGCATTGGTCAATATGAATCTGCTGAGAGCTGATTTACCGGAAGTTTCATTTTCTTACAGTGAACAATTACTGTTTGAAGCCGAGGCGATTGCAAGAGGATTTGCGCCGGGAGGAATGGATGCTGCTACTGCAAGAATGAGAAAGGGCGTGGAAGAGTCTTTAAAATCTTTTGGTGTTGCAGCCGCCGATGCTACAAAATATGCCAATGATCTGCCAGCATTAACCAGTGCAAACTTTGTCAAACAATTGGCAGAACAACAATATCTTGACCTATTTATGCGTCCTGTGGAAGGCTGGACTCAAAACAGAAGATCAGGAGCTATTGGCAAGGAAATTCCTGCTTTAAAAACACCAGCAGCGGCACCGGTGCCAGGTTTGTTCAGAAGATTACTTTACAGAAGTGAAGAAATAAATTCCAATCCCAACACACCAAAAGGACTTAATATAGATAGTCCTATGTGGTTTGATAAATAAAGGGAATAATTTTTGAAACATATAATTTTAAGTCCTGCATCCTGAAAAAGTGCGGGACTTTTTTTAGTATTGCAGTCCATTAGGCTCATATGAACAGATATATCCTTTGCCTTTTTTATTTTTTTCCGCTTTTGGCATCCGGCCAAAATAGGCCTAATGTAATCATTATTTATACAGACGACATTGGGTACGGTGATTTATCCTGCTACGGAGCATCAAAGGTCCAAACTAAAAATATTGACAAACTTGCCGCCGAGGGCTTACGATTTACACAAGCTCATTGTCCTGCGGCTACCTGTACTCCATCAAGATATGCGCTTTTGACAGGCGAATATTCGTGGAGAAAACCGGGGACAGGTGTAGCTCGCGGAGATGCACCTATGATCATCACTCCTGAAAGATATACGCTTGCAGATATGTTTAAATCTGCCGGGTACACTACCGCCGTTACAGGCAAATGGCATCTGGGGTTAGGAGCAAAAGACCGGCAGGATTGGAATGGGTTGATGACACCGGGGCTAAGGGATATTGGGTTTGACTATTCTTACATCATGGCGGCCACCGGTGACAGAGTACCATGCGTGTTTATGGAAAATGACAAGATCAGAAATCTCGACCCCACAGACCCCATTCAAGTCAGTTATACTACACCATTTGAAGGACTTCCTACCGGAAAAAATAATCCCGAATTGTTAAAGGTACACCCAAGCCACGGGCATGATCAGGCTTTGATCAACGGGATATCAAGAATAGGGTATATGAAAGGAGGAAATAAAGCTTTATGGGTTGACGAAAATATAGCTGACTCGATCACGACAAAAGCTGTGAAATTCATCGAAAATAATCACAACAACCCCTTTTTCCTGTATTATGCGACTAACGATATTCACGTGCCGAGAGTACCGCATCCGAGATTTGTGGGCACTACAGATATGGGACCCCGAGGAGATGCTATAGTTCAGATGGATTGGTGTGTAGGACAGATTTTGTCCACTCTGGACAAATTCCATTTGCGTGATAATACGATAATCATTTTAACAAGTGACAATGGTCCGGTGGTCGACGACGGATATAAAGATGATGCAGTTGAAAAGCTGGGTGGTCATACACCTTCTGGAGGACTCCGTGGTGGTAAGTATAGCAAATTTGAAGCTGGTACCAGAGTGCCTTTTATCATCAGATATCCCGGAAAAGTAAAAAAAGGAGTATCTCATGCTTTGGTCAGCCAGATAGATATGATCTCCAGCCTGGCTTCTTTGCTGAAAATATCCATACCTGAAAATAGCGCACCTGATAGTTTTGATGCGTGGAAGACTTGGTCGGGCAAAGAAACGAAGGGAAGAAAGTATGTCATAGAAGCTACCAACTCTGCATCTCTATCAATCAGAACAAACCAATGGAAGTACATTGAGCCAGGTAGTAACGCACATAAATATGATAAATACACCAATATTGAGCTTGGAAATGATACCATAGATCAGCTTTATGATCTAAAATCAGATCCCGGAGAAACCAAAAATCTGGCAATTCATAGAACTGATATCCTCAAAGAAATGAAGGCACTACTGAAAACAATAAAAGAATCTGAGGCCACACGATTTAAAGAAAAAATGAGAAAATGAAACGTATAAAAACAATTGTATTTTTTGGTATAGCAATATTGTTGGTACAATGCTCAATATTAGCTCAATCACAGAACAAGAGACCGAACATCATCATGATTTTTTCGGACGATCACGCGTTGCAAGCGATTAGTGCATACGGGAGTCCGCATATAAAGACTCCTAATATAGACAGAATAGCATCAGAAGGTGCCATTTTCAAAAATACATTTGTTACCAACTCTATCTGTGCCCCTAGTCGGGCAGTATTGCTTACAGGTAAGTATAATCACATCAATGGTCAATACGACAATCGTAACGAAACCAAAATAAATACCGGTCAGGATATGTATCCTAAGCACATGCAACAACACGGATATCAGACAGCCTGGATCGGAAAATGGCATATCAATAACCTGCCACAATATTTTGATTACTGGAAGATCCTCCCGGGACAAGGGTTGTATTATAATCCTGATTTTATCCAAATGGATTCATCAAGGGTCAGAATAGATGGATATACAACGGATATCATAACGGAGCAAGCTATCGAATGGCTTGATAATGGAAGGGATAAAACCAAACCATTCAGCTTGGTCATCGGACACAAGGCGCCTCACAGAGAGTGGCAACCGGATACAAAAGATCTCCATGCTTTTTATGGCAAACCCTTTGCTGTTCCGGATAACTTTTTTGATGGCTATAAGGGAAGAAACGCCGCAGCGCATCAGGATATGGAGATTAAAAACCTTCGGTGGGACTGGGATTCTAAAGTAAACTCTCAGGATCTGCCATTTGTAAAAAGAATGACTCCCGAACAAAGACAAGCCTGGAATCAATATTATGATGCTGAGAATGCAAAGTTGGATACCAGCCGTATGACATCAAAAGAAATAGCGTTGTGGAAATATCAAAGATATATGCATGATTATTTGGCATGTATATTATCACTGGACAGAAATATCGGGAAAGTACTCGACTATCTGACCAAAAAGGGCTTGGACAAAAACACCATTGTCATGTATTCATCAGATCAGGGATTTTATCTTGGTGAACATGGCTGGTACGACAAAAGATTTATGTATGAGCAGTCACTTCGTGCACCATTTGTCATGAAATATCCGGGAGTGATTACACCCAAAACAGTGATTGAGGATATGGTGGTCAACATTGATTTTGCCCCAACATTACTGGATATAGCCGGAATAAAAGCGCCATCAGATATGCAGGGGAAATCAGTGTTGCCATTGACACAAAAGGCTCAACCGGTTAAAAATTGGCGCAAGAGCATGTATTACCATTATTATGAATATCCTGATCCGCACAGAGTGCTGCCTCACCTCGGTATCAGGACAGAAAGATATAAATTGATCTTGTTTTATGGAGGCGGCAATCATTCATGGGAATTATTTGATATGAAAAATGACCCTGATGAAATGCATAACATCTATGGGCAATCGTCCAATAGAAAATTGACCAATAAGTTAAAAAAAGAATTAAACCAACTGATGATCCAATACAAGGACAATGAGGGATTGAAGATTTTGGCAAAAGCCGAGTAAAAGTCAAGAAATACCCGGAAAAAAGGCATCTTTGAAATGGGTGATGGCTGGATTTCTTTTTTTATCAAAAACGATAGAAATAATATCAAATCTAATGGCCCAATCATGGCCTACCTTTTCCATATATCTGTTGGCGGCATCAATAATCAGATTTTCTTTATAGGCGGAAACGCTATCTTCGGGTTCACCAAAATAAGTATAGGATTTGGATTTGACTTCTACGAAAACGAGCACGTCCTGATCTTTACAAATGATGTCAATTTCTGCCTTACTGTATCGCCAGTTTCGTTCCAGAATAGTATATCCCAATCCCTGAAGAAAAGCCGTAGCAGTATCTTCGCCCAAGAGACCTATAGTTTGTTGTCGTGCCATAAAGTGTTACAAAATTAACATTTATCGATTAGTTTTGTATTTAAGTCAAAAATAAAGTACATAGTTACAGAGATAATTGGCATCTTTGTGGATACAATTTCCAATTGATATGGTACACAACCTGTCTTTAAAAAACTCCATTGCCAATACATATCTTGCTCAGTTAAGAGATGTCAATATTCAGAATAATCGGCTTCTTTTCAGGAAAAACATGCAAAGATTAGGTAATATTTTTGCTTATGAAATCAGTAAACATCTGACATATCATGAAATAGAGACCGAAACACCTCTCGGAATAGCCAAGTGTAAAGTACCTAACAATAAGATAGTATTAGGGACAATACTCAGGGCAGGCCTTCCATTACACGAAGGATTGTTGGAATATTTTGATGATGCAAATAATGCTTTTGTGGCGGCATACCGCAAAAACCATAAAGACGGTACCTTTGAGATACATATGGAATATATCACTTGTCCTGATCTGACCGGGGCAACAGTGATACTGACCGATCCAATGCTGGCCACCGGAGCATCCATACAAAAGACAATCGAACATATGCAGGAATACGGAAAATGGGATCAACTGCATATTGTATCTATTATAGCATCGTCTTTCGGCGTAGATTATGTACGAAGATTGTATCCTGAGGCACACCTTTGGATGGCTGCTGAAGATGAAGAACTTACTGCCAAGTCGTATATTGTACCCGGTCTTGGAGATGCTGGAGATCTTGCTTTCGGTAAAAAACTCCAGGAATAAAAAACCAGCCGTATTATGAAAATAAAATGGAATGCTCCGGTTGTATTGACTTTTGCGCTTATCTGTACAGGAGTATACATTGCTAATAAATTTATGTTGGGTAAACTCATGCCACTGTTTACGGTGTACCCATCTGTGGATTGGACAAATCCTTTTTCTATCTTTAGCTTGGTGAGTCATGTAGCCGGGCATGCATCTTTGGAACACCTACTCGGAAATCTGACTTTCATTCTACTTTTGGGTCCCATCATTGAGGAGAAATATGGCTCATCGCGTTTGTTTTATATGATATTGATCACAGCCTTAATTACAGGCTTAATCAATATTTTCTTTTTTAATACAGGCCTAATGGGAGCAAGTGGTGTCGTGTTCATGATGATTCTCCTGGTTTCATTTACCAATGTCAATGCAGGAGAAATACCCGTTACATTTATATTGGTGGCATTACTATTTGTGGGGAAAGAACTGCTGCAAAGCGTTGAAGTCAACCAAATTGCCGAATCAGCACACATCATTGGTGGTTTATGCGGAAGTTTTTTTGGTTTTAAAGGAAGAACATAAGACTCCTGAATGTTCATAATCTGAAAAAAGCGCGCATCGTTTTTTTAAAATTCCAACATTATTACCATTACCGGGGTGTGATTTAACTTTTTGGAGATTTTACATTAAGTAAAACAATTTTGGTTTCATTTAGTTAGGGTTTGGATAATACTTCTTTGTGTTACCTCATTTTTTTACCCTTCAATATCTGATAAAACAAAAACAATGATTAAAGAAGCGTGCGTGGAAACATATGAAGAAAGTCTGAGTGCCATAAAAAATGGAGCAGACCAGCTTGAAGTTTGTAGCCACATGGAGCTTGACGGTTTGACTCCTGATAAAAATCTCATTAAAAAACTTATCTCTACATCTGACATTCCCATAAAAGTGATGATACGGTCACGTGGAGGAAGTTTCATCTATTCCAAACACGAAATTTCTGAAATGGTGAAGACAATAAAATGGTTTAAGAAGCTACCAATATCAGGTTTTGTATTCGGTGCTTTGAAACTGGATGCTCAAGGAAATAGTATTATTGATACACATGCCTTAAAAAAGATTTGCAATACAGCGGCTCCTTTTCCTGTAACATTTCATAAAGCTATTGATCTTTGTGCAAATATCACAGAGGAAGCAGAGAAACTTAAGGTATTTTCAAATATCAGATTTATCCTCACCTCCGGCGGCCAAAGTACAGCTGAAGAAGGAGCAAATACATTAATAAAAATGAAGCATACTGTCTCCCCGAATATACATATCATTGCTGCTGGAAAAGTGACAACTCAAAACCTTGAAGGTCTCAGGGAAAGACTTGGATTTGAGTATTTTCATGGAAGAAGTATAGTTTGATCATTTGAATCTACAATCGATTGTGCATTCGATTTCGCACGAAGTTAACCAGTATAGCTTGCAAACCAGACTTGGTTGCAGGGATTTCATTTTTTGATTTTCGGTCTGTTTACACAAGATTATTTGGGTGTATCACCAAACAAAAGGAATTTTTATTAATGTGCAATTGTGGGACACAGCAATATATAGTGGACAGAAAATATTCTGCGAAAAATTTGAATCATAATGTATTGTAAATTAAATAATTATGATTGCAAATTTTCGCAATCAATTTTCTGTTTGGTATAAACAAAAACCGGGTGAGAGTGTAATATCCCAACCGGTTCTGTTTATGGTAATTTGTTTGTTAATACTTATGCTTTAGGTCTAAGGCTTCTCACCACCTTACCTGCTTGCCACATTTCTGAATCTCTTAGTTCTTTCAATTCAGCATCAAGTTTTACTCTATAGTCTGTCTGTGAATTGGTATCGATAGATCTTTGAGCTTCATTTCCTGATGCTACACTTGAGTATAAGTCTTCAAATACAGGTGATACTGCATCTCTGAATTTGTTTTTCCAGTCAAGTGCACCTCTCTGAGCTGTGGTACTGCAGTTGGCATACATCCAGTCCATACCGTTTTCGGCTACTAAGGGCATAAGTGATTCAGTCAGCTCTTCCACAGTTTCATTAAATGCTTCTGAAGGGCTGTGACCATTCTTTCTGAGTACATTGTACTGAGCTTCAAAGATACCCTGAATAGCGCCCATCAGCGTACCACGCTCTCCTGTAAGATCACTGAACACTTCTTTTCTGAAGTCAGTCTCAAAGAGATAACCGGATCCTATACCGATACCAAGAGCAATGACTCTTTCCTTTGCCCTACCTGTAGCATCCTGGAAGATAGCATAGCTGGAGTTGAGTCCTTTGCCTGCAAGGAATAATCTGCGCAGACTGGTACCCGAACCTTTAGGAGCGGCGAGAATCACATCAATATCTGTTGGTGGGATAATGCCTGTTCTTTCCTTGTACGTCACACCAAAGCCGTGAGAAAAGTACAATGCTTTGCCTGTAGTCAGATATGGTTTTAATACTGGCCAGACCGCAATCTGTGCCGCATCTGACAATAAGTACTGAATAATGGTACCTCTTTGTGCTGCTTCTTCAATTGAGAACAATGTTTCTCCCGGAACCCAACCATCTCTGACGGCTTTATCCCAGGTAGAAGAGTCTTTTCTCTGACCGATGATTACATTGATGCCATTATCTCTGAGATTCATAGCTTGTCCCGGACCTTGTACTCCATAGCCGATGATGGCAACGGTTTCATTTTTTAGAATTTCTCTTGCTTTTTCAAGTGGAAATTCATCACGGGTGACTACATTTTCTAATGTTCCTCCAAAATTTAATTGAGCCATTTTTTTATTAATTACGTATTTAAAATTAAGAATTACAAATGATGTTATTTATACCTAAAAATCCAAAATGATAATCTATTACGACCTCCAAATACTGTACTCCGACCTATAAAACAACATGACCATGAAGTCAGATGTGCTGACGGTTCCTTCACTAAATTGAGCTCCCACTCAATTTTGCTGTTGCACCGTTCAGTCATGCACACAGCATGATTTGTCGCTAAAAGTGCTTCCGCCGCGGCGGATTTTATTTGAAGCTCTCACTACGAATCTCATTTTAGATATTTAGGTTTTCAAAGTTTTTAGGCGGAAATACAACTTACTCCAGCCCTTCTATGGATTTCAGATAATTTTTCAATCTTTCCATCGGTTTTACGATTGCTACACGTCCGGAACGTACAAACTCATAAATGCCTACTTCCCGTAGCTCATTGAGCAGTGCTTCTGTTTCGGTTCTGTGTCCTGTTTTTTCTATGACGATATATTCTTTTTCTATTGACAGTATTCTTGCGTTGTGCCTTCGGATCATCTTTTCTACACTATCTCCATCATAAAAAGCTTCTGTAGGTACTTTATACAGTGCTATTTCCTGATGTATAATCTGACTATTGTCATAGTAAAATGCCTTCAGCACGTCCACTTGTTTTTCAATCTGATCAGTAAGTTTTCGGACTTGGTCTTCTTCCAGGACGACCATGATAGTAAACCTATATATTCCTTCCATCGAAGAAGGAGACACCGTGATACTTTTGATATCAAAGTGCCGTCTGGTGATGATCGCAATGACACGACTCAGGATGCCTGTTTTATCTTCAGTAAATACTGTAAGTGTATATTCCTGCATTTTTGATATAAATTTGGTTATTCCAATACAATTTCGTCTACAGCTTTTCCTGCAGCTATCATTGGAAATACATTATCTTCTTTTTCGACCATGACATGTAACAGAAACGCACCATCATAGTCGAGCATTTCTTTTACCGATGATTCGAGTTCTGATGCCTTGCTGATTTTTTTGGCCTTTACACCAAAACCTTCGGAAATCATGCAGAAATTGGGGTTTTTAAGTTCAACTGATGAATATCTCCGTTCGAAAAACAACTCTTGCCATTGTCTTACCATACCTAAAAATTCATTATCAAGGATGATAATCTTTACCTGCACATCCCACTGGGAACATACCCCCAATTCCTGAAGGGTCATTTGAAATCCGCCATCTCCTACAAAAGCAAGTACCGTTCTGTCCGGTGCTCCGAATTTGGCGCCTATTGCTGCCGGCAAGCCATAACCCATGGTACCGGCACCTCCTGATGATACCCACTGGTCATGACCGAGCCATTCATAGTATCTTGCTGTGGCCATCTGATGCTGTCCCACATCGGTAGCAACAATTGCCTTGCCTTGTGTTTGCCTTGATATTTCTCTGATCACTCTGGCCATAGTGAGTGACTTGCCTTCTGATGTATCCAAATCCCTTTTGATGACTTTTTCAAATTCTTTATGGTAAAGTGCATCAAATTCTGCATACCATTCCGGGTATTCTTTTTTATTGACCAATGGCAATAAAGCTTCGAGGGCATCATTGGCATCAGCGTGAAGGGCGACATGGGAGATGACATTTTTGTTGATCTCTGCCGGATCAATCTCTATGTGTATCACTTTGGCCTGCTTTGCATATTTTGAAAGATTTCCAGTGACTCTGTCATCAAAACGCATACCTATAGCTATGAGAAGATCGCAGGAATTGGTCAGCATATTGGGTGCAAGGTTGCCATGCATGCCGAGCATACCTTTGTTCAGTTTGTGATCTGATGGTAGTGCTGACAATCCGTGTACTGTACTTGCTGATGGTATCCCTGTTTTTTCGACAAACGCTTTGAATGTTTCCTGAGCATGAGCGATATGAATTCCATGACCGGCCAGAATAAGTGGTTTTTTCGCCTTGTTGATCAGTTCGGCTGCCTCTGCTACACTTTTCTGATTGATCACAGGTTTGGGATGATATGATCTTAAGAGAGGCTTTTTGTTATATTCAAAATAACTCTCTTCTACTTGTGCATTTTTTGTAATATCGATCAGTACGGGACCGGGTCTTCCTGAATTGGCTACATAAAATGCTTTTGCAATTGCATCACTGATTTCAGATGCACTTGTGACCCGACAATTCCATTTTGTGACTGCATTGCTACATGCTACCACATCTACTTCCTGAAAAGCATCAGAACCAAGAAGATGAGCAAAAACCTGACCAGTGATACAGACCAAAGGAGTAGAATCCATCAATGCATCAGCCAGTCCGGTGATAAGATTGGTGGCTCCGGGACCTGAAGTGGCAAAAACTACTCCCGGTTTTCTGGTTACTCTTGCCATCCCTTCAGCTGCGTGTATGGCTCCCTGTTCATGACGGGTAAGAATGTGGGTTAACTTGTCTTCAAAATGAAACAAAGCATCATAGATAGGCATAATAGCTCCACCCGGATATCCAAATATGGTATGAACATCTTCTTCAAGGAGGCATCTCATCACAATTTCTGATCCTGTGATTTTGATTTTCTGTTTTATAATCTCTGCATTTGACTTAACTTCTAAAACTTCCATAGTAATAATAAATTTATGGAGATAAATAAATCAACAAGTGATACATCCATCACTGGCTGAAGCAACAGTTTGTCTGTATTTTTTAAGAAATCCTTTTAAAACTGCGTCAGGTTTTTGCCAGGCAGCCCTTCTTGTTGCAAACTCCTCTTCTGAAATGTCTGCAGAAAGGATGTTATTTACCGAGTCAATGGTGATAATATCTCCATCTTGAACCAATGCGATATTGCCTCCGTCATAAGCTTCAGGAGTGATGTGTCCCACTACAAACCCATGAGTTCCGCCGGAAAACCGGCCGTCAGTAATTAATGCAACATTTTTTCCTAAACCCGCTCCCATGATCAGAGATGTAGGTTTGAGCATCTCGGGCATACCCGGTCCGCCTTTAGGACCACAGTATCTTATCACAATGACATGACCTTCAGTGATTTCCTTGTTCTGAATACCTCTGTTTGCGGCTTCTTCGGAGTCATATACCTTGGCTGTACCTGTGAATAATTCTCCTTCTTTTCCGGTGATTTTTGCCACAGACCCTTTAGAAGCCAGATTTCCGTATAAGATTTGAATATGACCGGTGGGTTTGACGGGTTGTGATACCGGAAATATTACGGATTGTTCGCTTCCGAGTGGCTGTACATTTTCAAGATTTTCTGCTATACTCTTTCCTGTGACAGTCATCTGCGAACCATCCATCATACCTTCCTGAAGCATCATTTTCATTACACCCGGTATGCCACCTACATTATGCAGATCCTGCATGACATATTTGCCACTTGGTTTCAGATCAGCAAGAAAAGGGGTGTCATTACTCCATCTTTGAAAATCATCTATACTGAACGGAATTTCAAAAGCATGGGCTACAGCCACAAGGTGCAGAACAGCATTGGTACTACCACCAAGAACCGTGATCAGTCTTACTGCATTTTCTATTGACTTTATATTGACAATATCCCTTGGTTTCAGGTCTATTTCAAGCAAATGCCTGATAGCTTTTCCGAGATGCGCACATTCGTCTGTTTTATTTTTACTGATAGCAGGATTGGAAGAGCCATATGGTAGTGACATGCCCAGTGCTTCTATAGCAGATGCCATAGTATTGGCAGTGTACATACCGCCGCAGGCTCCCGGACCCGGGCAAGCTTTCAGAACCACTTGCTCAAAAGTTTCCTGATTTATTTCACCGCTCAGTTTTTGACCCAATGCTTCGAATGCAGAAACAATATCCAGATTTTTACCTGCATGACATCCCGGAGCTATGGTGCCACCATATACAAGTATACCTGGTCTGTTGAGTCTTCCGAGGGCCATCAATGCACCGGGCATATTTTTATCACATCCTACCACTGCGATCAGTCCGTCATACCATTGGGCAGATACAACAGTCTCAATAGAATCAGCTATAATGTCTCTGGATGGCAATGAAAAACGCATTCCGGCAGTTCCCATAGAAATACCATCACTCACACCTATAGTATGAAATATGAGACCTATCAAATCTGTGGCATTGACACTTTTTTTGATGTCTTTTGCCAGATCATTGAGATGCATATTGCATGGATTACCATCCCAACCGGTACTGGCAATACCAATCTGTGGCTTCTTCAGATCCTCAACAGTAAGTCCGATAGCATGAAGCATCGCCTGAGCTGCCGGTTGTGTAGGGTCCTGAGTTACATGTTTGCTGAATTTATTAAGCATAAAACGGTAAATGGTTTTTTTAGTATTTCTTATTTTGGAGTGTAAAGATAGCCTTACAATGCCCATACTATGATCAATTTTGTAAAATCGTTACAACTTTCAAAAAGCATCAACGGGTTTTATAACATTGATAATCAATTATATAGATACTTTGTCTTTACTATCTATATAGTGTATTAGTTGTGATCATACGTCTTTGACAAATCTTAGTTGTCAGCATTCATGTCACTACTATCTCTTAAAAGCGACTCATAATAGCGTTCGATTTTTGTTTTTTCAAATATATCTCTGGGGAGAAAATAACTTTTCGAAGACGGATCATTTGACCAGGGTGATTCGTGAAACTGCTTTTCATCATCTTCTACCACACTCTTGAGCAGAAAGGCAGTCATAAGCCCTACAATAGCACCAAATAAATGACTCTCCCAAGAGATATTTTTTTCCACACCAGGAAAGATACTTTCCACGCTACCTGCATATAAGACCAGGACAATCAAAGATAGCACTATTGATTTTGTGTTTTTCTTGAATACACCCGTCCAGAACACAAAAGCTATCAACCCATATACTACACCACTGGCCCCGATATGGTATGAAGGTCTGGCAAATAGCCACACCAATATGCCTTCTCCCAACATGATCATCACCAGACTTTTTAAAAATGCCTTTCTGTAAAATAGTGCCATGATAGATGTCAAGATGAGTAATGGTAATGTATTGGACGCCAGATGACCCCATGTACCATGCACAAACGGGGAAGTAAATATACCTAAGAAACCCGACCACTCTCTGGGATAAACACCAAAAAAGTAAAGCCTTATACCAGAAATGACTTCAAACAGTTTTACAGACCATAAAATCAATATTAACATCAATGGAATCAATATTGAATTCAGGAATTTCTTATAGTCTTGATGCATCAAATATATTTTCTCTTGATATGGCGAACAAAAGTAGCCGCTTTTTTAACCTTATTTTCAGCAGTCCATCCATATTTGTACATAACATGATCGGTCAGATATTGTTTTGCATCGTCAAAGTTTTTGAACTGATTGAGCGTGCCCATGATTTCATTAAAAGCTGACTGATCATTTCCGAATAACTCCTGTTGGGTAAAAACTCTCTCATTGATACCCATAGACTTTGTAAGGTCTGCAATCGGAGATAAGCTAAGTTTGTCTGACAAGTCGGCGATCCTTTCATCTGCAAAGATTTCAGCGGCAGCATCCTCACTATTGGGTGACAATACGACAGGAATCTTATCGTGTACTTTAGCAGGCTCGGGGATTTTTACTTCAGGGATAACTGGTTTTGGTGCTGTTGCAATTTGTTGAATTTCAACAGGAGTAGCTACAGTAACCTGTGGATGATGTACAAGTTTTTCTTCTGCTTGTGCAGGCAAAACCACTTCTTCCTGAATGACTTTAACTACAGGTTTTATCCGTGCTGGTTTGTCATCCAGAGCGATATCGTAAAGTTCTCTGATATACCCTAAGAGCAAATCTCTTTCTAATGTGGATAGCGAACTTTCAGGTGATACACTGTCAGTCAATGCAGCAATTTTTTGAAGAATTTTATTAAAACCCTGAATATTCATTTGATAATATATTATAAATTTATTTAATGTGTGCAAAAATTATACCAAATATGCTTTTCCAGATAACAATTTTAGATCTTATTGCATACTTAAAATTTCATATGTTGTTTCGTCCTGATTTGAAAAGCAAAGTATGGACTAAGCTCTCATCAAACGTATAATATGAATTCTAAGTATGTTTTTAGTTACCCACTTTACCTTTTGAACTGTGGATACGATTATACTTGAAAATTTTGCCATGTCAAAACCAAAAATTCCTATTTCAATTTTGTACATTTTATATCTATAATGAGTTCCGTGATGAAGGCCAAAAGCACAATAAAATCAGCACTTTTTGCGACAAATCATACTGTGTGCAGCTATGCTGTAGTCACTACTTTGGTGCGAAGCAAAAAGTGATCCGCAGCGGCGGAGACTGATTTTGAAGTGATTTTGGGCTGTAATAGGAAATTCATTCTAGATATTTAGGTAGTAACAAAACCCTAAGCAATCTGTCTCCATCCTTTCCAATAAAATATATAAACTAAACATCTTCTCAATCTCTTGAATAATTTTTTACTTTGTGGCAAATTGAGTAATATGTTTTTGGAGCCAAGTTTCAGAGGTCAGCGTAGCGGATGGATTGAAGTCATTTGTGGCTCCATGTTTTCGGGAAAGACGGAAGAGTTGATCAGAAGACTGAAGAGAGCAAAAATAGCCAATCAGAAAGTGCAAATATTCAAACCATCAAGAGATACAAGATATGATATAATAAAAGTGGTTTCTCATGACGAAAACGCTGTAGATTCTATTCCTGTAAAATCCAGTGTAGATATATTTGACCATGTAAGGGATGTAAATGTAATTGGAATAGATGAAGCACAGTTTTTTGACGAAAACTTAACTGAAGTGTGTCAGAAATTGGCGATAAAAGGTGTTAGGGTCATCATTGCCGGATTGGATATGGACTTTAAGGGTAGGCCGTTTGGTCCCATCCCATCACTTCTTGCTGTAGCTGAATATATCACAAAGGTACACGCCATCTGTCCACACTGCGGAAACCTTGCTACCCACTCTTACAGACTTAGCAATGAACAGGATACCGTATTGCTCGGCGAAAAAGATCATTATGAGCCTCGATGCAGAGTGTGTTATGAAATGGGAAATATCCTAAATCTCCGCTTAGGTTGATTTATCTTAACTGATAAACATGTCCTAAGAAAATTTTTAAATATACTCATAATAATAAATTATTTTTATAGTATGATATTCGATAACGGTGATTAAAACTTATCTTTAGCCGCAATTTGATTAAAATATTTTGTATGTCACCTTTGATGCTTTTTTCTTTTGTATTTGGATATTTCCTTTTGCTGCTGGCAGTAGCTTGGTATACATCCAAAAACTCTGATAATGAATCATTTTTCATAGGAAATCGCAACAGTAACTGGCTATTGGTGGCTTTTGGTATGGTGGGAACTTCACTCAGTGGAGTCACTTTTGTAAGCGTACCTGGTACTGTGGGCACTGCCGGTTTTGGTTATTATCAGGTAGTTTTGGGATATTTTATTGGATATTTTGCTATCGCATTTATATTACTACCCTTGTATTACAGGATGAATCTTACTTCTATATACAGGTTTCTTGAGGAGCGGTTTGGTCCGGTTTCTTACAAGACAGGCGCCTTGTTTTTTATTGTTTCCAGGACTTTGGGAGCCACGGCCCGTATGTATTTGGTAGTAAACATTTTACAGATTTTTATCTTGGATGCTATGGGAGTTCCCTTTATCCTGACGGCTTTTGTGATGTTGCTGTTGATATTGCTTTATACATTTGAGGGTGGTGTAAAGACCATTGTCTATACGGATACATTACAGACAACTTTTATGTTGTTGGGCCTTGTGGTATGTATTTTTGCCATCATGAATAAGATGGATTATTCTATAGGACAAACTTTTTCAGCATTAACAGAAGGTGGTTTTATGAAAATCTTTAACACTGATGTCAATTCTTCAGGATTTTTTCTGAAACAAATCCTTGGAGGTGCATTTATCACCATCGCCATGACGGGACTTGATCAGGAAATGATGCAAAAGAATATAAGTGTCAAAACACTGGGAGGCTCACAAAAAAACGTGATCACACTGGCTACGGTTTTGCTTGTAGTCAATATGCTCTTTTTAATCCTTGGTGGTCTTTTATATCTTTATGCTGCGCAAAACAACATTGCAGCCAAAGGTGATGATATATTTCCATCTGTGGCGTTGGGTGGTTATCTTGCACCTGCCATCGGAGTAATTTTTATTATAGGACTGGTATCTGCATTATTTCCAAGTGCGGATGGAGCATTGACTGCAATGACATCATCCTTTTGTATTGATATTTTGGGAATGCAAAAAGATGCCATAAGTACGGATAAGGCAAAAAAGAAAACACGTCTCACGGTTCACCTCAGTTTTACAGTATTGTTTTTTCTGTGTGTTCTCATATTTAAATGGATCGATGATAAGTCCATTATAGATGTGATACTCAAGCTTGCAGGATATACGTATGGCCCGTTGTTGGGATTATTTACTTTTGGCATTTTTACAACAAGAGTACTGAATGATAAAAAATCATTATGGGTATGTCTGGCATCACCGGTTGTTATATTTATACTTGATCTGATCAATAATGCAGAATGGTTTGCCAAAAAACTGGCGTTAAGTCCGGAGACAACTGCAACTATAACTCAATATTCTGACTCAATTTTTTCAGGATATAAGATAGGAATAGAAATTCTCATACTTAATGGAATCATCACTTTCCTCGGACTTTGGATGGTATCAGACAAAAAATCAAACTAAAATAAATGGAAAGGATCACAGAATCTCCGTCACTTTACAGGCATCTGGAGCAAAAATCCACCTTGGAATTGCTTTCAGATATCAATACAGAAGATCAAAAAGTAGCATTAGCGGTACAGAAATCCATGCGTCAGATTGTGCCCCTTATAGATGCTATTTATAATAAAATGAAAAATGGTGGCAGGTTGTTTTACATCGGAGCAGGTACCAGCGGCCGATTGGGAGTGCTAGATGCATCTGAATGTCCACCCACCTACGGTGTACCTAAAGACTGGGTAATCGGTCTGATAGCGGGAGGCGATACTGCTTTGCGCAACCCAGTGGAGAGAGCAGAAGATGATCCGCAGCAAGCCTGGAAAGATCTGAGCGTATATGAAATTGATCAGAACGATGTTTTGGTGGGTATTGCCGCATCAGGAACTACTCCATATGTCATCAACGGGCTAAAAACTGCCAATGAGCACGGCATCATTACAGGAAGTATCTCTTGTAATCCAGGAGCTCCGGTTTCGTTGGTGGCCAATTTTCCTATAGAAGTGATCGTGGGCCCTGAGTATGTCACCGGCAGTACCCGTATGAAATCCGGAACCGCTCAAAAACTGGTGCTCAACATGATCAGTACTAGTGTGATGATAAAACTGGGACGTGTCAGAGACAATCGTATGGTGGACATGCAACTCAGCAATGATAAGTTGGTAGATAGAGGTGTAAAGATGGTCATAGAAAAAACCGGTCAAAACTACGAACAAGCAAAAGAACTCCTTTTGGAAAAAGGATCAGTCAGAAAGGCGGTCGATGCTTTTTTTCAATGCTAAAATGCTGATATTTATTGATCAGCAAGGAGGTTTTTAACCTGCTCCACCACATTTTGGGCTGTAAAACCAAATTTTTCGTCCAGTACAGGATATGGGGCAGAATAGCCAAAATGAGTCATTCCGAATACCATTCCATTATCCTTGATAAGGCCTTCCAATGTTACTGGCAATCCTGCAGTCAATCCAAATACCGGAGCATCATCCGGTAATACTGAATGCTGATAATGTGCGGGCTGGGTCCTGAAAACACCTTCAGAAGGTACTGAAACCACTCTAACTCTGAGCCTTTGAATCTGTTCGAGCAACGGAGCAGCCTCTATCAATGTGGCGACTTCTGATCCATTGGCTACCAAAGTGATATCACAATCATCACTGGTGGCATAAACCACATATGCACCTTTTTTAATCTGTCTGCTTTCTGACATCCTGTCAGATTCTAAAGCAGGAATATCTTTTATGTTTTGTCTTGAAAGTATTAAACCTGAAGGTCTGCTTTTTGTTGACAACATCAGCTCCCAAGCGCTTGCAGTCTCTGCGCTATCGGCAGGTCTTAGCGCAATAGAAGATGGTTTTCCAGAATGGTTATATAGTTTTTCTAAAAGTCTCACCTGTGCTTCCTGCTCGATCGGCTGATGTGTAGGTCCGTCTTCACCTACTCTGAACGCATCGTGTGTCCATAAGAATTTTACCGGAACTTCCATCAGAGAAGCGACCCTTAATACTGGTTTCATATAATCAGAAAAAGCAAAGAATGTAGCACATACTGGTATGACACCGCCATGTAAAGCCATACCAGTACTTAATGCAGCCATAGTTAATTCAGAAACTCCTGCCTGAAGGAATGCACCTGAAAAATTTCCGTTTGTAAATGCTTTTGTCTTTTTCAGAAATCCATCGGTCATATCACTGTTGGACAAATCAGCAGAGGCAACGATCATGTTTCCTACATTTTGAGCCAGGTAAGCCAGGACTCTGG
The DNA here is from genome assembly GCA_016713025.1 of Saprospiraceae bacterium. NCBI lineage: Bacteria > Pseudomonadati > Bacteroidota > Saprospiria > Saprospirales > Saprospiraceae > Saprospiraceae bacterium. Next base: position 575,489 of record JADJPZ010000002.1, on the reverse strand, counting down.
ACGAAGCATTTCGGGTAGCATCATTGGGAGCCAGTTCAATTGCTGCGAAGTCTAGTTTTGGCAAAGTTCCAGAAAGGTATTGTTTTAATGTTGCATCGGCTTCAGGATGATCGGCTGACCATTTGCCGTACACAGCATTAAATTCTTTTACTTCCTTTCTTTTTTGATCCAAAACGTTTTTATAATGATCTGCTACTTCAGGAAAAATCGCAAAGGGATTTGACGGGTCACCTCCCAGATTTTCGACGGTTTTTGTAAATGATGCTTTTGATTTTCCAAGAGGCTTTCCATGGGTTTCCACCATACCTTCATATGATGTACCATCTTCTTTGACAGCACCTTTGCCCATGACAGTGCGTCCGATGATCAATGAAGGTTTTGAAGTTTCGCTTTGACAGCCTTTGATGGCTTCTCTGATTTGTGTTTCATCATTTCCATCTATAGTTACTACATGCCAATGCCAGCTTTCATATTTTTTGGCTGTATTTTCAGACGTTACTTCTCCCACTTTGGTGGATAATTGTACATCATTGGCATCATAAAACATGATGATATTTCCAAGTCCAAGATAACCTGCAATCCTTCCGACGCCCTGAGATATTTCTTCCTGGATACCACCATCTGATATGTAAATATATGTATGATGGCTCATCCATGGGCCAAATCTTTCGACAAGGAACCTCTCAGCAATAGCAGCACCCGCTCCGAAAGCGTGACCAAGTCCAAGAGGCCCTGAAGTATTTTCAATCCCACGTTTAATATCCAACTCCGGATGACCTGGTGTAGGGCTTTTCCACTGTCTGAAGTTTTTGATATCTTCTATGCTCATCAGACCCAAAAGGGTAAGTTGCGAATAAAGCATGGCAGACATATGCCCGGGATCGAGAAAAAATCTATCTCTGAAAGGCCAGGAACAGTTATCAGGATCAAATCTCAAAAATTCACTGTAAAGAATGTTAATAAAATCTGCACCTCCCATGGCTCCGCCCGGGTGACCTGAAGCTGCTTTTTCTACCATTGCTGCTGAAAGAATTCTGATATTATCTGCTGATCGGAGGGCAATTGACTTTTCCAAGGATGATGATTTTTTTATTAGGGCGCAAAATTAGAAAGAAAAAATATTTATAGCACTACATTTGTGGGTGATATATAGCAGGATGGCAATAAAAATGTACATTCAAAACAATTTCTATCAACATTTTAAATAATGACCAATAATAAATCCATTCAGGATATAGTCCATCAATCTCTTGCCGTAGTCAATCAGGCAGCACAATTTATTAAAACCAACCTTAATAATGTCTCTGAAGATCAGGTGATCGAAAAAGGCACCAATTCACTGGTATCTTATGTGGATCAAAATGCTGAAAAAATCCTGATTGACGGTCTGTCAAAAATACTTCCTGACGCAGGTTTTATTACCGAGGAAGAAATGGTGGAGCAATCCCAAAAACAGTATACCTGGATCATCGATCCATTAGATGGAACGACCAATTTTCTTCATGCTGCTCCTTATTTTTCAGTAAGCGTAGCCTTGTATGACGGAGAGAGGGTAGTAGCAGGTATCGTGCATGAAGTGATGCACGATGAAGTATTTTTTGCATGTGAAGGCAAGGGTGCATTTCTCAATCACAAAAAAATCCAGGTCACTCAGAGACCATTATTTTATGATGTTTTAATCGGGACAGGTTTTCCATACAAAACTGAATACTTGTCTGACGGGCACTTTACAGCACTCCGTCAGATTCTGACCAAAACCAGAGGTATCAGAAGATTTGGATCGGCGGCTCTAGATCTCTGTTATGTGGCAAGTGGCAGATTTGGAGCATTTTATGAAAAAGCACTGAATTCTTACGACATTGCCGCAGGTGCTCTGATTGTAAAGGAAGCAGGTGGATTGGTATCCGATTTTAAGGGTGGTCAAAACTGGCTGTTTGAAGGGGAAGTACTGGCGACAGCACCTCAGTTTAGTGAAGAAATGCTGGGCATTCTCAGCGCTTTTGACATTTGATAAGACGAGTATTATTATTTTATCAATCTGACACCATAGCAAAACAGACTGTTCCAAATGAATCACCTTACAGATACCATCATCGCACCTGCTACGCCTCAAGGTCAAAGTGCTATTGCCGTAATTAGACTTTCGGGAACAGATGCCATTGCCATCACTGATCATATATTCAAAGGTAAAAAACTAAATGAAGCCGATTCGCACACAATACATTACGGGTGGATCGTAGATGGTGACAAAGAAATAGACGAGGTCATGGTGTCGGTTTTCAGAGCACCTAAGACATTTACAACAGAAGATAGTACAGAGATATCCTGCCACGGATCGCCACAATTGGTACAGGCTATTATCTCATTAGCAATAAAAAACGGCGCAAAATCTGCATTCCCCGGAGAGTTTACGCTGCGGGCTTTTCTCAATGGTCGTCTTGATTTATCCCAGGCAGAAGCCGTTGCTGATTTGATCCATGCTTCATCAGCCAAGTCATCAGAGATTGCCCTCAATCAACTCAAGGGTCATTTTTCTCACATGCTGAAGGATCTGAGACAAGAGTTGATAGATTTTGCGGCTTTGATCGAACTGGAACTCGATTTTTCTGAAGAAGACGTAGAGTTTGCCCATCGTGGAAGGCTCAAAGATCTTATTCACAAGATAATTACGGTAATCAATCCTTTGCTAGACTCTTTCCGATGGGGAAATAGTATCAAAGAAGGCATACCGGTAGCCATCATCGGTGCGCCAAATGCGGGCAAATCCACCTTACTCAATACGATACTGAACGAAGAAAAAGCATTGGTCAGCGACATTGCAGGTACCACAAGAGATTTTATCGAAGATACATTGGTCATTGATGGTATTATGTTCCGTTTTATAGATACCGCAGGCATCCGCGAGACGTCCGATATCCTCGAAGGTCTAGGTATAGAAAGGTCAAAACAAAAACTCCGTGAAGCAGAGATCGTACTTTTTCTGAGTGATATACATAACAGTATTGAAAAAACCATTGAAGACTTCCACGATCTAGCGCTCACCAAAGATCAGACATGCGTCATCCTGCTCAACAAAGCAGACACCATCTCCGCTGCTCTGGCTGAACCCAAAACCCAAACCATCTCAGACAAAAGCGATGTAAAAACCCTGCTCATTACCGCAAAATACAAAGAAACGTTACAGCCATTGTTGTCTTATTTTTCGGAATATATCCAACACCACAACCAAGCTGAAGGTACCATCATCAGCAATACCCGGCACTACGAAGCGCTTGAAAACACCAAGCTATGTCTGCAGAAAGTGTTGGCAGGATTGGACTCAGGTCTTTCATCAGATTTCGTAGCGATGGATATTAGGGAAGCACTATTTCATCTCGGTACGATCACAGGTGAGGTGTCAACAGATGATTTGTTGGAGAGTATATTTAGTAAGTTTTGTATAGGGAAGTAAAGCAATAAATAAACCAGAAATTGAAAATAATATTTGCATATTTTTGTCGTTTTGTATGCGTATTTTTAGTATAAACTTATTGTAGAATCATGAAAAGAAATAATAAAAGCAATATAGTTAGTGAATTTGTAACACACATAAATAAGATTCAATACCATTTTGGTTCAGACCCTTGTTGGCAACTCATCTTTTCGAATGGCAAAAAGAAATGGTACTATCTTAATGTAAGTTTGTATAATGAAGTATATTATGTTAGCCAATTTATAGGTAATTCAACGAATATAGAGATACACAATAAATCCGAATTGAAAGAAGGACAGTCTTTTGGCATAGGTTCAAATTTTATAGACATTAAATATTGGAATACAGTATTTGAATTAGCCATTGATAGTATAAATTTAATAATAGATAACCCATTAAAAGCATATGCTACTCTACAGTCTAATTTTCCATGGAAATACAGGTTTGGTCTTATTCAAAAAGCTTTGTTATGGCAATTTGATAAGGAAATATACCGCTATGACCAGGATTTATCGCAACAAGAAATTAATCAATTTAGTAAATTAGTCGAAGACAGAACATTTAGTGAAAATTCTTTTAAATCAGTAGAAAGTCTGACTGCAAACAAGTTTTTTGAATTGTGTAAAATTGCTTATATATCAAGCGGTTTAAAACTTAGTGCCAACCAAAAAAAGATGAATGGCAGGGAATTATATAAACTATTTGCAGATGGTAGGCACGATGGTTTATTGGATATTGATGGTGAAAGTACTGAAGATTTTTGGGAATGGATAAATCATAAACACCCAAAATATACAGGAGGAGGCCACCCTTGGGAAATATTAAGGGGAGGAAATACCACACACATTTCATTGTATGTTAGTAAGAATAATTATAGTAATGATAGAGAATATACAATCAGCTTAGCGGGCAATGCGGCTAATAGACTTTGTGAAACAGTAAAAATTGCATTAGGACTTTATAAAAGTGGTCATATAGTTCAGATCAGTAGTGCGGATTTAATTCGAAATCGCTTACTAGGTCTGGACTTTATAGGGATCGTACCCGAGTATGCTTCACTTCATAGAGCTGAGCAACTCTTTGAAATAGAACTCAAAGATGTGTTACATTTAAGTGATATAAAATCAAGGAATCGCCAACTTATTGATCTTATTAATTGGAAGCAAATTCCATTTAATTTTGCCATAAATACGATGAAATAATTACTACAATTATTTTATAACCGTGTGTATAACAAATTGCACAAATTCATATTTTCTTCCCCGCTACCCTCATTCCCTAAAGAGCCTGTCAAGCTACGCTTGAGACGCCCCACCCTTTACCACTCTTCAGACATCTGATCTCCCCTTCAGGGGTCGGGGGTAAATTGATGAAATATTCCTTATAGACACATTCTCAAAAGAGATCCGCCTTTCTTGTCTGATTGGTTATACAATACAATACTAGATAAGAAATTCCAAGAAAGTAATAATCCTGAAATAAGTAGAGAGATTCTTAAGAACAAAGGTATTTCAAAAAGAGATAGTGATATTTTTTTAAATCTTATGACTTATTTCGATCTCATTTTCCAAAAACCAAATTTTGGTAAAGATGAAAATGATAAAGTTGACGATGAAAAGCAAATCTATATTGTACCACAATTTCTTGCTGATTTCAATCACAGTTTCAAAAATATCATTCTAGAATTATTGCCGTTTACCTTTAGTCTTAGATTCTCTGATTACTTCCACGAAAGTAAAATCTTTAACTTTATTGCACATTACGGAGCGTATGATGATGACGAAACATCAAGGTACCTGACGGTAACTCCATAAAACACAAAATTTCGTTTTTCACATCTGGCCCCGCTATCCGCCGAGGCGGATTCCGTTCAACTAAGTTTTCATCGCATGTGCTTCGCACACGACGGCTGGCATTATGCCGTTATCTGTTTCAACCATTTTTTTATATGTTGTTTTTGTTTGTTGTCAAGTTGAGTGATTTTTATGTGTTTCAATGTGTTGCCTTCACCTTCTAATTTATTGTCTGGGTCAATAAGTTTGTCAATATGGTAAAAACCAAGAGTTATGTGCTTTTTTGAAAATCTTAAATAAGCAAAGTCTTTGGTCTTGCCAAAGACAGGCATTTTCCATTTTATTTCTTCTGTCACATTTTCAACGCTTTCGTGAATTAATTGTCGCAAAATTTCAAGTGTCGTAATTTGTTCAGCACTTGCTTTGCTAATATATTCTGTAACTTTTTGATTGAAGCTCATAGTATTTATTTTGATTTGGATTTTAAAATGAAACTCAATAGTAAAGTAAAAGAAATTCCTGTAATTAGGTTGCCAATAAAAGAATAAAAACTTTGCACAGAAGTGCTGTAATATTCTTTCTTTTCAGCAAGTTTTTGTTGTAGTCTTTCAGGTTCTACATTCATACTCTGCATTTTGGTTTGCAGGGAACTCAACATATCTGATACATAGTTTGGGTACAGAATTTCATAAAACAGATAAGTTAGAACAATACTAAACAAGGCTGTTGAAATACTCAAAATTGTTCCTTGAAGTAGAGCTTCCTTAAAAGCTATTATCTGTCCGTTGTGTTCCTTTCTTTTTTTAATTGTCAGGTAAATTACGAATAATAAGAATAGATAGAGCATTAGAAACAAGATTGTTCCGCCTATCATTTCCGTGTCCAAAGAAATTGCTTTGGGTCCGATAAGTTTAAGCCCTAAAAGTGAAACCATTAGAACGCTGCCTGCAAGTGCAACTGCAAGTCCATTGAAAATTGCTGATTTGTAATTACCGAAATTTGCCATTTTATTTAAATTTTTGTTCGTGCAAAAGTCAGTCGTTCAAATCCGTCTTGCAAGTTTTGGTAGGTTGAAAAAAGGGTGGATTTATTGATTTCCAACCTTTTCTAAAATGGTTTTGCTCAATACAGCAAGTTCTTTTCTGTTTTTTACTCCTGTCTTTTTGTAAATATTATTTATATGTGTTTTGATTGTTGAAATGTTATTAAAGAGTTCGTCAGCAATTTCTTGGTTCTTTTTGCCTTGTGCTATCAATTCGATTACTTTTTTTTCTTTGTCTGTAATTTGGTTTTGAAATGCCAATTCAAATTCGGTGTCTTTTTTTGCAGTTCCAAGGAAAATTCCGAGCCAACAAACCAAAAGTATAAACGGAACTAAAAACAATGAATTACGATTGTTGATTTCTACAAGTCCGTAACTTGACGAGTAATGAAATACATTAAAAGTCAACATTCCAAGAATGACCAAAATTGTCAGAATGATTAAAATGCTGTTCTTTTTAAATGTTGTTGTCATATTGTTATGGTGTGTCTCTGTATGCTTGCCGCTAACGGCTCGGCTTTGCGTCGGTTTTTGGCGATAGCCAAAACTGGTGTCAAAGCACTTGTGTGTGCCTTGAATGGCAAATGTACAACTCAGTAATGAGAAGTACAAACTGTTTAAAGAAACAGTTTATCTTGAGAGTGAAAGCCCGTAGGATAAATATCCAACGGGTTGAAAGTCTCTCATACGCTGGTGTAACGCCCGGAAGTATTAGCAAGCTGTCCGCCGCGGCGGATGGTTTAGAGTGATCTAAGCACTGAAGTAAGCAGGACTGCAAAAGTCGGTACTCTGGGTGGCTTGCTATAGCAAAGAGTAGGGATATAGGAACCGGATAAGAGGCTGGTCAGGTTGGGTTAGATGACTGACCGATCCCGAAGGGTGAAGTACTGAAGTGCTTCAAGGGAAGGAACCGCGAAAGCGGATGGGTTGACACACTAACGCCCGAAGTTCTGATACCTGATGAGTAGATTCGGCAGCGATTGACTGAAAGATATTTGCCTTACCGAGATGACTGACCGATCCCGCAGGGTCGATGCCCTTTTGTGGCATCGAAGGGAAGGAACCGGAACGGGTGGGTAGGTTGAGTTCATTGATTGAAGTATCAGAGAAGTCAGCAGAGGTCATAGTACCCATAGAAACGAGTCTGGGCTGGTAATTCCATACCTTGGTAGGTCTCACATTGGGGAAGGACTGAACGTAAGTCTCCAAGAAATTCGAATAGGAAAGAAATTCTTAGCCTATTCTTAAAATAATGGATAGGCCGAATAGGTGAAAAGAGCTATTTGGTTGATGATTTGCGAACTGTGACTGAATGGTTGCATAGCAAATCAAGTGAACGATTTCACTTGATAATGAAGGAACCACAAACAACGGCTTGTGGCTACAAATGATCCAATAAATATATCAGATAGAGGCGCTCCCCATCAGCTTCGGCTGGTGGGACCGTCTACTCGATTGTGCCGTCGTGCATTTTTCAGTTTTGAAATATTATACCGTTTTTATTATACCATTTCGCCAACTTTCCATATACTTCAGATACTGAATCACCTTTAAATTCTTTTTTATCTTCCATAAATTCTCCGATAAAAGAATCACATATCTCGCTTTTAAGACTTAAAACTATTGGATTTAGTTTCCTGTCGTAAATTACTAATCTACCTGAATACATTACCCATTCATTTGAACGAAGATGTTTTCCAATCACTTCTTGGTCTGCTTGATATATGATTAACGGTTTTGGCATTCCTTACTACTTTCAATTATCTTTTTTAAACGCAAAACACTTGAATTCATCATCATCCTTTTGGTCATATCGTGTCATATTGCATAGCATCTCTTCGTCTGGATTATCATCATTCATGCAAATTAAACAAATTGATGGCTTTTTAATCAATTCGGTATTAATTTCAAATCCATCGTCATCAAAAAATCCATTAATCTGTTTTTTGTCCATTGTGTCAATATGTCTTTGACCTTTTTTATTGTCATTTTTTTTAATCGCTAAATCAATCTCATAATCGCTATCAGGCTGACTCTCTCCAGTAATACAAGTAAAACAACTATTACCAGCAAATGCAGAACCAATCACCCAAATATCATTTCCGCAAGAGCATTTAACTCCTTTATTATAATCCGCCAATGCTGAGTTAAGGTTTTTCCGTAAATCCTTTTCATTCTCAGATGGATTACTTTCCAAATGCTTTTTTATATACTTGTCAATTGAAATCGCAACAAATCCCATATCCATTATTATCTATAAAACCAACTACTAAAAATCAAGGTAAAACTAAATCCATTTTACAACTTTTCAAAATCCCACCTAAACTATCTGGTTGCGTATTTTTGCATGCGGCACAACGTCTAGGCTATGTGATGGATGAAGCGATAGCGAATCTATCATCATAGCCATTGTGTGTGCCTTGAATGGCAAATGTACAATTTTCATTTAAGTTGTACAAACTGCTTAAAGGAGCAGTTTATCTGGAGAGTGAAAGCCCGTAGGAGTCTGGGCTGGTAATCCCATACCTGGTAGGTCTCACATTGGGGAAGGACTGAACGTGAATTTCCATGAAATTCGGATAGGAAAGATAATCTTAGCCTACTCTTAAACTAATGGATAGGCCGAATAGGTGAAAAGAGCTATTTGGTTGATGATTTGCGAACTGTGACTGAATGGTTGCATAGCAAATCAAGTGAACGATTTCACTTGATAATGAAGGAACCACAAACAACGGCTTGTGGCTACAAATGATCCAATAAATATATCAGATAGAGGCGCTCCCCATCAGCTTCGGCTGGTGGGACCGTCTACTCGATTGTGCCGTCGTGCATTTTTCAGTTTTGAAATATTATACCGTTTTTATTATACCATTTCGCCAACTTTCCATATACTTCAGATACTGAATCACCTTTAAATTCTTTTTATCTTCCATAAATTCTCCGATAAAAGAATCACATATCTCGCTTTTAAGACTTAAAACTATTGGATTTAGTTTCCTGTCGTAAATTACTAATCTACCTGAATACATTACCCATTCATTTGAACGAAGATGTTTTCCAATCACTTCTTGGTCTGCTTGATATATGATTAACGGTTTTGGCATTCCTTACTACTTTCAATTATCTTTTTTTAAACGCAAAACACTTGAATTCATCATCATCCTTTTGGTCATATCGTGTCATATTGCATAGCATCTCTTCGTCTGGATTATCATCATTCATGCAAATTAAACAAATTGATGGCTTTTTAATCAATTCGGTATTAATTTCAAATCCATCGTCATCAAAAATCCATTAATCTATTTTTTGTCCATTGTGTCAATATGTCTTTGACCTTTTTTATTGTCATTTTTTTTAATCGCTAAATCAATCTCATAATCGCTATCAGGCTGACTCTCTCCAGTAATACAAGTAAAACAACTATTACCAGCAAATGCAGAACCAATCACCCAAATATCATTTCCGCAAGAGCATTTAACTCCTTTATTATAATCCGCCAATGCTGAGTTAAGGTTTTCCGTAAATCCTTTTCATTCTCAGATGGATTACTTTCCAAATGCTTTTTTATATACTTGTCAATTGAAATCGCAACAAATCCCATACCCATTATTATCTATAGAACCAACTACTAAAAATCAAGGTAAAACTAAATCCATTTTACAACTTTTCAAAATCCCACCTAAACTATCTGGTTGCGTATTTTTTGCATGCGGCACAACGTCTAGGCTATGTGATGGATGAAGCGATAGCGAATCCATCATAGCCATTGTGTGTGCCTTGAATGGCAAATGTACAATTTTCATTTAAGTTGTACAAACTGCTTAAAGGAGCAGTTTATCTGGAGAGTGAAAGCCCGTAGGAGTCTGGGCTGGTAATCCCATACCTGGTAGGTCTCACATTGGGGAAGGACTGAACGTGAATTTCCATGAAATTCGGATAGGAAAGATAATCTTAGCCTACTCTTAAACTAATGGATAGACCAAATGGGTGAAAAGAGCTGTTTGGTTGATGATTTGCGAACTGTGACTGAATGGTTGCATAGCAAATCAAGTGAACGATTTCACTTGATAATGAAGGAACCACAAACAACGGCTTGTGGCTACAAATGATCCAATAAATATATCAGATAGAGGCGCTCCCCATCAGCTTCGGCTGGTGGGGCCGTCTACTCGATTGGCTGTCCGTTTTTTATTCAATTAATTTTAAATCCATTGGCAAATATCGCTTGTCCAGAGGCTGTAAAATATTTTGTGTAAACAAAACTTCAAAGAATTATGGCTGAATCAAATTATCCTCAAAGATAATTAAAATTTCATTATTCGTGTCTTTTGCCAGCTTACTTATAACAGTTATGAGAAATTGTCTTGCGAAATCAATAATTTCCATCGGCACAAAAGCCTTTTGAAGGATAAATTTTGTTGAGTTATAATATTGTCGAGTGACTTTTGCTGAAATAGCTTGGTTCTCACTCTTAGTCCAAATTATATTGTATGTCAAGTCATTATTTTTCAAGTTAAAAAGTAATTCATTTTTCTGGCTGTCTGTGACGAAAGAATTCAGGTCAACTAAAAAATTTATTAATTGTCTCAGCTTAACAGAGTTATTTGTGTCCCAAATTTCTTTGTCTGTCCCAAAACCAAGATTTAGGTCAAACGAGCAGTGTATAGTTGTATGAGCAGTCCAAGAGTTGTTAGGTTCTTGTACTTTATTGTCAGTCTTTGTAAATAATTGAATATTGTCAAACATCTTTTAATTGTAGGGTCTTTCTAAAATGGCAGCCAACGGTCTGCGGCTACCCGAAGGGTGGGACTTTTACCACAAAACTTGATTTGAAAAACTAATGTTTGATTAACCAAAAAACTGTCTTTGGAACACGAAACCCCGCCTTTTGGGTAGGTGCTGTTGGCAGTAGTACCTTTTATTCTATTCGTTTTATCAGTTCTTCATTGCCGTAATAGTCGTGAAGAAAAATTGGAAATGCACTAAGAATAGCAACTGTTTTATCTTTGTTTATGTGTTTTTCTATTTGTTTGCTGAAAATTGTCAATTGGTCAATAATTGAAATTGGAAGTTGATATTTGTCATTTACAATGTCATTCATTTTCATTAAATGTGATTTGATAACTGTCTTCCAAGTATCTATGTCGTAAAGATGAAAATGCTTAAAGGTTTCAATGCAATTATCACTTACTATTTTTTTGTAGTTTTCAAAATCTTGAGAAGCAAATATTAAATCCTTAAAAGTATCATAACTCTCTATATGTTTTAATGCTTCAACCATAGGATAACTGATGTACAATTTACCTTTTTCTGTTTCTTCATTGAAAAAGTCTAATAAATCGTTCAATTTCTTATCACTTGCGTTTGTTGCGTGACCGTCATAGTCAAAAAACATAAAAATCTGAGCAAAATCAGACCTTTTGTAATCTTTTAAAGCGTCTTTGTTTGCCTCAATATCTTTCACTAAATTAAAAGTGTCCAAGAATTGGTCTGCTGAAATATCAGAATACATTTTATATATTGTCGAACAATACGCACAAGTAATAACAGTGTTTTCATTTACAAAAAATTTAATCAAATTATCTGTAATTGATTTTTCTGTTTTAGGACCTTCAAAAATGAAAAGAATATTATTCGACATTGAATGAGCCTGCTTTATACATTTTTTCTATGTTATGAGCTTCTCGCAATTCTTTTTGAGTGCTTCTTGATAAAGACCGAATTTGTTTTTTTGTCATTTCAAAATAACAGTCTGGTCGTAACAAATCATTTGTCATAATTGATGTGTTATGAGTTGTAAGTATAAATTGAACACCTGTTTCTTTTAGTTTTTCAACAATCAAAGCAGACAATGAATGATGATAAAAGGCATCAAATTCATCAATAAAAAGGAAAGAAACTTTCTTGTTTTCTTTTATATCTTGATACCATAAATAAAAAATTGATAGTGCTATTGTTCCTGTGGAAGCAAATTCAAAAAATGGCAATAATTTACTATTAAAATTAAAAGCTATTGTTTTAACTCCAAGCTCTTCGACTTCAGAAAGTTTACATTCAATTCCCGCTTGATTTAAAAATGCTTCAAAATTTCCTACATTTTTCTTTTTTACAATATCTTCTAAAATGTTTTTTCTTCCTACATCTAAACCAAAATAGGTTTTATCAAGTAGTGAACGAAAATATAGCATTTGCTCAATAAATGTAAAAAATGAAAGAAAAGTAGTATTTATATCGTTGTGAACTAATTCAGTATTATTCTTAATATATTTTAATATAGACAATTGATTGTTCTCAATGTCTGTTTTTAGGGTTTCCGCTCCTTTGAAAGAGATTTTTGCATTGGATGTTTTTGTTCTGTCAAAAAGAACAAGTTCTTCATTATCTATTCTAAATCTTTCGTAAACAATTGTCTTGTAGTCAGATTTTTTATATTCATAAACCACAACTTTGGAATTAATTGAGAATTCATAATAAAAACACGCTACACTTGATTTGCAATAAGCGTTTAAATAATTTTTGTAAACTGCCTCGTTTCTTTGTTTGTCTGTTAAATGTTCAATAATGTCAAATATTGCAAGTGCTAAATTTGATTTTCCTGTTCCATTCTGTCCATAAATAATAGCATTATTGACAATTCCCTCTTTTACAGAGTCTTTATTGAATACGTAACCATTTACATTGGTCAAATCTATTTCAAAGTCTTTCTCAAAACTTTTAAAATTTGAAACTTTAAATTTCCTTAGCATTTCGCTTTTTATTTTTGGGCAAAGATAGTCAAATAAATGATTACCGTAAAAAAATTACGGCATTTTTTTTCGGTGGCACTGTCGTCACGGTATTACTGCCTAACGTTTTGGCTATGTGATGTGGCGACGATAGGAGACATGTACATCATAGCCTGTGTTGGTGGCATTTATTTTATATAATTTTGTCCAAACCGTATACATCTTCGTCTATATTTTCAATTTTTCTTGTTATCTTAGAAAAGTTATTTATATATCTGTTGTATTTGTTTTCTGATTTTAATTTTTCAAATACCGAATTTGTAATTAAGATTGGTTGTAAAGTATAGCTATCATACTTAGTCTCAGAACTGGAAAAAAATGACATAAAATATTGATTCTTAAACTTTAGTTGGTTGTTCGAGTACAATATTTCAATATTTTCTTCAAATTCCTTATTACTATAAAACTTCCAAGTCCAATCATTATCCCAAGGATACTTAAATCCAACTCTATAACCTGCAATTTCCTTAGAATTTGAAAAATACTTATTTGCGCTATCTGTTAATTTTGATGCAATATTTGCAGTTTTACCTGCCCAAACTAAATATTTATAATGACTGTTTTCATTACCATGTTTAATTGAACCACACTTGGATACAAGCATTTCTCCATAAGATATTCCAATTCCACATTTAACACTTGCATCTTTGAAATGCTTATTAATGATGTTCCTTGTAACTGTATTCATTAAAACAGCTGTCTCGATAGCTTTTTCACAACAACCAATACTGTCATAAACAACCATTACTCTATCACCAATAATATTTCTTACTTTCCCCCCTGTTTTCTCCGCAATTTTTATCATACTTCGACTAAATGAAGAATATAATTTAGTCATTTTTATTGCATCATTTTTTAAACTTATTGCAGTTGATTTTCTTATATCAATAAATAGAACACATGTTTCAATTGTTTTTACTTTCTTCGAATAATTGTCAAAATTTTCATAAGTTAAATTTGTATCTTCCTGTGATGGAACATAATAAGTGTTTGTAATATCTACCCCAAAATATGAAGCATGTATTTCTTCTACTTCACTGTCAAGTTCGTCTAAGAAATCAGAATAGTCCATTAAAAAATGTATGTTAAAATTTGAACAAATAAAACAAGTATCATACTTGAAAAGAAACGTATAGCCCAGCCTACTTTAACAAATTTATTCCAAGCTATATGAGAGTTAATGTATATCTGCTCGGAAAACATTTCATTTAGTTCTTCTTCGTTTAACTCTTTTATTGTCTTGTGATATTCAGAGTTGTTCGAGTAGTTTTTTATAGTCCCAAAATAAATAACAGATTTTTTATTATGATTTGTTAAGTTGGGATTTATTGCCAAAAATGAGAATATCAATGTCAAAAGGAATAGCAAGGCAGAAATTATGGTCAATCCAAATTGAAAGCTGGATGTAGCTAGAGCATCGTACAAATCATTTGCATTAGTGTATATTATGGTCAATATTACACCTTGAACGGTAACTATTATAGTTGCTTTTGTTTCTGCAAACTTTAGCCAATCTATGTTGTACTGAAGGATGTCTTTTTGATTTTCCATTTATTTTATTTTTTACTTTCAGACTTTATTTATAATTGCCACCAAAGAGAGGATTGACGCCAAATGGCGTATATCCCGGATATCAATACATGCTTTCTTTCTCACTTAACTCCTTGATTTTCTGCTCATATTAAATATGTAAATATACGAATGTTTGTTAATGATTTGTACATTATTTAAGTGTAGGTCGACAAATCTCACAATATCAGACCGCTGTTTTGTGTACTCCTTACACATCATGCACACGTCAAGGCAGCGTATCCCACGACGACGAATTTTTAATAATATTTACAACGGGTGTGACAATGCACAAAAGATGAGAAAATAGATATAACTAAATGTTTTGACGCTGAAACAAAAGGAGTTCCGGCATCAATTTAATCTTTCGATAATCCCTGCTATACCCTGACCTCCACCTATACAAGCGGTCACCATTCCGTATTTTTGATTCCGTCTCTTTAATTCGTTGATGATCTGAATACTTAGTTTTGCACCTGTACATCCCAGTGGGTGACCCAATGCTATGGCTCCGCCATTGACATTGACTATATCTGCGTTCAATCCTGCTTCTTTGATCACGGCAAGAGCCTGTACTGCAAAAGCTTCATTTAATTCTATCAAATCGACATCATCCAGAGTAATACCTGCTTGCTTAAGAGCTTTGGGTATAGCCACTACAGGTCCGATACCCATAAATAAAGGGTCTACTCCTCCTAGTGCACAGGAAGCCAGACGTGCTTCGGGTGTAAGCTGAAATCTTTTGACCATCTCTTCACTCACTACGAGCACAAAAGCGGCTCCATCTGAAGTCTGAGAAGCATTTCCCGCAGTCACAACTCCACCTATTTTGAAGGCTGCTTTGAGTTTTGAAAGCCCTGCTACTGACGTATCGGCTCTTACGCCCTCATCTGTGTCAATGATAAATTCCTTTTCTACTCTCTTATTGTTTTCTACGTATACTTCCTTGACTGTTACCGGTACTATCTCATCTCTGAATTTACCATCGCGAATGGCTGCTGCTGCCAGGGCATGTGATCTTACTGAAAATTCATCAGCCTGCTCTCTTGTTATATGGTACTTTTCAGCAACGGCTTCTGCAGTATGTCCCATACTTACATGATAGTTTATGTTTTGCATGGCAGCATTATAGCTTGGCACCAGCTTGTATCCCGTCATAGGTAGCAGGGACATAGATTCTGCACCTCCGGCTATATAGCAGTGACCCATCCCGGCGTTTATTTTGGCAGCAGCTATGGCGATGGCTTCAAGACCTGATCCGCAATATCTGTTGATAGTCATGCCCGGTACTTCTTTGCCCAGCGCTCTGGCTGCTATAAGTCTTCCTACCTGCAATCCTTGTTCGCCTTCAGGATTGGCGCATCCTACTATGACATCATCGATTTCTTTGGGATCCAATTGTGGTACCTGTGAAGCGAGGTAAGAAACTATATCAACGGCGAGATCATCTGATCTGTAATTTCTGAAACCTCCTTTTTTTGCTTTTCCAACTGCAGATCTGAATCCTTTTATTATATATGCGTTCATTTTTTACTATTTGATTATTTTATGAAAAAAGAATAAAGTGTAATTAATTTCTCAATGGTTTATTGTTCATGAGCAGATACTGGATTCTGTCGAGTGTTTTCTGATTGCCCAATAACTGTAAAAATGCTTCTCTCTCAATATCCAGCAAATATTGTTCTGACACTTTTTGTTGGCCTGTGAGGTCACCGCCACATAGAACATAAGCGACTTTTTTTGCTATTTCAAGGTCATACTCAGACATATACTTGCCCAGATAAAACTCATTGAGAGCAGTATATAAAGTACCTAATCCTCCTCGCCCCAATACAGTCACATTTTTCGGAACCGGAGCTGTATAATTTTTTGCCAGATCCAGCACTTTATCCTTAGCCCGGCTCAGTACATTGCCCAGATTTATTTCTACATAGTCTCTGTCATGCTGGAGATAACCATATTTATACCCTTCATAGGCAGATGTTGCGACCGAAGCTGTAGCAATAGTTTTCAGCTTTTCGATCAGTGTAGGTATCTGCACATCTCCTTCAAAAAATGATTCAGAGGCCCTGACAGCAAACTCTTTGGTACCACCACCACCTGGTATAAGACCAACTCCTACCTCTACTAAGCCGATATAGGATTCGGCATGACAAATAGCAGCATCCGTGTGCATTAAAATTTCGCAACCTCCTCCAAACACATAACCCTGAGTAGCTGTCACCACCGGCACAGGAGCATATCTCATGGCCATATTGATCTGTTGAAAACCATGGACCATTTCTTCAAGTTTTGCAAAATCTTTCTGCATGGCCACCATAGCTACATTCATCAGATTGGCTCCCACTGTAAAGTTTTTGGCATTGTTGCCTATGACTATACCTGCCCAGTCGCCGGATTGTGCGATATTTAATGCTTCAATAGCTCCCTGACCTATTCCATCACCTATGGCATTGGATTTTGATATAAACTCAAAACACAAGACACCATCACCGATATCATGAATGATACACTCGGAGTTTTTGTACACAGGAGTATTGCTCCGGAAGTTGTCAAGATGGATATTTGATTCGGTACCAGGAATGACTTTATAACTTTCGCTCTGCAGATCGTAATATTTTTTCTTTCCGCCCTCAGATTTGTAAAAAGACGTCAGCCCCTTTTCAGCTGCACTTCTTATCCACGCAGGAGTTTTTTCACCTATCTGTTCAGCAAGTGCAATGGTTTCTTTTATACCTATCATATCCCAGTATTCAAAAGGACCATATGACCAGGCGTAGCCGGCTTTCATAGCATTGTCAAGACTGTATATATTATCGCTGATTTCCGGAATTCTATTAGCAGCATAGACCATCATTCCCGCCAAAAGATCTCTGACAAAATGTCCCGACTTTTCATCAGAAGCCATCATATCTTTGAGCCTCTTATCCATCAGCTCTACTTTTTTGGCTATACCTACTACCGGAATCATTGGTTTTTGAGCCGGATTGTATTCAAGGGTATTGAGATCCAGAGCCAGAATGACTCTTCCGCCTTTATCATCGCGCTGATCCGTTTTTTTATAGAAACCCTGCCCGGATTTATCTCCCAGAAATTTATTGTCCAACAAAAACTGGGTGGCTTTCGGAACAGATCTGTTTTTCAGAACTTTGACGTACTCGTCCTGAGGACAGTTGTCTATCACTCCTTGAGTCACTTTTACAGATGTATCCAGACCTACGAGATCAAGCAATCGATAGCTTCCTGTATTGGGCCATCCTATAGGCTCGCCGGTGATTTTATCCACTTCTTCAATAGTCAAGCCATACTTTTCTGTAAGTTCTCCTACTTTATTACCACTATAAAATCCTATTCTGTTAGCAATAAACGCCGGGGTATCCTTACATAAAACAGCTTTTTTTCCCAGATGCACTTCGGCATAGGTCATCCAGAAATTGATCACATCGGCATCAGTACCTGCGTGCGGAATGACCTCAAAGAGAGCCATATATCTTGCCGGATTGAAAAAGTGGGTCCCGCAAAAGTTTCTCTTAAAGTCATCACTTCTGCCTTCTGCCAATTGCGATATAGGAATGCCGGATGTATTGGATGTAACCAATGAAGCAGGCTTACGAAGGAGGTCTACCTTTTCGAAAATCTGTCTTTTTATTTCGAGTTTTTCAATGACAACTTCGATGATCCAGTCACAAGAGGATATTTTATCAAAATCATCATCAAAATTTCCTGTGGTAATTCTGGAAGCAAACTCGATGTCATAGAGAGGTGCAGGTTTTGATTTTAGAGCATTGGCCAGCGATGTATCAGCGATACGATTTCTGAATGCTTTGATAGATTTTTGTTTTTCGTCAAGGTCAAACGGAACTATATCAAGCATGATAACTTCGAGACCTGCATTTGCAAGGTGACAAGCAATACCGGAACCCATAACTCCTGACCCCAGGACTGCTGCTTTTTTGATTCTATGTGTCATAACTTTATTGTAAATATGAAATTTACCATAAAATTACACGCTTTTTTTGAATGGGTAAATATTTGGCATAAAAAATTTAACTCTGAGTTCAATTTTTCTATAAAATCCATAAAAAAAGGCAAGTTTTTTTACAAACTCACCTTTCTATTAACTAACAAATCACCTTTTACATTTCAAAAGATCTGGTTCTGGCAGTCTTGGGATTAAATTTTTTTGAGTATTTGGAGGATGCCTCTTTTTTTCTCAATTCCTTTTTTTCGATCCATTGACCTCCCTGGGTTTCAGTCACCTCTTTTACCAAATCTAAAATCTGTTGTTGTACAGTATTAATAATTCTCATTGCTTATTTTCTTATTTTAACGCAAAGGTATGGCTTTTGATCACGCAAGTCAAATTGTTTAACGATACTTTAACAAAATTTAATATGGTAATGAATCATATTTTATAATATTAACAATATAATACTTTACTATATAAAAAAATGCCGAACAAATAATAATTATTGGTGCTGTAGATGGAAAAAAGTTTGTTCTATTTTATTATAGCAAAATATAAGCAAAACCACAATAGAAGAGTGTTGTAACTAAAATAGCAGCCACAGGTTTCAGAAAGTCAATATTTATTTGCGATCGAATAAGATTTTCTAATTATGGTCCTGCGGTCTGCCGTTTTTTTTAAAATTCCTTCTAAAGCTTAGTGCCCACTAATTTAAAATTGACAGACTCATTGCCAAAATCAATGGTATATCTCAATTCAATAGTATTATTTACAAAAAATCCTTTGCCACGCATGTGGATATCCCTGTCTATCTGTTGATTATTGATTTTGAAGTCCATAATTCGTTCATCCTGATTATCTATGTCTGACCTGACGGTGTACCAAAAGTCTCCATCAAATGGAGCTTCAATGATTACGTCATCTCCGCCAGCAGTACTTATGACCAAATCAAATGGTCCCGCAACCCCAACAATATGCGCTCTGTAAATACCTACTACAGGAAGGATTTCCTCGTCTATGTCATAACATCCTGAGAGGAGTGTCAATAAAAATGGGAAAAGTAATAATTGTTTCATAACTCTCTTTTTTATTAAAACTTGCTACACTTCCATTTTGTAGATCATAAGCCGGTAGTTTAATTTATATTTAACCTGAAAAGCATTATTTGTTAAGGAAAATAACAATTTTAAAATATTTTTCTGAATACTATACTGACCATGTTATATTTGTGCTTTAATAACCTTAAAAATCAAACAATCATGATCAAAAAAGTTTTACTTTTACTTATTGTATTTGGTGTTTCAATCACCGATCATTTATATGCACAACAAGAATATACCTGGGAAGAATATGGGATCGGGTTTTCTCTGGCTGATGATTTTAAAGAAACAGTCAATAGTATGGAGGAGTTTTCAGCTATTGGAGACGGAATGGAGCTATCCATCATTCCATTTAAAGACAATAGCATAGACGATAGCGATATCACTACTTACACGATGTCCATTGCTGCTTCCCTCAAACTGGAGAAGATCGATGATATAAGTACCATCGAAATTAATGGGTTTAAAGGAGGTTATGCTGAAGGTGTACAAAACGGTGTGAAAATATTTGTTATGGGTCTTATTGATCCAACATCTGAAACCAATTTTTTTGTAATGATTGTATTTCAGGAAAATGATGAAAATGCTGTTGATGAAGCTATAAGTATTTGTCAGAGCATACATAAAATATAAAAAAGCAAAAGGACTGTTGCTGAAGGGGTGTATTTCATTTTTTCGCCTCACATTAAAAATCATCATTTTTTTTTTGCGATTTAATCAAGATGCCTTAATATATTGCATCGTAGCTAAAAGCTACGACGAGCAAACGATGCTTTAGAGACATGATCCTGCAGATAAATTACTCCCGCCTATCGGGGCAGGAGCGTAGCTCTGACATCTTTGTAGAAAACATTAGCACCTGAAACATAAGGGGCGTAGCCCTGACATCTTATATGTACCACATGTTTTAAGATCACAGGGCTACGCCCCTACTACGTGAAGGTGTGTGGATATTTTTGCTACAAAGATCACAGGACTACGTCCCTATATTAATCTCGGACATAAAGATTAGAGATAATAGAAGAGTATATTTCATTTTTTCGCATCACATTAAAAAATCATCAATTTTTTTTACGATTCAGGCAAGATGCCTTAATATATTGCATCGTAGTTAAAAGCTACGACGAACAATCGAAACTTGATAAGAAATCGAGCACAGTGCGAAAAAATGAAATGCACCTTGCTGCAGGAATTCTTGTAACGTATACAATATTTTTCATATAGTTCAAATGGATTTTTACAATAAGAAAAATATTGTAACTTTGTACTGTCATAAATTTTACTTATGAATGTCCAGTTTGCGCAGTTAAAATATTTTCTGACACTTGCAGCCACCAAAAATTACAGTCAGGCAGCAGATCAATGCAATGTATCTCGGCCAGCATTGAGTATGGCTATCAGAAAAATGGAAGAAGATCTGGATCTGGTACTGATTGATAGAAAAAGCAACCCCATTTCTCTTACTGAAAAAGGAGAAATGATTGCAACGCAAGCGATCAAAATTCTGGATGAATTTTCTATTTTGGAGAAACTTGCATCTGACCTCCATCAGGACAAACTCCATGGTAGTATTACAGTAAGTATAATCCCTACACTGGCCCCATATATTATTCCATTGTTCGTCCAGAAATTTGGAGAAATGTTTCCGGATATTGAGTTAATTATTGAAGAAGAAACTACAAAATCTATACTGCACAAGCTAAAAACATCTGAAACAGATGCTGGTATTCTTGTGACTCCGATAGATGAAAAATCATTAATAACATATCCGGCCTTTTATGAAGAGTTTTATGTTTTTTCGCACGATAAGATAGATAAAACATATATCCTGCAGGAAGACATTGACTTCAAACACCTATGGTTGCTGGAAGAAGGTCACTGTATGAGAGACCAGATGATGAGGATATGTGAGTTGCGCAATCTCGAAAATACAAAAATAAAATACAATGCCGGTAGTATAGAATCTCTGATCAATATTACAGAGTCTATGGGTGGTATGACCATCATACCTGAACTTGCCACATGGAATCTTTCACCGGAAAGAAAAGAAAGGGTCATTCCATTTGCTGAACCAACACCCGTGCGGGAGGTAAGTGTCATTCATCATAAATTTACCACAAAACTGAGGTTGATTCATGCTGTTTTAAATTCTTTGAATGAAGTGATACCATCTTATATGAAGATAAAAGAGAGTTATCAGAGGATTGATATCGGACCTTTGAATGGAAAATAATAAATCACATGATTGCTAACAGGCCGAAGGATTAGGATCTAATCCTCTTTGAACCATCCGGAGTACATCACATAGTTATTGGCTATACGATCTATCTCCCCTGATATGAGTTCCTGACTGATATCTTTGACTTTTTTTGCCGGCACCCCTGCATAAATTGTTCCTGCTTCTACCCGGGTATTTTGTGTGACAACTGCTCCTGCAGCGATGATGGAGTTGGATTCCACTACACAGTTGTCCATCACTATAGCTCCCATACCTATCAGAACATTGTCATGAATGGTGCATCCGTGTACAATAGCATTATGTCCTACAGAAACATTGTTGCCTATATTAGTTGGAAATTTTTCATAAGTACAATGTATGACAGCTCCATCCTGGATGTTGACTTTATCACCCATTTTGATATAATTTACATCACCTCTGATGACAGCATTAAACCATACGCTACATTGGCTACCCATTTGCACATCACCAACTATTGTTGCATTTTCTGCTATAAAACAATCTTCTCCTATTTTGGGAAGTACACCCTTTACAGATTTAATTATCATAATTCATTTTTTGTCATTGGTTTTTTTTAAAGATTTGAGTTGTACCCTTTCAATATTGATTTTATTATGACATTACCTAATTCAGATCTGATACCTAATTCAGAAATTTTTGAATTGTTCCTGGTGGGATATACCCTGTTTGACAAAAAGACGTAAACAATATTATACACCGGATCTACCCATGTAAAGGTACCTGTAAACCCCGAATGACCGTAACTCTGATCTGATGCAAGGGATGGGCCGTTTTTAATTTCCGGATTAAAGTCTTTTTTATCAAATCCTATACCTCGCCGGTTTTTTAATTCCGGAAACTGATATTTAGTACACATATCGATTACATCCGGCTCAAAAAAACGTTTTCCGCTATAGCTTCCTTTCTGGAGGTACATCTGCATAAGTTTTGTGAGATCATTGGCATTGCCAAAAAGTCCGGCATGCCCCGATATACCGCCCATCATGGATGCACCTTCATCATGTACAAAACCATGTATCAGTACTTGCCTGAATAAACTGTCATATTCAGTGGGTACGATTCTATTGGTTGGAAACTTCTGTAAAGGATTATAAGTCAGCGATTGTGCTCCGATAGCTTTGTAGGTTTCATCAAGATATCTTTCAAAAGGTTTGCCTGTCATGTTTGCCACCATGTCCGGGTACACGTAATAATGCAAGTCACTATACACATATCCCTGTGATGGGTTAAGCGGTGAGGTAGCTATTTGCTGTATGATCTTAGATTTGTAATCTTTATGCAGATATAAGTTTTTGTCTACACGTACATTAAAGTCAGGTGACTGTGATGCCATAAAAACATTGGGCTTCCATACTCTGGTATCTGCGCGAAGCATCTTTGCCCAAAGCTCAGGTTTAGCCCGGATGCTTTCAATGTACTGAATTTCTCTTGTGGTTTTTTTGCCAAAAAGCCTTTTAAAAAATCCCGGTTTCTTTATTTTTACCATACACAACTGCTCTAATTCCGGTTGAATCGCCAATGATTTCTTCATTGTGGCAATTGTGTCTATGGCATCTCTCCAGAAAGGTATCCACGCTTTCAGTCCGGCTTTGTGCGTAAGCAGGTCGCGCATAATGAGTCCTGCTTTGTCCGTATCGTTGAACTCAGGATAATAATCTCCAAATCTTGCATCGAGGTTAAATTTATTTTCGCTCATCAATTGCATTACAGCAAGAGCAGATGTACTGATTTTAGTGACTGAAGCCAAGTCATAAATATCATCTGATCTGACTTTGCCCGGAGGGTTTTGCTGTCTTTGTGCCGGCCTGAGCGTAGTAGTCAGAGATTCAGGATTGTCCATAGCATCATCAATGAAGGCATATGCACTACCTTCGGAAGTACTGTTTTCTTTTGCTTTTTCTGCCATTTCAAAAGTATGATATCCATATGATTTGGAAAAAATCACTTTTCCGTCTTTAACAACCTGTACCACCGCACCAGGATAGGCTTTTTCTTTTATGCCCAGTATCACCAAGGAATCAATCCCTGAATAAAATCCCTTTCTATCTAGTCCTACCTGTTCCGGCAATCCATAGCTGAGGATATCAAGTTTGGGATACGTGATGCCCATACCCTGCCTAAAATTATCGTCAATGTCAAGTGGAAACTTACCTACAGGTGGCAAGGCTCCAAAAATAATCTGACCCGCAGCTCGCTCAGCATAGATGTTTTGCTGATAAGCCATAATCAAAGTTTTTGACTGTTTTATATCAGGGATTTTTGCCAATACAAATGGGTTTCCAAAAAGACACAATATCACTTTGGGTTCATTGGCCAGTTTTGAAATGATTTGAGTATTTTCCGGTGTAAGTCCGTATTTCCTGCTGGCTCTGATATCTATAAGGTGAATCCCTGCTACGACGATATCATAATCTTTAACACAAATCGATATAATACTGTCTGCATAAGATGGGCCTGCATTTTTGGCAATATAAAAGTTATCAGCTTTTGCATAGTTGGAAATCATTTGGTATAAATCAGACTCAGGTTTGTCAGATTCTATAGAAATGACTGCAATTTTTTTGTTAAAATCCGTGACTGGCAGCAATGCTGCCTCATTGTTAAGACAGGTTATACTTTTTTCAGTCATCACCTGATTCAGTATATCAGATTTGACAGTATTCAGGTCCTGGACCAGATTTTCTGTACTTATGGGTGCGTACTGATCTAAACCTACCCAGGACTTTGCCATTAATATTTTTTTGACCTTTTCATCAAGGAGAGATAAAGGTAATTTTTTTGTCTTAATGGCATTTTTTATGGCTTCTACGGTCTGCGGAACATCCATAAAAGTCTCTAAAACATCATTGCCTGCCAGGATGGCCTGTACCATTGCCTCTCCTTTGGGAAAGTTTTTTACAGCACCTTCCATTTCCATAGCATCAGTGAAAGTAAGCCCCCGAAATCCGAGCTCCTCTTTGAGCAGGTTTGTGATGATGTTTTTTGAAAATGTAGAAGCAAGTCCACTTTGTGGCTCCAAGGCAGGAATATTGAGATGTGCTGTCATGATGCCGGACAATCCATGATCGATAAGCTGCCTGAAGGGATATAATTCGATATCAAGAAGTCGTTTTTTGTCGTGGTTGATCAGCGGTAGGGCATGGTGTGAGTCGGCATCGGTATCTCCATGTCCGGGGAAGTGTTTGGCAGTACAAAATAATCGCTGGCTTTGCATACCTTTCATGTACGCCAGTCCTTTGGCGGTCACCTGGTGCTTATCTGATCCAAAAGACCTGAAGTTGATCACCGGATTATTCGGGTTATTATTGACATCTACTACCGGCGCATAATTGATATGAACTCCTATTCTTTTGCATTGTCTCGCTACTTCTTTACCCATTTCTTCCACCAGGTGGTCATCACCCTTTATAGCACCTATGGTTGCAGCATACGGAAACCTGTCAGTACTGTCCAATCTCATACCTACTCCCCATTCAAAATCCTGACCTATGAGAAGTGGTACACGCGATATAGCCTGAAGTTCATTGGTGATGTTGACCTGTATTGTAGGGTTAGATGCAAAAAATACAATTCCCCCTATCTTATAGTCTTTGACCCATTTTTTCAACAATGCAGGATCATGTGGTTTGCCAGAATAGTTGCCTCTTGGCAAAAGTAATTGTCCAATCTTTTCTTCCAATGTCAGTGTGCGGAATATAGAGTCCACCCACTTTTTGTTGTGATCAGTGATAAACGGTGGTATGATCCCTTGCCCGAAAGACTGGAGATTTAAAACTAAAAATACTATTAATAAAATTGACCTGATCATAAATTCTTTTACATTTATTAAAAACCTAAAAATCTAAAATGATAATCTATTACCACCTCCAAATACTGTATTCTCACCTATGAAACAACATGACCTGCACACAGTATGATTTGTCTTCAAAAATGCTGATTTCACCTACCTGCTCTTAAGCGGGCAGGTTGTGCTTTTTACCTTCATTTCGGAACTCATTATAAATATTTAGATGTAAAATGATTGCTATAATTTCATTCCTGATTTTAACCTGAAAATCAAGAAATAAGATACCCTCCATCAGATATAAACTCCTGACCTGTACAATATGATGATGCATTTGATGCCAGAAAAACGGCAAGTCCAGCCATTTCCTGCGGATGAGCCATACGATGCAAAGGCATATTGCTGGTCCAATGATCAAGGATTTCTTTATTGTTCCACAATGCTGCGCTGAACTTTGTTTGTACAAGTCCCGGACAAATAACATTGGACCTGACACTGTAGGCGCCCCATTCTTTTGCCTGTGCTTTGCAAAGCATGATAAGTGCAGCTTTGGACACGCTGTAGATACTCAATCCAGGACTGGGCCTAAAACCCTCCACCGAACTGATGTGGATCACTGATCCCGAACCACTACTTTTTAAATGCGGAAGACAAAGATTGGATAGCGTAAATGCCGCTTTGACATTGATCTGCATCAATTTGTCAAACAGCTCACTCGTCATATCTTCAATGGGCCCGTATACAGGATTGGTAGCAGCATTATTAACAAGGATATCGATGCTGCCAAAGTGGTTGTGTGTTTTTTCAACCAGGTTTTTAAGTTGTGCTTCTTCACCTACATGACATGCTACAGGCAAGACATCAAGTCCCAATCTTAAAAATTGCTGCGCTACTTCGTCTACACTTTCTTGTTTTCTTGCAGCAATAACCACCCTGGCTCCAAACTCCGCTAAACTTTTTGCTATACTCTCGCCGATACCCCTGGAAGCACCTGTCACAATAGCAGTTTTGCCAGTGAGGTCAAATCCATTTTTTATACTGCTGTGTTCCATTATTTTTTGATGATTTTTTGAGAAAAAGACATTTTGCCGGAAGGTGAGAATAATTGTACTAAGTATAAGCCATCAGGCCAGTCTAATGTATCAAGCCTTGTAACATTTCCGGAATGTATAATATCAAAATGTACATATTTTCCTGACATATCTGAAACCAAACAAGTGTAGGAAGCAGATGCTGGACCAATTTCAATATCAATATAGTCTGAAGCAGGGTTTGGGTATATCTTAAAGCGGGTATCTATGGCTGCAGTTTGTGTAGAAGATGTAAGATTACCATCATCTATAAAAGTGACTCCCAAAAATGTACCGTCCGGAGTATATTCTGCTGAAACTATGGCTTCTTTTTTTACATTATTGTAGAAGTTGTAGGATATAGTAGTGTCTTTTCCCAGAATATCACCAAATCCTTCCGGAATGATGCCTCCTGCTATTGCAAATAAATCGACCCATAAACCTAACACCTTAACAAATACCTTTGCTTCGGAAATGACTTCTGCCTTTTCCCTGAGGACATCATAATTTTTTCCATGTATTTTTACAGTACCATAAGCATCGATCAATCCTCTTAGTGTATTTGATACCTGAAATCTGATACTATCCGGCTTGATAGGAAAAACATTCAGTAAAGTATCGGGAATGATGCGTGCATTCAGATCAATTCTGAACTCTCCCTGAGAGAAGGTAGTATTTATAAATTCTAAGGGAGCTTTTCTTAGGACAGGTCTTTTGTTGTATTTTATTATTACATTAGTGTCAAGAAATTCATTCTGTCCTCCTATTCCAATTGCTTCCATTATTTGTGCGGTGGATCTTATATAAAATTCCTGACCATCAGACAACAACAACAAATTGGCGTCAGGAAAAAATGCGGCATCTTTGCCTGCAGAAGGTAGCGCGTATATTTCCCGTTGTTTCGATCCTGATTTCAATTGACTAAAATCCCATGTTTTTGGCCCTCCGGTTGTTCCCATTTGCAATGCAGTAGGTACATTGATGGTGTAGATGGTTTTTAATGTATCTTCCGGTTTGGGAAATACAGAATTTGTAATTCTTACCTGAGCAAAGATACAATGAGCCAAAATTACCACAAATCCTAAGATTATATTTATCCTTCTCATAATTAATTTTTTAGTCAGTGTATTCCACTTTTCTTAAAAATTTGATTCCCACTTTGGCCTCAATGGATAGATTTCTCACTTGTCTGAGACCTATATTGGTCGGTTGACTTGTCCAGGGGTCTATGATATTGAACAATGGTTGTTGCTCGTATTGAAATGATAAATCCGGCTGCAAGGAAAACTCCACAAAAACATTACTGAGATCCGATACAGGAAGTTCAAAACCACCACCGGCAGTAACACCATAATTGAATTTTCTTACAAACTCATTGATCGGATAAAATAATTGTCCAAACTCGACATACCTGTCTAAATTAGTACTGATCGTATATTCCCCTCTTACACCAAGGATAAAATATGGATTGTACTTATCAGAGTTTATCAGAGATTTTTTAGCACCTACTTCAGCTACGATATTTCTGAATTGAAATCCTTGCTGTTCAGAAAAAACATTGTTGAAACTAAAAAACCTGAATGAACTACCTCTGACATGATAACCTGCCTGAGCATAAAGGGCACCTTTTCTGAATTCATCATATGACTCTATAAATAAGTCTCCATTTAATGAAAACAATGGGTCCCGATTTACACTACCCCCAAAACCTCCATCACCCCAACTCTGGAAATTCATCGCGGCACCACCCTTGGCACCAAACCAAAAACTCTGCCCCTTGAGATCCAAAAAAGCAAAAATGACGAAGAATAGAAAGATAAATTTTGATGTATAAAACTTCACGAGTATTAATTTAGGTCAAAATTACAATTTTTGGATGAATTTCTGAATAATCTGCTGTACTATATCCAAAAGAAATGGGATTTCATCCAACGGTAGTATTGTAAATTTTAAGAGTACGTTTAAATTTTTATTGCCTTAAAATCAATGTATTATGAACCTGACTTCAAAATAATCGCTTTATTTAGTTCACTAAATGCGTTGATTATTCTATTGCCAGAACCATAATCTCTTGATTTACAACTAAGAAAAATTTTAAACCCTGCTAGCGCGAGTTTGTAACTCGTGCTTCTAACCACACACAAAAGCCACACAACCTAAAAAGTTGTATGGCTTTTTTCTTAAAAAACACCTTACCTTTGTATCGGAGATAAAAGTATCTCTACCATCATGCACAGGGCTACCTGCAAAGGCTGGGTAGCAGCAATTTTAAGCACAGATATGTCATAAAGGACCACTTGGATGTCTGAGCGAACCCAAAGGGTGAAGTACGACAGTGCTTCAAGCGAAGGAACCGCGAAAGCGGTTGGGTGGGATATAGTCTATCACGATGATAGTGCTAACGGGGCTGTAGAAGCAGGTGAGATCATTGACGAAAACCACTATTACGCATATGGAATGGAGTATAGTGGCTTTATTAACAGTACGGAATATGCCTATAAATTCAATGGAATAGAAAGAATAGAGGCATACCAATCTGACTTTGCATTCTATCGGGGGCTGGATCCAATACTAGGAAGATGGTATCAGGTAGATCCGAAAGCGGAAGCTGTTATGGGCATGAGTCCATATTGTGCAATGGGGAATAATCCGGTATCTAATTCTGACCCAAATGGCGATTTATTTTTTGCGATACCTCAAATCAGTTTTGGAAGTGGGGGCTTTAGTATTGGGTTGGAAGTTGGTATTGGAATACCTGGAGTATTAAGTGCGTCAGTAACGGGAGGTGTCAATATAGGAAAAGGTGGTACATCAGGCTATTGGTCTGCACAGGGTTCTGTGGCTGGATTTTATGCAGGATATGGAAGTAGTGGAGGTTTTGCTGGATGGGGGTATAGATATGCAGGATGGAGTGCAGGAATATCTTATGGTCAAAATTCTGGCTGGGGAGTTGGTTTGAGTTATGGAGGTACTTCCACAGACAATCTCAATTACTCCATGGGCATTGGGTATACTCAGCACGGAGGATTTAATTGGAATGTAAGTGGTGGTTATACGCATTATATTGAAAAGCCAATAATAGAACCAATTGGTGGTGAAACTTATGAATGGTCTGGAGCATCTGATAAAGCTATTTCACAGAAAGGAGAGAAAGATTGCCTATTAGCTTTATGTGAATATTTTGGGGACTATTCTTATGAAGAGATTATTAGAGCGTTTGGCGAACTTTATAATGCAGAAAAAGGGACACAAACTTTACAAGCATTAAAGAAAATTTATCCATCATCTGGAAAATTGGGAAATGATATAACAGATTTACCTGATGGATTTTATAAATACTTAAAAGAAAGACCTTTTGTGATAGCGCAAAATAAAAATCATGCTGTGGGATTGATAAAATTACAAAAAGTATATGCAAAATATAATTATGCCCATGGAGCAAATGGTAAAAATTCCATAGCAAGAAGAGAATTCATATTGACTTTAATGAACCCTGATGGGGGTAAGATTTATTCAATCAGAAAATACAGTTGGAAATCTCCAGTCTTTGTTGTTGGACGTAAAAAACCCTTAAAATGAAATATTTGATTGTAGTTATATTAATATTATCTTTTTATAGTTGCTCTAAATTTGTGCCTTTAGGATCTATTGATTTTTATGATAGTTCCAAATTAGTGACTTATAGTTCTAATAAAGCTTTAATTGAGTATGATAGTGATAGGTTTAAAGATAAACTTACTAAAGAACATTTTAAATATTTATCATTTGCAAAAGGTAAAATGGTCAATAGAAAAAAATCAACAAATTTGTGGAATAGTATATTAATAAAGCCAAATGAACCATATTTGATCGCTTTTAGAGATACTTTTCCAAGAGAATTTGCAGAATTTTGGGTTTATGGAACTGTGCGAGGAAAAATAAAACATGATGAAGTCTCTTTAATTATTGAATCATTTTATTATGGTTTAGAAAATAGAAATATTCAATTTCTCTTTTATATTCCAGAATTTAAAGAAATTTATTGGTTTATAGAAAATAATCAACTAAAAGTGTTTTACTTAAATGATGTTACTTGGGATGATGAAAAGGGTCCGAGAGCTAAACATATTGAAATGGACGCTAAAGAATTTATGAAGACTAAAGTTTTAGATTTTAAGTAAATTAATATAAGCTGTGCTCAAGTTAATATTATTGACTTAAAAGCCACACAACAGAAAGTTAAAAAGTTGTGTGGCTTTTGTACATAATCCCTTACCTTTGTATTGGAGATAAAAGTATTTCTGGTCTATATGCTGGCATGAGATACTTGATGAGAACCATTACTATGCTTATGGTGAACGAGGGCTTGCGAGACATACAGATGTCTCGCAAGACCTAAGTGAAATAGAGCTTTCGCCCCGCAAGCGGAGCGAGGAGCGATTAGCGTAGTCTGGAATCTTTGTGCGATAGCCAAAGAGCTCCAGCGGAATGGAATATAGTGGCTTCATTAACTGTACGGAATATGCTTATAAATTCAATGATGACAGAGCGATTCACGCCATAGCGTGATGGATGCCCACAGGTGGCGTCCAAGCGAAGGAACCCGCCTTTTGGCGGGATGGGCGGCCAACGCGTTGAAGCCTTCCAGTCTGACTTTGCTTTCTATCGTGGACTTGATCCTATATTAGGAAGATGGTATCAGGTAGATCCTGAGGCTGAGGCTATGATGGATATGAGTCCATATTGTGCCATGGGGAATAATCCGATTAGCTATAGTGATCCGGACGGTGACTTACCTTTCTTGGCATTAGTAGCTATAGGAGCAGCAACAGGAGTATTTAGTAATGGACTCAGTAATGTATCAAATGGTCAAAACTTCTTTTCAGGAGCGGGAAAGGCAGCACTGTGGGGTGGCATAGGAGCAGCAGCAAGTTTTGGTGTGGGAGCAGCATTCGGAGCTACAGGTTCATTTGGACATGAGTTATTAAGAGCCGGTGCACATGCGGCTACCCAGGGCGGTATATCAGCTGCTCAAGGAGGAAGTTTCTGGCAGGGAGCATTGAGTGGAGGTATATCATCGGGTATAGGCTCTGGCATAGATGCTTTAGGAGGTAATGGCGGACATCAGATCCTCGGTGGTGGACTTGGTGGCGGTATTGGTTCTGCAATAAGTGGTGGCAACTTCTGGCAAGGTTTTGGACAAGGGATAGCTGTAGGGGCTTTTAATCATGCGTTGCATGATGTTGCATCTAAATTAGTTAGTGAATGTCCATGCAAGTATAATGGAAAAGAATATAAAACAGAAGGTGATCTCTATCGTGCAATTTTATTAGATCAAGCGATGGAGCAATTTGGAATCAAAGATTTAGTAGCATTAGCAGCAGCATTAGATGGTTCTTTTCCAAGTATAGAAAAGCCAGGAGCATTAGGATCTGGTAATAAAACATCTTATGCATCAAAATATGGTTCAAAAATATTACCACAAGAAATGCCAATGAAACTTCCAACTCATATTAAAAATGGTTCGGTTAGATACACAAAAGTCTTGGGTCGATTTTTAGGAAGAATAGCAGGCCCAATTGGATGGGCAACACTGGCTTATGATATTGGAATGACATTTTATAACACTCAAAATATATACAATAATGTCATCAATAGAAAATAACATTGATCAAGATATTCTAAATAATATCATAGATATCTGTTCTAAAATTAGTGGTTTGAAAAAGAGTAAAATCGAATTAAATTCATCAATTAATAAAGATTTAAAAATTGACGGGGATGATGTAGTTGAATTGCTTGATGAATTGATATCAAAATACAATTTAAGTACAAAAAAATTTGAATACTCTAAATATTTTGACTGGGAGGGCGAAGCCAATATTTTAGCCCAGATAAAAAGGCTTTTCAAACCAAAGGTTGATTTAAAATATGATGTTAAAATATATGACTTGTATCGCTGGGTTATAAGTAAAGAATGGAGTGAAACCCACTTGAACTAATCATATACTAAACAGACAGTTGCAGTAGGTTTGTCATGGTTTTGTTAAAGAGAGCATTGAATAATTCGTAGCCACACAACAGAAATTAAAAATGTTGTGTGGTTTTTTTACATGTTTATATGTAATAACAGAGTAGCCAGTATCAACACCGCCCAGCTATGTGTAGTATTGTCTACTTCTAAGTGATACCGTGGCTGTGCCATGAGATGGAGTCAAAATGACTTGTCATATAATAAAGCCACACAAACTCAAAAGATGTGTGGCTTTTGTATGATATTATCTTGTATCTTTGTACCTGAGATAAAAGTATCCCCCATGCTGGCGCGAGTTTGTAACTTGTGCCTATAAACAGCCTTCGCCTTATAGACTTTAGGTTTTTGGTAAGAATTTTGATGATATCTAAATACATCTTTAAATATAAAAGAAAGTGAGCACTAAATACAAGTTTATAGATAATGATGGTATATACTTTGTAAGTTTTGCAACGGTATCATGGGTAGATGTTTTTACTAGTGCTACAGGAATGAAGTAAGTACATAATAAAACGAAGTAGATTATTTTCAAGATCAAGGCGAAAAACACAGACATAGCAATAGCTATGGAGAGGCTTTTCAACGCTGATATTGGGAATAAGATCAAGTTTTATAGGTACTTATTTTGTTCCTGTAGCACTAGGCTCACCTATATTGAAATATTTATCGAGAGCATAAAATATTGTCAACAAAACAAAGGATTAAACTTGCATACGTGGTGTTTGATGAGCAATCATGCACATTTGGTGTTTTCTAAATCCGGCCTTTATAGCCATTCAGATATTTTGCGTGATCTTAAAAAATTCACTTCCAAAAAACTCATCGAAGCTATAGTAAACAATCCCACTGAAAGTAGAAAAGAATGGATGTTAAATATTTTTAGAAGTTCAGGACAAAATAAAAGCAATAATAAAGATTTTCAATTTTGGCAACAAGATAATCACCCTATTGAACTTTTTAGTCCTGCTGTTACGTTTCAGAAGATAGATTATGTACATAATAACCCTGTTGTGGCAGGTATAGTGAGTGAAGCCGACCATTATTTACATAGTAGCGCCAGAGATTATTTAGGAACAAAAGGCGTTTCGGATGTTGAAATATTAGAAAGACCTATGAGTCTTGAAGGTTATGTGTTTTGTTATTAATAACAATAGAGTAAGGGGCACAAGTTACAAACTTGCGCCAGCAAGGGGAGGAAATTTTGTAAATTCAGTTGGAAATTTTTTAATAAATAGAAAATGAAAATTAAAATCTTTTTAATAGGCTATCTATTTTTGCTTTTTTCTTGTAACAACTCTTATAATGAATTCAAAAATTTGGATAGTTTATTATTGAGTGGTATGCCTTATACAAAAGTTGAAACATTTGTTAAGGATTTTAGCTATTTTGTTTCAGATTTGCATAAATCAGATGAAGTATTATTTTCAATCGTCATTGAAGGGCCTTTGGAATCATCAGAACAATTATATATTGATTTTTCTAAAGATAGTGTAGTAGTCAATAAAATTTTTGTGCATTGATTGCTATTGTGATTCGTAGTATTGTAAATTTTCAACAAACTTATGAAGCCAATAAACTTTTTATATCAACATTTGTTAACTCTCGATTTTAAGTCCATATACATCAGGCCTAAATAATATCCATGGTTGCTTATTCTATTAAAGATCTCGAACATCTCTCTGGTGTAAAAGCCCATACTCTGAGAATTTGGGAAAAGCGATATGGTATCATCAAACCTTGCCGTACAGATACCAATATCAGGTATTACAATGACCGTGATCTGCAAAATGTCCTTAATATCAGTTTACTCAACAGGAAGGGTATAAAAATATCCAAGATTGCTGGAATGAGTTCTGACTCGATCAAACAAAAAGTTGCGGAGGTCACAGAAGTAGATACCGCATTTGAGGATCAGATAGATGCATTGATGTTTTCTATGTTTGAGTTGGATGAGGTGAAGTTCAATATCATCATCGATTATCAGATCCAGTCTAAAGGATTTGAAGAAACTATGAATGATATCGTATATCCATTATTGGACAAACTGAGTGTGATGTGGGTTGCGGGGTCTGTGAAAGGCGTACATGAAACATTTGTAAGCAACATCATCCGGAAAAAGACCATTGTCCAAATTGATAAGCTCTCAAAAAATGCAAGCTTTTCAGACATCAGATGTCTTATATATCTACCTGAAAATGATTCACATGAATTGAGTCTTTTATTTTTGGAATATATACTACTCAAAAGCAAAGCAAAGGTGATCAACCTGGGAACATCTACACCGTTGATAGATGTACTTGAAGGTAAAAACATTTTTAAATCTTCATATATTTTTACAGTTTTCAATGATAGTTTTGCGGAGTCACCTTTACAGCCTTATATCAATGAACTTGCCAAAAACGCCCCTGAACAGCAAATCATTATCAGTGGATTTCAAACGGTAAGTCAGGACCTGACCTTACCTGATAATGTCGTCATCATCAATAGTATTGCTGAGATAAAGTCATTTATTCAGAAGAAGATTGCTGAATTGTAATTTATTTTTAGGAGGTGTAACCCAAAATTGCATTTTTCATTAAAATTTTTAATTAAGTGAAATATCCAGGTAATCAGGTGTTTAAGCGATGGACGTCTCAAGCGTAGCTTGACAGGCTCTTTAGGGAATGAGGGTTGTGGGCAGTTTAAACACATTAAGTGTAAAAATGGGATACACCCTTTTAAGGTAATACGTCAACGGAATGCGTAACTGCTTCCACTGCATTACAAAAAATGATTTTGATCTCTAAAATGCTATTTTTAAATCTCTACTTAAAAAACACAATCTTCTTTCTCAACAACTTTTCAGGCATTACCAGCTGACAAAGGTACAGCCCATCTGAATCAAGAAGTGAAGATAAAGTAACAGCTGTTTCAATTTGAATGCCTGCAACCTCTGTATCAAAAATCATTTTGCCTGACATATCGTACAATTGTAGCCTGCCGCTTTTCTGACTCCTTGCTATGATATGCACACCGTCCCAGGTGATATACGTATCATCATTACTCTCTGTGTTTTGCAAAGATGATGCATTGGTTTTGATAAAAAAATCACACACTACTGGTAAATGATCAGAACAATCTTCAACATCGCCTTTCCTGAGTCCTGATGCTACCAACTGGGCATTGGTCATAGAAGGAGTCCAGAGTGAATAACTGTTTTTAAGATCCATAACAGAATTTGTATAAAAAAAATAATCCAATCTACCTGGACTGAATGTCCCCTGTCCATTGTACCATGTGAAGGCGGATGAAGTATTGGTGGTAAGAGGAGTGGCATCCTTCAGATCAGAATCATCCCAATCCGGTTGAAAATCCGGGCCATATCTCCCATTGTCCATAATATCACCTGTCATAAAAGTCTGTGGCTGACGTCTTTGTCCCACAAAATTCATATCTCCGGAGATAATGATAGGTGTATTCTGAGGTACCTGAAACGAAGAAATACCAAAACGTATACCTCTAACAAAAGACATAATATTATCCACTTCCTGTTGACGCTGAAGGTCGTTTTCACAACAAGGCAAATGTGCTACAATATACACCAGCTTGCTGTAGCCCAGATCGAGGAGGAAAGCCCCATTTCCATCCAGACTTCTTGATTGCAAAATAGGATACCGGCTTACAAGCCTGATATCCGGATTTAAAGCGGCATGGTGCCACTTTTGTGATCCTGATGAAGGAAGAATGTTTTCTACAAATGCCGCCGTTTGAGCAGATGTATTATCATAAATCTCACAAAAACCTATGATGTCCGGAGTGATAGCCTTAAATACCCTTTCATAGGCCGATGCATATTGAGGTAAAAACATACGATCACGCAATACATTGTATGACAGGATCCGCAAATACTCCTTTTTTTCTTTTTGGATGCTAAATGGAACAGGTGTAAACTTCCTGTTGTTGTCCATCGTATAGGTGTAGCCTCCGGATATGTCCGGTGCTTTGTCTCCGGCCACATTTTCATCCGAGACGAGTATTCTGATTTTATCACCCATCTTTCCTGTACCCAAACCGGTAGAAAAACTGCGTTTTATACCCACTTCAAACTGATGGCTCGTAACAGTAGGTGACGAAATCAGACCGATATCATTATGAAATACAGAAATGGATTGATTGGCGGAATAATATTTACCATTTCTCGGACCAAAAAAGTATACCAAATCTGCTCCAATACCAGAAATGTTCAATCCTGTAGACACTTGATTATCGATGTCGACATACAGCGCCAAAAAATTATTTTGTTGAAGGTTGATTTCTTTTTTCAAGTCAAAGTAGACATACAGGAAGGCATCATCATTGCTTATTTTCACATCTGTGAAGTCAATGCCACTGGTATTTCCATCTCCACTTTTGTCTTTAAAGGAAGCAATATTGTTACCTTGCCAGTCTGTAAAGGAGTCATCCAATATGATCTGTTGTGCATCGACAAAAGGATGGACAGAAAAAGTAAAGAATAAGAATATAAAAAATGCAGAAAATCTAATCATCCATCAAAAGTACATTAATTTTTAAAAACCGGTAGATAAAAACATTATTAAACAGCTAAAAATCAATCGTATTTTAGTAATTTTGAAGGTAAAAATGGAGAATATTAAGACAGAAAGAGTGTAAGAGTTGAAACATGCACAATTTCAAAATATTTGGTTTTTTAGAATAAATACTTTTGCTATGAAAAAGCAATTTTTAATACTTTGATACCGATATCAAACTGATAAAAGAAAATGCAGCTTGCTATCTGGAACTAAATCTGGATAAAAAATGGGTTACAAAGCAAAAACGAATGATAATTACCACCGGCATTTTAGGAAAGGCCATCATCCCGAATCTGCCTTTCGAGAATGCCGATGGAACTCCACTTAAGATGGATGTTGATTATTTTGGTAAGAAAAGGTACACAGCAAATCCTTCGCCGGGGCCATTCGAGATTGGTAGAAGTGGTAAGCAGAAGATAAAGGTTTGGTAATAAAAATAGTTAAAAACATTTCTTTATCAGTCATTTTGGGCTACTTTTGGTGGGAAAATTGGTGAATTTATACAGCCTGCCTTTAAACAAGCAGCTTAAAAAAGACACTGTCACAACTAAAATAAGGGGGAAATGAACAACAAATTGACTCATTTTGCAATCCACATTGACGATATGGCACGCGCAAAAAAATTCTATGAAGGGGTTTTTAAATGGGGTTTCACCAGCTATGGACCTGATGACTTTCTACAAATAAAATCCGACAAGTCCAAAATTGGAGAATTGATAGGGGCACTTCAATCCAGAAAGTATTCGCCTGTTCCCGAAAAAATAATTGGATTAGAATGTACAATTTGTGTCGAAAACATTGATGATACTATAGAAAAAGTAAAAAACAAGGGAGGACAGATCTTAATGTTAAAGACAGCTATTCCATGTATAGGTTACATTGCAAAGTTTTTGAACACTGAAGGTAATTTGATTTGTGGTATGCAATATGATCATTCAGCGAGATGAATACTATAAGACCGATTCATACGGATTTCCGGTTCATTCTGGATTTAAAAGGGCAAGAAGTTATAGATTTGTTTTGCGACTTGCGGCTTTACATTTTGGAAATGTACCCTGACTGCAACGAACTGTTGTATCATACTCATGCCTTGACAGCAGTTTTTTCTATTTCGGAAAGACTCTCAGATGCATTTTGTATGCTACCTATTTACACCAACCACATGAATCTGGGATTTAATAAAGGAAGGCTTTTAAAAGATCCACATAAACTCCTTACTGGCACAGGAAATTTGATCAGACACATCGATATCAAAAAAATAGAAGATTACAGAAACCCAGGAGTCGAAGCATTGATAAAAGAAGCCATTGACTTTGCCACCAAAGATATGGACAAACCCACAAAATCCATAGGTAAAACCATTTCAAAAATCAAGAGATAATGAATTAAGGATTGTTAAAAAGCATCGTTGATGGTAAGGTAAAATGCACCACCTTCAGAAGGTGTAAGGCCATAATCCAGCCTTATTCGTACACGGTCTTTTTTATTGATAATAAATCTTAGACCTGCTCCATAAGCCAATTGATAATGATATGAGAATAATGAAGCATAAGTTTTCCCTACTGTTCCTGTGGATATAAAACCCACGCCTTGCAGACGTTTATATAATGGAAATCTATATTCTGATTGTAATACAAGCATGTTTTTGTCCATAAATCTTCTATCCTGATATCCTCTCATGATACGTGGAGTACCAAAAAAAGGCATATCAAAAAAAGGCGGACTGCCCTGGATAAATACTGAATTAATATTACCAGCTATGGTATGATTTTCCCCAAGTTTGATATACTTAGACGCATTGACAAATAATCTAAAAAAGTTAAAATCGCTCCCTGTGACTTTATTTGATAAAAAACTCTCCAATTCTACATAATGTCCTTTTGTGGGATTAAAAATAAAATTTCTTTCATCATTATGAGCTAACATCCCTATACCGGCATTTATTCCTCCATTCAATCCTACGGGCGATTGTTGTTCCAGGATACCATTTGGTTTGATTTCATCCATTGAAAATCTATCAAAAGCAAATCGCATTCCCAAAAATGTTTTTTTATATCTTTTCAATACATCAATGCGCACTCTGGGGGCATTTGCTTTGTATATTTCTCTATTTTCAGCCTTGGTATCAAAACCTACACCGTAAGCATTGAACTGATATCTGAAATAAGTCAACTCGCCTTTTATTTTCCAGGTATTATTTTTTCTGTAAAGCTCATATGGCATCACAAAAATAAGTTGTTTATTTTGTGTGTAAGACGCAATAAGCTGAATCTGAGAAGGATTTGACTCTGACGGCTCATCTCCAAATCTAAAATTATACAAACCGGCTGCACCAAAACCCCATCTAGTCTCAGGCAAATAAAAAACGACCGGGTAGGCTAAAATTTGATTTTTGATTTTGGTAGTGTCACTATCTGAGGATATATTAAACTGACTACACGCTCCTTCATTTGGCAAGAAGGATATCAATAGTATATATAATAAATAAAATCTCATATTGAATTAATTTGAAACTAGAGAAGCATAACCCCTTTCGCACTAAAGAGTTTTTTTAATATTTGGATACTTACTTCATTTTACTAAGGCTGTACGAAAGTATATTTTTTTCATCTGAAGTAAATAATATTCTTTCCAAAAAAATATAAATATCTCTATTTCAAACCATTTTGCACCGTTTTTGTCATGAAGTTGTAAAAGCAAGTCAAAACAGTTCATAGAAATATTTAATTTTTATACTTTTGACCTTTAATTCTTTAATTAGTTAATCACCCGGACATATCATATTTTAATAGACAAATGAAAGATTATTCTTACGTATTTAATGCACACCCGAGTTTTATAGAATCCATGTACAAAAGCTATCAGCAGGACTCGTCTTCTGTGGATGATGGCTGGCGCTTGTTTTTTGATGGCTTTGAATTCAGTGGTAATAGGCATAGTGATACAGATGCTAAACCACAAATATCTTCCAATCTCTCAGAGAAAGAATTTGGTGTGATGTCCATCATTTATGGCTTCAGGAGCAGGGGACACCTTCTTTCTACCACCAATCCGCTGAAACCACGTAAGGACAGAAAACCCCATCTCGATCTGAGTGACCACCACCTGTCTGATGAAGACCTCAATAAGGTTTTCATGGCAGGAAATGAAATGGGGTTAAAAAATGCTACACTGGCAGAAATATTGGACAGATTGCGTCTGATCTATTGTGGCAATCTCGGAGTAGAGTATGGCCATATTGAAAACAGAGAAAAACGTCTCTGGATGAGGGATAAAATCGAAAGCAGAGTGTTTGACGGCAGTTATGGATTGTCTTTGGATAAGAAAAAACAAATCCTCAAAAAACTCAATGGGGCGGTCATTTTTGAAAAGTTCCTTCATACCAAATACGTAGGTCAGAAGAGATTTTCTCTGGAAGGTGGTGAAACCACAATTGCTGCACTGGATGCCATCATTTCAAAAGCTACCGAAGACAAAGTGGAAGAGATAGTCATGGCTATGGCGCATCGCGGAAGGCTCAACGTCCTGGCCAATACTTTGGGCAAGACATACGATCAGATCTTCAATGAGTTTGAAGGTACGGCCATCCTGGATCAGAGTTTTGGAGACGGAGATGTCAAATACCATCTGGGCTTTTCATCACAAATCACCATGCCATCAGGTAAAGTCGTCAATCTCAAACTAGCTCCTAACCCTTCACACCTCGAAGCGGTCAATCCGGTCATGGAGGGATTTGTAAGAGCCAAGGCGGATGTACTTTACGGGGGAGATTATGACAAGGTCTTACCCATTTTGATACACGGTGACAGTGCGGTAGCAGGTCAGGGAGTTGTGTATGAGACAACTCAAATGAGTCAGTTGGACGGTTACTATACAGGAGGAACCATACATTTTGTCATCAACAATCAGATAGGTTTTACCACCGATTTTGACGACGCACGTTCATCCACATATTGTACAGCTGCAGCGAGTATTGTGCAGGCACCTGTATTTCATGTCAATGGTGATGATCCTGAAGCAGTGGTATTTGCAGCAGAATTGGCTATTGAATACAGACAAAAATTCAACAACGATGTATTTATAGACATGGTGTGTTATCGTCGGCATGGTCACAATGAAGGGGACGATCCTAAATTCACCCAACCTACCATGTATGAACTTATCGACGCTCATAAAAACCCTCGGGAAATCTACCTTGCAAAATTGATTGAGAGAGGAGATGTTGATGCCAAAGTTGGCGAAGAACTGGAAAAATCTTTCTGGTCCGAACTTCAGGACAGGTTGGATATGGTCAAACAAAAAGTACTTCCTTACAAGTATCAGGAGCCCGAACAACACTGGAGACAGCTCAAAAAAACCATCGATACCGCTGATATGGTCAATCCTGTCACAGGTGTAAGCAAAAAAGGTGCTGATAAAATCCTGTCCCACCTGATGAACCTGCCAAAAGACTTCAACCCCAATTCCAAAATCAAAAGACTCCAAAAATCGAAACAGGAGCTTTTGGACAAAGGTTTGATTGACTGGTCATTCGGCGAGTTGATGGCTTATGGCTCTATCATGCTGGAAGGCAAAAATGTTCGAATGAGCGGACAGGATGTCAAAAGAGGGACATTTTCTCACAGACACGCTGTCTTTTTTGATGAAAAAACCAATAAAGGATACAACAGGCTCAATACCATGGATGGTGCAAAAGGCAAATACCTGATTTACAATTCATTG
This sequence comes from Saprospiraceae bacterium, assembly GCA_016713025.1. Taxonomy (NCBI): domain Bacteria; kingdom Pseudomonadati; phylum Bacteroidota; class Saprospiria; order Saprospirales; family Saprospiraceae; species Saprospiraceae bacterium. Next base: position 533,341 of record JADJPZ010000002.1, on the reverse strand, counting down.
CTGTCAGAATTTGCGGTATTGGGATTTGAGTACGGATATTCGCAGGCATCTCCGGATCATCTTGCGATCTGGGAGGCACAATTTGGAGACTTTTATAATGGGGCTCAGACGATAGTTGATCAATTTATAAGTGCCGGAGAAAGCAAATGGCAGCGGATGAGCGGATTAATCATGTTATTGCCACATGGTATGGAAGGTCAGGGTCCGGAGCACTCGAGTGCACGGATGGAAAGATTCCTTCAGAACTGTGCTAACTTCAATATGCTGGTATGTCAGGTGACTACGCCTGCCAATTTATTTCACATGATCAGAAGACAGCTGGCATTGCCATACAGAAAACCGCTGATCCACATGTCTCCTAAATCCATGTTAAGGCATCCCGAATGCGTGAGTACCATAGAAGAGTGTACGGGTAAAACTTCATTTATGGAAGTGATCCCTGATAATAAGGTAAAAAAAGCGAAGAGATTGCTCTTCTGCAGTGGTAAGGTCTATTACGAACTTGACGAATACAGAAGAAACAACAATATCAGTGATGTAGCCATAGTCAGGATCGAACAGTTATACCCTCTTCCTGAGGCTGAGATCAGATCCATCATCAAGCAGTATGGGAAAGCAGAAGTATTTTGGGTACAAGAAGAATCTGCTAATATGGGTGCATGGAGTTACCTGATGAAACATTTCAGAAAAGATCCTATAGAAGTAATTGCCAGAAATGAAACGGCATCTCCGGCAACAGGATTTAAAAAAGTACATGATCAGCAGCAGGAAGAACTCTTAAAAACAGCTTTCGGTGTTAAATAAAAAATATACAGCAATCCCGATCATCATAGGTTTACTTGTCGTGATGATGAACATAATATCCGACAATAAGTGGGTTGAAATTGTGACGTTTTCTTTATTTTTTATTTCAACATTGATTCTAAAAAATAAAATAATTGAAGAAAACAAAGATTACGGAGTGCATATATATTACACATTGATGGTACTTTGCCTGATATTGATATTTACAAGGTGGTTTATATAATTTCCTATTACAACCAGGGAAAAAATCTTCCGGTATGTGATTTATAACTTTTATATTCAGAAAATTTATTGGTTAGTTGTTCCTCTTCATAGGCTGACTTATAATAAAAAAGGACAATCAATGCCGTCGTAATCATTAGCTGGTATACCGAACTCCAATACAAACTCATGCCAAAAAAAATCATGATCACTCCTGTATAAATAGGATGCCTGATATATTTATATAGGCCTCCGGTATAAAGTCTGGCGCTTTCTTTTGGAGTAGGAAATGCAGTCAGATTATGATTGAGCTGCAGGATGGAAACGATACATACAACGATACCTGAAATAAAAAGCAACAGCGCCGGTAACTTTAGGAATGTACAAAGCTCCAAGCCTGTCAATTCAGGATTCAGAAAAAATAGTGCAAATAGGGTAAATTGAGCTATTACATATGTATTGTCCTTTAGATTTTTGTGCAGCATGTTTTGTGGTTTCAAACATATCATAAACAACCTTCGTCAGCAAAACTGTAATATTCCATGTCTCCAATGATCAGGTGGTCCATCACAGTAATATCAAACAGAGTCGCTGCTTCTTTGAGCTTATGGGTGATTTTGATATCTTCATTTGAAGGTTTCAGATTGCCGGAAGGATGGTTGTGACATAGCACTATAGATGTAGCCAGGTGTTCTAAGGCACATTTCAAAACGATCCTTACATCAACTACAACACTTGCTATACCACCACGTCCTATGGACTGTAAGTGTATCACTTTACAGGCTTTGTTGCAGAGTAAAATCCAGAATTCTTCATGGGGTAGGTCGGCAATTATCGGATACAAAATATTAAAAGAATCTTTGCTTGAATTGATGACCGCCCGCTGCATTGGGTCGGTTTCTTGTCTCCTTCTGCCGAGTTCAAGTGCTGCTATAATATTGATAGCTTTGGCTTCACCGATGCCTTTGTACTTTTTGACAAGGTCTTTGATGGTGATTTTGCCAAGTTCATTCAGATTATTATTGTAATCACGAAGGATGCGCTTGCTCAAATCTACAGCTGATTCACCCGGTGACCCTGAACCAAGGATGATGGCTAATAATTCAGAATCCGACAGAGATTTCCTGCCTTTGGTCATCATTTTTTCTCTGGGTCGATCATCGACGGACCATTCTTTTATGGATTGGTATTGTGGAGAGTCAGACATAAGTTCTGCAGGTTTTCGAAAAAATTATTTTGTTTCACTTTAGCACTCATTTTCTTCCAAATCTCAAAAATAAGTATTTTATACTCAAAATAAATTGATTTGCGAAAATTAGTTTAATCAAAATACGGATTTAGAGTAAGGTCGAAGTTTATGTATACCCAAAGCGGTAACACGAAGCTTGTCTTTAAAGTTAGGACTTTCTCAGATTGTAAAGCTATACCTTTGCTAATTGCGTGAACAAAAAAGCATCAATGCATAAAAATATACGCATTCGTGCATAATCGAAGTTTATTGATGTACCCCAAATGGAATATTCGGAATAAAAAAATGAGGATTATTGTCTTTAATCAAAAAAAATCAGCAGTACAATTATAAAAATGCTTTCCATGCATTGATCAGTCCATTGGTAGAACTATCAAAAGCCGTGGTTTCGGTTTTTTTATCCAGTTCAGGTATGATGTTTCCTGCAAGTTGTTTGCCTAATTCCACACCCCACTGATCAAAACTGTAAATATTCCATATGATACCCTGTACAAAGATCTTGTGTTCATACATGGAGATGAGCTTGCCGAGAGTTTCGGGATCTATTTTTTTTACAAGAATAGAATTGGTAGATCTATTGCCTTCGAATACTTTAAAAGGTACCAACGGCAGATATTCTTCCGGTTTTTTACCGGCTTTTTCAAATTCTTCCATGACTTGAGCTCTTGATTTTCCGGTCATAAGAGCTTGTGTTTGGGCAAAAAAATTGGATAATAATAGCTTATGGTGATTTCCAATAGGATGATGTGACAAAGCCGGTGCTATAAAATCACATGGAATCAATCTCGTTCCCTGATGGATAAGCTGGTAGAATGCATGTTGGCCATTGGTACCCGGTTCACCCCAGATGATTGGTCCTGTCTGGTAAGTGACACTATTTCCGTTTCTGTCAGTGGTTTTGCCGTTACTTTCCATATTTCCTTGCTGAAAGTACGCAGCAAACCTATGCAGGTACTGATCATATGGCAAAATAGCTTCTGATGCGGCACCATTGAAGTTGGTGTGCCATATTCCTATCAATGCCAGGATCACAGGGATATTTTTTTCAAAAGGAGTTGAGCGGAAATGCCTGTCCATCTTATAAAACCCGGTTAGTAATTTTTCAAAATTGTCATATCCTATCGCCAATGCTATAGATAAGCCTATGGCTGAAGTGAGTGAATACCGGCCACCTACCCAATCCCAGAACTCAAACATATTGGCAGGATTAATCCCGAATTTTACTACTTCAGCAGTATTGGTAGATAGTGCTGCAAAATGTTTACTGACATGTTGTTCATCACCTGCTTTGAGTAGAAATATATCTCTTGCAGAAAAAGCATTTGCCATAGTTTCCTGTGTGGTAAATGTTTTGGAAGCAACGAGAAAAAGTGTGGTAGCCATATCAAGTTTTGAAGTGACTTCAGCGATGTGAGTCGCGTCAACATTGGACACAAAATGAACATTTAACCTTGTTTTGTATGGTTTTAAAGCTTCAGTGACCATCACGGGTCCTAAATCCGAACCACCAATACCTATATTGACTACATCTGTGATGGGTTTGCCGGTATATCCCTTCCATTTGCCGGAGATAACCTCCTGGCAAAATTTTTTCATTTTTTCATTTACCTCTTTTATTTTCGGCATCACATTCACTCCATCGACCATTACCGGCCGTCCTGATTTGTTGCGAAGAGCAGTGTGCAGTACAGCTCTGTTTTCAGTGACATTGATTTTTTCTCCATCAAACATAGCAGAGATCGCTTCCCTGAGCTTGCAGTTTTTTGCCAGATTCAGGAGAAGTTTCATTGTATCATCAGAAATATTGTTTTTGGAGTAATCTACCAGGATATCATCGAAAGTAGTTGAATATTTTTCGAATCTATGTTTATCCTGACTGAACAATTCTGAAATAGTGATATGTTTTGTCGCCTTATGGTGTTTTGTCAGTTTTTTCCATGAAGCAGTGGTAGTTGGATCAATATTGAAAAGCATAACTTCAAATTTTATTAATTGTCAGAAAAACTATGAATCTGTAAATTTATTTTTTGAACTCAAAAAAGCATTTACTTCCACTTGAAAGACGAAATCAAGCTATCGATATCTGCTTTGATGAATGAAGCATTGGCGCTGTTGAATCAGGATTCACCTTACTGTTAAAATACATCCCACCTCTGAAAAAATGATTTTTTTCATCTGTAAGGTAAAACTGTACCGGACTCGCCACAGGCCCTTCAATGTCAAACAGTACACCTTTGATACCTTGCGGAGTATCAATGATGGATTCTTTACGGTAATTGGCTTTTATATTGTGCTTGCCGGCTATATAGAAAGCATCATTTATAAGCCCGGAAAGCGTTTTTGATTTCGTAATGGTATAATAACTGCAATGAATACTGGCATTTAAGGCCGGAACTTGTATATCAAACCAGCATGGGTGACTGGGTTTTCCATCAAAAATAAATGAATCCTGTACTATATTACAATAATCAGGAAGTCTGAATGTAAAATTGCATAACGAAGTATCAAAGGCCGTCATATTTTTTTCCGGATAAACCACCTTTGGATACATTCTGGCTTTGGGAAGTTTTATTGCTTCATCATCACATCCACTCCATATGAATAACAATAATAATAAAAAAAGATTTTTGGATTTAAGCATGGATAAATAGGCTTATTTTTTCAATTCTTCTTTTAGTAACGGTCACAACTTTTAGTGTAGTATCATTGATAGTAATTTCTTTTTCTGAATTAGGTATAGCACCGACTATCTCAAGTATCAAACCAGCCAATGAGTCTGCATCTCCTCTCACATCATCGAAATATCCTGCACTGACACCAATGATACGGCATACATCATTGAGAAGTGTTTTGCCCTCAAAGATATAGTTATTGTCTGAGATTTTGATAAAATCCACATCTTCTTCCTGATCAAATTCATCTTTGATGTCTCCCACTACTTCTTCCATGATATCTTCAAGAGTAGCAATTCCCGCTGTACCTCCGTATTCGTCTACAATGACTGCCATATGCATCCTCTTGAGCTGAAACTCTCTTAGTAATTCATCTATCTTTTTTGATTCGGGTACAAACAAAGCCGAGGGTCTTATCAACTTTTGCCATTCAAACTGATCTCCTTCTTCAGTATATGCCAGCAGGTCTTTTACGTAAAGGATGCCTGATATACTATCCAGATCTTCCTTTATGACAGGGAGTCGGGAGTAGCCGGATTCCTTTACTATTTTCATGACTTCTTTGAAGGTATTCTCAACATCAACATACACAATATCCATGCGCGGATGCATGATTTGTTTGGCAGAAGTATCTCCAAAATTGACAATACCTTTCAATATATCTGCTTCCTGAGTAGCGTGAGGAGTATCATTGGTCATAGTAAGGTCAATGGCAGCGTCTATATCTTCTTTGCTGGTCAGGTTCTGACTACTATTGGCAGATAACCTTTTTTCCATTTTTGACGACCATCCTACCAATATTCTGCTTATCGGATTAAACAACCACATCAAAAACGTCAGCGGTCCTGACATCAGATGTACTATCTTATGTTTGCTCAGTGTGGCGTATATTTTTGGCATTGCCTCACCGAACAGCACTAATATAAATGTCACACCCACTACTGTGATAAGAAAATGGAAAATTCCTGCAATAGCTTCAGGTGTGGTTAAGCTATAAAAAATATTGTCGTGAAGCCACGTTCCTATAGACAATAATGTAATAGGTCCAAAAAATATTTTTACAATAATATCAGCTACAATAACAATGGCCACATTTACAAAGTTATTGGCAATCAATATAGTAGCCAGAAGGTATCTTGGTTTCTCTTTGAGTAGTAATGCTCTTTTTGAAGAAGGAGAATTTTGTTCTTCAAGATCTTTGATGTCTTTGATTCCCAATGAAAAATAAGCTACCTCAGACGATGAGATAAGCCCGGAACAAATGATGAGGACGATAAAAATTAAAAAAGGAATCAAAAGTTGTCCTGATGGCTCAGTGACGACACTTTGAAAAGCTATAAAAGACAAACTGGGCTCAGGGTCCAAAATTTACATTTTAATTAATAAATAACTGCATCGGCTTTAAAATGGTAAGTCGTCAGCAGGAGGCACATCCTGATTTGCTGATGGTGCACTGGTAGAGGAAGGGGCGTTAATAGGCTTGTTGAAAGGATCGTCTTCTACTCCCGGAAATGAGGTAGAAAATCCACCGCCTTTATTTTCACGTTTTTCCAATGAATAAAGAGTATTAGCCACAATTTCAGAAATGGTTCTTTCATGACCTTCTTTATCCTGATATTTTCTGTGGGTGATTTTACCTTCTATAAATGCAAGACTTCCTTTCTTTAGTTCTCGCTCAGCTTTTTCAGCAAGATGTCTCCACACTACGATATTATGCCATTCAGTAACAGTCTGCCATGTATCATTTTTATCTCTGTAATTTTCATTGGTAGCCAGTGTAAAAGTACCAACTTTCGTACCATTTTCCAGTGTTCTTATCTCCGGATCTCTGCCAAGATTACCTACAAGAGTGACTTTATTTATCATAGGTTGATTTATTTTAAATTATTGTGATCAATAGTTTTTACTACCGGAATTGTTTTCCAGGTAGAAAGTGATGATTTTTGGAAATGCAAAGTTTGATACTTTTTGGCTATCTACCAAACAATATGGTTGTTTTATTTCTCCAAACGTACAATTTAGTGATATTTTATGGAAATCTGCGTGTATAATACGATGCGTTAATATTTGTTTGAGTCGTATCACTTTGACAGGAGTAGCCCCTATCTCATTTTCCTGCAATATTTTGAGCAGTAATCCGGTAATATCGTCTCTGTCAGGTGTGGCTTCTTCGGCAGATTCAATCATAGGCAATTCATATAGATTTTTCCAGATATCATTCTCAGTTCTTTGTATTATGATAGTTTTGCCTGATGTATCCTGTATGTCATAATAGTGGAAATATCTGATAACTTTTTGTACTCTTTTTGATTTATTCGGAATGCTCTGGACCAAACCCTGATGATATGCTACGCAATATTCATTCATAGGGCATTTGATACAATCGGGTTTCCCGGGGATACATACCAAAGCTCCAAAATCCATCAGTGCCTGATTGAACTCAGAAGGTTTTGTATGCCGTATGGCCTCTTGTACAAATAAGTAAATCTCGTTTAATACTTCTTTTGTGTCTACTGGTTTTGTGATGCCATTGACACGGGAGACCAATCTGATCACATTTCCATCCACGACGGGATAAGGCAACTCATATGCAAATGATCCGATCGCAGCAGCTGTGTATGGTCCTATACCTTTTAACTTTAGCAAACCATGATAATCTTGGGGAAAAACTGAGTGATGAAGATCAACTATTTGTTTTGCAGTCTGATGAAGATTTCTTGCTCTGGTGTAATATCCCAAGCCTTGCCAGGCTTTCATGACTTGATCGGTAGTAGCATCTGCCAGAGCGTTGACATCGGGAAATAAATTTAAAAATCTATGATAATATGGTGTGCCTTGCTCAACTCTTGTCTGCTGCAGGATAATTTCAGAGAGCCAGATTTTATATGGATCAGTTTGATTTTTCCAAGGCAATGACCTTTTATTTTCTGACCACCATTCCAGCAAATGAAGAGAAAATTGTCCTGTATTCATTAAAAATATCGGTAGTGTAAAAAGAAGATGTTAAAATTTTTGACACAAAAAAAGGTCATAAAATAAATCATGACCTCCAAAAAAAATTATTTTAAAAGAGAAACTCTATGCAGACAATGATCTTACCAAAGAATAGTCTCCATAGTTTTCCTTAATCATATCTTTCAATGCTTTTCTTGCAAAAAATATGCGGCTTTTTACTGTACCGAGAGGAAGATTGAACTCATCAGCTATTTCCTGATATTTGAATCCTTCATAGTGCATTACAAATGGAATCCTGATACTATCTTCAAGAGAATTGATCATACCATTTAGTTCGTCCATGAGAATATTTCTTGCGCCATCATTTTCAATAATAGCACTACCTGAATTGATAAAATACAGGTTATCAGTAGAATCTATGATTGTATTTGACTTTGCCTTCTTACGATAATTGTTGATGAAAATGTTTTTCATTATCGTGAATGTCCAGGCTTTAAAATTGGTATCAGGTCTGAATTTATCTCGATTTGTTATAGCCCTTATAGCAGTCTCCTGATAAAGGTCTCTTGCATCTTCAGTATTTTTTGTAAGATTATAGGCAAAAGCATTTAACGAATCTGTAAGAATTTCAAATTTTTTATCAAATTCCAGCGTCGACATGCCAAAAACTTTTTTGTTGCAACAAATGTACAATTTTATTGAACAACTAACAATAAAAGTTCGTCAGAATAGTGTTAAAAAAATACTAAAATTAAAAACCCCATACCAAAGTCGCTCATAATCAATGCATTTTATTTAGAATGGTTTTAATTAATTTTGACCTTATTGATCACTTTTATTCATTTAAACAAACTCTAAGAGCATATTTATGTCACGCTATCATGGACTTAACTAAATAAATGTCTCCATAACTCTTTCTAATCATATCTTTTAAGGCTCTCCTTGCAAAAAATATCCGGCTTTTTACTGTCCCTAACGGCAGATCAAATTGCTCAGCTATCTCATTATATTTGTACCCTTCATGATGCATCATAAACGGTATCCTGATAGTATCATCAAGAGAATCAATCATATTGTTTAACTCTTTCATCAGCATATTTCGGCTTCCGTCATTAGTAACTTTTTCAGTACCACTGTCTAGAAAAAATGTATTATCAGTGTGATCAAGTATAGTGTTGGACTTCACTTTTTTCCTGTAATTATTGATAAATATATTTTTCATGATAGTAAATGTCCAGGCCTTAAAATTTGTCTCAGGTCTAAACTTTTCCTGATTGTGCAAAGCCCTGAAAGCGGTTTCCTGATACAAATCTCTTGCGTCCTCACTATTTTTTGTAAGGCTATAAGCAAAAGCATTTAAGGAATCTGTAAGGATGTGCAGGTTGTTGCTAAATTCTATCGTTGACATAATATTTAAAATTTGATACAAAGATATATATTGTTTAACAAATGAACAAATAAAGTTAAACAAAATATATTTATGGACATATAATTACTATTGATAAGATCCGTCAGGGCTCCTAATTCTACTTTGTCACCTTCAAAAATCTAGGTCAATTACACTTTCATCAATGTAATCAACTGGTAACCTGATAATTTTTGATAGATAAAGATAAATGTATGGGTAAATTAGGGTCACAACTGTTGGGTTACCCAACAGTTTCCAATCAACCAGAAAGTCCGGGTAATTTAACAAAGTAGAATTAATAAAGGCACAAAGTAGAACTAATGGGTGTATCTCAAAATTGCACTATATTATATAATTTTTAAGTTTCAAATTTAGTGTATTATCCTAGTAGATAAGAGTTAAAGGGTGGGACGTCCCTTCAGTGAATGAGGGTAGCGGGCAGTTTAAACAATTTTAGTGCAAAATTGGGATACACTTGAACTAATTAAAAATCTTCTACTTTCACATCATAGATCAGAATAGCGTTTTTACGTACTCCAAAAGGTGGATTGGAACCATATCCAATGCCGGAAGGTATTATGACTGAACCCTCTGACATTTTCCCAAATTTTCCCAATCCAAACTGCAGGCCCTTCAGAGCAAAAGAAAGTTTTAGAGTTACCTTTTTTTCCTGCGGGGACTGATCGAAAACTACTCCATCTGTGTAGTATCCCTTATAGGATAGTAAGATAGTGGCATTTTCTGCAGGCCTGCTTTGGTCACCCTGTTTTGTGATAACTACATGAACTCCGGATGTATCTGTTGATATGAGATTGCGTGTGTCGAGATAATTGAGTATTGTAATCCTGTCTTCATCTTCCAGATCAGAGCATGACAGAATTGCTATCAATCCCAATACCATCATCTTTCTGAATGATATCATCTGATCAAAAATCAAAAACTTCGATATCAAAAATTAAAACAGTGTTGGGTCCTATGTTTTGGTTCCCTTTTGGGCCATATCCATATGCTGAAGGTATTAATAAAACTCCTTTACCGCCTTTACCAAACTTGGGAATACCGATCTGCCACCCTGCAACCACCCCGTACAATGGAAAGGATGTCTTTGCGTTAGAATCAAAAGTGCCACCATCCAAATAATACCCTTTGTACCCTACCGTGACAGTACTGGTTAGTTTGGGTTTTTCGGCACTTCCTTCTTTTTCTACGATGTAGTATACGCCTTCAGGTGTTTTTTGGGCTTTTTTATTATTGGCTAAGAGGTACTCTTCAATAAGCTTGGTATCTTCTTCAAATTGTTCGGCCGGGGATAGATCTTTGCTACATGAAATTAGGCAGACAAAGACCGCAATTAAATATAATGGATATTTCACTGTTACTGGGTTTTTATTGAAAATTGCAAAATTATACTTTTAACAAATAATATCCTAATTTTGGTTTTTACTGTTTTGAAGACTGCATTTCAAAAAGTCCAGATAACTCTCCACGCCTTCTGCAAACGGTCTTGGACTGGTGATTACCTTTTGATCATTTGATGCCATCACATAGAGGGGCTGGCTGTTTTGTTCAAAATTGACAATCTGAAAATCTGCCCATTTATTTCCAACATTTCTTAGTTTATTGCCGCTATGCTCGGAGATATATACAGATGATAGTTTTTTATCATCGTCTACATATAACGAAATCAAGACTAATGAATCATTCAATATACCTCTGATTCTGTCATCTACCCAGATGTGCTCTTCTGTTTTTCTGCAATTGACACATCCATATCCTGTAAAATCCAGCATGACAGGTTTACCTGTTTCTTTAGCATAAGTCATACCTTCGAAGTAGTCTTTAAAACAATTGATATTATTGGCACATTTGGAATAAGATGGATATTTGGCTTTGATGGTGGGATCGACTTCCTGTAAATCCAGAAAAAAATTATAGTGTGCAGGTGGTGCAAGACCGCTCATCAAAGACAATGCTCGATAGTCACCGGTTTTTTCATTTATTCTGAATCCTGAAATGAGATAAATTACCAAAGCTACAGAGAGCGCAGCAAACCCAATTCTGGTTATCGAAAGCTTTTTGAGAGGGCTATCATGTGGAAATTTGATAAATCCAAATAAGTACAATGCCATACCAGCAAAGATAAGTACCCATAGTCCCATAAATAATTCATACTTTAAAATCCCCCAACCATTGGTCATATCTGCCACAGAAAGGAACTTAAAAGCTAAAGCTAATTCGAGAAATCCAAGGACAACTTTTACAGAATTCATCCAGCTACCAGATTTTGGCAGTGTATTGAGCCATGCAGGAAATGCAGCAAATAAACCAAAAGGTAAAGCAAGTGCTGTAGAAAACCCTAACATCACTAAAAATGGCCCAAGATACTCTCCTTTAGTAGCCGCCTGAACTATGGCAGTACCAATGATAGGTCCTGTACATGAAAACGATACTAATGCCAGTGTAAATGCCATAAAAAATATCCCTATCAAACCGCCTTTGTCAGCAAGACGATCACTGCCTGTACTCCAGCTACTGGGTAACGTAATTTCGTAAAAGCCAAAAAACGAAAATGCAAAAGCGATAAAAATTACAAAAAACAAAGTATTTGCAATCCAGTTGGTAGAAAGACGGTTCAACGCTTCAGGGCCTACAAAAATGGTGATCAGAAGTCCAATCAATACGTAAATGACTATAATGGATACACCATATAATAGCCCGTTTACCCAACCTTTCCGATTTGTATCTTTGGTAAAGAAACTGACGGTGATAGGCAACATTGGAAAAACACATGGAGTAAGTAGTGCCAGCAATCCGCCAATAAATCCAAAAATGAATGTCCAGAAAAGTCCTTCTTTTTTTTCTTCCATACCTCCGCACACACTCACCGGATTTTTGTAAGTATTCAACAATGCCTCCACACGCTGATCTATTTTGTTGCCATTGATGACTGCACCATATTTAAAATCTGTTGCAACTGCTTGTGCAACTCCTGATGTATCAGATGGAATTCCTGTTGTTGTTTGAGGGTTTGCAGGCTCCGTTATGGTTTTAATTTCCTGAGCTACTGACTTGACAGGTTCGGAACTATTTTCTGTAGTAATTGGCGCAGCACCATCAGGAGGTATTCTGAGTGTAAATTCCGCATCTGTGGGAGGAAGACATTTCTCATTATCACACGCCATAAAGTTGACGTAGCCGACGATAGGCTTTGATGCATTGATTACTCTTATTTTTTGCTCTATTACGAATGGTTTGTCAGCAGTAAATTTGATCACATTGACACCAAAAAGAGGATCCATTCCTTCTTTTTTTGCACCTGATTCTGTAGGTTTACCTATCAACTCAATGCCTGATTTTTCATCATAGTTGATCGATGTTGGTACCGGACCATCATCAGAAGTGTATTGTGAGTACACAGTCCACCCTTTATCTACATTGGCTATATATCTGAGCTTGTAATCACTCCCGGATACTTTTTCAATCTCAAATCTCCATTTGACAGGATTTAATATCTTGCCCTGTCCTTCGCCTTTGGTGTAAAATAGAAAACTGATTAAAGTTAAAATTGCTAATCTCATTTTCATTGGTTGCATTTATAATTAATAATTGGGAGTTCTTTTGGCGTTATATGTTAAAATGAATTATGCCTAAAAACGCATTAATATTTTGATGGAATACCTTCTGGAAAACTATTTCGGGTATTGAATTATATTTTCTCACTTTTGCTTAAGTGTAAAGATATAAAATTGATTCAAAATTTAAAATCAAACTCTACATCTGTCGGGGGCAGACATTTAGCTCCGTCGCACGTCATAAAAGTCACATAACCCTTGCAACTCTCAGCATCTTCCTTTTTTATGATGTAAGAAAAAATAGCCTCATCTTTAAATTTTATGACATTCACCTCAAATAAAGGGTCAAACTCTGTGGTAGTTTTGCTTTTTTCTACGAACTTCACTTCCTTGTCACCAACCACAAAAGAAGTAGGTACTGGACCATTATCTTCTGTAAACTGTGAGTAAAGTGTCCAACCTTTTTTGATGCCGGCTGATGCTACAATTTCATAGTCTGTATCATTCAGTTTTTTGAATTCAAAAGACCATTTTACAGGGCTCTCTTTTTGCGCGATTACTGATGAAGCTGAGAAAAAAAATAGTAAGGCAATCAAAATATTAAACTTCATATTATGTATTTATTTAATTTTTATATCACTCATTTTAAATTGATGGTGCAAAGATAATTCCAATTATTATGAAATTGGGTGACTACAGTTACCTTTAATATAAGTTTAACCAAATTATTATTTGATAAAGTAAAATAATTTAATCGGAAACCTCATCAAATAACTAATAATTTGAATTGTGTTAATAAAATCAGGCCCAAAATCATAAAATGTAACAGTTCATGGCTGATTTTTGACTTTGAATCACTGATCAATATACCTGTGAGTATGGATAGCGGGATCGCAAGTGTCAATAAGTGCATAGAACCATCTGTACTGAAAATCAAAAATGATATCAGACTGTATAACAATATCCAATATAACACTGCTACTTTCTTTTGTACTTGTATAATCTTTTTGCCGGTCAAAGTGCCGTAATTGAGTATACAGACTAACACACTAAACAGAATAAATCCTATAGAAATATAATTGACAATTAAAAAATTTGATTCAAAAAAAGGCAATCTGAAAAACAGTTCTTTTAAAACTGAAATATCCATTAGTGATGTATCTGTGAGATATCTGTATGTAAACAAAAATAAATATGGTATAAAAAATCCCAAAAAGTACTGGAGTTTTTCTAACAACTTGAATGATCGCAGTATAAGTAATATGATGATACCAAAAAATACCATAAAGACATAAGGTGTATAAAATAATGAGGCGACGCTTATATAAAAACCGGCATTAAAAATACATGCAGCAGCATTGGGAAGTTTGTATGTTTTAAACAAGTTCATCAAGGCAAATATGATAAAAGTATTGCCCAACAATGCAGGGTGTAAAACTGTAAAGTCCGTCACCACTGTAACAAATACCACATATATTAATCCTGGCAATAAAGTTATCTCTCGGGATAATCTGTGTTTTATAAATGTGTGATTGATGATGATAGCATGTATAAAAATCAATAGAATTGCAATAATGCTTTGCAAAACTGGAAAATCAATGAAGCTATAAAGCCCCTTAAGAATTTCATTGGAAGTTTCCTGAACCTGATATTTCTGTGGATAAAATAAAGTAGCCAGCCTTACCAGAATAATATATGGTAAAAGCAGCAAACTGTTTATAAAAAGATTTTTTCTGAAAATCTCAAGCAAGGGACACTATTTTATTGTTATACTTCAAGAAATTTAGAGAATGTTTTGAATTTCTGCCCTTTCGGTCAGATGAAAAATCTAACATACACCTTTTGCAAAAAATCAAGCATCATGATTGACAAAATATTAATGCATCAGGACCAAAATTTTTACAGCAAAATATCTTTTGAATGTAAATTAGTGATGATCAATGATTTGAAATGTGCAAATTTAGACTTTATTTTTTATTAATGAAAGATAAATTTCCCTTTTTTTGATGGTTAAATAAAATGCACGAATTGTATAAAGCTATCCTTTACCATCTATCACTTGATGTCCAATTCTTCTATTTACACTCAAAATAAATTGGTTTGCGAAAAATTCATCTACTATTGTATTCATTTTGAGTATAAAATTATGACCTAATTGCTAAGACATCAAACACTTAATATTAAGAATTTAAAACATCAGAATTTTTGGGGTACAAAATCATCTGCGTTAATAATCATTGCGGAATTACCTGTTGCTTTGATTACAAATAGTTTTTCACTTTGAGCAAACATTTCACTTCCACTGTCAGCTTTCAGGAATGCAATTGCTCCATAGACCGTAAAGTTTTTGTACTCATCCAACCAAACTCTGACTTGTTTAAGTTTTTGTACAAAAGCTTTTACATCTTGTGTTTTTAATGTAGTTTTTACTTCTACGATGACTATTTCGGTACCATTGTGGGCTATTATGTCAAACTCATAATTATTCCCTTCATAGTTACCTTTTCTGCGCATAGAAGTATCATGAACATTGATACCTTTTGCTTGGAGTAATTTTATTAGATCACCTTCCACAAGACTTTCCATTAGTTTTCCCCATTGTCCTTCGAACAGATCAAAAGCGGCTTTTATTCTTTTGTCCGTTTCTTTAAACTTAATATCTGTTTCCTTGAATTTACTATCCGTTTCTTTAAATTTACTATCCGTTTCTTTAAACTTATTATCGGTTTCCTTTTGAGAAAGCACCAATTCTTTTAGCAATTGTTTTATTTCCTGTATTTCGACTTCCATACTTTCACATTTAAGAAATATAAACAATCATCAGAAAATAAAAGTTTCATGGGTGGATTTGAATATTCCTGACTTACCACTTTTTACAAAAAACCAACAAAACCCAATCTACTTATTCAATGTTTAAAAAGCCATTGACCTGATTTGTAAAAGTCGATCCGGCAGTTATATGCAATCTTATCCCTGTAATGTTTCTAATATTTATATTTTCATTGTTAATGAAGGTGCCTGCATTATATAATCCTGTACTGGAAAGATTAAATGCATTTTTATCAATAGTCAATACACCTGAATTTGTAAAAGTGCCCCCAACATTATTTGAAAATGATCGCGATCCTGAGTTGGTGATGGATATGTTACCAGAGGTCTGATTATTGATAACCCCATGATTATTGATACCAAAACTAGTGTTTTCGTGAATGTTGCTGATATTGACAAGACCATAATTATTGATCGTACCGGAATTGGTGAGATTAAGTCCATGATTGATATTTAAGTTACTTCCGCTCGAAATTGTCAGCGTTTTCCCGGAAGATACAGTAACGGATCTGGCATAGGCCGTGACACCGCTTGGTATAGTTATGATGATACTACCTGATCCGCCTATCACCACATTCTGACATCTTCCCGGAATACTTCCCAGACTCCAGTTTGTGACAATATCCCAATTGCCAGATGCTCCGATCCAGGTGTTTGTGACCGGTGCTATAATATCATCCGTGAGACCATTGCAATTGTCATCTTTTAGATTGCAAATTTCTATACCTAATGGATGTATCAATGGATCATTATCATCACAATCCAATCCATGCCGACAATATCCGTCAGCATCCAGGTCTACACCCGAACCCAGACTGCAAAAGTCGTCAAATCTAACACCGTTTGCAAGTAGTGGATTGCCTGCAAAATTATATGCTTTGCTACAGAAGGTGGCATATGATGACGGAATACAGCCGCTGAGATTGTTATCATTCAGATATATCAAACTAAGATTAAGAGGGGTGATAGATACGGGCAGGCTTCCTGAAAGCAGATTGTTGTCCAGATACAGATTTTTTAGTGTTGCTATATTCCCTATTGAGGATGGTATACTGCCGGTAAGGAGGTTTCGACCAAGATCCAGTGTTGTAAGTTTGACAAGTTGCATAATAACTGATGGTATACTGCCGGAAATCTTATTATTATATAGCCTTAACTCTGTCAGATAATGGAGATTTACTAAATCGGATGTCAAACCAGAACTTATAATATTATTGGAAGGAAGATTGATGGCACTTACTCTGCCTATGGCGTTACACCGCACACCAAACCAATTGCAAACATTGCAATCAGTGCCATTTGCTCCATTCTGCCAACCTGTTTTGTTTGACCATTGTGCTCCGCCGGTGTTATTATAAAAACTCATCATAGCAGCAAAATCAGGATGACAAGGTAGCAAAGAGTCATTGGCACAGATATTGAACATTCCATCCTGATCACTCAGATGATCAGCTACTCTTATCAGTATGATTTCTCCCGGAGTCCTGTTATTGAGCTTAATGAGTGCATGATTTGCTTCACCGTTATTGTCATCACAGTTGACAAACTGCAAGGAATTGCAATTACCGGCATAAACTTCCATAATCAAGTCTGTCAGCCCTCCTGAAGTTTGGGAAGTAGCTATTGTCACACTTCCTGAAGGTGGAATTTCGATCTTAAACCAGACATCTTTCACCGGATTACCACCATTTCCACAAGAAAATGCTCCCGGATTTTGAGATGATGTAGCATTATGATTTGAAAACCGGAAATTTTGACAGGAGTAGTTGACTGGTAATGAGATGGCGTTATTACAAAGGTCATTTACAGGAGGCAGATTGTTGCATGAAGTGCCTGTAACGCATGATGCATATACGTACTGATCATATAAAACTTTTCCGGCTATAGCACCGAAACCATTGGATAGGTTAATGCCGACCTGATTGAGCAAATGACAGTTACTCATGATAGTACCTCCTACAGCAGGTATGATTGGGTTGGCTGCATTGTAACATGTACTGCCTTCTATAGCCTGACCATTTTGTTCTGCCCATACATTTCCGCAGTCGTCTATTTGGACTGTGTTATTTCCCCATACACAGGCATTTGTGTGCCTTAACCCCATAACGTGGCCTATTTCATGTGCTATCAGATAGGTATTATAAGTGAAATTTCCGTTTCCATTATTATTCAGACTTAGATTAGAACCCACACACTGAGGGCCCGGATATTCAGGATAAGAATTACAATATCCACCTATACCATTGGCGATACCACCTCCGATTTCTCTGCTTGAAACCAGAATTGCGAGCTTTCCGTTGTAGTTATTTTGCCGGTGGGCTACAAAGAGGTCTCTCCATTGTCCGGGATTTGTTGCAGATGTATAAGGGTCTGAATTTGTCCAGATAAATACCTGCCTGAGTACCAATGGCACCTGATGCATTGCATAAACTGCTGCTACATTATTAAATAAGTTGCCGATCCATACATTTGTTGCGTCAATATTATTGCCCAAAGCCTGATGGGTGTGATAATCACATTCCATAAATATTTCAATACAGTTTCCGCTCCTGCTTCCGGTGGTAACACGGCTCCTTTGGGATGGTATCTTAACGTGTGAATCGATAATGTCATTGTGGTGTGATGTATTGATCTTACTGAAAAATCCTTCACCAATACCATCGGACGAAATATGAATTTCATAATTTCCCTGTTCTGAAGAGATCAGATAATGCCACTCATCATCAAAGATACTTACAGTTACCAATGATTGTTCTGAGCCCTGAATAATACCTGTGTAAAATAACATATCGGAAACATCCGGATAGATTTTTTGACCTTCGCTAGTCAAAATGTGAAAATCAGGTGCGTGGATTACTGTTTTTTGTAAAGAGAGTGTAACAGTTTTTCCGCCAAAACTTATATTTTGGGTAAAGAAACCGGGAATTTCATTTTTTATCTGAAGAAAGCGGCCTTGATCTACTTTGAAACTTTCTTTCTCTGCCTTATTATATACAAGTGGGAGTAACTTGTTTTCTGAAACATTTAATAAAAAATTGATGTGCGGCTTGTTGTGGTAAATTAACTCAAGGTTCGATATCTGGCTAACAAAATGGGACTTTTCTTTTCCAATTAATTCTGTATTTACCCTCTGAGTGTACGCTGAAAACCCCAGCAATAAGTTAAGAAACAATACAATATTCCAACAATCAAGACATTTTTTCATCAATATCACATTTCTATGCTAACAATTTTAACTTGCTGTAAATATTCTTGACAAGGAACTGGTGCAAAAAAGTAAAATGTTCTAATACTTCACTTGGAGAAAAGTGATAAAAAAGATTTAACAAACTACCAGTATGTAACGTAAGATAATGGAAACACCCTAATCAGGGCTTACCATATTTTTTCTAAATCAGGATTTAAAACCCATTGACTCCACTTTCTATTGAAAGTATGAATTCTGTTGGTAGTTTTACCTTTTTTGTCAGCGAGGGTGTAATTATTATTGGCCCATTCAAAGATACTGCCGTAAAGATTGTACACATTTTTATATCCGGCCTCTTTCATCTTGGTAGCAATGATTTCACTTCTATAACCTATAGAACAATACACAACTATTTTTTTATCTTTTGGGATGTCCTTAATGTTTTCTATTTTAAATTTATCATATCCTACATATCTTGATTCAGGGATATGGGATATATCATATTCATGAATTTCCCGGGCATCAAGGAAAATTACGTCTGATTTTTTGAGAAAAGCATCTTTAACACTGATTACCGGCACACTGTATGACAAATAGCTATGAACCTTCTTGTCAAATGTTGTATTCTGACATGAAGCAGTTTTAGGGAATTGACCATAAATCTGACGACCAGATAACAGATTTAAGATACACAAAAAAAATATTCTTACTCTAAAAACATATGATTTCACTTCTAACAGATTACCTGTTCATTCTGTTTTAAAATATGTAAATTTTGAACTACAATATGAAACTTTTTATCTAATTTTAAGTATTTAACTCACACTTAGTGTATATTTGCCACTAATATCTTTTTTACTCAATATTTAGATTGATAAATATTGTGAATTTGAATTAAAGCCTAAGAAAACTTTCATATGTTTTTACATTTTCATCTGCATTACAGAACGGTGTACGGGGAGCAGATTGGTGTTCAATATTCTTCTGATTCTACAGAAACCGACAAAATTCAATATTTTCAGACTAATGATGGAGAAAATTGGTCAGGAACGTTGGAATTAAAGGATTCAGCGGTTTTGAATTATAAATATATTCTGCTAAAAAACGAAGTTGTCATTCTGAAGGAATGGGGAAAAAATCGAAAATTGCAAGGCTTGGGCCCGGGTAACGTTTATATTGAGGATAAATGGAGACCACGTGCAAATGAAGCCAATGCGTTTTTGTCTACCGCTTTTTCAAAGTCAATTTTCAGAAGAGAAATAACTGAATCAGCAAGTAAGAAGCCTCAAAAGAAACCTAAAAACCAACTGACTTTCTGTCTTCACTCAGCAATGATCCAATCCGATCTCAAATTTGGTATCATAGGCAATATACCTGAGCTCGGTTCATGGCTGAAGCCTTTATGGATGGACGAAACAGATTTTCCTTTGTGGAAGGTGAGTTTGCCCTTTGACGGTACTGATATACGCATCGAGTATAAATACGTAGTACTGGATCCGAAAGAAAACTCAGTAAAACTTTGGGAAGACGGAAGCAATAGAAAGTGTCATTTTGTACTACACCAAAATTCAAATAATCATATCATCGTCACAGATGAAAAGTTTCAATATAAAGATTCTGTGTGGCGTGGGGCTGGCGTTTCTATTCCGGTGTTTTCACTGCGGAGCCAACAGGGATTTGGTATTGGTGAGTTTTCAGACTTAAAGTTACTCACAGACTGGGCGCACAATACCGGACTTAAAATCATTCAGATATTACCCGTCAATGATACTATTGCCAACAAAACATGGCAGGATTCTTATCCATATGCTGCGATCTCTGTTTTTGCCCTGCATCCTTTATACATTCATCTTCAGTCAATCGCGCATTTCAAAAATAAAAATGATCATAAAGCTTTTTTACAACTACAGGCTGATCTCAATAACGGTACTACCGTAGATTTTGAAAAAGTGCTTGAAGCTAAATTCAGATTTCTGAAAATACTTTTCAATCAGGAATACACATCTTTCATCCATAACAATGGTATTCAGGAGTACATAGAAAGAAATGAATCATGGATCAAGCCATATGCCGCTTTCTGTCATCTGAGGGATAAGTATAGTACCATCAATTTTAATGATTGGGATGAATATGCTGTGTATAGTCCTGAATTGATCAGGTCTTTATGCAACGATGGCTATCCGGCATATAAAGAAATACAGTTTTATTTTTTCGTACAGTATCACGCAGACAAACAACTTACTGAAGCGAGGGATTATGCCAGAAGTAAGTCAGTAATTATCAAAGGAGACTTGCCGATAGGTATCTACAGATATAGTTGTGATGCTTGGGTAGAGCCTCAGCTATTCAATATGAACGAACAGGCAGGGGCACCACCGGATGATTACTCCACACTGGGTCAAAACTGGGGATTTCCTACGTACAATTGGTCTGTCATGGCTAAAGATGACTTCATGTGGTGGAAAAAAAGGATGCAGATGTTGAACAGATACTTTGATGCATTGCGGATAGATCACATTCTTGGATTTTTTAGAATTTGGCAGATACCTTTCCAGCAAGTTGAAGGTACATTAGGTATGTTCAACCCCAGGCTTCCTTTGACTATAGATGAAATCAGATCATATGGTATCCATGGAGATCTCAGCAGATTGTATGAACCATATATTACCGATGATCTTCTGAACAGATATTTTGGCAAGGATGCAGAAAAGGTATTTGAAGCCTTTTTCACAAGAAATGAGTATGGTAAGATTCGCTTTAAGCCATCTTTTGCAACTCAAAAGGATATAAATGCCTTTGTAACTAAAAATACTGATTACCAGAGATACGAAAAACAACTGTTGAGCTTACTTACAGAAATTTTGCTGATACCTGAGCCGGGAAGTAATTTCAGTATGTTCAATCCCCGGATCACATTAAGCACGACGACATCATACACACATTTGGATGATAGTTTAAAAGGAGCTATTTCACGTATACACGATGACTATTTCTTCTATCGGCATGATGAATACTGGAAACAGCAGGCATTATGGAAACTTCCTGCCATACTGGATGCCAGCGATATGCTGATCTGTGGTGAGGATCTCGGCATGATACCCAACTCCGTACCGGGAGTCATGAAAGATATGAATATCATGTCGCTCGAAATACAACGTATGCCCAAGGGAAATACTAAATTTGGAAATGTGCGCTCATATCCCTATTTTTCAGTCTGTAGTCCTTCCTGTCATGATATGTCTACCATCAGAGGTTGGTGGGAAAATGACCATGAAAATGCCAAAGATTTCTATTACAATTATCTCCATTGGCACGGGCTTACCCCTATGGTATGTGGTGAAAATATTGTTCAGACTATCGTTGATGAACATTTATCTTCCCCGAGTATGCTGGCTATTTTCCCGATTCAGGATCTTGTAGGTATGGATTCCCGATTGAGAAGGCCTGTGGCTACCGAAGAACAAATCAATGAACCCAGCAATCCAAAACATTACTGGAAGTACAGATTTCACTTACCGATAGAAGACCTGATTCATGCCGATGAACTTAATGAAAAAATTAAGGTTATGGTAATGCAGTCAGGTCGATAATGGAAACAGTCAATTTTGCTACAACTTTGTCCCGATTTCAGTCTTCTCCGCTTTGGGGCTGGTATTTTGATGTACCCAACGTCATAGCTACCGAATTTACACAAGGAACAGACAGGAGGGTGATTTGTACCATCAATGGTCAGCTAACTATACATTGTGCGCTGATGCCCAACAAAGGTACCTGGTTTGTCCTCCTCAATAAAGAAAACGTCAAAAGATCAATCTTCCTGAGCACCACGAGATCAAAGTCAGCATGTCCAAAGATACTTCCGATTATGGTATGCCTATGCCCGATGAGTTGAATGAAGTATTGGCTCAGGATTATCAGGCTTACGAATATTTTCATGCATTGACCCCAGGTAAACAACGCAACCTGATATATGTGATCAATAAAATAAAAAGCAGCGAAATTAAGATCCGAAAATCACTGGTCATTGCCGATCACCTGATTGCCAATGCTGGTAAACTGGATCATAAAATGCTGTATGAAGCACTCAGAGATTATAATAAATTTTAACTTCTTATGTCAAAAAAACCCATCAGCAAAAACATCATTTACATTATCATAGCTACTATTATCATATCAATAATTGCTATATTGTATCCACGGGAAAAGAAAGAATGGAGATATTCTGATATCGTTGTGTCTCCGGATGTCAATTCCAAAGTAGCGATAGGAGCGCCACTTATGATCAAGCTCAATGAAGAAAAGCTTTCAGATGTGGATTCTGTCATAGTAAGATACCCGGGCAACAAGGCAGATGCAAAAAGTAATTTCGGCTATACTATCAATACTAGTGGTCTACCTTTAGGGTATCATACTGCAGAAATAACAGTACATGATGGCAAAAAATCTAAAACAGTTTCACTGCCATTTGTTATTACATCCGATATAAATCCTACATCAGCAAACTTTAACAAATTATCCCAAATAGCACATGACAAAAAATCCTATACTCAGGGATTAGAATTTGCCAATGGTGTCTTATATGAAAGTACAGGGCAATACAATGAATCCACGATAAAAAAAGTAAATCATAAAACTGGACAAAATATAAAATCGATACCTCTAGCCCCTGAGTATTTTGGCGAAGGCCTTACTATTCTGAATAATAAAGTCTATCAGATCACTTGGAAGGAATCTACCTGTTTTGTATACGATGAACAATTAAATCTCCTGAAAAAAGCAGGATTCAGGACTATCACGGGCGAAGGTTGGGGATTGACAAATGATGGCACATCGCTTATAGTAAGTGATGGTTCTAACAAACTCACCTACGTCCATCCGGAAACTTTTGCTGTTGAAAAGATTATATCTGTATTTGCAGGACCCAATGAAGTGCAGTATCTCAATGAACTTGAATATGTAGATGGATTCATATACGCCAATATCTACACTACCAATCAGATTGCCAAATTAGAAGCAAAATCTGGCAAAGTCATAGCAGTCTACGATCTTTCAGCACTCAAAAATGAAAATCAGGACGGCGAAGTGTTAAATGGAATAGCTTACAATCCTGCTTCAAAAACATTTTTTATCACAGGTAAATATTGGGGTAAGATGTATGAGGTCAAATTATGATTCATGGTATGATAAAGATAACTATAATAATTTAGATTTTGTAAAGTAGCAGCTTAATTTTGTTATCAGAGCATTGAAAACTATATCCCTTCTTTATTTATATTTCGGTATCTAATTTTAGACCCAGTTTTTTGGTAAGTGATCCTAGACTTTGGTTTTTTTCCAGCATCAATATATACCTTTCTTTCTGTGTCAACAACTGGACAGGTTTGGTATCTTCAAAATCCGGAAACAAGGTTTTGTCAACATCTATCTCAAATGTCAGGTCTGTCATTCCAAGATCTTCCCTGAGCTTGTCAATAAGGTTTGACTCCTGCAAAATCATTTCTTTAGAAACGATGGTGGGCACCTTAATAGAAATAGTTTTCCCATCCAGATTCAAAATGGCTAAGTTGAGCGCTGATTGAACACTTTTTGATGGGTTGTGCTCTGAGTAATTTGACCATATCTCCTTGATAAGCTCCAAAGAGATGGTTTTCCTTGCTGCAGACCGCACTTCTTCCGTCTGTTTTATGGATGCTTTTATGGATGCAATATCTGTCATTTTTAATCCACCTGTCAGGGTAGATGAGGACCTTTTTTGTATATTTAATGGAGTGTCATGCGAAGCTGGATTAGATTCAGTACTGATTGCTGAAGTGGGGCTTAAATCAGGTACCGGAGCAGTTTGTACTGATGACTCAGTAGGTTTTTCAGGTTGCGAGACACCGGACTCGTTCAGGACTTTAGTTTTTTTTTCCTGAGATTCGGCGGAACTTCCGAAAATTTCAATGTTTGTTGCCCTGTTGAGATAGGTAAGTTTACTCAAAGCAAGCTCGACCTGCAGTCTTTTATTTTTAGCACGCACCAGATCGACATCGCACTTGTTGAGAATATTAAGCCCGGACAGCAAAAAGGAGGTGGTCGCTAAGGCTGCCTGATTTTTATATCTAAGTTTCAAGTCATCGCTGGCCTCAAGGATATTTAATGTAGCTGGAACTTTAGCTATCAGCAAATCTCTGAAATGCTCTGCAAGACCCACTACAAAATACTCTGCATCAAATCCCAGTTTGACAATTTCGTTGAGTGTAAGGAGTACACTGGTGATATCTTCTCTCAAACAGGCATCAGTGATACGGAAGTAATATTCATAATCAAGCAAATTCAGGTTGGCTACTACATCTTTATAGGTAATAGTGCCATCCGTCGAACTCGAAATTTTGTCAAAAATAGTGAGTGCATCTCTCATCGCACCATCTGCTTTTACTGCTATAGTATGCAAAGCCTCCAGCTCAGCAGTAATACCTTCTTTCTGAGCTATTTTTTCCAATTGAGTTACCGTATCGGAAAGTTGAATTCTTTTGAAGTCAAATATCTGACACCTTGAAAGTATAGTGGGGATGATTTTGTGCTTTTCCGTCGTGGCAAGTATAAAAATCACATAGGATGGCGGTTCTTCAAGGGTTTTCAGAAATGCATTGAATGCCTGTGAAGACAACATATGAACCTCGTCAATGATAAATACCTTATATTTTCCATTCTGAGGCTGAAAACGAACCTGTTCGATTAGTGTCCGTATATTTTCTACGCTATTGTTGGAAGCTGCGTCCAACTCAAGTATATTAAATGAAGAGTTGTCATTAAAAGCCTTACATGACGAACACTGATTACATGCTTCGACTTTATTTATGGGGTTTTCGCAGTTGATAATTTTTGCAAGAATCCTTGCACATGTTGTTTTGCCTACTCCTCGCGGACCGGTAAATAGAAAAGCATGCGCCAGGTGCTCCGTTTGCAGGGCATTTTTGAGTGTTTTGGCAACGTGGTCCTGTCCAACCACTTCATCAAAAGTAGTAGGCCTGTATTTACGTGCAGAAACCACAAAATTGCTCATACTCTAAGATTGATTTTATGTTAGAACAGGATCTGAATAAAAGAAATTTGTCTTACACTCGCCAGTCTCAACAAGCCACAAAAATATAAAAAAATATGAGATTAAATGCTGTATCCTGATACAGAATGTTAAAATCTATAGAATTTTAAAACTTTTGATCCATTTTTAATCTTTCTTTTTGTACTTTGCATCACAATGAGAAATACGGTTTTCATATTTTGGTTGTCATTGTCAGCTTTTGTCACTCACGGTCAAAGCATCAATACTGAGTTTGGTAAAAACAGAGTGCAATATCATGATGATTTTAAAAACTGGTGGCAATATGAAACTGAAAATTTTATTACTTACTGGTATGGAAAAGCGCGTAACATAGCTCATCCGACCATTCAGATGGCTGAAATGGATCATGAAGAGATTCAAAGAGTGCTCGAACATCGCATGAATGATAAAATCGAAATTATTGTATATGTTGATGTTTCTGACCTTAAACAAAGTAATATAGGTACTGAAGAGACATTTGTCAATAAAACCGGCGAAACCAAAATTGTTGGCAACAAAATGTTTGTCTATTTTGATGGAAATCATCACAATCTGCGAAAGAAAATCCGGGAAGGTATTGCGACAGTTTACCTTAATAATATGCTTTTTGGAACCAATATTCAGGAAGTCATCCAAAATGCACTCCTTCTGAATATACCTGAATGGTACAAACAAGGTATCGTAGCATATGCCGCATCCAACTGGAATTATTATATAGAAGATGAACTCCGCGATATCTGGAAAAGGAATAAAAAATACCACCAGTTTGCTAAGATGGAAGAGGCATTTCCCAGAGTTGCCGGTCATTCATTTTGGTTCTATATTGACCAGAACTATGGAAAGTCTGCCATTTCAAACCTACTCTACCTTACTAAGATAAGCAGAGGTACCGAAAATAGTTTCGAATACATATTGAATGTAAGTCTTCCGGAATTAAAGAAAGAATGGTCAAAGTATTATACTCAATACTTCAATTCTGAAAAAGAAAAATTTATTCCAAAATCAAAATCTGCAGAAGTAAAACTTGGAAATAAAAAGTATAGCCCCATTTCCAGTATAGTGCTCAATCCAAAAGGTGATGAATTGCTCTACGCGCACAATGATCAGGGAAAATTCAAAATTGTAGTAAGAGATATAAAGTCAGGTGAAGAGAAGATCATTTTCAAATATGGATACAAAAATGTATTTCAGGAGACAGATTATAATTATCCTCTACTTGCCTGGCATCCTTCAAAACCCGAAATTACTTTTGCTTATGAACACCGAGATGTGATCAAATTGGTCAAATACAGGCTTGATTCAGGTGAAAAAATGGAACAAATCATCCCTACGGATTTTCAAAGAATATACAGCATCAGTTACTTAAATGATCTGGATTATATTATGTCGGCCAGCCTTGACGGATTCTCAGATCTGGTACTCTATAAGTCAAAAAATCGCAATTTTGAAAAAATTACAAACGATTATTATGACGATCTGGATGCACTGTACACTACAATCGATGGTAAAAAAGGTATCCTTTTTTCATCTAACCGTAAAAATCAGGATATCGAATCTGTACGACTCGATACTATACTACCATTAGATAAGTTTGACATTTTTTTTCTGCCTGATGGTTCAAAAGAATTACAGCGACTCACTGCCACATCATGGATCAATGAAAGATTCCCTTTCCCTGCCGGCGATGGCAAACTGGTCTTTACCGGTGATGCTTCAGGAATGATAAACTCATATATTCTGGATCTGAAAAATAATCAAACATATGCTTTCAGCGATCTGGACAGAAATCTTATCAGGCACCATGCCGTTGCAGGCTCAGGAGTATACATCACTACATATTATAAAGATGGTATGTATAAGTTTTATAAAGAAAAAACAGATTTTTTAGCATCAGTCGTACCACACACTACACAGTCGGCTGTTTCCGGAACAGAAAGTCAAAAAGCTTTTATTCCACTGATCGATGAACCTATTTCTAAAGATACTAGTATCCCTGACGAATACAAATTTCAGACAAAATATGCCGACCCTGTGGAATTGGAGCCGATAAAAATCAAACAAGCGGATGCTGAAACCAGTGGCAATAATTTTCGTCTTTCTATCAATAATCCTTCCGAAATTAAGCAGGTCGAGCCGTTTAATAACAACAGAGCCATTGCCGCAAATAATAAATTCGGACTGAGTAATATTACCACAAAACTGGACAATGATATTTTGTTTGAAGGTCTGGAAAGTTATACAGGAGACAGACAGCAATTGCTTACCACACCTATGGGACTTTTACTTAAGGCCAACATCAGGGATTTGTTTGAAGACTACAATATTGAAGGTGGGGTAAGGATTCCTACAAGC
Organism: Saprospiraceae bacterium; assembly: GCA_016713025.1. Classification (NCBI taxonomy): domain Bacteria; kingdom Pseudomonadati; phylum Bacteroidota; class Saprospiria; order Saprospirales; family Saprospiraceae; species Saprospiraceae bacterium. The sequence continues at coordinate 505,028 of JADJPZ010000002.1, read as the reverse complement.
TTAAATGGATCAGAGTATTTTCTTGTTTTTGATAATAAAAAATCCCTTATTGACAAAAAAATTGCATTGTATAGAAAATCAAATACTTACAATTCAGAACCTGATGCTAATCAATCATTCCTGTCAAGGTCTAAAAAAACGGCTCTTTTAGGTATGTTCCAGATGAGATATCCATTTGACATCTACAGGAGTGTCAGAGCTACTTCAACTCTAAGGCTTGACAGATTTCTGGCACTAAGCACAGAAACCAATTCATTTGAAGCGCCTGCAGCCAGCGAAAAAAGAATAAGCCTGAGGGTCGAATACATATATGACAACACTCATGACGCTGCTCTGAACATTAAAAATGGTACAAGATACAAATTTTACAGCGAGATCATTAATCAGTTTGACTTGCAGGTAATCGATGGGTTTAAATTTGATGCATCCAGAGGGTTTACTGCTTTATTCGGTTTTGATGCCAGACATTATATTCCACTGCTTGGGAAGTCTGTCCTTGCGTTGAGAGCCGCAGGTGCTACATCTTTGGGTTCTCAAAAGATGTTGTACTTTTTAGGTGGAGTGGAAAACTGGATTCTACCAAAATTTGATAATAGCATCCCCATACGGGAAGAAGGGAGTTTTGCTTATAAGGTCAATTCTTTTCACTTGCGTGGCTTCAACAATAATATCAGAAACGGTGCTTCCTTTTTACTTTCCAACTCTGAGTTGCGCATACCATTTATGCAGTACATTCTTGGAAATAATAAAGGAGCTTCATTTTTCAAAAACTTACAGATTACCGGCTTTTTTGATGCGGGTTTGGCGTGGCATGGACCTTCACCATTTGGAGCAGAAAATCCTCTCAACAGGTTGCAACTTTCAAGTCCGCCTCTCATCACATTGGATCTTGAGTATTTCAGAGATCCATTGGTAATGGGCTATGGGGTGGGTTTGCGTACTCAATTACTAGGCTATTTTATAAAAGCCGACTATGCCTGGGGTATTGAAACCAGAACAGTTCAAAAACCCAAGTTGTTTTTGAGTTTTGGCGTGGATTTTTGATTCCTTTAGAAAGGCAAATCATCAAAGTCAGCAGTTAAGTCACCGTATGTAAGAGTATGAGATGTTTGGTAATTTTCATTCATCTAACTAACTCCACTACTTTGTAATATTTGTAGTTTGAAAGCCTAAAGGGTTTTTAATAAAATAATCAAAGGACGATCTTGTAATTCAAATTCAATGCCGTTTAGATAAGAGAATTTTGGTTGTTTTTACCCATCCAAGGGAAGGACTTCATAAAGTGGCTTAACTAGAGGACATTGAATTCAAATTCCTAAAGCACTTTTGACATCCTGAGTATAACTGTCAGAGGTTATCACTGCCGTGCGATCCTTGTCATCCAGGACCAGCATGAGTCTTCCTTTGAAATATCGGTGGATCTCGGCTATCCACGTCTTGTTGATGATATAGGATCGGTGAACACGTATAAAATTATCTGGCAAAACCTCTGAAAGCATGACCAGCGATTTTTCGCAGAGATAGGTTTTATTATCGGCAAGAGAGATCGTGACGTATTTGTCGTCTGCCTTGATGTGGGTGATGTCTTCAAAATCGATCAGTAGGATTTTTTGTCCTGATTTGACTGCAATGGTGGTTTGTTTAGGTTTATTTTGTGCCTTAAAAAACAATTCTGCCAGCTGTAAATAGTCCGGCTTATGGGTTTGCCTTGCAAAATGACCTATCTTTTCGATAGCTTTTGTGAAACGATCTTCATCAAATGGTTTGACCAAATAATCTACGGAAAATACGTCGAAAGCCTGAATAGCATATTCTGCATACGCCGTGGTAAAGATGACCATAGGATGATAATCCAATGCACTGAGGACCTTAAATCCATTCATGTCCGGCAAATGAATATCCAGAAATATAATATCAGGATGATGAGATTTAATCAACGCAATAGCATCTCTTCCTGTATCTGCCATACCACAAAGCATAATTGTATCCTGATGCAGACTCAACATGTGCTGCAGTCGGAGTCTGGCCGGATATTCGTCTTCTATGATGATGGCTTTGTACATGCAGGCAAAGAAACGATCTATGAGACAAGTATCCAAATTTTTTCTGACGAAACAGGATATAGGTGCGTGAATTGGATGATGGAAAGTGATTGAAGTCTTTTTGCAGGATTATGATTATACCGACGATAATTTTTTTGAGTAAAGACGATGATATTAATATCTCTATCTGAAAAAAAATTATGTCTTCATTATACTCAAAATCAATATTGTTGATTAAGACATTTTTCGCAAATAAGTTTATTTAGAGTATATTATCCAATTTTGGTCAATGCAGTCAACAGTAAGCATACTCTAAGAACCTACTTGTAAAATGCTAATCCCAAGGGATAAAATGAATATGTTTTTTATGATTAACAATTATTAATTATGTTTATCTTATTTAACATTATTACATTTTGTATTATACTAAAAACAATTGTTAATAATGTTTCAATAAAAACCATATCTTTGCAATAGTTTATTAAGAATGCAAAAAAAGATAACAATATGAACATTGAAGCATTAGAAAATCTTTTGGAAATAAGTAAGCGAAGAATAGCCAATACTGAGACTGAATTTTTGCGTGAAATATATGCGGATATAGAATGGAAGTCAAGATTGATCCTGCTGAAAGGATGCCGTGGAGTAGGTAAGACCTACATGATGTTGCAACATTTAAAATCATCGAGTGATATAAGTGCCTATTTATCATTGGATAATATATTTTTTCTATCAAATTCATTATCAGAAACGGTAGACGCATTGTACAACAAAGGATACCGGCTCTTTGGATTGGACGAAGTACATAAATATCCAAATTGGTCTATCGAAATTAAAAATATTTATGACAATTACTCAGATGCAACGCTTGTCATCACTTCATCGTCAGCACTGGACATCATGGCCGGACAAGGTGATCTTAGCAGGCGAATGGATGAATACAGAATGAGAGGCTTGTCTTTTAGTGAATTTATAACATTTGAGTACAAGGAAGAATTACCGAATTTTTCTATGGAAGAATTACTAAAAAACCATACTGAAATCTATGACGAATATTATGAAAGACTGGACTTAAACAGAAAATTTAATACCTATCTCAAAAAAGGATATTATCCATATTATAAAGAATCAGGAAATAAATATCATGATCGGTTACAATCCGTCATCCTGCAAGTGATCGATTCTGACATGGCGGCTATATTCAAAATCGACTATGAGTCAGCGCGTCAAATCAAAAAAATGCTGGCACTCATAGCCGGGATTGTACCTTTCAGCCCTAATGTATCCAAGCTCTCAAGAGATCTCAGCATGTCGCGCAATAGTGTACTGACGTACCTTGATTATCTGTCAGAAGCAGACATCATTTACGGATTAAAATCTACGGTAAAGTCCGATAGTGCACTGACTAAACCTGATAAAATATACCTTGAAAATACAAATCTTCTTTATGCTTTTGATGTAGCAACTGTAAATAGTGGCACCATAAGAGAGACTTTTGTGATGAATACTTTGAGTAAGTCAGGCCATGTTTCTACACCATTGAAGGGAGATTTTATGATCGATGAAAAATATGTCATCGAGGTTGGCGGTGCCCATAAGACTTTTCATCAGCTCAGTGGTATGCCAAATGGTATACTCGTAAAGGAAGGCATAAGTAAAGGAGCCAAGGGGGTTTTGCCGTTGTGGATGCTGGGATTATTGAAGACAAAAAGGTAAGGTTTTTGATACTTAGGGTCTGCTGAAAAAGTAGCATCCCTCAATTTTTATAAAGCTATTGGTGTGGTTAATTGTTCAAAAACAAGCGATAGTGAACATGAACGTAGTGTAGTGCAAAGCACCAAAGGCGGGTAAGCCTTTGACGAAGTGAACCGCTAGCGGATGGGCAGAAAAAGTGCGTCTATTGCCAATGATAAATATTTGATGTAAAGGACAGATAATCAAGGAAATAGAAAAAGCATTTTGACATGAGAGAGAACGTTGCTTCGCAATCGCCTTTTTTGAACTAGCGTTTTTTGGTTACTTTTTGTGTGCCATGAAGGTAGGTTGGTGAAAGCCTACCATGTTATATTGAAGATGATACAACAACATGAGTGACCATGTTGCGAAGTATCGGCAAGGGATTTTAGGGTAACTTGTCAAACCGCTCTTTTCTGCAAATCGAGTAATTGAAATGTAGTAAGCGTTAAGAGAAAAGGCGTATTAAAACGTCAGGTATGATATATAGAGATGAATGCGAATGAATCGTTGATGAAACATCGAAAAAACAGAGATATGGATAAAATCGGGTTGTAAAAAGGACTCAGAGATAAGCATTGCGGACGCCTAATTACTGGCAATGTATCCATCGGTGTAAAGACGACATGAATGTATATTGGGCTTCAATATAAAACTTGGGAGAACCACATTTGGTAGCGCGGAAGATGCGTTATGTGGTAGTCGGACTAAGTCATAGTAGTGCTTTAAAGGCCAATGAAAGTTGGTAATAGCGAAGGGCTTAGGATGTGGATATTATTTAACATTAAACAACTCCGTAGAGGAGGAAGATTGAAATGGAAGTAAGAGTAAACCAAAGCATACCAATCGAACGTCAGTGGGTTACGCAGGCATATTTAAAGCTGCGTAAGGGCGGGAAAGCCGTTGGAGTAGATGAAGAAACTTGGAAGGCATTCGAAAAGAAGTTAAGTAGTAATCTCCATAGTATATGGAGCCGACTGGCTTCAGGAAGCTACCATCCAAGTGCAGTTAGAGAAGTAGAAATCCCAAAGAAAGACGGAACGAAGCGCAAGTTGGGTATTCCTACAATACGAGACAGAATCAGTCAACAAGTAGTGAAGGAATATATGGAAAGTCGCATAGATGGAATTTTTCACCAAGATAGTTATGGTTATCGCCCATTAAAGAGCGCACATCAAGCATTACAAACAGTAATTAAGAATTGCTATCAATATGATTGGGTGATAGACATGGATATCAGTAAATTCTTCGATGAGATAGACCATGAAATCATGCTAAAGGCAGTAGCACATGTTATGCCTGAGAAATGGGTATTGATGTATGTTAAAAGATGGTTAGAAATGCCAATCCAAGACAAAGATGGAAGTATAAGGAATAAGGAAGGCAAAGGCACTCCACAAGGCGGAGTTATAAGCCCTTTATTAGCAAACTTATATCTGCACTTTACATTAGATAAATGGTTTGACAAAACCATCCTGATGTAAGATTTGTAAGATATGCGGATGATGTAGTAGTCCACTGTAAAAGTGAACGACAAGCACAACATATACTTACACAAATCAAGCAACGTCTCGGAGAAGTGAAACTAAGCATCAAAGAAAGCAAAACAAAGATAGCCTATTGCAAAGATTATCGACGGAAAGCAAACCATGAACATGTAACATTTGATTTTCTGGGCTTTAGCTTTAAACCTTCCAAGATGATAATGAAAGACAAACAAATCTTGTTAGGATTCTTAGGAGACATCAGCAAAAGCAGTAAGAAAAAAAATAATGGAAGAGTTTCGAATTAATAAAGCGATGAAACATACTGATTTAGAAATACAGGACATTGCAGCAAGAATAAATAGCAAATTGATTGGATGGACAAATTATTATGGTCTCTTCACAAAACGTGGACTAAACACCTGCTTTTATAATTTTAATAAACGGATATTGAAGTGGATTAGAAAGAAGTATAAAACAGGGTCAAAAGAAGCGTTGAACATGTATGAAATGATAAGAAAAGAAAAGCCAGAGCTTTTCTATCATTGGTCAAAAGGGTATTGTTGAAAAGGTTTTAACCGCATCAAGAGCCGTGTGAAGGGAGATCTTCAAGCACGGTTCCGTGAGAGGCTTGCGGGTGAAACTCCCGCTTGCCTACTCGACTTCTGGGTAAGCATTCCAAAGGAATATGTGAGAGCAAAAGATGCAAAAAAGTGACTGCCGTCCGCATAGGACAATGTTAAATCAAAGTGCAAAGGTTTTACTCATTATACATCAAAAAACCTTGCACTTGTATAAAAATATAATTGAATAAAATATTGAAATTCAGCAACATATAATATATTCAGCAAACACTACTTAGCATAAATAGTTAATTGCTATTGTGAGCATCATTTTATTTAGATATTCAAAAAGTATAATTGTTAATCATGATTAACAATTATACTTTTTGTATTTTTTAATAAACAAATAAATGTATATTATTTTTTCTGCTTAGCCTCTATCGCCGGTAGATCTTTTTTGTATTGCGCAGGATCCCATTGTATTTGCCAGTTGCTGACATAATCTGCTAAGGGTGGTAAGCCTACTGAAGCGCGACGCTGATCCACATTTTCAGGGTCTTCTAAAGGTAACACATAGTGCTGCCCGGATTCATTATCTCTTCCCACCTGACTGCCATAAATCTGCCGTTTTCCTTGTCTCAATGCTACACGGTCTTCCAACAAAGCCAGATTGCTGCCCTGTGCTTTATTGTTTTTCACTGCTTCCCGCATCATAGGCAAGTACTTTTCCTGAACGGGCAGATCTGCATGCTGTATCACTAAAAACAAAGCAGAGCTACCCTGTCTTCCGACTACATCCGGACCGAGCCAGCCATGTTTGTCCAGTATATTACAGACTTTGATCAGGTTGATCGAGTCCTTTTCATGGATTGTCTTCCAATGGTTTTGCATTTCAGGTGACTGCCAGCCATACTTTTTTTCTATCTGATCTATTTGTTGTCTGTATTTCTGATCCTCCGTGTACACGGTATCCAGTATAGCCACCAAGGTCTTGTCCAGACCGACTTCTTCTTTTTCCTTGTTGTCTTTGATGATGGCAAGTAATGTAGCCCATCTTTTGTCACTGTGGAGTGCTTGGAGATCTGCATCGTTGGTGATGTGTGCCAAATTGGTATAATTGGATTTGGTCGCAATCCTGTCCAATTGAAAAAATGCACTATCGGGCACACCTGCCAATGCCCAGGAACAAGCGGCATTGTATCTGTCATTTGACGTACCTTTCCAGCCAATGGCTTTGAATGCTTCTGAATATTTTTGTGCAGATCGTAGATAGTCTTTAGCATTATAGAGGGAGTCTGCGGCTTTAACCAGGCTTATATATTGAGGGTTTTGGCTTTGCAAATTTATTGAGATCAAAAATAAGATTAAGGAATTAAAAAGGTATTGCATGATAAATTTTTTTGTGAATATATTAATGATGTTTTTTATTATGGGTATTGTGATATTTGTTTAACACAAATTTATTATTTAATCAAGCTAAAATTTATCATTTTTTGTAAACAAAACCAGTTCAAAAAGGTGGCTTATAAAATAAGCAGCGCCGAAGTAAAACCACCAGGGAACGAATATAAATGGTGAAATTAAATATCCCTTAAGAGTAATTGTTTGGTAATGATTTAAAAAAGAGATCTGCCCAATCCGGTTTTTACTATTTGCATAGTTGCTATCAATTTTCCACCGAAGTACTCTCCAAAACACCCAACCCCAAGGATTACTGTTAGGGATATTAATACATATTCGACTGATTCTAAGCCCAGATATTTCTTTTTAACCTTGTCAAGGATAAAATATATTGCAAAAAATATAATTAAATTCTTTATGAAAAATAGATTGAACCTAAACGAAAAAGGTAGCTCTTCACTATGTTTCCCCGCAAAAAATCCTGCTGTTACAATAAGGACTATATAAATGATGATATCGCGATCTATCACCATTTCTGTTTTGATATACTCATTACACCATTTTGTCAATATAATGCCTATAGTAAACATGAAAATGTACCAAATATTTGCTGGAAATTTGGTTGTTTTTTGAGGTTCTTTTTTCACCACCGGGCCATAGGTTGATAAATAATATTTTTCCTTTAAATTTTCCATTTCAGCTTTTGAGACATAGGATGTATCCAAATTGAAATGGTTACTGTTATGTACAAATTTTTTTATGACATCAGAACCCAGACCCATTCTTTCATCTAATGAATTTTCAAAGAGTGAAAAAAGACCAAAGATTGTTTACCTTTTTTGTATACTGGACAACCAAACCTTTATTTGCTGATGAACCAACTACCCTAAATGCCGTAACCACAGTTTTTATCTTATTCTTTTCTTTCAGGATTACCAAGTCACCTTTTTTGGCATGTTTAAATAATTTCAGCGCGTATCCGTGTTCTTTATATAATTCTTTTTGAGGTAAGGAGTCATAATAAATGTATCCGCCTAAGAGTAAAATGATGGTGATAAAAATGTATGTTTTGTTCATTATTGTATTGTCTTTAAAGTGATTTCTAATTGTTTTTTGGGGTCATTTGAAAAATTCATAGTAAACATATTTCCATACAATTCTTGCAAGATTTTCCTGATTTGAGTTAGTTCACTATCAGAAAGTATGTTCTGGTCATATTGTTGACCGGTATCAAAAACCTTTATAGATAAAGTGTCGCCCACTTTTGTGATAGTCAATTTTATTTCTGTCAGATCTTTTGATGCATTGTAACCATGTTTAATAGCAAACTCTAAAATAGGTGGCAATATGAATCGAGGTAGTTTTTCATTGTCAACATAAGTAGAAATATTTGCATCAAAAACCAACTTACCACTGTATCTGATTTTTTCAACATCCATATATGCATTTACAGCCGCCATTTCATCTTCAACAGTAGCCCAATGTTTGTTCTCTTTATTGGTGATATATCTGTAGTAAGTTGCCAGCGAGAGTGCAAATTTCTCAGTTTTTTCAGGATGTACGCTGGTAATGCCTGCTAAAGCGTGGAGTGAATTGAATAAAAAATGATGATTGATCTCTAATCGGGCATCATGCAATGTATTTAGTGACTTTTCAGCTTCATCAAGAGTGGATTTTAGCAGCCTTGACTTTCGCCGCAATGAATATAAATATATAGTAAGGTTACTAATAAATTTGGCAATAATAAATATGAACCACAGCCTTTGAGACATCGAGGTTATCCAGAAAGATGACGAATGCATAGGAGTATATTGACTATTGTTTGTAAAAACATCATTTACAAAAGATTTTATTAAAAACTCTATACTAAAACTTAATGTCAAAAGTAGTGCCATGATAATCCATTGTCTCTCTGCAAAATCGTCTGTTTTGATCATATTTTTGAAATATTGAAAAATCAAAAACACCAAAACAAAAACGAAAAACAATGATGGAATGGTAGTAAATGAATGGCTTCCACTGACCATGTGCATTCCCATTTCAAAAGCGATAACAAATGGTGAAATAATAAATAAAAATGCGACAATGAAAATTATAAATACAAATGCTTTGGTTTGAAATGTTGTCTTTAGTATCTTTAGCGAAGTCAGGTATCTATAAAATGATATGATTAGATATGCCAGAAATGTGAGAACTGTAAAGGTGAGTGGTGCATCCGGATCCATCAATGATATCAGCTTGTGATATTGAGTTTTGGAGAAAGTGTGGATTTGATAGACATTCCTTAGCGAATCCTGATCTGCCAGGCTATATATTGTGATCTTATCATCAAATTGGCTATCGTCATTGACCAAATCTCGTAGCCAATAAGTGGTTTTGCCTTTTGATTTATTTATCGCATTATAATAAGACCTTGGGATCTTTCTGATATTTTTTCCAAATCTCACAGCCAACTCATCTGATGAAGTCCATCCTTCTATTTTAAAAAATTTCACCGGTTTATTATTGATGGTCAGTATGCAAAAGATGCTTTCACCTTTTACTTTCAAGTTATTTTTGTAAGAATATCTATACCCAAAGCTATCCCATTTATCACTTGAAGATGAAAAAATATAATATGTGTATAAAAATATACCAGCAAATATAAAGATGTAATATAAGGTTGCTTTTTTCATGTTTTTTTCGATTTTAATACAATCTCCACATATTTTTCTGCACCGTTTACAAAATTCAATTCATGTTGATCAGGCATGAGCCATTTCAATTTTTTCCTGACGGATGCGATACCAAAACCGGACTCCATCTGCTCACTGAAAGGTACACCATAGTCCATTACTATGATTTTCGTTTCGAATTCTGTTTTAGTTATTTTAATAATAATATCTATCATCTCTGTATTTTGATTAAATCCATACTTGATAGCGTTTTCTACCAACGGTTGTAGGGTAAATGCCGGAATCTCAACTTCCAATGCTTCATTTTGTACTGAAAACCTGACATCAAGCCTGTCTCCAAACCTGATTTTTTCTATATTGATGTATGACTTTAATATCTCCAGTTCTTCTCGCAAAGGGATTGTTGCGGTGCTGCTTTTGTCAGCATACTCTTTGTAAAACCTGGCTAATTCATTGACCATTTGTTCTGTTTTAAGTGGTTCTGTACGCGCAAGAGACGCTACACTGTTGAGTGAATTGTACAAAAAATGTGGATTGATGCGGGATTGGATGGAAGCTATGGTAGTACCTACTTCAAGTTTTTCTGATTGTCGGGTTATAAATTCCTTTTCTTCTTTTCTTAATTTAAAAATATAAAATGTCAGATTGGCTAAGAAGTTTGCTAAGGCGAAGTAAATCCACAATGGGTACCATCCTAAAATATCTGAAAATATCGAAAACCTAATATCCTTGCTACCCTCAGTAAAATTAAAAAAAACATAATTTGTTAAATGCCCACCAATATATTCTACAATTAAACCAAAGACTGCAATAATAAAAATTTTTACGAGTTCTCTTTTCCAGAAGTCAAGTTTTACCCATTTTTTATTGGTCCATTTTATTACGAACCATAAACCATAAAATGTAAATATATTTTTGACAAATAAAATTTTAAACAAAAAACTGCTCGAGCTTCCACCGAATAATGACGCTAAACTAACCGCAGCAAAAGCCAAGATACTTAATATAATGACATTACTTAATCTTGAATAATTTATATTTAATTTTTCATAAGATAAATTAACCAAAAAAATAATGATATACATTCCTAATAAAGTAATTAGTCTGGATGAAATAATAATCATATTTTTTGGAGTATAATCTCTAGTAATGAGCCTTTTGTAGAAAAAGCTTTTGTTTTTTTCGTTCAGTTCTAGTATCTTTGATTGAGAAATGATAGACAGACCTTGACTCCAAATATTTTTATTATCATATAGCTCGGACACCCAAAGTTCTGATGTATGAATTTCTACTCCTTCTTTTGTAAATCTTTTTTTAACCAAGTTTGATGGATCGATTACCTTTGGATCTGTACCATATCTAATACATAATTGATGATTTTGGGTATGGCCTATTACTATTAAGTAAGTAATTTGATAATTACTGTCAACTAAAATACCTATATCATTTGGCTCAGCATTTTCGTAACTCCAATCACTTAGATAATAATGATAATCTTTTCTAAAATTTAATTTGTATAATTCCCAAGAGACTAACGATATAATGCCACAAAGTAATACAAAACTATAGATATAGACCTTTTTCATACTTTCTCATTTTTATTGGTTAATACTATCTCCACACACTTCCTGGGCTCATTGATGAAACTTATGCTGTGCCTATCAGGATAAAAACGTTTCAACTGATCTTTTACATTCCTGATGCCTGTACCGATTTCCATACTATCTCCAAAAGGTTTGCCACTATCACAGACCATTAATTTAAGCGTTTTGTCATCAATTGTGATGGCATTTATAGTGATTTTTGTAAGATTTGTATTTGAATTATACCCATATTTTAGGGCATTTTCCACCAATGGTTGCATCAGAAATTTAGGTATTTGGATATTCCCTGCATCTTCCGATATATCAAAAGAGTAACTTAGTTTTTCGCCCATTCTGGTCTTTTCTACTTCAAGATATGCTGTTAGTGCTTCTATTTCTTCCTTGATGGTAATCCAAGTTTCATCATTTCTATTGGTGGTATATCTGTAGTATTTGGCCAGAGAGAGGGCGAGTGTTTCGGTTTTTTCAGGTGATACGGGTGCCAATGCTGCGATGGCATGAAGGGAATTGTATAAAAAATGAGTGTTGACATAGGCTTCTGATTGTTGCAGTGCCTCAGCGGATATCCCGGCTTCTGTAGTGACGGATTGTAATTGTCTGGATTTGCGACGAAGGGAAGAAATGTATTTGACCAGATTATTGAAAAAATTGGCAGAAGCTATTAAAACCCAAAACTTAAAAGAAACTACCAGAAATACTGGAAACATGGAAGTAACGTCATATCTTCCTTGGTTTTGAGCATTAAGTAGTAAGTAATCAAAACAAATCCTGAAAATAAACTCGAATCCTATTCCTAATACAATGATGCTAAAAAACTTTGTAATTTCTTTTTCTTCAAATGGCATTCTATCAACTCTTCCGGAGATATTTTGAAATGCTAAAAACACCAAAACGTGACTTAAAAAGACATAAACATATCCTATCCAAGACTCATCATAAAAAGAAGAATACAGCATGAAATTTCCATTTAAAAACGCATAAATCATAATCACAAAAATGATAAGAGAAAGCCGAAGAATTGTATACTTTTTTGCTGATATAAAGGTCTTTGTCAGTATGTCAAAAAGGTAAAATATGATGAATAAACTCAATAATAAAACTATCAGTAATAAAGGACCTCCAAAGTAATATTGCAGATTTAATTTGTAAATAAAGTCCATTTCAGGTTGACCATTATCGTAGCCATGTATCGTATTACTTGAAAATATGAAGTCTATTTCATTTTTAGATAAAAAATCAAGTTTATCATTGAAGTTATCTTGATTTTCCAGTACCTCTGCTACCCGGTTTTTATGCTCATCTATCAGTAAGCCTTTTTTTAGCAAAATAGTCGATTGGCTTAAATCAGATGGTAAAATACCTGTATCTTTTCCGTATGCAATACAATAAGACGAGTTGGTTGTTATGCCAATAATTTTAAAGAATGACTTTTTTAATAGAGAATCCTGGACTACATACAGATCTCCGGGATTTACTGAACCTAAACCCAATTTGTTCCGGTACTTTACATTTTCTTCCCACTGAGAAGTTGCATAGTTTCCGAGAAAAAACAAAAACACTATGACTGCTAAAATTCCAGCATACATAAAATACTTCTTCATGGCAATACTATTTACCAACAAAGTAAAGATAAAAGTCCAAGTACTCAAAGTTCATTCCGACAGATCGGGATATAATGTCGTGAAATGGATTATGGTAGATTTAACCATAATATGAATTTGGCTAAATTCCTACATTGCAGTTCACATATCCATCAAAAAATATTTACTACACTTAGTTTGGGTGGACTGACAGGAAAAACTTCTTGCTTGTTGGCTTAGATCAATTACTCCACTATCTGCAGCTTGGCAAATTGGAGCATGATACGTTTCTCCGGTGTATCGCTCAATCCATCAAAAATGATGGTCGCTACAAGCCGGTCATCCACAGAAAGTACCTTGCCTTGTCCGAATTTAAGGTGGATGACTTCCATACCTGGCTTGATGTCGTTAGGATTGGCAGCCACAAAGTCATCAGGATTGATGGAAAGCATGGGTTTTTTGGATCCCAATGGTTTGAAATTGCCAAGTATCTTTGGCTCAGGGAATTCCGGTTTTTTTGTAATGGATATGATAGAATCAAGGTTGCTGTCAGAAATCTCCTCGAGAAAGCGGCTTGGGTCGTTGTATCGCATCTGGCCATATTGGTACCGGCTGTTGGCATACGTGAGACAAAGATGTTCTTCAGCACGTGTTATGGCTACATAAAACAGCCGACGTTCTTCATCGACATCGTTACTATCCACCAGTGCCATGTAGCTGGGAAACAGGTTTTCTTCCAAGCCGACCACAAATATTGATTTGAATTCAAGGCCTTTGGCTGAGTGCACAGACATCAGGGTGACATTGTCGGGATTTTCTTCTTTCTGATCCTGATCTGTCATCAGAGAGATGGTCTGAAGATACGCCGAAAGGCTTCTGTCAGTAGAACCTTCTTCACCTGCTGCCAACTCGTCATCTTGCACAAACTCCTGAATACCATCCAGAAGTGAAACTATATTCTCTACCCGTCCGAGTCCTTCCGGCGATTTATCGTCTTTCAGAAGCTTTTCTATACCACTGTTTCGGTAGATGTAGTCTGCTATTTCATAAGCATTGGATTTTGCTACTTTGGTTTTGAATGCATGGATCAACTGTACAAATTCACCTAAACTTTTACGGGAACGATTGTTAAATTCAATTTTGGTAAGAACTTCCCACATACTCATATCGTTGTCTTCAGCGAGTTGTGATATCTGATCTACAGTGCTGTCTCCTATGCCACGTCTGGGGTAGTTGATCGCCCTTTTGAGAGCTTCATCATCTTTATCATTGATGGTGATGCGCATGTAGGCTATCAGATCCTTGATCTCTTTGCGGGAATAGAAGGACAATCCACCATATACTCTGTAAGCGATGTTGTATCTTCTGAGTTGCTCTTCAAAAATTCTTGACTGCCCGTTGGTACGGTACAGGATGGCAAAATCTTTATTGGCCAGATTAAACCGGTTTTTTTGTTCGATGATAGTATCCGCTACGCGTTTTCCTTCTTCTGTCTCCGTCATTGTTTTGATGACTTTGATTTTGTGGCCTTCGATGCGATCTGTCCAAATTTTTTTTTGAATCTGGCGTTTGTTGTTGTTGATCACTTCATTGGCAGCTTCTACTATAAATTGGGTCGATCTGTAATTTTGCTCCAACTTAAAAGTGCGTAGATCGGGAAAGTCATTTTCAAACTGCAGGATATTTTCTATAGTGGCACCTCTGAATGAGTAAATGCTTTGTGCGTCATCTCCTACGATACAGATATTATTTCGGCTTCCCGGATATACCGAAAGCAATTTGAGTATTTCGTACTGGAGGTAGTTGGTATCCTGAAACTCATCCACCATCAGGTATTGAAACTGACGTTGATATTTCTCGCGGATATTGTCAGGATTCTGATACAGCAATCTGAACATTTGCAGCAGTAAATCATCAAAATCCATCGCTCCGGCACGCAGGCATCTTGCAGCGTACTTTTCGTATATCACATGGATCAGTGGTCTTCTGTTCATCCTGTCATAAGACATGAGTTCGTCATTAGCTACATATGCCTTGGGCGTGATGAGATTACTTTTGGCAGCTGAGATACGTCCGCGGACTATTCCGGGAGCATAGACTTTTTTGTCGAGATTCATTTGATTGATGATCTCTGTGATCACACTTTTAGTATCATCTGTATCATAGATGGTGAAGTCATTGGGATATCCGATACGATGTGCTTCTACCCTCAAGATACGCGCAAAAAGCGAGTGAAAAGTTCCTGCCCAGACTCTCTGTGCCTTAGGGCCAACGACACGCTCTATACGGTCTTTCATCTCCCTGGCTGCCTTATTGGTAAAAGTGAGTGCCAATATCTGTCCCGGAGCGACACCTGAATGAATCATATGCGCTATCCTATAGGTGAGTACACGAGTTTTGCCGGACCCTGGACCAGCAATGACCATCACGGGTCCTTCCATACATGACGCTGCCTGGCGTTGTATATCATTGAGTTCGTCTAGATATGAATATCCTACTTCTTGCATAAGGGTGCAAAGGTCACTAATTTTTAAAGATTTTTTTAAATGTACGTTTATAATTTTTCAGAAATGAAAAGGAAGAAAAGTGCGTATCTCATTTTTTCATTCAATCGCACTAAAATTCTTTATGTCTCCTTCAGACCAGAACTGTTATGCCAAACAGAAAATTGAATGCGAACTTTTATAATCATAAGTATTTAATTTACAATATATTATGATTTATATTTTTTACAAAATATTTTCTGTCCATGATAAATTATGAAACTCCGTCGATTTCATCCCGTCTCTTGACTATTTCACAAACCTACTTTTGAATTCTCTTATGTTGCCACTATGGTCTCTGACCGTGATAAGAAGATCATGTTCTCCGGGATTTAAATGGTGAACAGGCACTTCGAGTACCGAAGATTTGGAGTCATAGGGGCTAATGATGATGTTACCATCAATTTTTACTGTATATTGAATATCTCCGGCATCTCTGCCTTTCACAGGAAGGTCATCTTTTACTTCAAATTTGAATTTGTTTGTATTTCCATTTCTGGGTCGAAAAAGAATAGTTTTAATGGTGGGTGGGATGGTATCGTACTGCATAGTGAAAGTACCGAATTCATTGATTCTGCACCGAAGAAAGTTGTCTTGCCAGGTACCTCCGCAATTGTGCTTTTTGCCTTTTTCTGATATCCAGACGATGATAGCCTTGTTGCGGAGTGCCGGATATAGTACATCTGGTTTTAGCAGCAGCTCGATATTTGATTTGAGTGCTTCTCTCTCATGATGTACCTGGTAGATTGTGTTCCCTTTTGGATTGGGTTTTTTTTCCAATAAAAAGGGAATACTCCTGTAAAGAGCATTTTTACCAAAGATAACAATAGCACCGGCATCTCTGATTTCGGCGGGCTGACCTATATTCACCCAGCGGGTATATGGATTGTGTTGAACTTTCTCGATAATATTTTCAGTTCTTTTTAGATTAAAGATTAAGGTCTTTCGGTTACGATGGAAATCTTCAGCTACCATTCTTATTTTTGTAATAGTATCAGGTGAAATTTTGATGATGCCACTTCCTGATTTACCAAGAAAATCAATTTCAACTCCCGGTAGTTTATAGCATAATGAATAAGACTGGCCAGACTGTTTTCTTTCTGCATAATCATAAAAGCCAGTGACTTGACGGGACTGATCAAATGAAATTTTATCCATGTGATAACTGTATATCAGTTTTTCATCAGCATATACATGGAGGCCATATATACCCATTTTGTTGTGTTCACCATCAGCTCTGTCATAGGTATGAAGTGCAAGTCCTATTTTTTCAGCAGGAATTTCTATTGGTTCCACGATCTGAATGATCCCATTTTCAGCTGCAGGTAATGGGATTTTTTTATCATAAAGCTTATGGAAATTTTCGTCAAGACCATGTATGCCCAGATTGACCAATGAGGGAGATATTTTGTCCGGAGCTGAAAAACCAAATAAAAATGGATTGACAGGTCTTTCTGTTTTGGTATCTCTTACTTCAAAATGCAGGTGATCGCCAAATGAATATCCTGAATTGCCCATGATACCAATGACTTCTCCCTTTGATACCGGCAAGATATCCGGAGTCAATGCGATATCGACCTCAAATGATGCAGTTTTATTTTGATGTTGCTTTACAATTTCGTCTATTCTTGATGAAAATGATTCCAGATGACCATATACAGAAGTAAAACCAGTCTCAGGATGCTCGATATATAAGCCATATCCATATCCTCCTGTCGACACCTTAATTCTGGACACATATCCTTGGCCGATGCTGTATATGCGGTCCTTTTTACCTTTTATGGATGGTTTGATGTCAATACCTGCATGAAAATGTGACTCTCTTAGCTCACTAAATCCCCCTGACAACTTGAATGAAAAATCAACCGGACTCACAAATGTACCCGCAGGAACAGCCAGAGATTGTCCGATGACAAAGCATCTTGATCCAATAATAAACAAGATTGTAAAAAGAAAAGCCCTATTTACCAATTGGATTATTTTTAGGCAAAAACAATTCTTAGAATAGATTTTCAAAGGCTACCTTTTCCTGTACTACTTTTCTGATGTCATCAATGTGTATCCTGTGCTGTTCCAAAGTGTCCCTATCTCTGATAGTCACTGTATTGTTTTCCAGCGTTTCGAAATCGATCGTAACACAGTAAGGTGTACCTATAGCATCCTGTCTTCTATACCTTCGCCCTATGGCATCTTTTTCATCATACTGACAATTGAATGACAGCTTGAGTTTATCATAGATGGCTGTGGCAGCATTTGTCAGATCTTCTTTATTTTTCAGAAGGGGCAGTACAGCAAGTTTTACAGGTGCCAATGCCGGATGCAACTTCATTACAGTCCTTACAGAGTCCTGTCCATCTGCATCAGGTACTGTTTCTTCATGTAGCGCATTTGCAACCATCGCTAAGAACATACGGTCACAACCGATAGAAGTCTCTAAGACATAAGGTATATAAGATTCATTGAGCTCAGGATCAAAATACTGTAATTTTTTGCCTGACAACTCCTGATGCTGACTCAAATCAAAGTCTGTGCGGGAGTGAATACCTTCCAGCTCTCTGAATCCAAATGGAAACTCAAACTCAATATCTACGGCTGCATTGGCATAGTGGGCGAGATTGGCATGATCATGAAATCTTAGTTTTGCGGGATCCGTACCTAGTGCTTTATGCCATTTCAGCCGTGTTTCTTTCCAGTATGCATACCACTCCATCTCCGAACCTGGACGAATGAAAAACTGCATTTCCATCTGCTCAAACTCTCTCATTCTGAAGATAAACTGTCTTGCGACGATTTCATTTCTAAAGGCTTTACCTATCTGAGCAATCCCGAAAGGAATCTTCTGGCGAGTAGATTTCTGAACGTTCAGAAAGTTGACAAATATACCTTGAGCTGTCTCAGGTCTGAGGTAAAGCTTGCCTTCTTCTCCGGCAATATTTCCAAGTTGAGTATTGAACATCAGATTGAACTGTCTGACCTCTGTCCAGTTGCGTGAACCGCTCTCGGGACAAACCAGTTCATACTCATCGATCATATTTTTTAGTTCGTCCATATCACCGGCCTTCATAGCAGCAGCCAATCTGTTGAGTACTGCATCTATTTGCTTTTGTCTTTCGATGATACGATCGTTGGTCGTGCGGAATTGATGTTCGTCAAAACTATCACCAAATCTTGCTTTAGCTTTTTCGATGTCTTTGATATTTTTGGCTTCTATTTTTTCTGCATGTCCCTCTATCAGCTGGTCAGCCCGATATCTCTTTTTGGAATCCTTATTGTCTACGAGCGGATCATTGAATGCATCCACATGACCTGAAGCCTTCCAGGTTTTCGGATGCATGAAGATTGCAGCATCCAATCCGACAATATTTTGGTGCATTTGTACCATGGCCTTCCACCAGTATTCTTTGATGTTATTTTTAAGTTCGACGCCATATGGACCGTAGTCATATACAGCACTCAAGCCATCGTAAATTTCAGATGAAGGGAAGATAAAACCATATTCTTTGCAGTGCGAAATTAAATTTTTAAAGTCCATATGTGTGTTTACTTGTACTTGATTCTTAAAAAACCGGGGCAAAAATACGCCACCTTATTGTTTATTTATGCTTTTATACTGAAAAATAGTCGGGTTGATCAATTGGCATAGTCGTAAGGAGTGAGAATTCTTCTTTGAAGCCTAATCAAAAAATATTTTACCATTCCACCATTCTTTTTCTATCATCGCATTATTTTTTTTATAAAAGTTTAACGCCGGTTCATTCCAATCCAACACTTGCCATTTGGTCTGTTGAGCTCCTCTTTTTTTAGCCTCATCCAGATATGCTTCAAATAGTTTTTGACCTATTCCATATTTTCTATAGGAAGGTTGGACATAAAAATCTTCGAGATAAAGACACTTACCTCTCCATGTTGAAAATGTCATATAGAATACAGTGATGCCAATGATGTTTCCCGACATTTCGGCTACAAAACTACCAATAAGCCCTTCTTTGAATGCTTCAAGATAGTCGCCGATACCTATTTTCAGGGCTTCTGGTGCTTTTTCGTACACTGCAAGTTCATGAACAAGACCATAAATAGCGGGTATGTCATTTGATTCTGCTTTTCTGATAGTGATATCCTGATTCATAATACTAAAACTCAGTGTTACATAGAGAGATTGTTTATTTGATTATCACTTTCTCAGAAATATCAAAAATTAAACATACCCCAACTAATGAAAGTAAATGTCAAAAAAAAGGTGGCAAAAATCAAGCCAATACTTCAAAGGGGTACAATAGATTTCAATGGACTTCAATTAGTTCAATGACTTCAATTAGTTCAATGGACTTCAATGGACTTCAATTAGTTCAATGACTTCAATGAGTTCAATGGATGCAATGATTAATGCTTAGCCATTGACTTTGAGTAGTTTTTTCAGATTAGACAAGGATTTTATAGGTGCCGATGTAACACTTTCATTGGTAACCCAAAGCGGAATATTACCTCCTGGATTCATATAGCCGCTATGAACAATCCTGATCATACCATTAGTTACAGATTCGATTTCCCAGGAACTCTTTATTTGAGAAATCAATGGGTAGTCCTGATATGTTTCCGGTATTTTGAAGTGGTAATAATCAGAATTAACCTTAATTAAGCCTTTTATTTTGTCAAATGAAATACTGCCTTTCAGCGTCGAAACGCGGTTTTCAAAAGGCAATGGCAATCCATATTCTAGCAGATAGATGCCTTCAGAGTCAGAATTTTTTTTCAGCAGTACAACTTTTTTAACTTTATCATACCATTTGTGCATACTTTCCACATTGCGCATGAGGTTGTATAGGGCTTCTAAATCAGCTTTTATGTAAGTTTCAGCCTTAAACTGGAGTAATTTAGTGCCATCAAGACTTTTTGTCCATAGTTTGATATTGTTTTGTTCTTTCTGCAATTGCCAGTCTTGCTGTCCAAAGGCATTGTAAGAACTCAATATAAAGAATAATATGACTAAAAATGGCATGATGTTACGCATCAGACTTCTACTAATTGGCCGATTTCTGCAGGTATGGCAGCAGCCTTATACCCATTGTCAGACAAATGTGTGAGGAATGCCGGAAGTATAAATTTAAGTTTTTCTTCCGCTTTCAGACTATCATGAAATACAATTACAGAACCCGATTCATAGTTTTTCTGCACATTGTCAAGACACTTTTCCGGTGAAAGGAACTTGTCAAAATCGCCACTTAACACATCCCACATGACGATGGTTTTCTGAGTTTTTAGTCCAGCTGCCTGACCTGGTTTTAGCTTACCATATGGTGGTCTGAATAGCTGAGTATGCACATATTCATCGCACATCTTTATATTTTCCAGGTAAGTATCTTTATCAGTAAACCATCCGTTGAGATGATTGAAGGTATGATTGCCGGTAGCATGCCCATCGCGGAGGATTCTTGCATATATTTTAGAATAGTTTTTTACATTTTCACCTACACAGAAGAATGTAGCTTCAAAATCATAGTCTTTCAGCACGTCAAGTACCCAGGGAGTTACCACAGGTACAGGACCATCATCAAATGTAAGATACACTTTCTTTTCATCTGAAGGCATACTCCAGATAAAATCAGAAAATAATGTTTTAACTACAGGGGGTGTTTTTACTAAGTACATAATTTTATTTTGTAGAATTCAGCATTTAAATCTATTTTTGCGGGCTGAATTACAGTAATATTTCTATTATTAACGAATATATTTTCATTTTGTGATTTTTTCAATAGGCTATTTTTCAGAAAATTGTAAATAAAGCTATGTTTAAATTTTCTCACTTTAGGTGAAACATAAAAATTTATACATACTCTAAAATCAATATACCCCTTGGCCTATAATGATAACAAAAATAATTATGACAAAAGTCAGAGTACGGTTTGCCCCTAGTCCTACAGGGCCATTACATATAGGAGGAGTCAGAACTGCTCTTTATAACTATCTTTTTGCTCGTAAAAATAATGGTACCTTTATTCTCAGGATCGAAGATACGGACCAATTGAGGTATGTACCCGGAGCTGAAGCATATATCATTGAATCACTAAGATGGTTCGGTCTTTTGCCTGATGAAGGTCCGGAGTTTGGCGGAGATTTTGGCCCTTACAGACAATCAGAACGTAAGTCTATCTACCGGCAATATGCGGAAAGGCTTGTGGAACAAGGACATGCCTACTATGCATTTGATACTCCGGATGAATTGGACGCCATGCGAGAGAATAATTCTACTTTTAAGTATGATAATGTCAGCAGGCAAAATTTAAAAAACAGTCTTACCATGCCACAGGATGTAGTGGAATCACTATTGTCAAAAAACCATCATGTCGCCATCAGACTCAAAATGCCTGAAAATGTCACCATTTCTTTTGATGACGAGATCAGAGGTCATGTAACTTTTGACAGCAACGAACTGGACGACAAAGTCATACTCAAAGGTGATGGAATGCCTACTTATCACCTTGCCAATATCGTAGATGATCATCTGATGGAGATCACCCATGTCATCAGAGGAGAAGAGTGGTTGTCCAGTACCGCTCATCATGTATATATGTACCAGTGTATGGGATGGACTGCACCGTCATTTTCACATCTTCCGCTTATACTGAAGCCAACAGGACAAGGCAAACTCAGTAAGAGAGATGGAGCCAAGTTTGGATTTCCTGTATTTCCCCTTTCATGGGACAGTGACCATGAGGAAGATAATTTTACAGGATTCAGAGAGGATGGATTTTTGCCGGATGCTATCCTGAACTTCCTTGTATTATTGGGCTGGAGCCCGGGCAATGATCAGGAATTATTTACCATAAATGAAATGTGTGAGGCATTTGATCTGGACAAAATTGTCAAATCAGGCGCCAGATTTGATATCGACAAAGCCAGATGGTTCAATCAACATTACATCATCCATAGTGATAATCTCAAACTGGCTTATCTTATCCAAAACAAAGCCATAGAAGAAGGGTACCATGTCTCGGTCGAATATCTGAGTGATGTATGTCGTCTGATGAAGGAAAGAGTACATAAAACAGATGAAATAATCTCCAATGCGCGATTTTTCTTTGTTCCGCCGCAGAAATACGATGATGCTACCATATTAAAAAAATATAAAGCAGATAATAAGGAACACCTTTTAACTATAAGCCAAAATCTCATCAGTAATCAGGATGATACGACAGAAATCATCATAAAGGGATATATTTCAGGCTTGGGTCTGAAGCTTGGCGATTATATGCCATTGCTGAGGATTGCTGTAAGCGGAAGTATGCAAGGTCCTGACCTCATGGAATCGATCACTGTCATAGGTAAAGAGGAGTGTGGAAAGAGAATTATGAAAGCAGTCGCCTATTTCGAAACTTTGTGCGCTTCATAGTCAGACGATGCAACTTTCCGACCATAAAATAGAATAATAGCCGCATTAAAAAAGAAAAAAGGACCTACCTTGTCTGTTTCTATCAGATCATTGATCAGACACATAGATAAGATGATGATCAATCCCAGCAAGGTGGCCATGATGAGGTACTTATCTCTAATATCCGCAACTGCATGGTAAAGACGCTCACCTTCTATCAGCAACCAAAAGCATAAAGCTATTAGTATCAGAAATCCTATAAAACCCTGTTCTACCCATGTCATCAGGAAATAATTGTGGATGCCGGATTGATCAGGATTGTTACTTACATAAGTCTGAAAGCTTGATATCGAGTATAGTTTATAGTTAGAATAAAAACTCCCCGGTCCGAAACCTAACCAAAATCTGTCTTTAAGCATTTCAATACCTGAAATCCATCTGTATACTCTTTCCATAGACGAGATGTCTTCGAGTTTATAGGTGGCTTCCAGGAGATTATCAAATTCACTGTGAGTGATTGTTTTTTCAAAATCAGGCGCCAGATCCATATACTTATTGTCTATAGAAAGGTACATTGACGAGATTATGGCGACCATGAAACAGATAAACAGAGTTGGTTTTACCCATTTTTTTTTGATAATATACCAGGCTCCCCAGGCTATAAACATGGATAAAATAGCCGCACGGGTAAAACTAAAATATATCCCAGCTATGAATACAATAAAAACAATAGTCATCAATACATTGGTCTTTCCTTCCAATTTATTGATCCTGTAAAATGCCCAAACAAACGGAAGACATACTACACATATAGCTGCATAACTGACATGATTTCGGTAGAAGGGTTGGACTACTTCATATGTCGAAGCAAAACTAAAACCATGAAAAGCATGTCTTATGAGCACATAACAAATGGATACAAAAAGAAATTTATAAAGAATTCTATATGATTTTTCCAATTCTGAGGATTGGTTCACAAATATTAAAGGTAGAATAAAAAAAGGAAGTATATACCATATTTTAGCAGCGAAAAATTTGGCTGATATTAATGGGTACGTTGAGTTCAATGCAGTGATAAATATCCAGAATACATGAATGCCAATCAATATAAATATGGGATGAGTGATGTAAAATTTGGGAAAGGAGAGATTATTTCTAATAAGCACAGCCACGGTAATAAAAGATAACATCAACATAACAGGTTCAGATGGCAAGTCTGTACCCATACCGGGGCCATCAAAATAAACCTCAATGGAAAATGGAAGAAGCAGAAAAATGAGATAGAACAATCGTCTGTAATCTTCAATAATAATCACCATGCCTAAAACAAATGCTGGCAAAAGGAAAGCAAAATAATGCTGAAAATAAATTGATAGCACCACAGCCACTGCTACCAGAATCAAAAAACTACGGTAAAAAATGATGTCATTCGACCACGTCCTGATGAGTGATCCCATTGTCTAAATTTCGAAAGTTGAATGACAAATATTTATTTCAGACAGGGGAATCATTCAGGAGTACCTAATTTAACATTTTCAATTATAAATACTGCCATAAAAGCCAAAGCGATACCGCATAGGCTGGAAAGTAAGACAATTATAGATCTTTTTGGACGCGATTTTTGTACAGGTACATCAGCTATTTCTACTACATGCAAGGCTGTAAAAGGAGCTGTATATGTTGCATTGAGCTGTTTAAGCCGTTCTTTATCGAGACTGATCTGATCATGAATTCTGCTTTGTTCTTGTTCCAATTGTTTTAATTCAGAAAGCACAGGAGCATATTTTTCAAGCTCAGTATTAGCTTTGTTTACTTTATTGATAGCACCCATTTCGATAGCCATATTTTTAATGACCGAGTCTTTATAAGCAGGATATTTTTTATAAAATGTAATTTTACTACGAGCTTCTTCCAGTTCAGAAGTAGCATCGGAGAGCATTTTAGTATACAGACCGGACTGGCCCCATGTTTCAAAAATATCAGCACTTTCTTTTATTCTTTGTAGCTTTTTTGCCAGAGAATCATTCTGGATTTGTTTTATTAAGATATTTTCATTGTAGTTACTTATAAGTTTGAGTTGAGATTCTTTGACGATTTTTTGAGCGATTTGTTCTACTTTTTCTCTCGCTGCATTAACTATCGCTGCTGCTTTTTCAGGATCTTTATCCTCTACCATCATATGTAGTGCGCCATACTTTGTTTTGATAGTTTTATAGTTTTCCACTAACTCCTCCCTGACCTTAAATTTAGACTTTTTACTGTTTTTATCTATGTCATAGTGTGTATATAAATCAAAAGAATCAATCAGATGAAATAAAAGATCATGTGATAATGAAATAGTAAATAATCTGTCAAGATCTTTGTCATCGCCATATATCCTCACATCCTTTTCATCTCCACCTATCGGTATGGGTCTGGCCAGATCAGGACTTGCGGCATAAAATGTGGTTTCGGCCTGATAATAGTTGGGGAGAAGAAGACTACCACCGATACTAAGCATCACTATCAGAACTATCGCCCTTACCAACTCTTTTTTCCACTTTAAAAGTTGATGTATAAAAAGATTAAGGTTGTATTCGTTATCCATATATCTGCTGTAAAAAAGGCTTACTGATTACCTTTGAAAATCATCAGGATTTCCTTTTTATCCAAAATTTTGAAAATAAACGACAAAAGTACACAAATTAATATACTTAATCCAAGATTTAGAAGCCATGAGCCACCAGATATTTTGGCAACTACCCAGAATACCACAATTACAGCAATACCATAAAAAAGGATAAGCTTTACATCCTTTTTCAGAAAAGATAGGCTGATCAGATTATTTACTAGATATATCTGGCCCACCATTACAAAAAACTGGGTTAAAAGCGTACTCCAGGCGGCACCTGAAGCACCATATTCGGGGATTAATATCAGACACAATAAGATATTTACTATCAGTCCTGCAGCAAATACAATATTCAAATTTTTCACTTTGGCGGTGGCTGCAATATATGTCCCAAAAATATAAGAAACTGCTACCAGACAATAGGCCAACATTATTACTTGGAGCGTAGTATACAGGTCCGGATGATATGCAGAGTATAGGAACTGTAAGATCCTTTCACCATAAAAAAATATAATACCCAAAAGCATAAATGATATGATGCAAGTAAGTTTTGTGCCCTTACCAATGAGTTCAGTGAGTATAGGTTTTTGATCTATATTTGATGCATACATCGGCAATAATAGGGAAGCAAACAAATATCCACTCATATTTGCAGCTTCATAAAACCTGTAAGCTGCTGCATATATTCCTGCCTGATATTTATTGTCATCCAGTAACCAGCCGAGCATGACACCATCCAACTTGTTGTAAGCGGTCATAAAAATCATGATGAGTACATAAGGTGCGCCTGACCGAAGTAAAAGCAACCACCTTTCATAACTTAAAAGTCTGAATCTCAATGGCGATTTGGAAAAGAGTATCATCATAGCAAAGATACTTACTATAGCAAAAACAATACACTGTATCTTGACAAACCATAGAATATCAAACCCCGATTGTAGCGGTGTAAAATATAAAAGATAGCCCAAAATGATGATCATCAAAAGTTTATCTAAAGCTGATATCAGACTATCCGTCCTGTAAAAACCCAATCCGGCAATCATTCCACGCAAAATCATAAAAAAGGAACTTAGCACAAAGCTTAGCGAAATATAAAAGATCATCTCGCCATCTATGTAACCCAAAAAGTAAGAAATTAGATTGACCATGAAAAGAAATGTCAGACTCAGGAGTACTTTGGCCTGAAAGATTTCGGGTAAGAGACTTTGAATTTCAGATCTGTTTTTTGGTATATACTGTGCATTCCAGCTTTGTAATCCAGGATCATTGACAAACTGAAACAAGAATATAAAATTAAAATAAAAAAAATAGAGTCCATAAGATTGGATACCAACCAAGTCCTGTACTTTGGCTTCTATACCAAAAATATAGATAGGTTTTATCATCAGATTGATGACAAAAAGTAAGACAATATTGATAAGAAACTCTCTTTTCACAGAGGACAAAGGTACACAATATTTTTTAGGGAATAAGTCGTGTACATTTAGTAACCTCAGGATAAAATTTCAAAAATAAGTTGATTACTATTTTGATTTATCAAAAAAGAGCGTACTTTTGCGACGCTTTTAGAAAAAGTTAAAATATATTCTAAGGTACCTTAGCTCAGTTGGTAGAGCAACGGACTGAAAATCCGTGTGTCCCCAGTTCAAATCTGGGAGGTACCACAAAAAAAAGGGAAGTATTGATCGATTCAAACTTCCCGTTTTTATTTTCTTTAAGTTGAACTGTTTCTCAAATCAGTTTTTTATCAGCTCACCAGTCAGCCTTTTTATTTCAAGGATAGCCATCTGAGCATCAAATTCTGCCATTATTTTTCTGAATTCAGCATCAACAAGATTTAACTGAGCTTGCCTTAACTCTAAGGATTGTATGGTACCTATACGCATTTTTTCAGAAGTAATGTTGAGATTTTCCTTTGCTATGCTGATATTCCGCTTTTCTATTTCTGACATCTCCATTGCAGCTAGGTAGTTGGTATAAAAAGTAAACAAATCTGTATGTATACTCAGACGGGATTGTTCTTTGTTGAGTTTGCCGGACTCCAGATTCAGTTTGGCCACTTGTATTTCCCTCTTGTTATTAAAGCCGTTAAAAATGTTCCACCTTCCGGTCAGACCGTAAGAAAATCCAAGATTTTGATTAAACTTAAGGACACCTATCTCTGCGCTGAACCTGGTAAAATTGTACCCCAGATTGACATCAACGGAAGGAAGCTTGTTGGCTTGCCATTGTTTGATATTGATTTCTGATATTTTGATATTTTTATCTGTCATCTGCAGCCATTTATTATTTGTTTCAGCTTTTGATAACATATCCTGGTAATCCGGCAATGAAGCAGGTTCTATATAGTCATTGATTTCAAATTCGGTATCAGGACTTCTGCCGAGGAGTTCATTAAGCAATATTTTGGTGTTTTTCAGGACTAAGTTTTGTCTTATCAACGCTGCGCTATCTGCATTGATGTCAACATCTGCCTGCAGTACAGGTAAAGATGACGATGAACCTAATTCTCTTTTCAGTGCTGCAAGTGATCTTCGTTCGAGAGATAATTCAATGGCTTTTCCGATGGTACTGATCCTTTTTTTATGTTGGATGATATTGTAATAAGCACTCATCACCTGATAGATGGTATTTTCCATTTGGATCATGGTGTTCAGCTGTCCTGCACTTTCTATTTCTCTGAGTCTTTCCCTACTTGCAAACATGCGCATACCATCAAATACGGTCCATGCAAGCTGAAGATTGGCATTTAAATTGGTCGTGTTGACATTGTTTCCGGTGCGTTCATCACCGCTGAAAAATTGTTGTCTTGTATTGTTGATATTATTGTTGTTTCCAAAATTTAAATTGACTTGCGGGAGCATGCCTGCATTGCCGCGAGTATTGTTGGTCTTGTCAATAAGTGCAGCATTTCTGGCTATCTGAACGTTGTAGTTATTCTGGATAGCAATACTTATAGCATCTTCAAGTGATAACATTTGCTGAGTGATACCATTGTTACTAAATAACAAAAGGACTATGATTATATTAATGTGCTGCTTCATCTGAATGATAATTTTTGGTCCTTGACAGATAAGTGTATAATGCCGGAATTACAAAAAGTGTTAATATAAGTGAAAACATCAGGCCTCCTATGATGGCTATACCCATAGATACCCTTGAAATAGATGCTGCGCCAAGAGCAAGAGCTATGGGCAATGCTCCCAGCATGGTAGCGAGACTGGTCATAAGTATGGGTCGCAATCTTGATACAGCGGCTTCTCTGACTGCTTCATGCAGACTCAGGCCATCTTCTCTTCGTTGATTGGCAAATTCTACTATGAGGATACCATTTTTAGTCACAATACCTACAAGGACGATGATACCTATCTGACTGAAGATATTCAATGTGGATTCGGTATACCACAAAGCCAACACTGCTCCGGCCAACGCCAGAGGAACGGTAAACATGATGATAAGCGGATCAATGTAACTTTCAAACTGAGCAGCCAAAATCAAATATACAAGAACAAGAGCCAAAAGAAATGCAAATAATAGGGTAGATGAACTCTCTGCAAACTCTTTGGACGGGCCTGAAAGGTCCGTCGAATAGTTGTCATCCAATACTTCTCCGGCTATTTTTCTCATTTCTTCGATACCCTGACCTAATGAGACTCCCGGGGCAGTGCCGGCTGAAATGGTAGCAGAAACATATCTATTGAAACGATATAGCTGTGGTGGGTTACTCTGCTCTGTCATCGTGATAAAATTGTCCAGCTGAACCATTTGGCCATTTTTAGTGCGCACATAGATTGATTTTAAATCCGATGGATCATTTCTGTTTTCTTTGTTGGCTATACCGATCACCTGATATTGTTTGCCATCTCTGATGAAAAACCCAAGTCTTTGTTCTGCAAAATACAATTGGAGTGTTTGAGCTATATCCATTACTGATACGCCAAGCGATTGAGCCCTGTTACGGTCTATGTCTATTTTGAGTTCAGGTTTGTTAAATTTTAAATTGATATCCACGGCCTGAAATGCTTCATTTTGCCTTGCTTGCTCCAAAAATGGTGGAATTGCCTTTTTGAGCATATCAAAATTCGGAGCCATGATGACAAACTGAACAGGCAGGCCACCTCGGCGGTCACCGATGGTTTGTTCCTGATTGACAAAAACCCTTGCTTCCGTATAGTTTCTCACCTTTTTGGATAGTTCATCAGCAATCTCCATTTGTGTTCTATTCCTGAATTCAGCATCCTTCAGTGATATTCTTACAAAACCTGAATTGGACGCTTGCGATGCACCAAACCCGGGAGCAGTGACAGATAGTATGGACTCTTTTTCCGGAAGTGTATCTACATCTTTTATGATTTTTGAAATAAACTCGTTCATAAACTCAAAAGATGTACCTTCCGGAGCTGTAGCATTGATACTTAGTCGGCCTTTGTCTTCCATAGGAGCTAATTCTGTAGGCAAACCAGCTCCAAGTTTATATATCATCCAGGATGAAAGAACCATAATAATAACCGATAGCCATCTGAATCTGAAAAATACTTTCAATAACTTATCATAGGCATTTGTCATACCAGTAAAAAAACCTTCTGTAAGTTTGTACAGCCCTCGCTCGTGATCACCTTTTCTTAGCAATCTTGAGCTCATCATAGGTGTAAGTGTCAATGATACAAATGCAGAAATCAATACCGAACCTGCTACTACAACACCAAACTCCCTGAATAACCTTCCTGTCAAACCCTCAAGGAACATGATGGGCAGAAATACTGCCACCAAAGTCACAGTAGTAGAAACTATAGCAAAAAATATCTCTTCAGAGCCTTTAAATGATGCTTCTCTGGGGGACATACCCTGCTCAATCTTCTGATATATGTTTTCAAGCACAACTATGGCATCATCGACCACAAGCCCTGTTGCCAAAACGATGCCCAGCAGTGTCAAAATATTGATAGAAAAGTCAGCCAGATACATAATGAAAAATGTACTGACCAATGATATAGGAATAGCAATAACGGGAATTAATGTAGATCTCCAGTTTCTTAAAAATAAAAATATGACTAATACTACCAGACCAAAAGCAATCAATATCGTCTCCTGTACTTCAAGAATCGCTTTTTTTATACCTTTTGTAGTATCTAAGGCTAAGCCTATCTCAAGATCAGCAGGTATTTCTTTTTTGATGTCTTCAAGTCTTTTGTAAAACTCATCAGCGATAGATATATAGTTGGCTCCGGGTAGCGGGGTGACAGCTACACCGATCATCGGAATACCACCATTTCCTCGCAGAATTGACCTTTCGTTTTCAGGTCTTAATTCTGCCACTCCCACATCCTTAAAACGTATGATTGTGCCATTGGTCTCTCGGATGATGAGGTCATTAAACTGTTCTTCGGATTCTATTCGTCCTACAGTTCTGATGGTCAGCTCAGTATTGTCACCTTCGAGTCTACCTGAAGGCAATTCCACATTGGCAGCAGTCAGGGCATTTCTGATATCTACCGGAGAGACGCTCAGAGCCGTCATTTTGTGAGGATCCATGATGAGCTTCATGGAGTAACGCTTTTCTCCCCAAATAGTGACACCGCTCACACCGGGTATAGTCTGAAACCGTTCCTTAAAAAGGTTATTTCCAATTTCGGAAATTTCCAGCATGGATCTTTGTTTACTCTGGACAGTCAGAGATATGATGGGATTGGAGTTGGCATCGGCTTTACTGACTATAGGTGGGTTGGCATCAGGAGGCAGGTTTCTTTGTGCCCGGGATACACGGTCTCTGACATCATTGGCTGCTGTCTCCAGATCCACATCAAGATCAAATTCTACCGAAATATTGCTTCTGCCGTCGCTACTGGTTGATGTGATGGTTTTTACTCCGTCTATACCATTGATTGACTCTTCGAGTGGCTCTGTGATTTGTGATATGATTACCTCGGAGTTGGCACCCGTATAGGATGTGCTTACGGAGATGACTGGAGGGTCGACACTCGGATAGTCTCTCACTCCAAGATATGTGAACCCTATGATGCCAAATAATACAAGGATTACTGACATCACAGTGGCTAAAACAGGCCTCTTTATACTAACTTCTGATAAACTCATGATATTATTGTGCCTGATTAATGATGTTTACTTCTACAGGTGTGTTAGGCTTAAGCTGTAGAATTCCGGAAGTGATGACCGTATCACCGTCTTCAATTCCTTCTAATATCTGAATTTCTTTTTCTGTTCTTAATCCGGCTTTAATATTTACGCTCGTGGCTACACCATTCTTCTTGACAAATACCTTTGCTCCATTGATATCAGGAATATAAGCGATTGACGGGATCATTCGTACCATACTCTTCTCGCCAACAGAGATGGTTATTTCTGCAAAAGCTCCCGGAAACAATTTTCCTCCCGGATTTGCAAATGTTGCACGCACTTTTGTGGTCCTGGTTACTTCATCGATTTTAGGTTCTTTTGCATACACCGATGCCTTGTGTATTATGGTACTTCCTCCTGTGGTAAAATCTACAATTTTCCCTGTATTCAGTAGATGGTTGTATTTTTCCGGGATAGAAAATTCCAACTTGAGAGGTTGTGTATTTTGGATTGTAGCAACAATATTGGAAGGAGAGATAATGGCACCGGGACTGATGTTTTTTAATCCAATGATACCTGAAAAAGGAGCTGTGATTCTGGTTTTAGCAAGATTTGTTTTAAGAATTTGTTCATTTGCCTTAAGTAGATTTACGTTTCCTTCGGCAGATTCATACTCTTCTTTACTGGCTGCAGAAGCTGCTAATAATTGTTTAGCTCTGTTTTCTTTGTCCTGAGCCAGCTTAATTTCGATTTTCAGTTTATTCAATTGAGCCTGAATATCATCATCATCCAATTTTACCAATAATTGACCTTTGCTCACAGGATTTCCTTCTTTGAAATATATACCGGTGACTTTACCGGAAATTTCACTTTTCACTTCTACTTCTTCATTGGCCAATATCGTACCGGTAGTAGAAAAAGAACCGGTTGTCATTTGATCCCGTGCGATAATACCGCTGACGACCATTGCCTTTTGTTCCTTCGAATCCCCTGGTTTTTTTTCCTTTGATTTTTTATCTTCATTTTTACAGGAGAGCATAAAAAGCATCAGGATTATACTTGCATAGATGGGTCGCATTGAGTATCAATTTAGTAAACTTTTATCAATAGCACTTTAAAGACGTTTGTTCAAATTTTTGCTAAAATATTTGAAAATGATGTTAATTTATATTCATAATAAATAATTGGATTAAATTGCGTTCAATTTTCAGAAAGATTTTATAAAAAAAAAGTAATTAAAATATACTCCGATGCAAAGCGAAGAAATCAAACCAGAGTTACCGGAACAAGAAACTATCATCGAAAATAAGGAATTAAGTATCTACGAAGCCTTATTTCCTGTCTTGATTTTAGTTGGAATGTTGGCGTACAATATTTTTATTTTTGGTGACAGTGCTTTAGGTGGATCAAATCAATTTATTTTAATTATTGGTGCCGCAGTTGCAGCTATAGTCGGATTCAGAAATCGGGTGACATATAAACAGATGCTGGAAGAAGTAGCACACAATGTAAAATCCACAACGGGTGCCATCCTGATCTTGCTGATGGTGGGTGCATTGTCAGGTACATGGCTGCTAAGTGGTATCATTCCGACTATGATATACTATGGCCTTCAGTTGTTGACACCAACTATATTTTTAGTAGCTTCATTGATGATATGCTCTGTGGTTTCGATAGCTACTGGCAGTTCCTGGTCTACTTCAGCTACTGTAGGTATAGCGCTCATTGGTATAGGAAGCTCCATGGGTATAGACCCCGGAATGACAGCGGGCGCTGTCATCAGTGGTGCATACTTCGGGGATAAGTTATCACCTCTTTCCGATACTACCAATCTGGCAGCCGCTATGGCTGGGGCAACACTTTTTGACCATATCAAACATATGACAGTTACTACTATCCCATCGTATGTGATTACATTAATGATTTTTTTAGTCATTGGATTCAACATTAATGTGTCAGGTACTGCAGATATTTCGGACAAATTGGGGGCGATAGATGCTTCATTTAAAGTTTCACCGTGGTTATTTTTGATTCCAGCTTTTGTCATATTTATGATTATGAAAAAGACGGAACCATTGATTGCGTTATTGGCCGGTGCACTCTTGGGTGGAGTTGCTGCTATCATATTTCAACCTGATTTGGTTGTAAAAGTGGCAGAAGGTACCCAATTGACATTTAATACTGCTTATAAAGGTGTACTCACCGCTCTGACTACCAAAACTTCTGTAGCTACTACACATCCGGAGCTCAATGATCTTTTTGCCGCAAAAGGTATGGAAGGAATGTTGGGAACCATCTGGCTGATTCTTTGTGCTATGGTATTTGGTGGCGTGATGGACGCCATTGGTGCTCTTGCAAGGATCAGTCAAGCTCTTCTCAATATGTTTCATACAGTTTTCGGTCTTTTTGCCAGCACGGTTTTGTCATGTTTAGCGATCAATGTAACCGCTTCAGATCAATATCTTGCCATAGTAATTCCGGGGAAAATGTATAAAAAGGCATTTGAAGATAAAGGATTACATCCTGCCAACCTGAGTAGAACACTTGAGGACTCAGGAACAGTAACTTCAGCTTTGATCCCCTGGAATACCTGCGGGGCGTACAATGCCGGTGTCTTAGGAGTACCTACGATGGATTATTTTGTGTATGCCATATTTAACTGGATAAGCCCATTTATGACCCTGACAGTTGCCGCACTAAATTATAAAATAAAAAAGATAGGAGAAAAAATAACCTTTTAATTGTACCCAAATATTTAAATTCAGTATGTTAATGAAGGTCAAAAGTAGCAATGACCGCTAATATCTGGCTTAAAAATTGAATTTCCGTTTAAGATTATCAATTTTTAATTTCAACCTAACGCCCGACAAGTCAGGTTGTGAAATATCACCTTTGTACTTTTCTCCAAGCCTGAGAAAATATTTAGAAAAAACCGAATTGGAAATTTTCCATTTTGATAAAAACTGTTTTCTCCCGTCATTTTTTACAATTCTTGAAGTAGACTTGGACATAAAATGGTATACCCTGCTTTTTTCAATACCTTTGAAATGCCTAACACCAGCCTGCCAGAGTTTCATCATAAAATCAGGGTCGCTATACATACCGGGAGAAAACTCTGTACTCAATCCGCCTATCAGTGTCCAAATCCTTTTGTCCAGCACAAGCGGATACCATAATGATCCTGACCAATCCTGATGCTGATAAGTCCGATATTCTTCCAAAAGGCCCTTTTCATCAAATTCTGCCGGGTTGGCTCCATAGTTTTTGCATAGGATAACAGCTTGGTTTTCCCGTCCTGTCCTTTCCATCATCGATCCACTGATGCACCAATAAGGATTTGTCTGTTTTTTTACTTCATCATAGAGCCATTTGTCCCATTCCGGGGTCACGTACATGTCATCATCTATCAGGACAATATAATCACACTCAGCAAAACCGGCAGCAGCGTTAAAACCAAAACAAACTCCTACATTTTCATGACTCAGAGAGTGCGATATGTTGAGTTGATCCAGATATTCCTTGCTCAATGTATTTCCTTCATTTAGGTGGACACATATCTGATGAGTATAAGTACTGTTTTTACAAATACTATCGATCACTAATTTCAGGTGTGCGTCATTTTTCCATGATGGTATCAGGATGCTGAATATGGCATTTTCAGGCTTTTTGTATGGATAAAATTCAATGGGCGATGATAACTGAAAGTCAATCATGAAATATTTATTTTTGCAAAGTTAGTTTTTTTCATATTTTTGTGCGCAATAATTAATTTACACATGGGTCTTAATAAAGGCATGGATGAGGCAAAACTCATGGAGCCTAATGAGGGGATTGTCCTTTTTCATCCTCATATTCCATCAGGAGCTATCGAAAGAGTAACCAAAGTACTTTCCGGCAGATGGATTGGACAGGGACCATTGGTAGATGAATTTGAAACAAAATTCAACAATAGATACGGAAAAAATACAAAAGCGCTGGCAGTCGGTTCCGGAACGGATGCCCTGCATCTTGCCTATTTGCTTGCGGATATCAAAGAAGGTGATGAGGTGATCGTTCCGATATTTACATGTACTGCGACCAATATTCCATTTTTATATATGGGAGCAAAAATTGTGTTTGCGGATGTCGATCCGCACACCATGAATATTGATGTCAATCATGTCAAAAGACTTGTCTCTGAGAAGACTAAAGCAATAGTAGTAGTGCATTATGGTGGTCTGCCTTGCGAAATGGATGAATTGAAAGCATTGTCTGCGCAACATAATATTACGATCATTGAGGATGCAGCGCATGCACTTGGAGCCACTTACAAAGGAGAAAATGTGGGTAGCATTTCACCCTATACGATGTATTCATTTCAAGCTATCAAACATATCACCACAGGCGATGGTGGCTTACTGCTCTTACCTGAAGAACAGTATGAAAAAGCAAAAAGACTCAGGTGGTTCGGTATCGACAGATCAGCCAAACAAATGGGTATCTGGGAAAACGACATCACAGAAGTGGGCTATAAATACCAAATGACAGATATCGGAGCGGCAATGGGTCTGGCAGCCCTGGAAGAATTTGATCAGACACTGGCTTATAGAAGAAAGCTCTTCAGCATCTACGAAAGACAATTGTCAGGTTGCAATAATTTGCATTTTGTGGGTGGTGGATATCACGACAGAGAACATGCTGCGTGGATGTGTACGATTCTTGTTGAAAACAGAAAACAGCTGTGGCAAAAACTCAGAGATCAAAAAATTGAATCTGCACAGGTACACTATCGCAATGACCGATACAGCATTTTTGGTGGTAAAGTCGAAGGACGCTATCCCAATATGGATGAGGTAGAAGATAAATACCTCGTCTTGCCATTACACACCAGGATGAGTGAAGATGATGTAATGCGCATTTGTGAAGTTATCAATTCCGGCTGGTAATCCGGTTATCTTTTTAGATTTTAAGTTCAGAATAGAGTAGTTTGGATCACAGCATATTTTGCAGGATTTTCTAAGCTCAGAAGATTCTTTTTTACATCCAGGCCCAGGGCAAAACCAGTAAGACTGCCATCACTACCTATGACCCTGTGGCAAGGTATGATAATCGGGATCGGATTGCGACCGTTGGCTGAAGCAGCTGCCCGGATACATAGCGGATCCCCTAGTCTTGAAGCCAGTTGCGCGTAAGAAATCGTCTGACCAAAGGGAATTTTCATTAACTCCTGCCATACCCTGATAGAAAATGCCGAATGACCTGATAAGTCATATTTGATATCAAATTGTCGTGATTTGCCAGTAAAATACATTTCCAGCTGGGAGGCTGCAGTATTAGTGTGATGATTAGGTTTGGTATTAGGTATGAATTTATCTACAGGTTTGATGAATCTGATTCCGACTTCAGATGCTATGATGGCAAATGTCCCGATAGGTGACGCGACCATTTCTGTAAAATCAGCTTCAGATACATCTTTTGGTACCAAAAACTGGTTTTTGGATTTCATTGGCCATCGTTTTTACCTATGTTGAAAATACTCTCTATCCCTTTGCCTATCGTTTCGATACCTTTGGATATAGGTCCGCTGGTTATATCTTCATAGTTTTCAGATACATGGCTGAAATCATGCTGCCTGGGATACACCAATATTTTGCTGTTGTTTTCAAAGTGTTTTTCAATTTTGGAGGGTATGGAATCCAAGGTGCTGATGTATGAAACTGAACCTTTACGTGCCATCACCATGACGATGAGATCTTCCTGAGTGATGTCGCGTCCTATGATAAGAATATCTTCCCAGTCATTAAATTCTTTATAAGCAATATTTACGTTCACACTATGCCTTTTAACCCATGTTTTGACAGCATCAAGTGTTTTTATTTCGCCATACAGTATCACTGGCAAGCTCATCTCTTTGGACAAAGTCATAAACTTGGAAAGCCAAATGGAAAAACCTTTTTCTACTTCACTTAACGCCGGTGCAATGATGATGATTTTTTTTAATGAAATGATAGGCTGAGCAATGTAGCTGATAAAATACGATTTATCCGAATTGGTTAAGATGGTTTCAAGTTTTTCACCCATAAATTTTTCAAAGAAAGCAGTCTTCTGAGGCCACCCTATGATGATGATATCAGACAATACTTCTCTTGCGGTGCGTGATATCCCACTCATCGCATTATGATCGATGGTAGTGATGACATTGACTTGTGTCTCAGATGCCGATCCCTGATCTACAAAATGCTGAAGATTGATTTTTGCTCTGATCAGATTTCTTTCAGCTTCATGGTCATTATTTACCACACTAAGTATTGAAATAGGATTGGGTGATTTTTTATCTTTTATCAATAAAGCCAGATCAAGATATTTTTCAGCATTTTCTATATTGGCTACAGGTAACAGGATGTGTTCATTTGAAAAACGAGATGATGACTGCACATTGCTGTCTATGCCGTCTCCCTGGACGATGATCTGTCTTGCAGCTTTTTCTGTAGCAAATGAAGCCACCACACAGGTGATCAGTATGAGTATTATCGTCCCATTGAGTATGTTTTCATCCAGAATTCCATTATTATATCCTACCAGAATGATGGCCAAAGTTGCAGCTGCATGCGAACTGCTAAGTCCAAATATCAGTTGTCTTTGGGCGGCAGTATATTTGAAAACCATTTGTGTAAACCAGGCTGCTACCCATTTGCCTATGAGCGCTACGATGGTCAATGTTCCTGCCACAATGAGTGCTGTTGTACCATTTAAAATCACACTCATATCCACCACCATACCTACAGATATCAGAAAGAACGGAATGAACAGGGCATTGCCGATGAACTCAATTCTATTCATCAGTGCAGAAGAATGAGGGATCAATTTGTTTAAAGCCAGACCCGCCACAAATGCCCCTATGATTTTTTCAACTCCGGCAACTTCTGCGAGAAAGGCAGCAAAAAATACAACCGAGAGCACAAAAATATAGTGAGCATGTTTTTCACTTTCTAGCTTGCTGAAAAACCACTTCGCCACTCTGGGAATGATCAAAAACATGATTGCTGCAAAAATCGTAAGAGATATACCTAGTTTATACCAAAATTCTGCATTAAGATTTCCTTGCGCATTGCGCAGTACTACGGCAAGGATAATTAAGACTGCAGTATCAGTAAGTATGGTACCGCCTACAGAGACAGCCACAGCCTGATTTTTTGAGATTCCAAATCTGCTTACTATGGGATATGCTACAAGGGTATGTGTCGCAAACATACTTGCTGTCAGAAAACTGGCATTAAAATCATATCCCAATAAATAGTAACATACAGGATATCCTATTACTATGGGAATGATAAATGTAAAAAAACCAAATAACAGACTCTTGTTTTTATTGGCTTTGAAATCATTCATCTCAAGTTCAAGACCTGCTATGAACATAATATAAAGAAGTCCGATGGTGGAAAACAACTCAACTGCCGATGTTTTTTCTAAAATGTTAAATCCATGCGGGCCTATGATCACTCCGGAAATGATCAAACCAATGATACCCGGAACATTCAATCGCTTCAGTACTATGGGTGAGAGCAATATTATAAACAATATCAGGGAAAATATAAGAACAGGGTTGCGTAAAGGCAAAGTGAACTCATGTATCAGATGTTCAAAAAAGTCATTCATAGGATTCCTCCAAATTTAGTTTACAAATTTTTATCTACAAAAAGTCAGGGCAGCATTGATTTCTTGGGAATAACTGAATGAAAAAAGTTTAGAAACGATAGATACCTGAGCAAAGGTAAGTTAAATCTATTCCTTTAAGTTCTTTTATAACAATAAAAAATTTGAGATGAAAGTTTAATAAGATGCACGTCAAATGATATTCTAAACGCTGAAATACATATTATTGTTTGTTTTAAAGTAATTTTGTTATTTTTGCCTTTTCTTAACTATAACTCAGTAAGTAAAATCATATGCAATCACAAAAAAGAGTCACCAATATCACAGGTTTATTGGTTTTTATCATCACTTTTTTTGTCTTTTATCATTCAGTGGAGCGCACCGGCAGCCTATGGGATTGTGGGGAGTTCATTTTGGGGGCATATAAGCTACAAGTGGTGCACCCTCCTGGAGCGGGTCTGTTTTTGATTGTTGGAAGATTATTTGCTTGGCTGGCTACTGTATTTTCAGATGATCCGTCTGATATTGCTTTTGCTGTCAATCTCATGTCCGGCATATGTACATCTGTGGCCGCTATGATGATAGCCTGGACTACCATCATGTTTGGCAAACTTGCATTGGTGGGCAGAGAAACGGAGACAAACGCTTCTCAAAATTTGATTTTGGGATTTGCTGGATTATCTGCTGGTCTTGCTACAGCATTCAGTACGTCTATATGGTTTTCGGCGGTAGAAGGTGAGGTATATGCGATGTCCACCATGTTTACGGCTATGGGTTTATGGGCTGCTACAAAATATTATTATATCGATGATCGCGATATGGCCAACAGATGGCTGGTGTTAAGCCTTTTTATAAATGGTATGTCTGTAGGTGTTCACCTTTTGAGTATTTTGGCACTTCCGGCAGTAGCGCTTTTAGTGTATTATAAAAACTACAAAGACCATAACCTGAAAGGAGCACTCATATCTATGGCTTTAGGTGTTGTAGGTATTGTGTTTATTATGAAGTTTGTGATTGTAGGAATTCCTACACTCTGGAAAAACATGGAGTTGTTCTGTGTAAATACTTTGGGTATGCCCGTACATTCAGGCTTGATACCTACTATGATTATAGTTTTTGGACTTGCTTATCTGGCTTTAAAATATTCCCATACCAAAGGCAATCAATTGATTCAGACAGCTGTTATATCTGCGATTTTTGTTACAGTGGCCTTTTCTACTGTTGGTATAGTAGTCATCAGAGCCAATACAGATACACCTATCAATATGAATGTACCAGGTGATGCAATGAGACTGTTGCCTTACCTGAATCGGGAACAATATGGTGAAAGACCATTGATCTCAGGACCACATTATGATGCTCTACCAAAAGATGTATCCCGCGAGCCACGCTATGGGCGCGTAGGAGAGAAATATGAAATTGTAGATGAAAAGTACGACTATATTTACGATAAAAAAGATAAGATCCTGTTTCCAAGAATTGGACATACCGAATTGGGTAGACCTGATCTGCACAGAATGTGGAGAGAAAGCCTTAATGGTACCAGTAAAGGAAAACCGTCTATGGGTTACAACCTGCAATTTTTATTTCACTATCAGCTGAGCTGGATGTATTTCAGATATTTTATGTGGAACTTTACAGGAAGACAGACGGCAGAGCAGGGATACTTCCCCTGGGATCTGTCGAAAGGACACTGGCAATCAGGGGTCACTCCGATAGATGAGGCCAAGCTTTACAAAATGGACAAACTGCCGGATGCTATGAAGTCTGACGAGTCAAACAATTCATATTACTTCTTACCATTGATTTTTGGTCTTTTAGGTCTGGTGTATCATTATATCCAAAAGAAAGAAGAGTTTATAGTATTATTGATACTCTTTGTAATCACCGGTATAGGCATCATCATCTATTCCAATCAGCCTCCAAACGAACCAAGGGAAAGAGATTATATTTTTGTTGGCTCATTTATGACTTTCTGTATATGGATAGGTATGGGCGCCCTTGCTATCTACCAATACTTATCTCAAAAACTGTCAGGCATCACTCCTGCATTGTTAGCTGGGGTTTTAGTGCTTTCTGCACCAGTCATTATGGGATTCCAAAATTTCGATGATCATAGCCGCAAACATCACAAGGCGTCAAGAGATTATGCCGCCAACTTTCTCAATAGTGTAGAACCCAATGCTATCATCTTTACATACGGGGATAATGATACGTATCCTTTGTGGTATGCTCAGGAAGTCGAAAATATCAGGAGAGATGTAAGGGTGGTCAACCTGAGTCTGATAGCTGTAGATTGGTATATCAATAAGCTGAGAAATAAGGTCAACGATTCACCACCGATCAAGTTGACTCTTACAGAAGAAGAGTACAGAGGTAAAAACAGAAATCAGATATTTTTTGCAAATCCCACGGGCGAGGATTTGTCTGTTCCACTCAATGTTTATGAAGGTTTGAGAAGAATCAAAGATCCACAATACACTATGCAGGGTCAGACGTTTATCAATAGCAGAAATTTTTACATCCCTGTAGATCGTGCAAAATTTGCAAGTTTACCTTTCCAGCATAAAATAGATACTACTGAGTGGGCAGATAACATCATGATGAGTTTTCCTGCAGAATCTACCTCATTTACAAAAGATGATTTGGCTATAATGGACGTCATCGCTTCCAATATCTATGAAAGGCCTATATATTTTGCGATTACCTGTCAGTCCAGCAAACTTCTGGGACTGAATGATTTCGTAGAGATGGAAGGTTTGGGTTTGAGAGTTTCCCCTACGGTGGTCAGAAGTAAGTCACAAATACCAGGTATCTACGGATTTGGAGATATCGATGAAAACAAGACTTACAATATTGTCATGAATAAATGGAAATGGGGCAATTTTGATAAACAAAAACTCTTTGTGGATAAAAGTTATATGGCGGCAGTTCAAGCCATGAAATTGGTATTGATGAGATCTGCGCTCGAATTTGACAGAAAAGGCGACCATAAAAAAGCCATTCAATTAGTCAATAAGTATTTTGAAGGATTTCCAAATATGAATTTCAGATATGATGCCGGCATTATGCCGTTCATTACCGTATTGATCAATGGAAAAGATTTTGAGAATGCCAAAAAGCATCTGAGAATCCTTGCAGATGAAACAAAACAGTACATTGAGTTTTATGAATCTCAGGATGACAAGAGTGTTTTTGATAATTTCAGCCAGGATTATCAGTACAGACTTGGTGCTGCTCAGGATATTCTTGGCAATGCAAAAAAAGTGGAAGATCCTGCTTTTGAGAAGGAAATGGAAGGGAAACTTTCAAAATGGGCAAAAGCCCCTGAAATCCCTTTGAACTAAAATATAGATAGAACCTGAATATTATTTCAGATATTTAGGTATTACCTTAAAAAGCCTCATGATTTAGTAAAGTCATGAGGCTTTTTAAAAATTTTAAACAATAACGCCATAAAAATACACGTATGAAGATTTCAATTGGTTCTGATCATGCAGGCTATGAGTATAAAGAATATATCACCAGGCTATTAGAAAAGGAAGGCTACGCATTTATAGACAGAGGACCATCCACAGCCGAATCGGTCGATTATCCTGATTTTGCGCATCCTGTAGCTCAAGATATTGAAAATAAAATGGCTGATTTCGGGATTTTGGTTTGTGGAAGCGGCAACGGAGTTTGTATCACTGCAAACAAACATGCTGGAATCAGGGCTGCTTTGT
Source organism: Saprospiraceae bacterium (assembly GCA_016713025.1). NCBI lineage: Bacteria > Pseudomonadati > Bacteroidota > Saprospiria > Saprospirales > Saprospiraceae > Saprospiraceae bacterium. The sequence goes on along the minus strand of JADJPZ010000002.1, from coordinate 461,993 downwards.
GCTGGACAGCTGAAATTGCCACATTGGCAAGACTTCACAATGATGCTAACATTCTGTGTATTCCTGCCAGATTTATAAGCAAACGCCTTACGTCAAAAATAGTTAAACAGTTTTTGAATACTGGTTTTGAAGGAGGCAGACATCAGGCTAGAGTCAATAAAATCGCATGTAGTTAGAAAGTATTCAGCTTTTGACTAAACAAAACCAATATATCCTGAGTTTTTTTTCTGGCATTTCTGGCATTTCATTAAAATTCAATATGAATAAGCAAATTATATTATTTTCTATTTTACTCTTACTGCATGATACTAAATCATTGGCACAATATATCAGCACAGTTTCATATCCGGACAAGACCATCAAAAAGTCGACAGAAACCAATGATCCTTCATATAGGATTGCTTCGATGATTTCTTCTGAATCTCTCAAAAAACATCTCTACATATTGGCATCGGACAGTATGGAAGGAAGAGAGACAGGACAAAAAGGCATTCAACAAGCTTCAGTATACCTGCAGGCGGCTATCCGAAATGCTGGTTTGTTGAAACCACCCGGAGCCGAAGGTCATTATCAGAATGTGGCATTTACATTTTCCAAATGGAAAGAGACTTCTATTACTGTAAACAAAACCAGATACCGGCATTTGTGGGATTACATTATGATTCATGAGAGCAATGTAAGTATTCCTGTTTTAAATACCGGTGAAGTAGTTTTTCTAGGCTTTGGTATCGATGATCCAAAATATAGTGATTATAAAAAAACAGATGTAAAGAACAAAGTCATCCTCATCAACAAAGGTGAACCTGTGGATAATAATGGCAATTTTATCATTTCCGGCAATAATAATGCATCCGTCTGGACTGCAGATATCAATAAAAAACTCGAGGTAGCTAAGGCCAAAGGTGCAACTCTGGTTTTGATTATCGAGGAAGACGTAAAAAAGTTATTGGAAGAAAACAGAAGAAAACTTCTCGGAGGAAGCATGCAGTTGGGAGATGAATCCAAAAAAACCATAAGTACTGCCAATCATATTTTTATATCTTCGACCATAGCAAAAGATATCATAGGTAAAAACGAAGAAAAAATACTGAAAGCAAGAAAAAAAATGGCCAAAGGAAAGCCTTCTGCCACCATATTGACTACAAGCCTTAATATTCAGATGGAAAAAGAAATGAATGTGTTGGAAGGCCAAAATGTAATAGGTTTTATTAAGGGTAAATCCAAACCTGAAGAATATATTGTAGTCTCTGCTCATTATGATCATCTGGGCAAAAGGGGAGACGAAATTTTTAATGGGGCCAATGACAATGGTTCCGGTACAGTGGCGATTCTGGGCATTGCTGAGGCTATGGCCAAGGCGGAAAAAGAAGGCATTTCTCCTGACCGAAGCATCATATTTCTTTGGGTATGCGGTGAAGAAAAAGGACTTCTTGGATCAAAATATTATACCGAGAACCCTGTTTTTCCATTGGACAAAACAATCATGAATGTCAATGTAGATATGGTAGGAAGGTCTGATGAAAAGTATACTAACGGTGAGGAATTTATTTATGTAATTGGTTCTGACAGATTGAGTACCGAATTGCACAAGATCAATGAAAATATAAATCAAAAATATACTCAGATGATTATGGATTATACCTACAACGATGAAGCTGATCCCAATAGGTATTACTTTAGATCTGATCACTATAATTTTGCCAGCAAAGGTATACCTGCTATTTTTTATTTTAATGGCACACATGGCGACTATCACAGAACAACCGATGATGTAGAAAAAATTGATTTTGACCTAATGAAAAAAACAGCTCAGTTGATATTTCATACCACCTGGGCTGTGGCCAACAGACCAGGAAAAATTGTTGTGGATGGCGAAGTCAAATAAAGTAACTTACTACTCCAGCTCCATAATGATGTGGTGATGCAAAGTATAAGACACTTCCTGGTGAACAACGACCGAAAATTTGAAATATAAGAACAATGTCGTTTAGTTAAGGCCTCTTTATGAAGTCTTCCCTTGAAAGGGAAAGATTTAGATAGGGTAAAAACAAAGAAAAATTCCTTATCTAAACGACATTGAATATAAAAATGACAATATTGTCGGAATAAAAAATTATTCAATCGTATCACCTAAATAATGAAGAAAGAAGATGGCAGGTAGAATAAGTATTCAAAAGGAAAATACCCTGTATCAAGGGTGGTCCACACTCAAACAGTATATCATTTCATATACCAGAAGAGATGGACGAAAGGAAGAGCAGACCAGAGAAATCTATGATAGCGGAGATGGGGCTGCTGTTTTGATGTATAATCCTGAAGAAAGAAAAATCATTCTGATCAGACAGTTCAGACTTGCAGTGATGCTCAATAGTGATACTGATGGCTTCATACTCGAATGTCCCGCAGGTATGCTTGATGAGCTTCATCCCGAAGAAACCATCATCAAGGAGATAAAAGAAGAAACTGGTTATGAAGTCACGAAAGTGACAAAAATTTATGAAGCCTTCGCAACTCCCGGTGCGCATAAAGAAAAAATCCATTTTTATACCGCCGTTTACAATCATGATATGCTTATACATCAGGGCGGTGGAGATATTTTAGAACAGGAGGATATTGAAGTTCTTGAATACAACTATAACGAAATTTCAAACCTCTTGTCCGGCGGAAAAATCATCGACGCCAAAACAATCATTTTACTCCAATGGGCACAGCTTCATTTAGAGTAAAAGTATGTTTAAATGGGAGCCAAATGATGAAGTTTTAAGCATACTCTAACGTGATAAAAGTTTAAACTTAATCAAAGAGTTGGTTATACACGCAAAAAGATCAGTCTTATTTTGTATGTATAACAAATTGCACTTTTTCAGTGTTCTTTTTAATAATTGGTAAAAACGTGGTTGAATTTGGGCGGGTTGTCTCAAGCGTAGCTTGACAAGCTCTTCAGGGAATGAGGGTAAGGCGGTTGAATTTAGGTGGGTCGTCTCAAGCGTAGCTTGATAGGCTCTTCAGAGCCTGCCAAGCTACGCTTTGAATGATGGTAGCGAGGAAGAAAATATGAATTTGTGAAGTTTGTAATACACACTCTTATTTTTTTAATTGGTATATTTGTTGCCAAATTAACCTTCTTAAACTATGCATCGTCGGAATTTTAATAAATTATTGGCCATAGGACCTTTATCCTTGGGTGTAATGAACCCCATATCAGCAGGTAGTGAAAATCCTAAAAAACCAAAACGCACTATAATTAAACCTGCAGCTTTAAAACCCGGCGACAGAGTAGGTCTGGTCACTCCCGCTGGCCCCATTAATCCTGAAAAGTTCCAAAATGCTATCACCAATCTCGAAAACATGGGACTGCTACCTGTATATACCCAGTCAGCATTCAGCAGAAACGGATATTTAGCAGGTGGCGACGAAGAGAGACTCGCAGACTTGCACAATATGATTGCAGATCCTGATATCAAAGCAATATGGTGCCTGCGCGGAGGGTATGGATGTACCAGGATCATCAACAAACTGGATTATAATCTCATCAAAAAGAATCCTAAAATCATCATAGGATATAGTGACATTACAGCATTACTTTTATCAATTTATGCAAAAACCGGACTTGTGGGCTTTCATGGGCCCGTCGCTATATCAGATGTTTTTACACCATTTACAGCCAGTCAGGTACAGGCAGTGCTTTTTGGAAATACAAGCTTACCTCACCAAATTCCGTTTCAAACACAGTCAGCAGAAAAATTTGTAGCGGGACACGAACCCTATGTAATTCATGAAGGTAAGTGTTCAGGTGAGCTCACAGGAGGAAACCTTTCATTGCTGGTTTGTCTCCCCAATACATCTTTTGCCTCTTCATATGCCGGTAAACTCGTTTTCATAGAAGACATCGGTGAAAAGCCATACAGAATAGACAGGATGCTCACTTTTCTGCTGGAATCTACTGACCTTTCAAAAGCTTCAGGGATCATTCTCGGAGTTTTCAATGATTGTGATACTCAGGACGCTGAATCATCCATGACTTTAAAACAAGTATTGACAGACAGACTTGCGCCACTTAAGATACCAACTTTTTACGGTTTTACTTTTGGTCATGTAGTAGATATCTGCACTTTTCCGGTAGGAGTAAAAGCAAGTATGGACACATCAAAGCTCTCAGTCCATCTTTTGGAACACGGAGTCCGCATCTGATAAACATTTTCTCAAATTACAAGTTAATGATTTAATAACTAACATGAGATTTTTAGAGTGCCATTTAATATCTTTTCAAAAAGTGAAACATAGGCTCAGTCTGTAAGCTCTATTTAAATAACTTTTTAACACTTTCCATATGCAATTTGAATTAACTGAAGAACAAATATCTGTAAAAGAAGCTGCAAGAGACTTTACTCAGCAAGAATTATCGCCCGGTGTCATAGACAGAGACAGAAATATGCAGCATCCCACAGCGCAGGTCAAAAAGATGGGAGAAATGGGATTTCTGGGTATGATGGTCGATCCGGAATATGGTGGTGGCGGTATGGATACCTTATCATACGTTCTGGCAATGGAAGAAATCAGCAAGATCGACAGTTCCAGTTCTGTCATCATGTCTGTCAACAATTCATTAGTTTGTTGGGGCATTGAAGAATATGGTACCGAAGAACAAAAACAGAAATACCTGCCGTTGCTTGCTTCAGGTGAATGGATAGGCTCCTTCTGTCTGTCAGAACCGGAAGCAGGGAGTGATGCAACCAGCCAGCGTACTACCGCTGTAGATATGGGAGATTATTATCTGCTGAACGGTACTAAAAACTGGATAACCAATGGTGGTAAATCATCTCTGCATGTCGTCATTGCTCAAACTTATCCAGATAAAGGTCACAGAGGTATCAATGCATTCATAGTAGAGACATCATGGCCCGGAGTCACTATCGGAGCCAAAGAAGATAAGTTGGGCATCCGTGCTTCAGATACACACACCATTATGTACAATGATGTCAAAGTGCCCAAATATAATAGAATTGCCGAAGATGGATTTGGGTTTAAGTTTGCAATGAAGGTGTTGACCGGAGGGCGGATAGGCATAGCAGCTCAGGCTTTGGGTATTGCCGCTGGAGCATATGAGCTTTCAGTAAGATACGCCAAAGAAAGAGAAGCATTCGGCAAGCCCATCTCCCAACATCAGGCCATTGCGTTTAAGCTGGCAGATATGGCCACTGAAATAGAAGCTGCAAGACTTCTTGTGTATAGAGCTGCATGGATGAAAGATCAGGGCATGGACTATACATCATCAGCCGCTATGGCCAAACTGTTTGCATCAGAAGTGGCCATGAAACATACAGTTGAAGCTGTTCAGATCCACGGCGGATACGGATATGTCAAAGAATATCACGTGGAGAGACTGATGCGGGATGCCAAGATTACTCAGATATACGAAGGAACATCCGAAATGCAGCGCATCGTCATCAGTCGTAATATCCTGAGTGGTCAATTGTACGAACCCATTTGGAAAACAGAAACAGTTTGAAAAACATAAAATCTCCTACAGGCCCTTCCCTTCAAATCGGAACATTCTGGCAAATACCGGTAAAAATCCACTGGTCATTTGGGATTTTGTTGTTATTTGTAATATTTACAGCCTTAACCAACGGCTATAAAATGTGGCAAAGTATAGGATTTATCTTGTACTTTTTATTACTTTTTGTTTGTGTGGTGTTACATGAATATGGTCATGCCCTTACAGCCAGAAAGTTCGGAGTGGTCACAAGAGATATATTGTTGTCCCCGATTGGCGGTGTGGCACGCCTCGAAAGTATCCCGGAAAAACCTCTGCATGAATTTTATATTGCCTTGGCCGGACCTTTTGTCAATGTTGTCATTGCCTTGATTATAGGAGTAGTTCTGGCTATTTCAACTGGTCAAATATTCCCTGATCTTAACAACTTAAGATTTGACATACCTGCCGAATTCGCAAGATATATTCTATTTATGAATCTTGCTTTATTTATGTTCAACCTTATACCTGCTTTTCCTATGGATGGTGGCAGGGTGCTGAGATCATTGCTGGCAGTAAAACTGGGAAAAAACAAAGCCACCTTTATTGCTATGCGTATTGGTAGAATCATTGCTATCGGCTTTATAGTTTTTGGAATATTATATTCTCAATTGATACTCTCTCTGATAGGGCTTTTTATTTATATGATGGCTGGTCAGGAGTATGATCAGACAAAGGTCATATCGATACTGGCAGGGACAAAAGTTAGGGATATCATGCGTACTTCATTTACTCAATTACATCTTGGTGATCCTATGTCATCTTTGATTGAAAAATATTACAGAGAAGGAGAACAAAATTTTTTAGTTTTTGATTCTTTAGGCAATCTGTCTGGCACCATTCCAGAAATGGCTTTTAAACAAATATCCGGCAATAATACCAATGAACATTTGACAGCCCAACATCTGATGTCTCCGGCTATAGTGGTAGTATCTCCTGAAGACAATCTGAAAGATGTGACAAATCAGATGAAAGAAAAAGGAAGTACCATCGCAGCAGTGGTTGAAAATGGCCACATAGTAGGTGTAATAGATAAAAATAATATTGAAAACCATATCAGGCTAAAGTCAGATTAAGTCTTCTTTGTCACCTTCAAAAATCTAAGTCAAGTACACTTTCTTAAAAATGAAATCAACCGGAAACCTGATATTTTTTCATTGTTAAAGGTAAAAGCGTAAATAAATTAGGGTCACAACTGTTGGGTTAACCCAACAGTTATCAATCAATCGGAAGGCCAAATAATTAATTTGACTAAGTAGAATTAACCCTAAACATGTCGTTCAAAATTCAATAAAGCTGTTAAATTTTTGGTACAGCAATGTAATTTCTCATATCGATAGATTACTACTGAAGTTTGACTGGATTTGAGCCGAATACTCTACAGGCAAATATTAGGCTTTTCTGCAGCAGGCTGGAGCTAAGAATGTGATTGATAATTATGGCAATCAACTATCCCACAACACCTATTATCAACATAAAAAAGCCTTCCTGTTTACTAAAAAACAAGAAGGCTTTTTTCGGGATTATTTTAGTCAGTAGATATTATTTTGTATCAAAATATATCCAAGCTATAAGAATTTATACTAAACAGAAAATTGATTGCGAAAATTTATAATCATAATTATTTAATTTACAATACATTATGATTTGAATTTTTCGCAGAATATTTTCTGTTCACTATATTACTTTGCTGTTTTAAGTTTGGTGATGATGGCATCTGCTGAAGCTTTGTATTTCGGATCAGTGACCATACCCAGATACTTGATAGCATTTTTGCTGTCTTTGGTAGCATCATATGCCACACCCAAACCGTAGTACACTTTGTCTTCAACTTTTTCACCTGCTTTATTGCTGAGATCTACAGTCTGCAATAAGTATTTTATGCCATTGGCATTTTCTCCTTTATCTGTGTATGCTTTTCCTACCAGATAGGTGATACTGCTGTTATTGTCCACCGCAAGGTAATCTGTTCCGATTTTGATGACTTTGGCATATGCTTTAGATTGAAGTTGTTTGACCAACAGGTTTTTGACCCTTGTCTGTGCGTCAGAGATCTTTTTATCATCTTTTTCTTCTTTTGCAGCATTTAATGATGTCACATAAGATTTGACTGCACCCTCAGCATCGCCCATCTCTTCTTTGGCTTTGCCGATACCTTGATGCATGATACCGGATGCCGGATCGACTGCAAGTCCTCTTTCAAAGACAACAATAGCACCTTTGGTATCTTTGTTTTTGATCAAATCGTTACCATAATTGTATGCTGCAAAAATTAAATTTTTCTTTGCCAATCCACTCACCTCAGCATTGTTATCCTTAATTGCCAGAACATAAGCTGAATCCAATAATTGATAACCGGATTTAAAATTCTTTTCTTTCAAGGCAGCAACACCCTCATTATACAATGCAGACGCATTGGCTGCAGGTGCATCCTGAGCACTTACAGTAGCGAGTATAATACTACATAAGAAACCTACAGTTAAAAACTGAAATAAACTCTTTTTCATGATAATTGTAACTAATTTTTTTAAAAGTGAAAATATAATATTTATATCAAATTAAAAACGGCGCAAGAAAGGCAAAAGTTTCTTATTAAAAAAATTTTAACAAAACTGTATTTCAAAATATTGATCTTAGTAGCTTACATACTACAGATTTTGTTCAGAGCCTTTTTTTAAGATGAAGTTAACACAAGGAGATTATTTTTGACTACTCCTGTTTTTCTCCCAAAGCCATGCAGTGTGCATGATGTCATTTACATTATATTTGGGCTGCCATCCCAAGAGATTTTTGGCTTTGCGATAATCTGAATATATTGCCATGATGTCACCCGGACGTCTGCCACCTATTTCATAGTTGAGCGTTTCACCTGATACTTTTTCAAATGCTTTAATGATTTCCAACACTGTCAGTCCATTGCCGATCCCTACATTAAATATTTCTGTTTGCACTGCTTGATGTCCGTCAAAGATATACTGTAGCGCAAGTGTGTGGGCATGTGCCAGATCACATACGTGGATATAGTCGCGTATACAACTCCCATCTCTGGTGGGATAATCATCACCATATACTGTCATAGTGCTGCGTTTTCCTATGGCGGTTTCAGTGATTACCGGTACAAGATTCTGAGGTGGGTTGACAGGCGATTCGCCAAGCAATCCACTGGGATGAGCACCTGCGGGATTAAAATATCTTAATAGTATGCTTTTAAGCGCTTTGTTTTTGATAGTGTCAGTGATGATCTGCTCACCTATCTGTTTTGTGCGCCCATATGGTGAGGCCGCTTCCTGCAGAGGCGTATTTTCGTCCACAGGGCTGGAAGAAACATCGCCATACACAGTACATGATGACGAAAAGATAAAGGCTTTGACATTATACCTGACACTGAGATCAAGTGTATTAATCAATGAATCAATATTATTTCGAAAGTACGGAATGGGCTTTTCCACCGACTCACCGACAGCCTTAAGTGCTGCAAAATGTATCACACCCTGTATATCTGGATGAGATTTAAAAATCGTCTCTGCTCCACTCAAATCACATAAATCTATATGAAAATAGGGTACCTTCACACCTGTGATTTTTTCTATAGCAAGAAGTGATGATGTATCAGAATTGCATCCATTGTCAGCGCATACGACATCAAAACCATTTTCTAAAAGATCTATGATCGTGTGGCTACCGATATAGCCAGTACCACCTGTGACCAAAACTTTCTTCTTCAAAATGAACGATTTTTGTGATTGTTATCTAAGTTCTTTTCGGAGTCTTGCTACAGGGATATTGAGTTGTTCCCGATATTTTGCAATCGTTCTGCGTGCAATATTGTACCCTCTTTCTGACAGAATTTCCATCAATCGTTCATCAGAAAGTGGTTTTGTTTTATCTTCTCGCGTGACCTCATCCGAAAGGATTGTCTTAACTTCCAGTGTAGATACTTCGCTTCCATCTTGTGCCTGCATAGATTCTGAAAAGAATTCTTTCAATCTTTTTGTTCCAAACTCCGTTTGTACAAATTTAGAATTGGCCACACGACTGACTGTCGAAATGTCCAATCCCGTCACTTCAGCAAGGTCCTTGAGTATCATTGGTTTTATCCTGCGCTCATCGCCAGACGCAAAGTAATCGTACTGATATTTCATGATTGCGTACATCGTTCTGAACAATGTATCCTGTCTTTGTTTTATGGCATCAATAAACCACTTAGCTGAGTCGATTTTTTGTTTTATAAAAAGGACTGCATCTTTCTCAGGCTTGGTGGCCCGACGCCCCTGGATAGTCTCCCGATAGCCCTTGAGCATTTCCATATATTGGTCATTGATGCGCAGATCAGGAGCATTTTTACTGTTGAGCGAAAGTTCCAGCTCACCGTCTCGATTGGTAATGATAAAATCAGGTATGATATATTGACTCTGAAAGTTGCTCTCGACAGTACTTGCTGGTTTAGGATTTAGTTTTATAATTTCATCAATGATTTCTTTCAACTCCGTATCTGAAAGATTGAGTTGTTTTTTCATCCTGATGTAGTGCTTTTTAGTAAACTCATCAAAGAAGTCTTTGAGTATTTTGAGTGCAGCTTTTCTTTGTAAAAAATGCACTTCAGGCTCTTTTTCTATTCTGTCCTCGAGTTGTAAAATAAGACATTCCTGAAGTGTCCTGGCACAAATACCGGCTGGTTCGAATTTCTGAATCTTTCTGATTATGCTGTTGACTTCGGGTAGTGTCGTTTCGATATTGTAGGCAAAGAGGACATCATCTACTATGGAATTTGGTTCCCGTCTCAGGTAGCCATCTTCATCTATAGAGCCTATGATTTGATTGGCAATGATGGTTTGATTTTCATCCAGATTAAGCATGCCAAGCTGTTTGTCGAGATTTTCATGCAGTGAACTCTCTACAGGAACAGGCATGCTTTTTTCCTCTTCATTAAGATACTCATCTCCCCTTAGCTTATAATTGGAAGGATCATCATCGAGGTACTCATTGAGATAATCATCAAATTCATATTCCGGACCATCATTTTCCTGACTTATTTCTGATTCTTTTGATGACTCAAAACCTTCCTTCTCAAGATCAAATACATCATCATAATCGTCTCCCTCTTCAAGGGCAGGATTGGATTCAAGCTCTTCTTCTATCCTTTGATCAAGGTTGGCAGTAGGTATCTGCAATAACTTCATTAGCTGTATCTGTTGGGGAGACAGCTTTTGCAACATCTTCTGACTCAGACTCTGTTTCAACATATCTTATTCACTTTTTTTCCTGACTCCAACTATTTTCTATTATAACAACAGAAATTGTACATGAGTTTCTATATTTTTAATATTTACATCGTATGTTTACAGGGGCAAAAATAAAGAAATATTTTTATATACTGTATTTTTTTAATATTTATATACAATCATTTTTAATAATTAATATATTATAATAATAAATAATTTAATATGAACACCAATCAAAAGCTGGCAGCACTCCGTAATTCGATGAAAAAAGATGGTATTCAAGGTATCATCATTCCTTCCAGTGATCCACACCAAAGTGAATATGTCTCCGCGCACTGGCAGGAGCGTACATGGATATCAGGATTTACAGGTTCGGCAGGTATAGTTGCTGTGACAGCCGATCACGCAGGGCTTTGGACGGATTCACGATATTTTCTTCAAGCAGAGATGCAATTGAAAGAGAGTGAAATGGTACTTCACAAGATGTATAATCAATTTGCCACTCCATATGTGGATTTTCTCGCATCTGAATTGCCCAAGGGCTCCAAAGTAGCAGTCAATGGCATGATGTTTTCAAAATCTACGATTGAATCTTTTCATAATACACTATCCTTAGCAGGCATAGAATTATTGCATCGCATCGACCTGATCTCAGAAGTGTGGTTGGATCGGCCACCCTTGTCTGACGCTCCTGCACTATTTCACGAAGATAAGTTTTCAGGAAAGTCTATTTCAAATAAACTTTCTGAAATCAGGGCAGAAATGAGTCAAAGAAATGCAGATTATCATCTTATCACAGCCCTTGATGATTTTGCCTGGGCGCTCAATGTAAGAGGCAATGATGTAGATTACAATCCTGTGGCAATAGCGTATGCTGTCATTGGAAAATCAGAAAGTCATGTATTCATACATCAGGACAAACCATCTGCTGCAGTTAAAAGTCAATGGGCAAAAAATAAAATCGTGCTCCATGATTATGACCAGATCGTTGGTTTCTTAAACAAATTGCCTGAGAAAACGTCCATTTTGGTTGACCCGGCTATCTGTAGTCAAACCCTGTACGAAGCTATCAATGCACAAATAGTTCATGGGACTTCTATTCCGAAAGGGTTGAAAGCAATTAAGAACGAAACAGAAATAAAACATCTGAGATCTGTGATGAAGAAAGATGGTGCGGCGCTTGCTAATACATTTTATTGGTTAGAACAGTCACTTGCTGAAAGAACAAAGATTGATGAAGTCACTGTTGCAAAAAAACTTGCCGAAAACAGATCGAAGCAGAAATTTTATCATGGAGAGAGCTTTGGTGCCATCATAGGATATAGAGATAATGGTGCTGTGATCCATTATCATCCTGAACCAGAGACTTGTAAAACTATTGATCCTGATGGCATTTTGCTTGTAGATAGCGGAGGTCAGTATTGCGATGGCACCACAGATATTACCAGAACATTTGCACTCAGCGCTCCTACAGACGAGCAGAAAAAAGCATATACGCTGATACTGAAAGGAATGATAGCACTTTCCAGAGCAAAATTTCCTGAAGGCACCACGGGTGCACAGTTGGATACACTCGCGCGTCAATTTCTCTGGGCTGAAGGCATGAATTATCTGCATGGAACCGGACATGGTGTCGGGTTTTTTCTCAATGTTCACGAGGCTCCACAAGGATTTGGACCGGTACATTCTGAAAGAGGCAGGACTGTACATCTGCCGGGTATGCTGAGCAGTAATGAACCAGGATACTACAAAGATGGAGAATTCGGTATGCGCATAGAAAATCTAATTCTCGCTGTCAAGTCAGCAATAACAGGATTTCTTGAGTTTGAAACATACACATTGTATCCTTTTGATCATGCGCTGATAGATAAAACCAGACTCACAAAAGAGGAAGTTTTCTGGATCAACAACTATCATAAAACATCTTATGCCGGTATAGCACCGCTACTCAAAGGGGAAGTGAAAGAGTGGTTTAAAAATAAATGCAGGAAAGTGTAGTGTTATTATTATCTTGCCCAAAGGTTGTATTTCAGGATACAATAGATGGCTCTGAAACCATCTTTCCAGTTGATCTTTTTACCTTCAGCATATGTACGGCCGTAGTATGAAATACCCACTTCATATATTCTGATATTGGGGTTTCTGGCTATTTTGGCTGTTACTTCCGGCTCAAAACCAAAACGTTTTTCTTTCAAGTCGAGACTTTTTACAATGTCTGATTTCCACAATTTGTAACATGTCTCCATATCAGTCAGATTGAGATTGGTCATGGCATTGGACATAAAGGTCAGGACTTTATTACCAATAGAATGCCAAAAAAATAAAATTCTGTGTGCATTGCCTCCAATAAATCTGGACCCGTATACGACATCAGCAAAACCATCCAGGACTGGCTTCAGCAGTAGATTGAATTCATTAGGATCATATTCCAGATCAGCATCCTGTACGATGATCAGATCACCTTTTGCTTCCTTGATACCTGTGTGAAGGGCTGCACCTTTGCCCTTGTTTATACTATGACGATAATACGAAATTTCTATGTCAGGGTGAGCATCTTTATATTCCAAAACAATTTTTTCTGTGTTATCTCTTGAACAATCATTCACAATAATTATTTCTTTGGTGACGCCTCCGATGAGAATTACTTCATTGATTCTTTCGAGAATGGACCGGATAGTATTCTCTTCATTGTATGCAGGGATAATTACAGAAAGCTTTACAGGCATAATTTATAATTTCTTAATTAACACATATTCAGACCGATAGGATAAACTATACTCCTATATTGACTAACATCATCTTGGTCAAACGTGTATAATACACCAAAAAATATTAATTTCGCCGGTCGAAATAGTAACGATGTAAAAGCAAAACCGCAACAAAAGTATAAAAAATGAGTTTTTATTCTCTAAAAATCTGTAAAATTGTATCTGAAACAACAGATGCGAAGACTTTGAACTTTGAAATACCTGCTGATTTAAAATCTATATTTCAATTCAAAGCGGGACAGTTTCTTACAATCAAGGTTATGGTCAATGGTGCGGAAATCAGAAGAGCATACTCTTTATGTACTTCTCCGGACGCCGATCTCCCGGGTGTGACTGTAAAAAAAGTACTTAAAGGCAAGTTGTCCGTGTATTTGAATGATGTGATTCGCGAAGGTGACTTTGTCGACGTGATGCCTCCTGAGGGACATTTTACACTTCAGCCTGACCACCTTTTATTAAGGGAACATTATTTTATAGCAGCAGGTAGCGGGATCACTCCTGTGATGTCGATGATCGGTACTGTATTGGAACATGAGCCTAAAAGCAAATGCTATTTGCTTTATGGTAACAGAAATGAAGAAAATATCATTTTCAAAAAAGAGCTGGATCAAATCTCATTTAAATACGAGGATCAACTGTATATAACCCATGTCTTAAGTCAGCCAATTGTCAAAAAAACTGGCGGTATAGGTGGTTTATTTGCCAAAAAAGAAGTGGATTGGAAAGGTTTAAAGGGGAGAATTAATTCAACCCATATTCAAAATTTTATCGGTGAAAGTAAGTCTCAACAGCCTGAAAGACATTACTACATTTGTGGTCCGGGCGATATGATAGATATGGCTGAAAAGACTCTTTTAGCATTTGGTATCGACAAAAAGTATATACACAAAGAGTATTTTACTACATCTTCACATCAGGATCATACTGATCATGGCACCACTGAAGCCATCGTGTCAGTCACCCTCAAAGGTGATACATATGATATAGTAGTACCCAAAGGAAAAACAATACTGGATGTCCTCGTTGATATGAAAAAAGATCCTCCTTACTCATGTACGAGTGGTGCCTGCTCTACCTGTATGGCAAAGGTGACGCAGGGTGATGTGGCTATGGATTCCTGTTATGCTCTGGATGATGATGAAGTGGCAGCTGGTTATATTCTCACCTGTCAATCTCATCCCAAGTCCCGGAAGGTTGAGATGACTTTTGACATTTAGATAATGGATATAGTCATCGAACAGGTAATCCAGGTCACCAGGCCCGGAATATTTTGTGCCTTGCAGGATATCGGAAGATTTGGCTACAGGCACCTCGGAGTACCTTGCTCAGGAGCATCAGACAGGCAAAGTATGATGCATGTCAATAGTTTGTTGCAAAATACAACAAAAACTCCTGTGCTTGAAATATTTGGAGCAGGAAGTATATTTGAAATTATTTCATCCTGTACAGTTTGTTTTGGAGGAGCAAAAGCACTTATCAGACTAAATGGTCAGGAATCTGACTTTTCAAAGCCTCATAAGTGTAGTTCAGGAGACATAATTCACATTGAAAAATTATTATCAGGAGCAATACTATATCTTGGTATTTCAGGGGGATTTTATGCTCCATCCGTGATGGAGAGTGTTTCGTTCATTAAAGATACCCATCTTTCCAATTTTAAAAAAGGCGACGTACTTTATGCTCACATTTCCTCCGAAAAACATCGAAAGCCAACAGCAACTTTAAAAGCTACAATAATCGATAAGATGAGTAAAATCAAAGTATTCAAAGGTCCGGAATTTGACATACTCAGTGATGAATCCCGAAAAAAGATATCTGAACAATCATTCAGTATCACATCACAGAGCAACAGAATGGGGTATAGACTGTCAGGAATGCCTTTGGTTGCACCATCTGACAAAGATATCCTTACATCAGCAGTTGGTCCGGGAGTGGTTCAATTGCTTCCAAATGGTCAGTTGATCGTACTTATGAGAGATTGCCAGACAACAGGAGGATATCCCCGGATTTTGATCGCAGATGAATCTGACATCAATCAGCTTGCTCAGAGAAGACCCGGAGAAACCGTGCATTTTGCCCTTAAAGATTGAATTCTGATCCCTGTTCAGGAATGTCGATACTCAAAAAACCTTTATCTATAAGAAAATGTTTAAATGCATTTTGTGTATCAAGTTCACCATGAACCAGAAAAATACGTTTTACTGTGGGTTTCTGATTGACTATAAAATCATACATCTCGTTTTTATCTCCGTGAGCTGAAAATGAATCCATAATAACAATATCTGCCCTGACTATCTTTTCTTCGTCAAAGAGTTCAATAGTTTCTGCTCCTGCCCTTAATGCCCCACCGGGAGTCTCAGGAGAGCAGTATCCCACTATAAGAATTGTATTCTTTGGATTTTCAATATTGTTTGCCAGATGATGTTTTACCCTTCCTGCATTCATCATGCCGGAAGCAGATATTATGATACATGGTTCGTCACTGTTGTTCAATGATTTGGATGCTTCTACTTCTTTGATATATTCCAGATTGTTGAACCCAAAAGGATTGGTATCTGACATGATGTACTCATTGATCTCTTTGTCAAAACACTCCGGATGCAATCCGAATATATGAGTCACATTTACCGCCAATGGACTGTCAACATATACTTTCAAGCGAGGCAGAAGTCCTGCATTTTCCATCTTATCCAGCATATATACGATCTCCTGAGTTCTACCCAGGCTAAATGCAGGAATGATGAGTTTACCCTTCTTCTCAAGGCAGGTTTTTTTAATTACTTCAAGAAACTGAGCTGATTGTTCCGGCGTAGCCTCATGCACTCTGTCACCATAAGTGGACTCACAGATGAGGTAATCTACTTCAGGCATCGGCTGTGGATCTCTCAGGATGGGTCTGTCAGGCCTTCCTATATCTGCAGTAAATCCTACCATAACTTCTTTACCACCATCTTTGATTTTTAAGGTCACGCTCGCGCTCCCCAATATATGACCTGCATCACGGAATAGTACTTGTACATCAGGATGAATCTGTTCCCATACATCATATGGATGCCCTTCAAATCTGATCATCGCAGGTCCAATATCTTCACTGGTGTACAAAGGATTCCTAAGTTTTTGTCTGTCCTTTTTTCTCTTTTTCAGCACTTTTCTATTATGCCATTCGACGTCCATTTCCTGAATTTTTGCACTGTCCAACAGCATGACTGCACAAAGACTGCGGGTGGCATGTGTTGTGTGAATCGGCCCTGTATAACCATCTTTTACAAGCTTAGGTATACGACCACAATGATCAATGTGCGCATGAGACAAGATCATACAATCTATCTCTGATGGCTTAAAAAGCCACTCATTATTCCATTCCCATATTTTTTGACCTTTGCCCTGAAAAAGCCCGCAATCGAGCAGGATTTTATAACCATTCTCGAGTTCTATAAGATGTGAACTACCCGTGACAAATTGAGCCGCTCCACAAAACTTGATTTTCATAATACCACTTTGTTTGGTGCAATGATAATAAAATTACATCAATTATGCTCTTTAATCATTAATCATTCTTTTGATAATAGTAAACACAAGGCATCTTCATCTTGGTGCTTCCTAATCATTTCCTGAGCTTTTATATGTCGTCCTTCTGGAGAAATATTTTGAATTTCAGGATGTCTTTTACTATATTCCTGTATTTTTTCAGCATCAGGTAATTTAAATAGCGAAGCTAAAGAAGCAATATCATTGCCTGTGAGCACATTGCTATTAGTAATTTCATGCGGTAATCCATCAAATCCAAGTGGAATCTGTGCCACTGCCTGACTTATTTCCATGAGTGCATCGCCGCTCGCCCGCACATAGTAGTTTTTACCAAGGCGACCCATCAGATCGAGTTTTTGTTGGTCCAAAGATCCATCTGTCATTACTGACTCATCAACGGAGATGAGCAGTATTTCACAGATGATGAGATGGCCTGCCCCACCTTGATCTCCCAATGTGATGATATCTTTTACCCTGCATTCCAGATTGACGGGTGATTCAGCCACTCGGGGCGCTTTTACCATAACAGAAGGTTCAGGTGTTAGTCCGGTTTTTTCAAACTCACTGACTCCTCTTGGAAATTCTACAGACGCCAACGACATCTGTCTGACAATATTATACGGCACCACATTGATGACACATTCGCCGTTCACTTTGACATTATGCAGGGTATCTTTGGTCGTATTGTCAGTTCCTTTTCTGTTGGATGAAAAGACCGCTATCGGCGGATTGGAAGAAAATACATTAAAAAAACTGTAAGGTGCCAGATTTTTATTTCCGTTTTCGTCCAGAGTGCTTACAAAGGCTATCGGTCTGGGAGATACAGCAGCAATAAGATACTGATGAATTTCTTTATTCGAAACCTGGCCTGGCACAATCTGTCGCTTCATAAATGTGTGTTTAGATCAGGACAAATTTACGAACATAAAAGAAAAGCAGCATTCTTTATGATAAAAGTTTAAACATCTCAAATTTGGAAACTGCTTTTTCACGTAAAATTGACATAATATTTTTTGTGGCTCCTGTGATATCTTTTCCCAAGGAGGTGATGATATCAAACAACTTATCATAGTTAAGAAATAGGTTTTCTTTTCCATTGTACGGGCTGTCTACCAGGTCGTAAACTGTTGTTCCTAAAGGCAAGGAACTTTTGACAGCTAAAATACTATATTGAAATAAGAAAATATATTTATAATATATTGGTTGTCTGCATTTTTTATTTAAAAAAATAGAATTAAATACTAAAAAAACATAAAATACTATAATTTTATTAAATTTGATCGATAATATAATTGCTGTGGATCGCAGAAAAATTATGATACCCATGCTAAGAATTTCAAAACTGGTTTTATTTATATTTATCTTTTCAGGAGGCGGCCACCTTCTAGCTCAGGATATCGTCTCCGGCGGAAGGTTAAAACCTAATCAGGCAGTGTACGATGTGTTTCATTATAATATCATGCTGGATGTAGATATCCCTAAAAAAAGTATATCAGGCACCACCATCATAAAGATTAAAATAAAAGATAATTCCCCTGAAATAGCATTTGATCTAATCAGCCTGTATCAGGTAAAATCAGTATGGATAGACAATACAAAAGTTGGATTTTCGCATATGAAGGATATGATCATCCTCCGCGATCAGAATCTTCTTACATTGGGATCGCATGACATCAAAATAGAATATAGAGGCGAACCTCCTGTGGCAGTAAGACCTCCATGGAATGGGGGCATCCAATGGGAAAAAGACGACAACAATGATCCTTGGGTAGCATTCAGCTGTCAGAATGAAGGAGCAAAAATTTTGTTTCCCTGCAAGGATCATCCGAGTGATAAGCCCGACGAAGGTGCTGAAATGAAGATTTCGGTACCTAAAGGCTTGAAGGTGGCTGGTCCGGGACGATTGATAAAAGAAGAAACAATGGGAAATATATCAGTTTTTACTTGGAAAACTTCATACCCAATACACAACTATAGTCTTGTATTTAACATAGCAAAATATCAGGTAGCTAAAAGGAATTATGTCACCATTGATGGTAATCATGTGCCGATGGAGTACTGGGTACTTCCAGAAAATATACACAGGGCTGAAAAACATCTGGATATCCTGACCAATAGTGTACGTGTACAGGAAAAATATTTCGGTGAGTTTCCATTCATAAAAGATAAAATTGGGCTGGTCGAAACGCCACATCTCGGAATGGAACACCAGACCATGAACGCATATGGCAACAAATATCGGTATACACAAGTGGGTGGTGAAGATTTTGATTGGCTGCTATATCATGAATTGGGTCATGAGTGGTGGGGCAACAAAGTATCCAATTCGGATTGGGCACACTTCTGGATTCAGGAAGGTATATGTGTTTTTGGCGATTGGCTCTATTACAAGGAGAAAGAAGGCATCGAGTCATTCCATTCACAGGCGAAAAAAGCCAGTTATAGTTTTGTCAACAAGTATCCCATCGTCAGAGATTCAAGCATTGACAGTGGATCAGCATACCATCCGGACATCTATGGGAAAGGTGCTTTTTTTATGAGATCACTGAGCTTCATCATCGGAGAAGAAAAGTTTTTTGACATATTAAAGTCCTTTATTGGAGATAAAAAATACACTTATGGAAATACTGTTACCACCTCAATAGTAGAAAATTATTTTTCAACAGGTGCTAAGATAGATCTGAAGCCTTACTTTGATTTCTTCCTGAAAACCACTAACAGACTAATTATTTTTGTAAAAGTAGTCAGGCCAAAAGAGTATGATATTTCCTTCAAAAATTATTCCGGCACCTTGCCTTTGGAAATCAAAGATGGAACCACAATTAAGAAAGTCATAGTTTCTGATCAGCCTATAAGGATCTCTTCTGAAATTACACCAATGATCGACCCCAATGTGTATTATTTTAGGAGAGTTATATATGAGTAAGAGTTTGTTTATACCTACGATAATTTATTACCTAAAAATCTAAAATGATAATCTATTACGACCTTCAAATACTTCAAAATCAGTCGCTTTGCTCACTTTTTACTTCGCACCATAGTGGTGACTATGGTTTGTCGCTAAAAGTGCTGATTTTCTTGTATTTAAAGCTCTCACTACGAATCTCATTTTAGATATTTAGGTATTATTATAAAGACTAAGGTACTGTTAATCATGCCTTTATAATATTTTGACAATACATGGTCTTAATAATAAATGTCCTGATAAAAATTAAGTTTTTTTAGATTTGCCGGCGAGGATTCCCCAACCTCCGCTGCCGATTAAAAAGCCAAATGTGTACCAAAAACCATTATTATTGGTGGCAAATACAGAAATATCATCTTTAAATACCATTCCTATAAGTCCGAAAGGGGCTATGATACCGTGTAATATTCCCCACAAAAATCCACAAGGCTCACCGGTAACACAAGCGTCCACTGATGTTTTTTCAGCACATCCTGATAAAAATGTCAGGACAAAAAGTACTGCTACAAAATATACAATTGAGGTTTTCATAAACTGATAATTTTAGTAATAAAAACATGGAGTTGATCCAATTAGTTTCATTTTGTGATGATGCTTTTCATGTGTTGGGCAACAATTTTGCAAAACTTCAAATCATATATTCATTTTTAAATATATGTTTTCATTTCTATATATGGTGATTTATCCATATCTAAGTTGTAATTTTGCCCAATTTTAAGGGACATAGTAAAGATATTTATGAAAGTATTAAAATTTGGTGGATCGTCAGTTGCCACACCGGAGAGAATTTTAAGTATCATTTCCATAGTAAAACCAAGGATAGATGCAGGCGAAGAGCTTACTATAGTATTCTCAGCCTTTGGTGGTATTACTGATATGCTGATTGAAATGAGTGAGCTCGCCAGCCAGGGAAAAGATAAGTACATTGCATTATATCATCAGTTTAAAGACAGACATTCTATTGCTTCAAAAGAGCTGCTTTCTCCGGAAGCATACAGCGCTTTAAGTATTTCAATGGACGAAAATCATGAAACGCTCAGAGACCTGCTCAAGGGAATATTTCTGGTCAGAGAAGCCTCTCCACGCACGATGGATTATGTCCTTAGTTTCGGTGAAAGAAATGCCAATACCATCATCGCCGAAGCTATGAAAGAAAATGGCATACAGGCAGCATTTCTTGATGCTCGTCAAATAATAAAAACCAATAAAGAATTTGGTAATGCAAAGGTCAATTTTAAACTCACTGATCCCGCTATACAGGAATACTATAAAGAAAGAAAAGGGACTGTACAGATTGTTACAGGTTTTATTGGATCTGACATCGGAGGTCTTACTACTACTCTCGGAAGAGGAGGATCAGACTATACAGCCGCCATCCTTGCAGGTGCGTTGCATGCTGAAGAACTCGAAATCTGGACAGATGTCGATGGTGTACTCACTTGTGACCCACGAAAAGTAAAACAAGCTTTTACTATTCCTCAGCTGAGCTATGCAGAAGCAATGGAAATGTCCCATTTCGGTGCAAAAGTCATTTATCCTCCTACCATACAGCCCGCATTGCGAAAAGGAATACCCATCTATATCAAAAATACATTCAACCCACAATTCCGTGGAACATTAATACACAAAGAACATGATCCTACTTTCAAATCAACAATAAAGGGCATCAGCTCACTCGGCAATTTGTCATTGATCCGTCTGCAGGGTAGTGGTATGATGGGCGTACCAGGTGTTTCAGCCCGGCTATTTAGTGCACTTGGTAAGGAAAAAGTCAATGTCATCCTCATCACCCAAGCCTCATCTGAACACAGCATCAGTATTGCTGTCACCGATAAAGAAGCCAAAAAAGCCATCATTGCCATCTCAGAAGAATTTGAAAAAGAGATCGAGGATAATCTGATAGAACCGGTGAAAGCCGAAACGGATTTGTGTGTCGTGGCTATCGTGGGAGAACAAATGAAAAATGTACCTGGAGTGGCTGGGCGACTTTTTGAAGGATTAGGAAAAAACGGTATCAATGTGATCGCCATTGCTCAGGGAAGTTCTGAACTGAATATCTCATTTGTCATCAGCAAACATGATGAAGCGAAAGCGCTCAATGCCATTCATGATTCATTTTTCCTTTCCAATACAAAACGAATTCATGTGTTTATGATTGGCGTGGGGTTGATTGGTAGTACATTGCTCCGTCAGATGAACGAGCAGAATGAAACACTGAAGTCACAAAACAGCCTAGAGATAAAAGTTTGCGGTCTGGCAAATACTAAAAAAATGATCTTTGATGAAAACGGCATCAAACTGAGTGATTGGGAAAATCAGCTCAAATCATCGGATTCAAACTCAAATATCCAGTCATTCATAGATAAAATGATTGCTATGAATATGTCCAACTCAATTTTCATTGATAATACTGCCGATAGTGCCATTCCGGATTTGTATCATAAGGTCCTTAATTCAAGTATCTCTGTAGCAACACCCAATAAAATAGCTGCATCTTCTGCATACTCCAACTATAATTATATCAAACAACTGGCTAAGAAGAATAATGTCGAGTTTCTTTTTGAAACCAATGTCGGAGCAGGGCTACCAGTGATTTCGACACTGAGAAATCTTATACACAGCGGTGACAGAATACTGACTATAGAGGCGGTTCTATCCGGATCAATTTCATACATTTTTAATCATTTTGATGGGACAAGACCATTCAGCACATTGGTAAAAGAAGCCAGAGAGCTCGGGTATACAGAACCCGACCCAAGAGATGACCTTTCCGGTGCGGATGTCAAAAGAAAAATCACCATTCTTGCCCGGGAAGCGGGATATGAGGTAGAAACTGATGATGTGATGATAAGCCCCATATTACCTGATAGCTGTATGGCACCCAAAGATGTGAATGGCTTTTTCAGTGCACTTGAAAAAGAAGATGAACATTTCAACAGATTGCTGGAAAAAGCGAGGTCACAAAAAGGAGTATTGAGATTTGTAGCCAAAGCCCAGGATGGCAAAGTGTCCTGTGGTGTGGAAATAGCAGGACCTGATAGCCCGTTTTATAATCTGGGCGGTAGTGACAATATGATCGTATTTACTACTCAGAGATACAAACAAAGGCCATTGGTAGTAAGAGGACCCGGAGCCGGAGCTGAAGTTACAGCAGCCGGAATATTTGCTGAAATCATTAGTGCAGGAAATTAATTCATTTCACTCAAAAAGTAGACAATATGGCTAAGCCAGGAATAAAGGTATTTGCCCCGGCCTCAGTGGCAAATGTTGCAGTGGGTTTTGACATTTTGGGTTTTGCTCTTGAAAAACCAGGGGACGAAATCATCATACGCGAAGGAACTAAACCAGGTTTGGTAATCACAGAAATCCAGGGTGCGGGCGGAAAACTTCCTTATGATGTCATGAAAAATACCGCCGGGTACGCAGCACACAGACTACTCGAACATTTGGGCGAACAAGACAGGCCACTTGAAATGGAAATCCATAAAAAAATGCCATTTGGCAGTGGACTTGGTTCTTCAGCGGCCAGTGCTGCAGGTGGTGTTTTTGCAGTAAATGAGTTTTTGCATACCGGATTGAGTAAATATGATATCCTCAGATTTGCCGTAGAAGGAGAACAGATTGCTGACGGTGCTTTTCATGCCGATAATGTCGGTCCATCTCTGCTCGGTGGTATGTTGCTCATCAGAGATAATGAAACACTTGACGTAAAAAAACTGCATATACCGCACGGGCTGAATGCTGTTGTGATCTATCCTCATGTAGAAGTACTTACCAGAGAGTCAAGAGGTATTCTGAAAAGCGAAGTGAACTTCAAAGATGTAGTGCGTCAAAATGGCAATTTAGGCGCTTTTGTAGCTGGCATGTACACTTCAGATTTTGGACTTATTTCCAGATCTTTGCAAGACCTTTTGGTTGAACCCCAACGTGCGCATCTGATCCCTCACTTTTACGAAATGAAAGATCTTGCATTGAAGGCAGGAGCGCTTGGTTTCAGTATCAGCGGTGCCGGGCCGTCTATGTTTGCGTTGTGTGATAATACAGGTATTGCTGAAGAAATATCTGTACAGGCTGAAAAACTGTATCAAACAAAAAAAGTACCGGTAACGACGTATCTGTCAAAAATTAATCACGAAGGTGCGGTGAGGTTTTAAGTGACAGAAGAAATGTTGTTAAAGCCTTTTTTGGTTATTCCTAGTACTCCGAGTTAACCTTTATGCCATTTGTTGATTATTGTTATTAGCTTAGATTTTAATTTCCTTCATCCATCAAAATATTTTGTAATGCATCTATTGTTTGATTAAAACTTGCAGCCCGATTTTTACAAATATTAATGAACTGGGAAATTTCAGTAGCAAATTCTATTGCTCCATAATCCGGTTTAATTTTCTTAATCTCATCTTTCCCATTAGGAATCTCTGGATTTCTAAACTTAGCCTTATTCTTTAAATTTTTTCCCTTCAACCCAGGTATAACTTTTTCGAGTGCGTCAATATCTCCGAAATACCAGTTCTCCAGTTCTTTGCAAACAATTCTGATCTTATAATCCTGAAATTGGGTGGGTGAAATAAGGTTTTCAATTTTGGTTTTAAGTTCTTTGCAATTACTTGAATCTTGGTCGTGTATCACAACCATTTTAACACGTTCATGAAAATGTTTATAAGCCTTGGCCTTTTTGGGAATTTCTTTTTGCAAATGACTCTTTCCCTCAAAAGCCCGGATAAAAACATTTTCGTTTAACTTCCATTTCACTGTTGGAATGATTTTATCAAAAATACCTTCTAAAAAAGTCTTCATTGAAGCTTCTTCAACCAAAATTTCTAGTCTCATACTTTATCTATTTGGGTCTGCACCTTTGAAATAGTTTTCCTTCCATAAATAACCTAATTGATCTCCCTCTTTTGCAAGACTTGAAATCATTGGATCATCCAATGCTCTATTCATTATTGTGTGCCCATCTGTTTTTGAGAGCCAAAACACCTCAGTTAAATCAGCCCCATTCAATAAATCTGGCGAGTGCGTCGTAATAAAAACTTGTCCGCCCTTGTAGGCATAGATCCTGAACTCCTCCAATAAAGGTTGCATAAGGGATGGATATAATTGATTCTCCGGTTCCTCAATGCAAAGCAAAGGATGAGGATTGGGGTCATGAAGAAGAATAAGATAAGCGAACATTTTTATGGTTCCATCCGAAACAAATCGGGCAATAAAAGGATCCTTAAAACCGCTATCTTGAAACTTTAGGATAACCCTACCGTCTTGAGTAGTTTCAGCCTCAACTTTCGAAACCCCGGGCACTCTTTTCTCCATTTTCCTTAAAACTTTATCAAATATTTTAGGATGATTTTGCATGATATATTGCGCCACTAACGGCAGGTCATCTCCTGTAGGTGACAAATGCTCTGCATATCCTGCATCCCGACTTGGTCTTGCATCGGCAATGTGAAAGTCTGATATGTGCCAGTTTTCTATAAAATTTCTAAATGCACTTGCTGCCTTAAATCTTTCAAACTGACCTAGTCCTTTAATTGCTAAAATATCTGGCGAACCAAGTTTTTGATTTTCCCGCGTTAATTCTTCATCTTTTTTGTTAAAATCTTCTTCATTTGATATAGCATATCCTTCTCCGTTTGAAAAATCCAGAAAGTGGTAAGGCGAACCATGCCGACCTCTCTTGTACCTTAATATTTCTCGTTCCACATAAGGTAAGCCTTTCGACTCCCCGATGTGTAAGAGATATGTTACCAATCGTTCTAAACCTGCTATCTGTAATCTGAATTGAATTTCTATTTCAATATTGCCTTTACAACCTCTTGAAATAACTTCTTTAAACCCACCTCTGTTAAGTATTGCCGATTTAACATTGTTTTTTAATGCCTCACTTAAAAATCCAAATACATCAAAAAGGGTGGATTTTCCTGATCCATTAGCGCCTACGAAAACTACCAGCCTAGGTAAATCTTTCAGATGAAGGTTTTTGAATACCTTAAAGTTTTTAAGTCTTATACTTTCTATTCTCATAACCGTATAAATTTAATTATTCAATTCCACTTATGTCAATTTATTTTTTATAGCACATTTTTTTTATTGGTAAAAATTGCATCGGTGACAAGATGCACAATTCAAAATGCTCAATGGGTTTTAGAGTAGTAATCTTTGTTGTTTTATTTATTCTTGCCATGTATATTCATCGTTAAAGCGGGTGGTAAAGTTAAGTTTTATAGTCGTTATTTTTTCAAAAATAATCGACAAAGTATAAAACGTCAGTTGGTAGGATGATGAGTGACCACTTTAGGAGTGTTTAGGCAATCTTAAATGTGGTGCTTATGTTTCGGCAACTGCTGATTACAATAATAAATAACCGTAAAGATCAATACTTCTCCCTGACCAGATTCAGTACCCTTTCAACCTCCTTGCGTACAGGAGTTGCCGAACCACTGAAATTGTTGTTCATAAAACTGAAGATCAGCTTTCTCCCTGATCTGGCAATCATATAGCCGCTCAGGTTGTACACGCCAGCCAGGCTTCCCGTTTTGGCAAAAATGTAAGGACCATCGTTACTCCTGAACATATTTCTTAGCGATCCGTTTTGCCCTCCGATAGCCATCAACGAAAACAGCCTTTTTTCATCTATTTGCTGGTGCATTTTTTTCAATAGTTGCACTATCGATTGCGGAGTCATCATATTATATTTGGAAAGGCCGGATCCATCTACCCATATAGGGGTATCGATCAAATCTTTCATCAAATTATTTTTGGCATTTGATATGGCATATGATGACGAAAGTGTATCGTTTTGTGTCAAACCAGTCAAAAGCAATAATTGTTCTGCCAGCATATTGTCACTCACCTGCATCATCCTTCTCAGTACCGTATCTGTGGGAATAGAGTAGACGGTTTTAGCATCTACCGGCAACGGTATATTAGTTGGATTAACGTTTGTACCAATCAGCTCTCCCAGTATCTGACGATTGACATTTTCCGCATCTTTATAGGGTATCTCCTGGTAGTAAGATTTTATTGTGTCGAGTAAAGCCGGCAATAAAAAGTAATTGAACTCAGGATTTCTTTTTACAATTTTTGTTTGAGATGTCATGATGGCTCTGTTCATCATATATTCCGGATTTCCTGATATCTCTGCACTATCCTTTTTGACAGTGAGTACATTGCCATAAGCCGGAAACGTGGATATCTCAGGCTGATAATAATCATTAAAATCATCCCACATCCATCCTTCTCCAAAGTGGTTTATGGTAGAATGACCATATGATTGAAGCAGCTTTTTTGATTGAGATTTTGATTTGAGAAAATCAAGAGTGGATGACTTCTGAAAATAAGGGTGGATAAATGTCGGGTCTCCGGTACCCCAAAATGTAAATGAAGTATCGGTTTCTATATATTTCAGAGCAGGAATAGAGTCTCCCAGATAGTTTAGGGATGCCCATAAAGTGAAAATTTTGGTATTGGATGCGGGTACAAAATATTTTGATGCATTTCTGCTAAATATGACCTCACTTGTATTGAGATCAGTAATATGTACTCCTGAAAACCCCGTGCCCAATACCTTAGATGTATCAATGGCTTGATCCAATGAAAAAACAGAAGATGGCAATTTTTTTGTCGTGGAACAAGACATTATGGCCAGGACAAAAACCAAAAAAAGTACTTTAATACAAAACCTCATTATTCTGATTTATGACTGTTATAATTGATTATACCGCTACATTATACTCCCTAAGTGCATCATTGAGAGATACTTTTGTGTCTGTAGATGGTTTTCTCTGACCTATTATCAAAGCACAGCTTACCTGATAATCTCCTGCAGGAAACTTTTTTGTATAGCTTCCCGGAATGACCACCGACCTTTCAGGCACCTCTCCTTTATATATAACCGGTTCAGTACCTGTGACATCAATGATATGTGTAGATTGGGTCAATACCACATTGGCACCGAGCACTGCTTCTTTCCTTACTCTCACTCCTTCGACAACGATACACCTGCTGCCTACAAAACAATTATCCTCAATGATCGTAGGACTTGCCTGTGGTGGTTCCAGAACACCTCCGATACCCACACCTCCTGATAAATGGACGTTTTTTCCTATTTGGGCGCATGAACCTACTGTTGCCCATGTATCTACCATTGTCCCCGCACCAACATATGCACCTATATTGACGTAGGAAGGCATCAAAATTGCTCCCGACTCGATAAAACATCCGTATCTGGCTATGGCGTGTGGTACTACACGAACACCCTGCTCAGCAAAATTCTTTTTGAGAGGAATCTTGTCATGAAATTCAAAAGGCCCAACTTCTATGGTTTCCATCTTTTGAATGGGAAAAAACAAAACTATCGCCTTTTTAACCCAGTCATTGACTTTCCAGCCATCACCATCAGGCTCAGCCACCCGCAAATGACCTTTATCCACCATTTCAACCACTTCTCTTATAGCATCCTGCGATCCGGGAGATGTGATATGGCTTCTGTCATCCCATAGTTTTTCTATAAGGTTTTTTAAATCTTCCATTTAGTATTTGCGTTATGTTTCTTATTAAAAAAATATTCTGATAGCAATGATTTGTGATATTATACCCACAAGATAGCCGCCGTAGATTTCATTTTCTTTATGCGCCTTCAGATACAATCTGGATGCACCTACTCCACCGGCTATAAGTAAAATAATCATTAAAATCAATCTGTCACTCATTCTGAATTGTGTCTGGAGCGATGGTATCGCAACATCAAGATGTCCGTAGGAAAAGTTGTATAAAATATATGTCATTCCTGTCACCAAACCACCTGCGGCAATGGTGTGCAAGCTGATTTTTGTAAAACTATTGATGGTAAGGGCTAAAAATACTGATATGGTACATCCCAATACAAAAAAAGATAATGCTGCAGGGATATTATCATTGTTCCGTATATTGACATACAACCACATATAAAATAATCCTGTGACTATCAGCGGACCAATTCTTTCATTTTTATCCCTCATCTCCATACTGCTGATCAATCCTAAGGCTTTCATCATAAATATAGAAATCATGGGAAATACCACTGAAATACTGACAATCGAGATGACCACCAATCCCTCAGCTTTATCTCCCGAAAACCCAAACAAGTACGGATTTGCCCACATCAGGAACAACATCACATATCCTATGATGAACAATGGATGAAGTAGTACTGATATTAAATTGGCGAGTATCCTGATCAATTCTTTTTCTTTTATAATGCAAAGAAACAAAACATTGGAAATATAGAGGAGTTTGTAGTTTAAATTGTCATTTAGTACTCAAAAAATAAAACGAAACACCGGTTTAACTTCAACCTAAATATCTAAAACACTTTGACAAAAATATCAGCAAAATCAAGCCGGTACTCCGTTTTAACATAGATTTCCCTACATGGTTATGAATATTTCAACAGAGCCTGAATTATATTTGGCAGGCATCCTTTAGGAGTTGTACCTGAGTAGTTACGTAAACAAATTTATGTTATTTGCCTTACCTTTTATTTATAATATCACTTACTTCCTCTGGTGACATTTTTACTATTTTTGCAATACGAACTATATCAAAACCATCATTAGACATAGCATATATCATTTCCAATTTTGCTTCTAATTTTCCTTCAAGCTTCCCTTCAAGCTTCCCTTCAAGCTTTCCTTCGAGTTTTCCTTCAAGTTTTCCTTCAAGTTTTCCTTCAAGTTTTCCTTCTTTTTTTATAGCATCGTATGTACTCATAATATCATGGTTTATAGGTGTTGGAAGTGATTTTACTAATGACAATACTTCTTTTTTATTTGTTTTAGAAGTCCACAGTTTGTAAACAAATATATGTTTTATAAAGTTCCTGTCTGATTCATCAATGCGCTTTAGAGACTTGATATCATTAAGTTTATTTATTAGAGAAACAAGGTCCATGTTTGGATTATGACCTGCGAGAGCAATCATTAGCATCACATCTGTCACTTCATCCAGCTGTTGTTTTGTTAGTGTGTTTATAGCAAAAAAGATATAGTCAAATGTAGGTAAATATTTCAGAATTTCTTCAGGGTACGCATTAAAGAGGTTTGTTATTTTTGGCACTTCCCATTCTTTTTTCCCCTGATAATATATCATCGGGATAATAGGAATTATTTTTTGTTTATTTCTCAATTCTTTCACCCATTGTGAGAAAATATAGTGCCCTATTTGAATTAATACATGTTTATCAGGGTTTGCCTTATGTTCAAACAAAAGTGAAATGACCAATTTTTCTCCCGTAAGCTTTAGTTTGAACCTAAAAAGCAGATCTGCAAAATATTCTCTCATGTCATCGGTAAGATATGATCCATTTTCTATAGTCATGGATTCTATATCGATCAGTTCTTTCAATTTTTCAGGCAGGAATTGACGAAAATACTCTTTGGCCAAGGCAGGTTTGGAGAATGTCTCCTTGATGATTTTATCATGAAAATTTTGTATGTCATCAAATATCAGAAGAAAAATTAAATTATTGAGATGATAGATTTAGTACAAATATAATGCAATTATATGTAGTTATTTTATTTACTTTAGATTTTTAGGTTTAACAAATCAGTTTCTTTTATCAATTCCCCATAACAGTTTTTCGCTGATGGTTTTCATGAAACTATGTCCCTTTAGTTGAACGAAGTTTATCCGGAAGTGACCTTTTGTAATTTCAATTCTGTGATCCTTTGTGATGGTCTCATATCTGGAGTCCAGAGTACTCATGAAACTATCTGTTCTGCCCTCTACTTTCAAAGAAATTTTATGAAAATCGGGAATAACTATTGGGCGGACATTAAGATTGTGCGGTGCGACAGGAGTAATGATAAGGGTCTTTGAATCAGGAAAAATGATCGGACCGCCACAACTTAATGAATACCCCGTCGATCCTGTAGGTGTACTGATAATGATTCCATCTGCCCAATAAGAATTGAGCAATACATTATCAATAAACATGTGAATAGTAATCATTGATGAAGTATCTCTCTTATTGAGCGTAAAGTCATTCAAAGCAAATGGGAAATCTTCAAAAACAGGAATATTGCTGGACAGACCCAATAGGGATCTTGAAACAATCGTATATTCCTTCTTAAACAGGTATTGAATGGCTCTCCTGATAATTTTCTTTTCAACACTTGCCAAAAATCCAAGTCTTCCAAGGTTGATACCCAATATAGGGATACCTGAATCTCTCACCATCGTCACAGCATGCAATATCGTGCCATCTCCACCCATCGTCAAAACAAAATCAGGAAGTTCATTTTTTATTTCTTCGTAGGTCGATAACTCAGATACATGATCTACACTTAGCCCACGATGACTTAGTTCTGTTTTAAGTGGTCCGAAGATAAATTGATCAATACCGGACTCCGTTAAAGCTTCTAATAATTGTCTGAAATAAGAAACTTCATCTTCATCTTTTATTCTGTGTCCATATATTAAGATCTTCACGGTATGTCAGATATTTTTGTTTAAAAACATTTGTCTGGTGATCTTGAGATTGAGGTCTTTGAGTTCTTTAAGACTTATATTGAAAAATGGTGTGGCATTTTTTCCTGATGCGCTTATGACTTTTACATAACCGACTACTGACGTCCAGCCAAACAGTGTTGCCAACATGGGATCAACAGAGCACAATATACTGCCGTCAATTTTCCCTCTCTCTATCTCTTTTACAGTAAGCTTGAACGGAAGATTGTGCATATCCTGCAATTTAACATAATATAAGCTGTCTTTGACGGCATCGGTAAGTTTGGCTTCATCAGAACCTGAAGAAGTAGATCTGATCATCGCAAAATATACCAACAGCGCTTCTGAGTACAGATAGTTCTGCTCACAAAACGTCATAAATGTTTCTAATAAAGCCAGAACGCTGTCAATTCCTTTTTCGTCCTTATATCTGTCGATCGTCTGATAGTATTGTTCTATCAGCAATTGCAAAGCTTTGAATGTCACTGCGAGATACAGGTTTTCTTTGGACTGAAAATAGGTGTAGAGTGTGACTTTGGTGATTCCTGCTTTTTTGGCAATATCTTCCATTTTGGCATTTTTGAAGCCAACTTCTCCAAATACTTTTTCTGCAGCCAGAATGATAATAGATTCCTTAAGTGTCTTTTTTGAATAATGCATGTTGGTGTCGTTGCTTAAAACCTTTCCAAAACCAATAAGGTCAGTTATATTTCCATTTCGATGACTGACTTTTCCACTTTTCCTCCCAATTGTGGTCCTAATTTTTCTAATCTCACTTTGGCTGATACTATGTTTTCAAATTCATCCCTGAACCTGCTTACAATACTGAATACTACCGTCTCTAGTAATTTTCGGGTATGAGCCATTTCCTCTTTACAGATAGTGTAGATTTGCTCATAGTTGACAGTATCTTTGATATTATCATCTATAGAGTCAAATGATTTCAACTCCACTTCCGCATCCAGAATGAATGTATTTCCGGCTTTCCTTTCCTCTTCATAGTAACCATGAAAAGCATAAAACTCGGCCCCTTTTATTGATACTTTTGTTTTCATTGATTAAATCCGATGGTTAAAACAACAAACAAAGGTATTGATAAGCCAAGTCAAATTAAACAAAAGGGAGTTGTTTTTTGTTAAGTGTTGTTACTTTTTCTAAAATATACAACATTTGCAATGAAAACTCTCAAACTAATTTCTTTTGCTTTTTTACTGATGGTGATGAATAATTTGTCAGTTGTTGCACAAAATACTGCTAACAAAAGCAATAAAGAAGCTATTGCAGCAACCATCAAAACAGTAGAACTCGCAGTAGATGGCATGACTTGTCAGAAAGGATGTGCTGATGGTATCGATAAAAAATTTAAAACGGTATCAGGTGTAGTAAAAAGCAAAACTAAGTTGGATACAGGTATCAGCACGATCACCTTTGATGAGTCAAAAATTAAGCTATCACAACTCATTTCCATCATTGAAGACAGGGGATATACTGCCAAGCCTGCAGTTAAAAATAAAAAAGTATAAAGGTCAACTTTTATGTTTTCAAAAACCTGCGAATATGGGATTCGCTCCTGTATTTATATCTGCTGTCAAACCATCAAGGGGAAAAGACCAAATTTGCAGGATGTAGCCAGGATGATAGAATCACCTGAAGCGTTTACAGCCAAAATCATTCGTCAATTAGTTAAAAAAGGGATAGTACAGTCATCCAAAGGTCCAGGAGGCGGATTCAATGTAGATCTGGAAAAAATAAAATCTATATCACTGTATCAGATTATCGAAGTTTTTGACGGCAATATCCTCAACAGGTGCAGTCTTGGCCTCAAAGAGTGCTCAGAAATTCAGCCGTGTCCTTTTCACCATCAATACAAACCAGTAAAAGAACAGCTAATCAATTTGTATGCCTCGACTACTTTGTTCCAAATGACAGAGGGATACACTAATGGCAACACGTTTTTGAAAGGATAATATTTATTTTTTACACTCTCCGGTATAAGATACTTCTATACCAGCACAGGCAGCTTCACAAGCATTGCCGTAAGTTTTGTTATTGCAACCACAGACGGGATCGTATTGTGTGGTACATACACAACCATCTTTCAACTTTTCGACACAAATGTCGTCTTCGCTGCACCCCAAACCTATGGTTATCATCATGATTAAAAAAAAGTTCTTCATAAAAATTAGATTTTACCATAAAGACGCAAGCCATGGCTCTTTGGTTGGTAAACAATAAATTAAGTTTTTGTTAAAACAGAGCATATTAATTGGGTTTCGCTATGTTCAACCTACTGCCATGCTTTTGTTTTGAATTGTTTTAGTCATAAAGTAAAGAAGATAGCCTACAGGCCCAAACATAAATGCAAATGGCAGTATCAGGGTATAAATCCATCTCGATATACCCAGCTTTTTTGACTCTCTGACGATATATGCCCCGACAAAAAGATCAAAAGCAAGATAATGCAACCAACCCGCTGCAACAGCATCACCATTCTGAAACAGGGCTTTTACATTGGCCAAAGTATTGAAACTATTTGGATCAAAACTCCCGATATCCCTGACTATTAAATAACTATACAATATCGCAAAAAACACTACAACACCATTTAAAATAAGTACATGTGTATATTTCCAATCAGGCAGGAAAACGAGAAGAATCCAGCCAATCAATACAAAGGAGTTTCCAAAAGAAAAAATAGACGATGCATTCATATGGTTTTTATTTAAACTGCAATATACCCACTTTGAATAAATGGGATTTAAATTTCCTATTAATCTGCTACATTTCTAACATCAGGGATTAAAAAAGTAATCCGTTTTATTTTTTAACTATTACTGAAACCGGTGTATGAAGGAGGATGGAATTGGGTATGGTAATTATATCTCCATCTGTTGTTATCAGATGTATATAAAAATAGGTTAAGTCTGTGATTTCACCTTCAATGGGCCATTCCTTAGCTAGTATTTTGATCCGGTCACCAATATTCAAAGGGTGATTAAAAAATAAAAGGATACTCGAGGTGATATTTGACAGCAGTGACCATTGAGCGACAAAAGCTATTCCTAATGCAGTCAGAATGGTGCCGGCATATACAGCAATTTCATTTTGATTCAAGCCCCAAATAGCTGCAAGCAACACAATGGCACCTATTGTAGTAAAAAGATGGATTGCTTTGACGATGATTTTACGTCTGGGCCTTTGTAGTTGAGTGTTTTTTAAAGTGTTGTTAATGATTATGTTAGTGATAAAATACAAAAGTATATACACGCATATAACTATGATTGTCTCAATTATTTGAATCTGTTGTGTGTTCATAACTTCAGAAGATTTTAAATTTTAATCGGGCAATATTTCCGCCATCCTGCCTGCAAAATACCAAATACTGTAATAAGCTACTCTGTTTTTGGCTATGAGCTCAGTAAGTTTTATATTAGCCTGGATGTATGCCTGTTCTCTGGTATTGATCAGAAACAAACTGCTCTCTCCGAGATCAAAAAGACGCCGTTCAGCTTCAAGCATTTGTCTGTATTGATTGACAACTATCTGAAAATTTTCCATCTGATTTCTGGTGTTACTCCATTCAGCGATATAATTACTTAATTTAGCTTCAAGCTCGATGGTTTTTTGCTTCAAGTCAAGTTCTGTATCTTTGATTTTGAGATCTGCCATTTTTACATCTCCTCTTTCCTTGCGCAGAAATAGTGGCATTTTGAACTCAAGGCCCCATTTGTAATTATTGATATTGTAATCTGTGATTGTACGACTTCCTATGGCTTCTGAAAGGGGATTATACTGAATATTTAATCTGGGTTTGAGTTTGTCTTTTTTCATTTTCAGGTCCATGTCCAGCTGAATAAGTTTATTTCTGAGTTGACCCAGATAAGGGTGTGTATTGATATTTAAACCGCTAATAAGGTTGCCCAGATCATTTTCCAGACTATTGAAGACACTATCGGTATTGAGAGGCATATTATTGACAAAGGTACTTTCAGGTACACCGTTTTCATTCCATAAAAAAGTGGCCAGCGTATTTTGTGACTGCTGGAAGTCAAGTTGCGAAGCAATAAGGGAAACACGTATATTTTGGACCTGAATACCTGCCTCGACTGTATCAATAGCAGGTCTGTCTCCATTGATGGCAAAATTTTTAACCGCATCGTATCTTTGTGATGCCACTGAATTGGCTTCTTCAAGGATATTTAAGATATTGAATGCTCTGAACCATTGCCAATATTGGTATGATGCATTATATAGCAACTCGTTTTTGATATCCATTTCTTCCAGTCTGCCGATCTCAAGCCCGGTGCGCGCGTTGAGAATAGCAGCCCTTCTTTCATCTATCAAAAGACCCTGCCCTAACGGTAATGAAATGCCGGCATATATCAAACCATTGTCGGGAGTACTGTTTTCAGGACCTAAAAACACACCCCTGTTGAGATCATATCCTGTTTTGAAGTCGATACCGTAAAATGTCGGAATCTTCAGTTCTCCATTGATCAGGCTATAATAATTTTTATCTGCAAAATATTTTTGCTGAACATTGCTGTTTAAAGAAGGATCGAGCAATCCTTTGGACTTTAACAG
Source organism: Saprospiraceae bacterium (assembly GCA_016713025.1). Classification (NCBI taxonomy): domain Bacteria; kingdom Pseudomonadati; phylum Bacteroidota; class Saprospiria; order Saprospirales; family Saprospiraceae; species Saprospiraceae bacterium. Next base: position 425,906 of record JADJPZ010000002.1, on the reverse strand, counting down.
TTCTGCTGCAGCCATATCGTTTCTTAATTTAGCCCTGTTGGCCAAAGGGTGAAATCTGACCACATCCGTTAGAAAAGTATCGGGATGCAATACCACCGCCTGGCTATTTGTATTGAAAGTTAAAAATAAAAAGGCAACAATAGTTAACCACTACATGTGCACTTCCTGATTTCTATTTTTTCTCATCTTTTTGAATCATTGTTGGATTTACTTTGTAATAATCCGGCGGAAATCCATTGATTTGTCTCCATATTTCATACCACACACTAACATTTTTAAGAAGAGTAATCGTCTTTACTCCGGCGCCTACCCTAAGTTGTTCAGGCCAGTTTGGACTACCGGGAGAAGGGATGACCAGAACCCTGTAAAGTTGATTATCTGAAGTAAAATTATCCATAGCCAATACCTTTCCTTCAAAAGTACCAAAAGACACTCCCGGCCATCCGGAGAAGATGATCGCCGGCCACCCGTCAAACTGAATCATGACTTTCTGACCTTTTTCAAACAGCGGAAGATCAAGAGGCTTGATGTACATTTGAATAGCAAGATCATATTTTGATGGCATGATACTTACTATTTCAGCGCCTTCCTTGATGGTTTCACCCAATCCAGTCTGTCGGGCCTGAGTAACATATCCATCCTGAGGTGCCAGAATGTAATAAAGTGATGTACGCACTTCATAACTGTTATATTGATTTTGGATTTTATTGATGGCTGCTTCAGTATCAAATTTTCCGGAAATGGCTGAGAACTTATCAGAATTTGCTTTAGCTATCTTGTCCCGATAATCTGCCTGAATACTGTTGAGTTCTATACGGTTGTTGAGCAATTCGTTTTTTGAAGTCAGGTATTTGTTTTCCTGTGATATCAGCTTTGCCTGTGCCTCCTGCATCTTCACTTGCCTGTTTTCCAGGTCAGTAAGAGATCTGAGACCATCGTCAAAAAGCGTTTTGAATCGCTCATACTGCTCATTGGCTACGCTAAAATTGACCTTTGAAGCCATATACTCAATACTGTCTGAAGTTACTTTGAGTTCATTCTGTCTGACTTTATTTTTGGCTTGCTGTATTTTGAGATCCAATGATGATTTGAGCGCACTGATTTGATTGTCAAGGGCCTTCACTTTTTCTTCATAAGACAATTTAGAGTATTCCTTCGCATCCAGCTGGAGTTGAGTATTGTTCAAAAGTTCAGGATCAAAATACTCATCCTTAACCTCAGAAATCTTCAGAATCGTATCTCCTTTATTGACATATTGTCCCTCGGCGACATACCATTTTTCGATTCTACCGGCTATGACTGATTGAATGGTTTGGGGCCTTTGCTCAGGATTCAGTGCAATAAGCTGACCTTTTGACCTGACGTTTTGGGTCCAGGGCATAAACATTAATAGCAGAACCAAAAAAAACATGGCGATTAAAATTTTCACCAATCTGTCATGACTATAGCGGTACAGATCCGTGATTTTATTTAAAGACTTGTGCTGGTCCTTTTTTATAAGATGGTTGATGCTTTTATCGGATAGGTTTAACATATGTTTTATTTTTTGGAGTTTAAAACCACCTTTGAAACTTCTCCTTGTTCCAGGGTAATTACTTTGTCAGTAAGCTTCATGATATCAGGGTCTTTGGATACAATGACAATAGTTTTGGATTTGTTAGTATCCAGGACGGTTTTAAATAAATCAAGTTTTTCTTTCCTTTCCAGATTTTTAAAAATATCTTCAATAATAAGAAGCCTTGGGTTTTTAAGCAGGTTTCTGGCCAATATGACCTTTTGAGATATACTTCCGGGCAACCTTCTTCCCTGTGGACCAATTTTGGTGGAATACCCTTCAGGCAATTGTTGGACAAACGAAGCCAGTCCTACCTGATCGAGGATTTCACCGATTTTTTCAAGTTTAAATTGTTTTCCAACAGTCAGGTTTTCCAACAAAGTTCCGTCGAAAATTCTGTCCTGTGTGATACACTCAGCAATGATGCCGCGAAGCTCTGTAACATTAAAATTTTTCAAAGGGATATTGTCGTAGAGAATTGTTCCTCTTTGCGGTTCAAAAATGCTGTCATGAGTTTAAGCAAAGTCGCCTTGCCACTACCATTGGAACCGGTAATACAAACGCGTTCATTGGCATCAATATTCAGATTAAGACCTTTCAAACTGTATTCATTGTCATCAGGATACTTAAAGTAAAGCTGATTGATATTTACAGATAGTCCTTCAGGTTTGTTTACATCCTGAATGGATGCGGAATCTGAATTTTCCAGATCCATATCCATGACCTGGCCAATCTTTTCTATAGAGGTAAGGAGATCATAAATGTTTTCCATGATGAGCAGAAGTTTTTCGACCGAGCTTATAAGTAATAGCACAATAATTTCAGCGGCAACAAACTGTCCTATATTCATCTGTTGGTTGAAGACCAGGATACCTCCAAGAAGCAAAAATCCTGCTGCGATCAAAAGTTTGAAAATCAAAAAGACGTAATATTGTCGCAGTAAAACCCCAAAATGAACTTCTCTGGCATCAATATAGGACGAAACCAGCTCATCCGTTTTCTTAACAGGTAGTGAACCGTCGCATGAAAGTCTGAACGTTGTATTGGTACGGGCTACTTCTTCGAGCCAGAAGGCAACCTTGTATTTATACTTGGATTCCGTAATGCTGGAACGAAGGCCTCTGTGAAATATGTATCTGCCCAAAACAAAAACAATCAGGACAACTAAAATACTAAAGAGTATAAAAAATGGATGGTAAAAAGACAAAAGGATCAACCCGAATAAAATAGATAAAGCCGCTGCTGTAAATTCCATCAAAATTTTAGCAACCCCTTTTTGTATAGTGATGGTATCAAAAAAACGGTTCATTAGTTCCGGGGCATAATGTTTTTCAAGTACTTCCATTTTTATCCTGGGGATACGATAGGCAAAGTCAAACGCAGACCTGATAAATATATCCTTTTGCAAATCCTCAGTAATGCGCAATTGCACAATTTGCAATACCCCGCTAAACAAATATCCTAAAAGCACTATAGCTACTAATAGTATCCAGGAGGCAGAAATTTCTCCCCCTTGTATCAGGTTGATTATCGCCTGAATACCCAGCGGAAGGCTCAGGGCAATCAGTCCATTGATGATAGCGAATATATAGAGATTTCTGATGGCTTTACCATTTGGCTCCAACATTCTGAAAAATCGCTGTAATGGTGTAAACGTATTCTGTGTCATTTAGATATTGTTGAAAAGGTCATTTGGGTATAAAAATCATAAATAAAGTCTTCATTTTCGCGTTTGTCAGTAAGTGACGGAAGATGAATCGAAAAATATTTTTGATGGTGGACACCTTCAATCATAGTAGAAATCAGCATGTGAGGGTATCTGTATTCCGGATTGATTTCAAGTAAAATGTCACTGATATGTCCCACGATCTTTTTATAATTAAAATACAATCCTGATTTATTCATATCATCTACATTTTTGATCATATAAGACTTTGATGATTCAAGACAGATGATATTAAAAAGCCGTTGCATGTCAAGTTGCTCGTTTTCATAGTTTTCAGAATGGGCTATTACTCTGATTGCATTCTGAAGTCTTTCAACCGGCGATTGGATATTAGTGTTTTTTAATGCCAGGTGATATTCTATCCAACACCAATACCAGGAAGTGAGATACATAAGCAGCTTTTGCTTATTTTCAAAATATCGATAAATGGTAGCTTCTGTAGTTTCGATTCGAAAAGCCAATTTTTTGAAAGTAAAGTCTTCAAAACCAATTTCATCGATCATATTCACACTTTCTCTGATGATGTTATGACCGAGCTCACTGCTAAAAGGGTCCTTAAGATATGTATCCTTTTTGATATTGGGAGAAAAACGAAACAAAGTATAATTCATAAGAGTAAAATTAACCGATTTAATAGTAATGCTATCACAATACAATTTAAAACTATTGCAGTTCAATTGTAAAGTTGAGTCCGCTCCGAAAAGCTCTATTTTTAAAAATCGCATAAAATAGTACTCTTGGGCTGACGGGATAAAAAATTGACATCTTGAAATAAGGTTTTTATAATCTGACGCCTCGTATAGACCATCACAATTGTTTTGATGAAATTTAGGGCAATATTTGGCAAGTTTTGGCCATTTTCTGTCACAAAATTTACGATTCGGACAAAGTTCACCCATAAACATCTCATGTTGGCCCACATTTGATGTTTGCTTAATCCCCTATACCTACTCTTTGCATTGGGGTAGTGATAACTTACCTGAAATATGGTGGCTTCAACATTGTTTCTTCTCTGTATTTCTTCTTTTGGTGTAGATTCTATTTTCTTCCTGATCTGGTAGGTATCTATTTCTTTTTGCGTGATATATCTGTATGATTCGCCTGTCTTTATTCGCCATTTTTCAGTACCATCTTTACTGATTACTTTTATACTTTCTACTTCTTCACCAGTTTGTGTATCTTTTACTTGCAATGTTTGGTCTTCCGTCATTTCCAACTCGTATCTTCCTTTGGCCCTTGTATTGCTTGTAGGTTTAAGTCTATATCGTTGTCTTTACAATAGTTTTGATTTTCGGGACTATGGTAGGCACCATCTGCATACACTGATTCTATCTTATCTGATATGATTTCCTGTGTTTTTTCGGTATCTTCTTTTAGAAGTCAGTGTCAGGAGTACTTACTACTTTAACATTGACATTCGTAATTAAATTTAGATTTTCATCATCGCATGTCTCCGTTACATTCACACTGTAGCCTTTTACTTCTTGTTTTTTTGTCCATCGTTACCTCCCTTTGCTACGGTAGGTACTGTCGGTATCGTGTGGCGATTGCACAGACTGCGCCGATATGGATTCTTTTTCTTTGGCTACTATCATTTTATCTTCGGTGATCTCGTACTGTTCGGTGAATACTCTTTGTAATGTTTTGTAACTGTCTGTTTGTGAGCCTTCGGTTAGCCTCTAATACTTTCGATATCAGGGTACCTAACTCTTTTAATTTACTCTTAACTTCCTGGCTCGTATGGGTGTACACTACTTTGTCTCCTTGCATTTTTAGTGCGTCTTCCAGCTTCTCTTTAAGTGTAGCTTCTAAGTGAGCATTGTCTTTTATTTCCTTGTAATAAAGCTCTAACGTTTTATGTATCAATTCGTAACGGCTCAACCATGCTATATTACTTCCCAATAACTTACTGTCCATTCTTATTTTCTTGCCGCTTACTCCAAATTCAATACATTGATCCTTTTGTCGTCTGGGCAAATACTTCTGCAAATAGATTTTTTCCGTTTTCCTTGTCATAAGCTGCTACATTGTGCCGAAATAGATAGTAAGTGGATTCTGTAGGTATGGTGTCGCTTAAATTTAATAACCCTAATGCACTTCGATATAACAAGTTGAATCTACAGTTTTCAAATATCTTCTCATCACTCAAACCATCTGCTTCCTTCAATATCATCATCCCTATCATTACTCGTATGGATGCATTTGGTCTGCCTTGACTATCACTATATAAAGGACTGAACAACTCCTCGTCTATGCGCATAATCACTTCTTTGCGAAATAGATTATGCCAGGCATCAGGATTTTCATACACTGTTTGTACCTTGCCACTAAATAATGAAACAGGGCTTGAAAACATATCCAACTGTAGGTGCTTTGATGATTTTTTTAGCATCCGGATTAAAGTTATTTTGATATCACAAATTTAAAACATATGTTCTTTTTTATACTATATTTGTGAATCAATTATTAAATACTTTTCGGAGTGGACTCAAAGTTTAATTTTGTGTTAAATAAATTGGTCACAGTTTTGCTTTTTACCACGTTGGATGTCTTCAAATCCCAGACCGTCAGGACAAAAATTGGTAATGAAGGAGTTTTTTCTTTAGGCCAGTCTGCGGATTAGGCATGGGAAAGGTTGGAAAACATTTGAATATTATAAGGTTATCTATTTTCGTATTTGACTTTTCAATTTCTGTTAGTCAGTAACTACCCGCGAGATGTTCCATGTATCATCATCTCATCCCCAACAGTGACTAAACCATCTTTGGTACACATCATGTTAGTACCAAAAAGTACACTATTTAGAGATTTTCTGTATTGGTTTAAAATTTTGAGAGGCTCATTATTGATTTGTGCTGTATTTTGGTCGATAGTGATCATCGTACATCTGCCACAAGGTTTCATATTCAGAAATTCTGCAGTTCCGGTCTTACACTCTTTCCATATATCTTCTTCATGCGCTTCCGTGGTTACAACTACAATATTTGGTCTGAAACGACTCATTTGTATAGGTGCATCAAGTTTATTATTTAGCAAGTCAAGGCTTGCTGTCCCTGCCACAAGATAAGGATAACCATCAGCAAGGCTTACCGGAAGATGGATATCGTGATTTTTATTGTGGTGGATTCTCGATTGTTCATTACATATCTTCACCAATCTGACTTTCATTTTTAGTGCATCTCCTAGCCATTCATCAACCAAAGGACTAACTCTCATCGTCGATGCGTCATCCTCCCATACATTGGTGTTTATATTTTCAGAGGTATGTTCATCTACTCTGATATGATATGAATGATTGTTGTAGGTCAGTGTCAGTTGCCCATCACTGATACTGGTCTTAAAGAGTGCCAGTTCAGGTACTTGCCTTTGTGTGATGAACTTATTTTCATGGTCGAGGAGCATCCATCGTCTATCATATTCAAAGCCTGCTCTTAATGCCTTTGCTTCAGACATACTGATACCACCCATGCTTTTGACCGGATAGATCCATAATTCTTTGACAATTAATTTCATAATGTAATTGGTTTTCCGATATAGACTTTTATCTCGGGAGAGAGTTTTACATCAAGTTTTACTATCAATTCATCATTTATAGGTAATCCTGCTTTTTTGTGCATCAAAATGGTTGATTTAATAGCATTCAAAAGCAACCTTACAGACTTTTCATTTTTAAATTCCTCCATCAATATTTGAAGTTTTTCTTCATCAAAATCTGAAGTTTTTCCCATCATTTCCACCATCAAGCACGGATTTAAAGACATATTTACCCCAAATGAAGAAATGTGAAATCCGGAACGAGTCAGATTTGGCAATATGACAATCCATTCTTCAATGAGTGAAAGTACTTTATCTTTTGTAAGTTCTTTGGCGTCATGAATTTTTTCTTTAGCAACATCATTGAGTTCAGTCGCCTTTTCTACTATTACATCTGTGGTTTCCTGCAAGGTTTTTAATATACTTTTGAGCATTGTTTTTGATTTTGAACATGGCGTGTTTATATCTACAACCATTCTGTAAATTATAAGTTTACTATCTACTAAAAGTATGTTTAAACTTTCCGGAACAAACTAAGTAAAACAAATATAATCTTACTCATAATAACATACTCTAACTTATACTTTATGAAATAGCTCGTCTGGAAGGTGCAATTTGAAACAAAATTGACAATGAATGGTCAGAGAAGTCGTTTTGATCCTAAATAAATGAAATCATTTTAAGGCTTGCCTTTATACTTTTAATTGTACTTTTTGCGTTGAAACTACTCAAGATTAAAACATCAGCGTGACAATACATTCGATTACCAAAGTACTATCACTTCCATTCATTTTAATCTTTGCCGTTATGCTGTATTACGGCTGGAGTTCAGGCAATCATTTATCAGTATATATTGTTATACCGGTCGCACTTTTGGTGGCACTTTACACATTTCATGGTGTCATTGATCATTGGTGGCTGACCAAATATCCCGTACCCTTTGATCCGAAATTAAAAGAGTGGTTGTCCAGGCATTTTCAGCCCTACAAAACAATGGATGACGATCTTCGTCACAGATTTGAATATAGGTTGGGTTTATATCTCAATGGAAGACTATTTCAATCAGCAGGCAAGGAGATGCGTGAGGTACCGGAAGATATCAAGTGTATGGTGGCAGCACATGGTGTTAATATGACTCTTGGTATGGAAGATTATCTTATTGGTGATGTCGACAGGGTATTTTTGTACAAACATCCATTTCCAAGCCCAAGATATCCTTTTTTGCACAATGTGGAGACAGACACAGAAGACGGAGTCATCATACTATCCATGGAACAACTCGTCAATGCCGTTATCAAACCTGACCTTTATTATAACATAGCTTATCATGCTTATGCAGATGCAGCAATTTACGTAAATAAAAAAGCTGAATTCCCTGTATTTTCGGAACATACCTGGGAAGATTTGGAAAGTATTACCGGCTGGGATAAGGCATCAATATGTCGACAAGCAGGGTTTGAAAACCTTCCGTTGCAAACAGTACATGTGACGATTTTTTTTACATTTCCCAAAAAGTATAAAATGGAATTGCCGGAATATTATGACAGACTATCATTAGCATTTTACAGAAAACCATAATCATCATCATGAAAATCAAAGAACTTACTGACTTCCTGCATCTTACTGCACCTCTGAAGTTTCAGGAATCTTACGACAACGCAGGTCTTATAGTAGGTAATGAAAACGAACAAATCAAAGGTGTTCTGATCTGCCTTGATGCTATTGAAGAAGTCATAGATGAAGCCATTGAATTGGGCTGCAATCTGGTTATAGCCCATCACCCGATCATTTTCCGGGGACTTAAGAAACTCAATGGATATAGTTATATCGAAAGAGTGGTCATAAAAGCTATTAAAAATGATATTTCCATTTTTGCTATTCATACCAATCTTGACAATGTGTTCATTTCAGGTGTAAATACTAAAATTGCCGAAAAACTTGATTTAGTAAACACAACACTCTTAGCACCGAAAGTGGATACTTTATTCAATGGTTTTCCTGTTGGAGCAGGGATGATCGGGTTGTTACATAAACCGATGGAAATAAGGTCTTTTTTGAGTTTTCTGAAAGATAAAATGGAACTGCACGTCATCAAACATACGGATTTATGTAAGTCTCAAATTCACAAAGTAGCAGTATGCGGTGGATCAGGAAGCTTTCTCTTAGCTGATGCCAAAAACCAACAGGCTGACATATTTATTACTGCAGATTTTAAATATCACGAGTATTTTGATGCCGAAAAAGAGATAATCATAGCAGATATCGGACATTTTGAGAGCGAAAAATATACAATAGAACTACTTTATAACCTAATAATTAATAATTTTAGTACCTTTGCACCCCATTGTACAAAAGTAATCACTAACCCAATAAAATATTTTCAATAATTTCTTATGGCAGCTACTAAAGAACAAAGTATAGGAGACAAATTAAGAGCCCTTCATTCCCTTCAACTCATAGATTCCAAAATGGATGAAATAGGTATTTTGAAAGGCGAGTTACCCATTGAAGTCGGAGACCTGGAAGATGAAATTACGGGTTTGAAAACCAGATTGACCAAGATGCAAAACTCAATATCGGAAATCGATGCTGAAATCCTCAGACACAATACCAATATCAAAGAATCTGAAGCACTGATCCAAAAGTACGAAAAACAACTCGACAATGTCAAAAACAACAGAGAGTTTGACGCACTTAATAAAGAGATAGAACTTCAAAGACTGGAAATCCAATTATCTCAGAAAAAAATCAGAGAAGCGGTAACTGCTAAAGAAAGCAAAGATGAAGCTTTATCAAGCCTTGATACCAAGCTCAACCAAAGAAACAAGGATCTGGAAAATAAAAAACTGGAACTTCAGAAAATCATCGAAAAAACAGAGAAAGAAGAAGTGAAACTTCAAAAAGAATCTGACAAGGCACGTAAAGACATCGAACCAAGACTTCTGGCATCTTATGATAAAATCCGTAAAACCTATAGAAATGGATTGGCTGTAGCAACAGTTGCAAGAGGTGCGTGCGGAGGTTGTTTCAATAGAATACCACCACAATTGCAAATCGAGATCGGTGTCATGAAAAAGATCATAGCTTGCGAGCATTGTGGAAGAGTACTCATAGATGAAAGTATTCTAGCTCCTCAGGAAGTTTAAAATTCTTTTCAGCTTAAAAATAGTCAAAAATGTGTACCAAAATACGTTTTTGACTATTTTATTTTAATACCTACCTAATGAACATTAGTAAAAATCGATTTTCACCTGAACCCTTTAAGGCTGATTTTTACCTTGTCATCAGAAATCTTATACTCTTTATCATTTTCAATCTGACGATGCAGCATATCGCCGCAAGCGGCAGATTTGAGATGACACAATCACTCAAAGACGCATTCAGGGATATTAATACTCTGAAGATACAATCCGGTCAACAGAAATTAGCCACAATTAAAAAGAATGATCCCAATAACGCTATGGCTGATTATGTCGAAAACTATATTGATTTTTATACTCTCTTTATACAGGAAGACCAGCAAAAATATAATCAATTACTAAAAAATCGCAGTATTCGTCTTAACAGAATTAAGGCAGCGGATAGCAATTCTCCTTATTATTTATTTTGTCAGGCAGAGATAATCTTACAGTGGGCTACTTTAAAAATAAAATTCGGAGAAAAAATCAATGCAGCGGCAGACGTGTACGAAGCATACAATCTATTAAAAAAAAACCGGGAACAATTTCCTTCATTTGCCGAAAACAATAAGAGCCTGAGTATCGTACACGCCCTATCTGAAAGTGTGCCAGGATGGGTAAAAAAAATAATGGGAATCCATGGTTCTATCGAAACCGGGACAAAAGAAATCAGAATTCTGGCTGCCAAAGCTCATGCAGAAAACAGTATATTTAAAGAAGAAATAGTGGCTCTTTATAGCTATATACTATTCTACGCCAACAATAAAAAAGAGGAAGCATACCATCTTTTTGATACCTATGACATGGATCACAAAACCAATCCCCTGATCGCATTTCTCAAAGCCACCATGGCTCAGAAGATCGGAAGAAATGATGAAGCCATAAAAATACTTCAGGAACGACCCAAAGGCCTGGAGTACCTTCCGTTTTACTACCTTGATTTTATGTATGGCAAATATAAGTTGTATAGACTTGATAGAGATGCTGACAAATATATACTTAGGTTTTTGGAAAACTTTAAAGGAAAACATTATATCAAAGAAGCATGGCAAAAGATGGGATGGAGTAGTCTTGCTATACACCAAGATAAAATTGCCTACAAAAAGTACATGAAAAATGTAACTGCATTTGGGGAAACATTAATAGATGAAGACATTCAGGCATTGAGAGAGGCCAAATCCAGTCAGATTCCTACCGATATACTACTGAAATCCAGACTATTATTTGACGGAGGCTACTTCACTAAAGCTCAGAATCTACTAATTATCAATAGCAATAAATTTGTAAATGCTATACATGACGGTGAGTATTACTACAGATTAGCCAGAGTCATGGATGCGCTGAAAAACTATCATGACGCTCTTGAATATTATGATCTGACCATCATCAAAAGTGATCCGGGCAAGTACTATGCCTGTAGTTCATCCCTTCAGGCAGGTTTGATATGCGAGCAACAAAAAAAATATACCAAAGCCCGCCAGTATTTTGAAAAATGCACCAATCTGGACCCTGCCGGCTATACTTCGAGCCTCCATGCCAAGGCAAAATCAGGACTGACAAGGATAAAAGGAAAGCAGTAGAATTGTTCTTTTCGATGCTACCTCAATGCTTTGAATCAAAAAAGAGCTGCCGATACTATTCGACAACTCTTAATTTCTATATGGTGGGAGATGAGGGGCTCGAACCCCCGACCCCCTCGGTGTAAACGAGGTGCTCTGAACCAACTGAGCTAATCTCCCTGCATTTTATAACTTCAAAAGGTGGCCTTTCTTGAAAAGCGACGCAAAGATACAACTCTGTTTGTTTTCTGCAAATATTTATTGAGTTTTCATTAAAACTTTTTATGATTACAAACTGGTCAAAATTTAAAACCTAAAGTTAATGCCATTCTGGTCCGTCTTGTGTCAATCACGCTCAATGGGTCAAGCTTGCTATCCAAAACAACATAAGGATTGTACCCTTCACTGTATTGAGCAACTCTGATACCCAGGTCAATAAAAAAATTATCTTCTCTGAACCCTATACCTGCTGATATTTTATTATTATAGAAATCATCGGCATTGAAAGCTGTGCGTTCAAAACTGTATCCTGCGCGCACCCTTAAATTTTTATAACCCACTTCTGACCCTAATCGCAGATTGGTGGCGGTTCCAAGCCTTCTTTGTATATCCCGATTTACTTCATTCGTCCATTTTTTTTCACCATCATTAGAGCTGAATGCTGTACCATTGTAGTTGCTGTTTGTATAATCCAAATGCTCAACATCAGCATTGACAAATCCAACAAGATCGCCTATACGATATGTTGTACCTATGCTTCCTACGGCTCTCCATGGTGTAGTAATTTTGTATTCAAAAGATCCATCCTCTGAGTCATAGTCATATGTTTCTGATTTCTTATCAAAAAATGTATAGGACATACTGGTGCTGTAATCATCATTGAATCTATACCATGTGGGAGAATGGAATGCGCCGGCAAATCTCACCCTCTTATTCAGTTTGTATGTAAAACCTGCTTTAAAATTGAAACCTACTCCGGATGTATTGAGCCTTTCTATGTATTCCAAACTTGTGAAAACAGGAATTTCGTCATTAGGGTCGGTTTCTGAGTATGTTTTTAACTCTTCAAAAGATGCAAAAGGTATGCCTGCGGATATTCCAAAGTTGATATTGCTTTTGTACTCTCCTGCCCAACCTAATGTCAGTTCATTGATACCTCCTTTCTGTATAATATCCTGATTGCGAAATACTTCCTGTGCCGGATTTGCAAAGTCAGTGTCATAGAATTTATCTTTATCAAAGTCAAAAATTGCGCCGGTATTATAGGCGGGATACGCAATATACTCATCCAGATCATCAGTGGATTTGTTGTTGGCCTGCTCAGCAAAATAAGTGGTAATAGAGCCCTTAATTTTGCCAGACAACTGTATGTTTTTTTGAAGATCAGCAATTCTGCTATACCCTATTGCAAAATTAGAACTTGTCCAATTACTACCAGGATTTCTGGACAATACAAAGCCCAGGTTGTCAAGTCCTAAAGTACTTCCTTTTTTATTTGATTGGAAGAAGTATTTTGGGCAAATTGAGCATCTGCCTTATAAGCTCTCATGGATGGAGTAAACATAAACTCAGAAACGCGATAATCGGCGATACCTGCAGGATTTATATTGATCACTGAAAAATCACCCCCCATAGCTCCGAAAGAACTACCGACACCGAGTGTCCTTGCTGAACCGACATAGTCTATTGATGACCATCTTACTACGTCAGTAATGTTTTGTGATGATAGTGATGTGGTTAAAAATAATAAGATGGGTAAAATTAAATTTTTCATTTTATAGTGTTTAAAATCTTGTTAAATAAAAGGGCTGAATAATCTACATTATCTCAGCCCTGTACTATTTTTATGAATATATGTCGCTATCTGTTAGCCTCCACCTCTTTGAGAACTTCTGCCACCTCCACCGTCTCCACTTGATGAACCTGAAGAACCTGATGAACCTGATGAACCTGAAGATCCTGATGAAGAACTTCTTGAGGATGAGCCAGAATCCCAGCTACTACTTCTTGATGAGCCGGAATCATAAGACCTCGATGAAGATCCTGATGAAGAACTTCTTGAGGATGAACCGGAATCCCAACTACTACTTCTTGATGAGCCGGAATCATAAGATCTCGATGATGAACCTGAATCATAAATTCTGCTGCTGCTTCTGTATTCGTTTGATCTGGATATATTTACATCATTTCCTCTTGATGAGCCAGAATCAGCACTTCTGCGGCTTGATGAAGTTGAGCCTTCATTCCTTACAGATTCACTCCTCCTACTATCAGAACTTATGGATCCTCCGCGCCTTGAATCTGTGTCACTACTGCTTTTAATATCTCCCTTATATGTCCTGGATGTAGCATTATTTGCATTTGATCTGCTTGATGATCTGGTTTCAACATTTTGTTCTACTCCTTTTATATTTGTATCCTGTCTGGTATTTCCTGACACATTTTCTCTTCTTGGAGATGCATCCCTTCCGCCTACAGCAGAAGAGAGCGACCCTCCCTTCCTGCTACCATATGACTTTGAGTTGGATTCTGATCCGCTTCCTGTGTTACCGCTATTCCAACTGTTCCAGCCACCGCCATTATTCCAGACAGTAGGGCAATTGTTCCAGCTATTCCAGCTATTCCAGCCCCAAGGGCGGTTCCAGCTATTCCAGTTATTCCAGCCCCATGGATTTCCTATTGAGTTATACATCCACGGATCGTTCCACGATGCCCAGCTGTTTCCCCATCTATTCCAACGGTTCCATCTGTTGAATGAAATAAAAGGAGAACCTATAAATATATTAACGCTGGCATTGTTACCCCAGGAATTCCAACGATTATTCGGCCAAAAAGGATCATTGGTCCAAAATGGGTCGTAGTAGTCATTGTACCACCATGAGTCAAAGTTGCTGTGATAAATATTCTGAACAATTGGTCTGTGAAATCTTCTGATTCTGGTACCATAATCATAATCATCAAAGTTATCATCATCATAAGATCCTCCCTCGCGAACATCACTATCGTCGTAGATGATCTCTTGTTCTTCTACAGGTTGTTTTTTTACAACAAAAGATTTGTCTTTTTTGTGGTCATAATACAAATCATCAAATTGAGCTGATGCTAACCCGCTTGACAGTAAAAAAACTGCTAAGGATAATCGGGTAATAATTCGGGCTTTCATGTTGTTTATTTTTAATTTTAAAGTTTTTGATCGCAATAAATCTGACTTTCTGAATTAATCGAGTGCAATTTACTACTTTTGCGCCAAATTAATCGTTAAAAATCTTTTAAAGTTATCCATTCTTTATGTTAATGTTTGTTTTTTATACTTCAAAGCTATAATTTGACAAAATTTTGAATCGAAAAGCCACACTTTTTTGCTTTAAATTCAACATTTTTGTAAAACTGTTCTTTTAACTATAACATTTTTTCAATGGACTTATTTACAATATTATGACGTTTAATGACTTAGATAAGTTTCTCAAAGTAATTGTTTAATGATATTTTAACTAAAAAGTAATTTTAAAGAACTCATGGCAAAGGAGATTACACCACGGGATGAAAATTATTCTCAATGGTACAATGATATAGTGAAGAAAGCAGGATTGGCAGACAGTTCAGCAGTAAGGGGATGTATGGTCATCAAGCCTTACGGGTATGCGATATGGGAAAACATGAGAGATCAGTTGGACAAAATGTTTAAAGAAACAGGGCATGTCAATGCTTACTTCCCATTATTTGTTCCCAAAAGCCTTTTTGAAGCAGAAGAAAAAAATGCAGAAGGTTTTGCCAAAGAATGTGCGGTGGTCACTCACTACAGATTAAAAAACGACCCGAATAATCCAGGAAAACTCATGGTGGATCCTGAAGCACAACTGGAAGAAGAACTGATCGTCAGACCTACCAGCGAAGCCATCATATGGAATACATACAGAGACTGGATACAATCATATCGTGATTTACCAATATTGATCAACCAATGGGCCAATGTTGTCAGGTGGGAGATGAGGACCAGACCGTTCCTCCGTACAGCAGAGTTTTTGTGGCAGGAAGGACATACCGCCCACGCCACCAAAACTGAAGCTATCAGTGAAGCACGTTTAATACATGACGTCTATGCGCAGTTTGCCGAAGAATATATGGCCATGCCCGTCATAAAAGGAGCAAAGTCAGAAAATGAGCGTTTCGCCGGTGCTGATGATACATACACCATAGAAGCTCTGATGCAGGACGGTAAGGCTCTGCAGGCGGGAACATCACACTTCCTTGGTCAGAATTTTGCCAAAGCATTTAACGTTACTTTCAGCAATGATAAAAACGAAAACGAATACGTGTGGGCGACCTCTTGGGGTGTTTCTACCAGGTTGATTGGTGGGCTTATTATGACTCATTCAGATGATGAGGGTTTAGTATTACCTCCCAAACTTGCTCCTATTCAGGTTGTCATCGTGCCTATACCTAAGCCAGAAGACGAACTTCTAAGCAAAGCAAATGAAATCAGTAATGCCCTGAAAGCACACGGCATTAAAGTTAAAATAGACACTGATGACACCAAAAGACCGGGTTTTAAGTTTGCAGAATATGAGATGAAAGGCGTACCCGTCAGACTTGGTCTTGGCAAAAGGGATATCGAAAACAATACCATTGAAGTAGCCCGTCGAGACACAAAAGAAAAAGCAACCATTTCTCTCGACGATGTAGTGAATCATGTATTAAAATTGCTTGAGGAGATTCAGGAAAACCTGTTTCAGAGAGCAAAAAGTCATAGAGAAGCTCACTTTACCAAAGTGGACGACTATAGCGAATTCAAAGTACAATTAGAAACAAAAGGTGGATTTTTCTTTTGTCACTGGGATGGGACACATGAAACTGAAGAAAAAATAAAAGAAGAAACAAAGGCAACTATCAGATGTATTCCTTTTGATATGCCGTCGGAGAGTGGAGTTTGTATGTATTCCGGAAAACCCTCTGAAAAAAGAGTTGTTTTTGCAAAAGCATATTGATCTAATATCCATATAGTGACTAAAATTCATATGATAAGTGGCCTGATGCAAATTTATTGATTGATTTGATTATCATTGCATCATCATAGATTTTTTTAAAACAACTCGTCAAACCATAAACTTTTAACAAAACTTAGAGTAATAGTAATCATGACATTTGAAATTGAAGGCATACTGCATAAAAAGTTTGATATTGAAAGCAAATCAAGTTCGTTTCAGACACGCGAATTTGTGATCACCACAGAGGACACTTATCCTCAATTCGTGAAGTTTCAACTCACACAAGACAAATGCAACCTTGTTGATACATATCAGGAAGGAGAAAAGATGAAAGTATCATTTGATCTGAGAGGCAGAGAGTGGCAAGGAAAGTACTTTACAAATCTGAATGCATGGCGATTGGAGAAGGCAACATCACAGGCTCAGGCTATTCAGCACCCATCGGCACCAGTTCCTCCTGCACCACCGGTTTTTGATGAAAACAGCGAGTTTACATCGGGAGGTTTACCTGCTGACTTTGATGATTTGCCTTTCTAAAGGAATCAACAATCTACACCAATTTTCAGCAATTGCTATTGGGCATTCGCAAATATGATTTAGGCATTTTTAGATAAATATGCCTCAATCTGGTGTTTTATCTTTTTTGTATCACTTTTTCAAGTCATTATGTTTATCGAAAGACAACAGAAGGATAACCAAAAAAATATGCGTTTTACTCTATAATTTATAAAATGTTTTGAAGTGTATTTGCCAAAATTGTTCAAGTCAGAAGATTACCTTTTATTGAAAGAAATCATCCGTGAAAATTCATTTTCAAGTCTGATTACATTTAAAGAGCGTATCAGATCGACCAAAGCCATGTTTTTACTTAGTGAAAAATCAAATAATAAGTACCATTTAGAGACTCACATCAGCAGAGCAAATCCAGTTGCTAAATATCTTGAAAAAGAAGATGAAGTGCTTTGTGATTTTTTTGGGGCACACACTTATATCTCTTCGTCATGGTATGACCATATCAATGTTTCCACATGGAATTATGAAGCAGTACAAGTATATGGTAGTGTTACATTTATGTCTGATGAAGAGCTATACCACCATTTGTCAACGTTGACACAAAAATATGAAGCTTCACAAAAATGCCCATTATCAGTTGAAAAAATGGGGCAAGCCTACATTGAAAAAGAAATGAAAGGAGCATTGGGTATCAAAATAATGCCTACTGAAGTAGCTATCAAACAAAAACTCTCACAAAACAGAGATGATAACGACTATAAAAACATCATTCATAATTTAGAGCAATCCGAAGCACAAATGGACCAAATTATTGCGTATAAAATGAAGGCCTTTAAGAAACCCTAAGCATAAATAATCTGTAACTCTAATTTTATATGCCTCGTTAAGTGGCATTTTATTTTATCCAATTTTTTTCAAAAGTTCGCTATAATGAGTTAACATTGTGACTTTTTAAGATCAAAACAATCACATGAAATCGACATAAAAAATAATCATGGTATATTTTACCTTTCCGACTAAAGTGTTCAGGAGGGTACAAACCACAAAGATTATTTTTTATTCGCTACGGCGAATTCCATCTGACAATTAAAAATCGAATAAAAATAAAATATGAAACTTATCTCATGGAATGTCAATGGAATCCGTGCTGTGGTAGGGCGAACATTTCTAAAGCAGTTTGCTGATATGAATGCAGATATCTTCTGCCTGCAAGAAACAAAGGCTCAGGATGATCAGGTAACAGAAGCACTTTCATCATTGAGTGGATACTACGTTCACAGCAATTCTGCAGAGAAAAAAGGATACTCGGGTGTCGCTATCATCTCCAAAAAAGAGCCAATATCCGTCACAAAAGATATAGGAATCACTGATCATGACAATGAAGGTCGTGTCATCTGCGCTGAATTTGAAGATTTCTATTTGGTTAATGTTTACGTACCCAATAGTGGTGAAGGACTCAAAAGACTTGATTACCGTGGAGAATGGGACGAGGCTTTTTCCAATTATCTTGCTGATTTGCGAAAAAAGAAAAATGTCATCGTCACAGGTGATTTCAATGTTGCTCATCAAGCTATCGATTTGGCCAGACCAAAGGAAAACTACAACAAAACATCAGGCTATACACAAGTGGAAATTGATGGCATGACAAAAATTCTGGCAAAAGGATTTATTGATTCTTTCAGAACTCTTTATCCAGAAAAAGTTCAATACTCGTTTTGGAGTGTTCGATTTGGTGCCAGAGCCAAAAATCTTGGTTGGCGCATTGACTATTTTCTGGTAGATGAACGCATGAATGAAAATATCAAGGATGCATTTATCCTCGATCAGGAATTAGGGTCAGATCATTGTCCTATTGGGTTGATCTTATCATAGTACTTTCCCTGCTTTAGCTCGGTTATACTAAACTAATAATTGAATGCGAAAATTTAAAATCATCATTATTTATTTAGATTACGATAAATTATAATTTAAATTTTGAATGATATTTTATGTTCACAATATATTTCCCAACTACTAATTTCCATTAATCTTTTTGCCCTTTCTTTGGTCAAGTACAGGTTTGGGCCTGGGTGCCTCATCCATAATTTGAGTAGCGATCTTGTCTATTCGGGTCCAATATCCTTCTTTTAGTTCATAGCCGACATAGCTGCCATCAGGTACTAGCGTTTCCCCTTGTCCGGGTATACGACTCATCTTTTTGATCAGGTTATCCACAACGATCATTTCCATGCCGGGATTATAATTGACCGTCATTTGAGCATCAGCAGCATATTTAAACAATAATCTGTTGACTTGTTCGTCTTTCTGACCGGCTACCTGAGTTCTGAAGACCGGCTTACCAAAATAAGGATTGCCTTCCCTTGTAAAAAAGAGTACATCTATCAGTTTGATGTTTTCGTATTTGTCCCATCTGTTGATACCAAATAGCAAATAATATTTTTCACCCTTGGAAGTTGTATTTTCCATCAGATGATAATAGAGTGCACCGAGCCAGGTTTCTTTGTCGTACTCATCTTCCCTGAGGCCACCATCGATATTTTTAAAATTGTCTTTGAGCACATGCAATTTTTCATCAGATGTCTGTATGATCCCAAAATATCTAACATCTCCTTCTGCTACGGCTACTTCCCAGGTAAAAATCCTGAATGATCTGTCTATCGGAGATTTCTTGGAAATCCACTTCAGAGAATCAAACTGGTGTTGATAAGAACCCTTTTTACCAAGGGTCTCCAAAAACATGGAATTGAACTTACTCATAGCCTGACTTCGGTGTTTACCTTCGGAGGCATTGGCCATTACATCGGCATGGTAAGCCAACTCTTCCTCTGAATTGACAAAATTTGACTGACCAAAAGAAGAAATACTGTGAATCAATAAAAAATATACAGAAACAACAAAGAAGTGGTAATATTTCATTTCTAAACAAATCGTTTTGGTATAAACGATATTTGCAAAAATAGTATTACAAAATCTGATAAAAAATATGTTAAACTTCAAAAACTATTTCACTTCCTGCATCAATTTGCGAACAAACGGTGAGATGGCGATAAGCACGACACCTGCAATCAAAGCATAAATGGCCAACTGTTGGTAACCATCAGTATATGATATCAATTTATTATAATTATCTGCATTTTCTGATGCTTCAGATATATTGGCACCAAGAATTCCGGCAAAGTATTGTCCGTATGCGCTTGCCAAAAACCACATACCCATCATGATGGCCTGCAGTCTTTGGGGAGCCAGTTTGGTCATGATGGACATACCGATAGGTGAAAGACACAACTCACCGAAAGTGATAATCAACCATCCAAACGTAAACAGATCAAGTGAAGTGACCCCATTGGCATCAGCAAATAATCTGGTACTATAAAAAATATAGAATCCACCTGCGAGAAAAATAAATGCCATACCAAATTTTATCAATGTGTTTGGCTCCATCTTCCTTTTGGCCAGCCAAATCCAAACGATTCCTAAAAGCGCTGCAAACATGATGACAAATAGAGAGTTGGCCGAGTTATTGACACCATTGGGATCAAGAGGTATACCCAGGACAGTATTGTCCAGGTTGTTGGCTGCAAATAAGCTTAGCGATCCACCACTCTGCTCAAAAAAAGCCCAAAAGATGATACTAAAGAAGATAAATACCAATCCGGCCATCATTTTTTTACGATCCGATACGTCCATCGACATCATTTCATATCCCAAATAAAGCAAGGTAAGCGGGCCTATAGTGTACATAAAGTAATCAGTATATTCGGTCTTGGATACCATGATCATGATCACAGGCAGCAGGACCAATGAGCCAATATACGTTGCCCATTCCGTTATTTTGCGCTTTTTTTCCGTCAAGTGAGACAATGGTGACAAACCTATTTCGCCCATAGATCTCTGAGTATTGATAAATGTAAGCAGACTGATCACCATCACAATAGCCGCAAATCCAAAAGCTACATTCCATCTTAGAGCTTCGGGTACAATGCTGCTCAACATTTCTCCTTTTCCCACTGCTATACACAGATAACCTCCCAACAACGCTCCTATGTTAATACCGGCATAAAACAATGAAAATCCTGCATCTCTCCTTGCGTCGCCTTCTTTGTACAATTGACCAACCATAGTTGAAATATTGGGCTTAAAAAATCCTGTACCGATGATGGTAAAGCTGATACCAAAAAAGAAATATGCCTTGGGGTCAATTGCCAGAATCAAACTACCTGCTATCATCAATATTCCACCCCAAAACAGAGATTTTCTGTATCCCAGAATTTTATCTGCAAACAAGCCGCCAATGAAAGTAAATGCGTACACAAATGCCTGAGTAGCTCCATACTGTAGATTGGCGACTGAGTCATTGAGCATCAGTTCTGTCACCATAAAATAAATCAGCATACCTCGCATGCCATAGAAACAAAATCGTTCCCACATTTCAGAGAAGAAAAGTGGCCAGATTTGTTTAGGGTATTTTCCTTCGAAGTTTTGAATTTGTTCTAAACTTAGGTTTTCATTATGTCTCATGCTCTCTGATTTTTTAACGTTAAAAAGTCAAAAATAAAATAAAAATCTAAGATTTATAGGTTTTTAGTCTGAGCGTATGTTTTTTTACTTACCAGAAAATGATTTGCAAAATTCAAAATCACAATTATTTGAAAAATAATAACTTATGATTTAAATTTTCGCACAATATTTTCTGTTCACCATAATTCCGTCATGGACTTATGGTTTAAGCCTTTTAATCTCTTTATCAAAATCGCTTTCATAGTTTTGATCCTGAATGATTCGGAATTTTTCATACTCACCTTCCGCCTTAAGTTTGGCTTCCAGCATTGAAACTTTGCCTTTATCTTTTAAAATCGGATAATTTGATAGCTCTAAAAACCGATCTAAAAATGTTGCCCATTGTTGCATGTTAAAAGCAATGTTTCTCTGTGCATTGTTTTCTGCTAAATCTAAATACGCCGACACAATGCGGTTTAGTTCCGTTATGTGCTGGAGCTCCAAATAGTTTTTAGCCACCATAGCATCACTTTTCATTATTTTTCCATCCGGAGCTGCTTTCCAGGTTTTTAAGCCCATATGTAGTTTGGCAGCGTCAGCATCAGAATAGATGATTTCAGCAGCAGTTTTGCCCGTAATAGCCCAATGCAGTTTATTTTGAACAGCCGCAAAAAAATCTTTAGTTTGTTGGCTTTCCTTATTATAATCCGTACTAAGAGCATATAGATCAGTAATTTTTTGGTAAAACCTTCTTTCGCTCGACCTGATTTCTCGAATTCGTTCCAGCAATTCATCAAAATAGTCGCGACCAAATGTTTTACCTCGCTTAAGACGATCATCATCCAATACAAAACCTTTGATGATAAATTCATTGAGAGTTTGGGTCGCCCACTTGCGAAAATCAGTGGCTTGGCTGGAATTTATGCGGTAACCCACTGCTAAAATGGCTTCGAGTCTGTAAAATTTTGTTGAGTAATTTTTACCATCTTTGGCAGTTGTTTCCAAAATGGAAATAACTGAATCTTCCAATAACTCACTTGTCTCAAAAATATTTCTTAAATGTTTGCTTATTGCTGGAACATTTACTCCAAACAACTCAGCCATTGCTTTCTGTGTTAGCCAAAAAGTGCCATTTTGGTAATAAACTGATACGTTTACTTTTTTATCTGCTGTGTTGTATAAAAGTAATTCTTTTGCAAACATGTTTTTGGTACAATTGATATAGACACACAATTATTTAAAAAACCGCACATTTCATCGATAGAAATTGCGGTCTTTCTTTATTTTTTAAATGTTTATGCCTTCTTAATGTACTCCATGCATCATTTTTTTGAGTGTAGGTACCAGCGCAAAAAGCAAAGCAGCAGCCACTCCGCATAAAATCACAAATACAAGGAAAAATTCATACAGATTGGTGATCTGGAAACCGGCAAATACAGGGTAGTGATCCATGATATTTTTATCAGCAAGCATTTTCAACTGTTCAGCAGTAGGAGTTACTGTTTTGTCCAGGATAGCCTGAAGATCAAGCCCCATCTCGCTGGCGGTCTTAAACTTATCTCCGGTAGCCGGTAAGATCGCTCCAAGTGTTCCGGCAAGTGCATATCCGGATGCATTGGATAGGAAGAATACACCATAAAGTAAAGATGTAAATCTTTTTGGAGCCAACTTTCCGACCAATGAGAGTCCGATTGGAGATAAACAAAGTTCACCTATAGTCATCAGAAGATATAACAAAATCAGCCATTTAATACCTAATAATCCTGATATTCCAAGGTCTTTTACATTATTGGCTATGATAAAATAGGCTAAGGCCATAACCGCCAAACCAAAAGCTTGTTTCATAGGAGAAATAGGTTCTTTATCTGCTGCTCTGAGTTTATCCCACAAGATACTGAAAGGTATGGCTAAAGCCACTACAAATATACCGTTGAATATTTGAACCATCGAAGGAGGCATGTTCCATCCCAAAAAATTTCTGTCCGTTTGATTGTTGGCAATAAATGTAAGGGATGATCCTGCTTGCTCAAATGCAGCCCAGAAAAAGATGACAAAAAATGACACTACATAGATGACAAGAATTCTGTCTCTCTCTACTTTGGTCAATGAAGAATCTGAAAGAATCAATCCTGCCAATGTAAGACCACTGGCATATATTCCGGAGTAAATCACATTTTGGCCAATAACAAAGTAAAAGATACAAGCAAGGGCTACAAATGCACCAACAGCTATTGTAATTGCCTGACTTGTAAAGACTGCCTTCTGTGATTCGCCTTCTTCATAATCTGATGCAATATTATGCTTCGGTAAGCCACCAAGTGCTCTTCCTTCAGGAGTTACAACATATTTGTCCTTGAGCATATAAAATGTAAATGTACCTATCAGCATAGCGATACCCGCAGCCATAAATCCCCATTTGAATGCAAATACATCTCTTGTACCATTTACATCCACAACATCTCCCAATGCCGGACAAAGAAACTGACCTAAAAATGCGCCTATATTGATACCCATATAAAATATTGTAAAAGCGGTATCTAACTTAGTTTTTTCTTCTTTTGGATACAGATTGGTGACCATACTGGAAATATTGGGTTTAAAAAACCCGTTTCCGAATATAAGCACCCCTAATGCTACATATAAAAGTGTTTTTGCCAAATCCAGATTAGCACCGAAAGTACTGGCGCTGGCGAACAGTAAAAATTGACCTGTAGCCATCAGGAGACCTCCAATCATTATACAGTTCCTATTGCCCAGAAATCTGTCAGAAATAAACCCTCCCAACATGGGAGTAAGGTAACAAAGACCTAAAAATCCACCATAAATCAGCGAAGATTGCTCTTCGCTCATCATTAATGCGTGGACGATAAATAAAGTGAGAAGGGTCCGCATACCATAAAAATTGAACCTTTCCCACATTTCTGTCCCGAACAATACCCATAATCCTTTAGGGTGTGACATTTTAGTTGCTGATGTATTCATTTTGTGATTTTTATTATTTTGCGCCTAAAAGTAAAGTTTATTTTTTTAGTCTCATACCATTCATTCACATTTTATTTACAAATGTGGTTGCAGTTCCTTCTCAACCAAGACTCTTGAAAAAATATTATTTGGCGAATGATAATTTACTGTATCAATATCAAAACAAACGGCATAAAAGTGATACTGGTACAGTATTTATATTTTGAAAATCTTAGGTATTGTCATAAATTAACATAGTTACATTCGGTTGTTTTGGTTTTTGACCACTAAGATGCTCAGTTTGTCGTAGCGTCCCGTTACGATACCCTATCACAAGGCTTCCAGCCTGCATTGTTCATGATCGTTTTATTGTACGCTCTCAGGCAAGATGCCTGCTGATACTGCAACGTAGCTAGGAAGCTCAAGCATAGCTTGACGCGATACGACGAACGAGGGGAAAATAATATAACGCCTGATGAGACAAAGGTTTGCCACATGCAGTTAAATGTTGAAATTTAATATATGCTCAAGGATTTGATAATCTTGAAACTCCAAACCATAATAAATGAAAATTACGAAAAAGCGAAGTAGAAAGTATGATCAAGGTCGCCCAAAATAGTCTACTTGAGGGTCTTAAGCAAGTTTTTGGCTTTGGACCCACCTTTTGAAGCAGCATCTTTGATATCTTTTTTATACCCTGTTTTGCCGGTCTTTTGTTTTACCAGACCTCTTTGTGTTAGAATGTCAGCTTCTTTTACACCATCATCCACGTGTGGTAGACCGAGTGCTTTGTCAAAAGCTTTTAATGCTTCATTATGCTCTTCTAGGTGCAGCAATACTATACCGTAATGATAAAATGCAAATCTCAGCCAAAACCTGTTGGGGTCATCTTTAGCAAAATTCCTGTTAGTAAACAATTTCAGGTCAAATGCTGCTTTTTGCCATTCTTTTTGAACAATATGGCATTCTGCTTTTAGCCGTCGGGATTTCCAGTACAAAGTTTGTAGGGCTATGGATTTTTTGATGGATTCTTCAAGGTTTTCTATAGCCAGATCCCATTCTTCTCTCAACATATGGATCTTAGCTTTACCATAATAAGCAGTGGGTATGGATGCATCTATTGAAATACATTTGTTGTAGTCTCTGAGCGCATCGTGATAATTGCGCATGATAAAATTGACTTTTGCCCGTCTTTCATAAGCTTGGGCGTGTCTGTTATATTTTTCAATAGCTGAACTGAGGGCTGCCAAAGCTTCATCTTCTTTACCTTTTACTTTGACAAGTTTTCTTCCCTTGACATAAGACTGAACTGCCCCTTTATCACTATCAGGTTCAAGCGTTTCAAACTGCACAATTTCTCCTTCGTTGATGAGCCATGCCCGAATAGATCCAGCAACGGCAAATTGAACACAATATTTTAGTAGATTGGTAGTCGTTCTAAAAGCTTTTTCGGAGACTTGCCCGACAAATCTGGGTATTTCGAGACAAAGCCCTTCATCTTTAAAGATATCTTCAAATTTAAAAATGACGTCTGTTTTGTAATAGGTTTCTACCCGTTGTTGAAACATTTTAGTTACCTTTTCATAACTCTTTTCAGTCCCGAACTCCAGCCTTCCCTGTATGATTGTCTTTAGGTACATTTAAAATGAATTTCACCATGATAGTATATAGAAAAAATCATTCCAATTTTGAAAATTCAACAATAAAAACGGAAAATTAATTTCTTTACCTACCTTAAAACGCTCAATTTCGACGAATGAACTGAATTAAAGTCCAAAATCAAACTAAATCTACGTCTGTTCCCAGCTCATTGATATCGTCGTCACCCTGATTCAGACCCGTGATATCAGCATAGCCAGCATAGTCAGCTGCCATAATGATAGGATATGCTGCTACAATACCAACAAGCAATGCAATAAAACCTGCTAACATTATCAAACCGCACAATAACAGAAAAAGAAAATGCCAGATCCATCTTTTGTTGACCAATTGCCAACTTGTCTTTATGGCCGAGACTGCGTCATATTTGTGAAATACAATAAGATAATTGGTCCATCTCAGACATACTCCCAAATAAGTAAATACCATTGCAAAAACCAAAAACCAAATACCTAATTTTGCTAATTCCTGACCAGACTCCAATATGGCTTCTGGGTCTCCTGATGCAAATGATGAGATCAATTCAAAACCGACCATAAATATCAATGGTAAAGCAATGATCAAATAAACTACAAGCATGATAATATATGCAACAATCAACTGTCCTATATGATCAAATCCCTTGAAAAAATTTCCAAAAGCCATGTCTCCATCTTTTTCTTGCTTATGTGATGCGATAGCTATTCCCACAGATAATGGCGGTGAAACTACAATAGCAATTAAAAACCCTAATAAAGGGATCATTTGGATTACAATACTGATGATAAAAAACAATACTGCAAAGCCTATAAATCCTCCGGGATTATCTTTAAAAATCTTAAAACCTCGGGATATATAATCTCCTATTTTAAATTCATAACCATAACTTATGGCATTTTGGATCATATTTTTACCAGACATAATCAAAGTATTTTTTTATGATGAAAATATTTTTTACAAATATATAAAAACTTCTTTTACAGTGAGTATCATGTTCTGAAATTTTATCAACAATCACCTTTATAACTAAACAATTTTTGCGATTTGATAAGTTGTGCCAATGATGCTGGTAATTTTGTTTCCCATCCTTTTATATTTTCTTTGATTTCCTGAAGGACATCATGCGGATAGATATTGAGAATATTTTTATTGAATGCTGTCACAGGGACTATTTGCTTGCTGTCGAGAAGGTATTTGTACAAGAACTTAATGCCCTCAGGAACCTGAAGCGTTTCTGCTGTGGAAATAGAGTCGTCATCTTGATTTTGAGCAGGATATACGTACACGCGGATATTCTGACTGAACAGTTCACCGAAGGCCACCAACAATCTTCCGTCCTGATTTTGTTCAAATTTTTCAGATATGATTTTTTTCAATTCCCGAGCACCAATTACCAATCCGAGATGGGAAATTTTATAATCATTGAGGTAGTTGATCAGCATTTCATGGTTGACACAATCAGAGAGTAAAACATTGTGACCCAATGCACTGAGCATGTCAGCTCTCTCGAGAAAATCCTTTTCGTTTACTTCATCATCGTCTGTTTTGAGCCTGTCCATCGTAAGCTCCATCATAAGGTTTAGTTTTTCGTCGGCCAGTTTTGTTTCTGCCCTGAATTGGGCATAGCTGCAACTGATAGCATCGAGTGTTACCAGCGTAGGGGGTCTAAAATTGCCTCGGATGACCATGAGCGCCTCCTTATACAAAAATTCAGAAGGATGTATTCCCGTCTTGTTGATGTCAAACATAGCTACCGATGTAAGCTTATGTTTCACCAAGTAAAGGGATAAGATCCTTTTGTCAAAATAATTGAAATCTTCTCCGTTGATTCTGAGCAGATCGATGCTGACGCGATCCTTGATATTATCGACGAGAGACCTGACCATTTTCTCCGGATCATCATTACAATAAAATGAAGCATAAATCATATTTACCCCAAGGACACCTATGGCTTCCTGTTGAAGCCTGTTGTTAGTATCCAGCATTTTTACATGCAATACCATATCGTTGACAGGGCCATCGGGCTTCAATCTGAATCTTAAACCCATCCAGCCATTTCCTTTGATAGTACGGGTATAATTGATAGCTTGAACAGTATCTGCAAACACAAAAAATGTCGCATCCGGTCGGGTTTTACTCAGCCTTTCTTCCATCAGGCTCCACTCATGATGCAACATTTTGTAAAGTCTGGCTTCTGAAACATACCTGCCTGATGGTTCTGCACCATAAATAGCATCTGAATAGGTTTTGTCGTATGCTGACATTGTTTTGGCGATGGTCCCTGCGGCTGCCCCGGCCTGAAAAAAGTTTCTTGCTACTTCCTGACCGGCTCCTATCTCGGCAAAAGTGCCGTAAATCGGATCATTCAGGTTGATGTCCAGGGCTTTCTGCTCGGTTTTTATCATTTGATATTCCATGGTAAAACTAAAAATCTTTAATATTTTAGAAGGCTGCAAAAATACATAAATAATGACAGAGTCCCAAGTTAGGATAATTTATAACACCATAGGTAAATTAAAAATGCCATGCAACAATACTGCTGCATGGCATTATGGAATTCGAATTGTTTTGCAGGTAATAAATTTTCTATCTGTTCATCCAGTAACCCAACCAGGTACCGCAGAGTGCCCATGATACTACGGCGTCTATCAAGTCAGGCATAGAGTTGGTTTCAAACCATATGGAGTTGGTATATTCAGTGGTGAGGTAACCGATTACACCTACAGCAACAGAAGCCATAATGGATGTACCCATCGTACATTCGGGGATTTTGCCCAATAACCACACGAGCAGAAATACCGCCACAATATCTGTCAGAAACCCTCTGAACATATTCATGCCCATGGCCGTATTCATGGATTTGTGATATGATATTTGAGCCCAGGGTTTTCCGGCTGATGCATCCATCATTTTTTGCTGGTCTTCAGAAGATGTGCCAGGCGGAGACATGGGTAGATAATAGCTTCCTTCTTCAGGAAGTTTTTCTCCCAACATCTGCAGGATGGCATCCTGTTCAGCTGTGTATTTTTGTTCAGAGCCATGTAGATTGAGCATAGCCCAGGATAAAAACTGCCAAAGGAAAACTAAAAATCCTCCGACAACTACTCCAATAATCATTTTTGTGTTCATCATTGTATCTGATTGTTTTGATAGTGAAAAAATCGATGAATTAAGTAGTTTTTGTCGCTAACTTTAATCCCAGTAATGTCATAGGCAAATACACACATGCATCTGCAATAGAAAACCACACTGGATGAGGAATCATGACTAAATTGGCCACTCCGGTTATTGTCCATAACAATCCTATGCCCATAGCCAATAAGCGATGTGAAGATGACGCAAAACGACCGATAATCCATCCGGAAACCATCGCACCCGCTGCGTGTGCCAGAATCACCAAAGCAAGACTACCGGCAGGGGCATTTTTCATGATACTCTTTAAACTTTCCAAATTGTTTGGATTGATGTCAGAAGGTGGCGGAAATATCTGATGACTCAATGATTCCAATCCAAATACTACGACACCTCCTGCAACCAGTGCGCCGATAAAAACAATGATATTTTTGACTGTAGGGCTCATAATTATACTGTTCTATGGCGCTA
Source organism: Saprospiraceae bacterium (assembly GCA_016713025.1). Classification (NCBI taxonomy): domain Bacteria; kingdom Pseudomonadati; phylum Bacteroidota; class Saprospiria; order Saprospirales; family Saprospiraceae; species Saprospiraceae bacterium. Next base: position 396,156 of record JADJPZ010000002.1, on the reverse strand, counting down.
ATGTAAAATAAAAAATCCAATATCCAAAGAAGTTTTTAATCATCATTCACCAAAACTGCCAATAAACATACCTATCTTAAAGGTTCTAGTGCTCTCTCCAAATAATATTTTCAACTTCATGTTATAAGTTTCTGTTGGATAGGTTTTGGTTGACATGGCGAGGTGATTCAAAAATTTAATAAATTTGCAAGCAGCCAGATTGATTTTGGGGCTAAAATAATGTCCACAACCAAGCCGATAAGAAGTCCGGAAATTGGGTGGTTTTTTGACTTTTGAAAATCAATACAATATATATCTGAAGGCTTTATCTTTTTTATACCATCTATTGTTGAAACATTCAAAATTGTCCTCGTTGGAAGTTCTCCTAAAACAATCAGATCATTAATTTTACTCAAATTTGTGTTGGCAGTATAGATGTTACTCAATGAATAAAATCTAATATTGTTTTTACTGTCTTTTAATATTATCCTGTTCAGGTCAAAGCCTTCAAAAATGTAGGAGTAGGTTATATTTTTCTGCTGAATAGAGCTGTTTCCTTTAATTATTTTAAAAGTAAAAGTATCTCCCGGTTGAGGCAGTTTGAAATCCAGCAATAACTTTGAACTTCTGTCCCGATAAATGGCTGTATATTCATCAAGTGGAACAAGATCTGTTCCTTTAAAAAAGCCCTGTAAAGTATCTGCATTTTTTAATACTACCTTTACATGATTATCCTTACCTATTTTGTCAATTTCCGATCCTGAAACCCGAATATTTTCCTTTGTTTTTATAGTACTCCCGATAAGTGCACCGGTAATACTGCACCCACTCAATAAAACGACGATAATGAACGAGCAAATGACCACCAGAATATTAGATTGGATGCCTAAAGTATTTATAGTTTTATTTTTAGCTTTCATAACTTAACTTTTAAGTTTCAATTAAAAAGGTCTAAACTTCCCTGCAGGCCAACTCCATCAAAATTTGACAAAATCAGAAAATCAATAATTAATCCCAGCATAAATCCTGGGAGAGCTTTGCTTTTTGAATTTACGTAAGAAATATCTTGAATATCATACGATCTTATATCGTGTTGAACATTTACTGAGTTGAAACTTAGAATGCTTCTGACTGGTAAACTTCCTGATTTTATGAGTATTTTTATTTCGTCGAAATTAATATGTGGAGAATAAATATTATTCAAAGGATATCTTACAGGTAAATTATAATTTCCCTGTACTATTAAATTGTTATAATCAAAACCCCAAAATATGGACGAAATGGTTTGATTTTTACCTTGATTATAATTATTTCCAGAACTTGCATAAAAGACAATTGAGTCTCCTATGCGAGGTAATTTAAATCCAACATTAAGCCCTTCTGTCTTTTGTGTATAAAAATCTGAATATGCTTCTAAAGGCATTAATTCTTCCTTTTTAAAAAACCCGGAAATAGAATCACCATTCTTTAAAACAACTATTAATGGTTTATCTTTGGCTATATTGTTTATTTCCCATCCACGAACCTGCTTCGTAACATTTTTTTTGCTTTTTATTTGACTTCCTATCAATAATCCCGTAACGCTGCACCCACTCAATAAAACGACGATAATGAACGAGCAAATGACCACCAAAATATTTGATTGGATTCTAAAAGTATTTATAGTTTCATTTTTAGCTTTCATGTCATTGATTAATAAAAATATTTAAAGAAATGCTTTTACTTTTCATTTACGCTATTAATTAAAAATCTGAACAAAGCTTACTATTTTTTTGTGAAAATAGCAATGATTAAAATCATGTAGAAGCATGATTTCATGCGGGCTGAATCAAAATGTAAACATAGTTAAGATTGCAAAATCAGATAAACAGTACAGAATTGAACTGTCTTTACTAACAAATCACCTGCTGAAACCAAGCTTCTTTTCAGCATTCCGTTGTATATTTCTTCGTTGATGTATTTACAATCGTCAAACTCTAAAACGCCTGTTTGTGAAAGATTTTGTACTCTTAAAAACGGTATTCCGCTTTCTTTTTTCTGAATAATATTTTTCGCCATTTGTGCTAACCAAAGTTTAAACGGTTCTGCCTTTGGCGATGGAATGGACTGAATCAGACGAAAAAGTTGTTCAGTGTCAGCTACATCGGTTAAATAAAATTTACCATCGACTGATTGCATTTTGAGTAGTCCGATTTTTTCGGACAACTCACTTCCTTCTTTTTTGAGGTTTGCTTTTAAATCGTTCCAATATTTTCTTGGTCTATCAGTATTGGTTAATATTTCATCAGTATTGGTTAATATTTCAATTACATCAATAATGGAAATAAACCATTTTTCGTGTTCGTCATTCTACAAGGTTCTTACCTTTCTATCTTCAAACAATTGTATGGAATTTTGTTTCTTCATTTTTTTATAAAAATATATATGGAATTGCCAAGTTCTATTCCTTAATCATCACCCTGAAAAACTTACTTTCAAGTGGATTAAACACATTGTTGCCATTTTTTACTGGCTCTCCGGTGACATCAGTTTGAATCAAATTAATGGGTTTTTCTGATTTTCCATTGTACAAGCGAAGAACTGCATTTTTGCTCTCAGTTTCCCTAAGGTGTAAGATGGCTGACTTGCCATCAGCCCCAGGAATAGCACTGACCAACAACAAATTATCGGCCCATCCTTTTAAAAAACTACCTGACCAATCAGATCCACCTGTGCCTCCACCCGGTAATACCCTGCTCAGGAAAGGAGTTCTTTTTCCCCATCCGAATCTGACAGCTTCTGTAGCAGATGGATTTTTAACCCCTGATATGGTGTACATCCATTCATGGCCTCCAAACTGATATGCATTAAAATTGGTCACCCAATAATTGTTCATGGGCCATCCAAAGATGTGTGTGCGCTCAGGTTTCGCGCCGGCCTTGTACCTGCCGGTGTTGATGGCACCAAACTGCATGAGTGGCATTTCAGATGAAGACAACAATACCTGACCGTTTTTGTCATAAAGTCGCGCATAGTTTTGTACCGTATTCCAGTCATTGGATGATCCGGGTATCTGGTCGATTCCGGCTCTGACCTCTCCGCCCTGTACATCAAATGCCAACTGCCCACCATCCATTGCAAAAGGAAATGCTATATAAATACCTTCAGGTGCCGTTTCCAGCTTTTTGTCAATGGCATAAAACAAATCTATACGTTTCACATCATTAAATATCCTTATTTCAAACACATAAGTCCCTTTTTCATTGGCCGCTACGGTATTTCCTTTACATCTTATGGTATTCCAGATAGCACCCGTTTCATACCCATCATACCAGACAGAATCCAGACCTTTTCTCGTAAAATTGTTGAGCACACGGGACTCCATCTGCGACCTGTTGCTCAAGCGTTCATAGATAAATTCTCCGAGTTTATAGGTACTTTTAATATCCACAAGTTCAGCATTCAGGTCTTTATCTATCAAACTTGAAATTCCACCTTCTGCAAAGTCAATTTTTATTTTGTAGAATTTATTTTCAATAACACCATCTTTAAATTCATCACCTTTAGTCGTAGCTAATGGTTTATTTTTATCGGTTGTTATGACAAATTTTTTATAGCCGAATGCAGGAATTCTATCTGCCCATATAGCCCAATATGTACCATCAGAATGGTGTTCTACAGGTTGAGCCTTAAGTGGATTTCCAGCCTGATCGGTGATATAAAAGGAAGTGTATCTTGGCAGGATCTGATGATCTATATACACTCTGATCAAACCGCTGCGCTCCCAGTTCAAAGTATTATAAACGATGATTGACGGATCTTTTTCGCGCTGCACAAAGCTCTGAAGCAGTCCCATCGTCTCTTCACCCAGCATTTTAGCTCGTCTTCCGGCCTCCCACGCGTATGACTCCTTAAGTGACTTTTGTTCCATGCTGTATTTGTGGTAAGGATCATTGACACTGGCATGATACCCTACTGTATGCTCTGTATAAAACAGCAGTGCGGAGTTGGTGTCATCGATACGATTTCCTATACCTGACGGCAGTTTTGCTCCCTGTATAGCTGCCATAGTCATACCGGCAGTATTGGCTATAAAATCACTTTGGGCAGTTCTGGTAGTGGCAACTTCCCGGGCTGATGCTCCGAAACCATCTGTCCACCAGTCGGGCCATGCACCTTTGATCACTTCAAACTGATGACCGGCTGATTCCATCTCTTCAAAAAAAGTGGTGGAGATAGCAGTTTTTAGTTTTGGCCACTCGTATTTTTCATTCCACTGACGGATCATATCACTTGCAAGTGTTGAAGGTGCGGAATTGTCGGTGAGGTAACCCGAATGTTGTATGGCTATTTTATCATAAGCATAACCTTTAGCTTCAAGTTCTCTGAGATAGTTGAGCAATTCGGTTTCAAATACATTAAAATTCTGAGCATGAATTTTAAAAACTGTATTTCCGGTCATGTAGTGTTCTGCGCGGAACGTCAGCATTCTTTTTCCGGATGGTGACTCCCACCAGAATAATGTAGGCTTGTCAAAACAGATCAATGCCCTGTGTCCATGGGTTCCCATATTGAGGTATTTGACACCCATATCACTATAGTAATCACAAAGGCTCCATCCGATACCATTGACATCATTTTGCATGGCTGTTTTTACATTGATGCCGTGATCTTTGATCCTTTTTAAGGGTTGAAGGGATGCCGCCAATATCTGCTCATCTGGCAATTCGTCAAAATTGAAGTACATTCCTGTAACTTCTATTCTTCCTTCAGATATTCTCTTTTTGAGTCTTTTCACCTGAGATGCCGGTCTGCTCCTCAGGTATTCATCCACGGCCCATGATGCTTCGCATGTCCATCTGAATTTTGCCGCTTCATGATATTGATCAGTATTGTCGCAATAATCCAATGCATAATCTATAAAGCGAAGATGCTCCGCAAGAATTTCAGTTTGTGATCGCGTATATCCGATATCCGTATGCGAATGCTGTACAAAATGTACATTCCATTTTCTTACGGGGCTGATGTTGAGTTGACCTGTATATTTTTTACCTACTATTTCGAGTCTGTAAGGGACATTTTTTGTTTTGTCTGATACCGGTAATTGAAGCTTGAGATAATTGTATCCAAACTTTACATCCGGTTCAGACATAAGTTTGCTTTCGATAAAAATTTTTGCTTTTGTATCAGCTCCGAAGTGCAGCACATTGGCAATGGCTAACTGGTATTGTTTATTACCGGATTTGATGATACCTGGCTGTGTTGTCACCTTGATACCGTCCTCCAATTGAAATTTAAAGGTCATATACCAGGATGATTTATTGTTGTTTTGACCCGTAATTCTAATTTTCAAAGGCTTGCCTTGGACCAATAATTGAGATGGCACTTTCAGATACATAAATCCGAATCTGTCTCCATGCGAGTCTGTCATATCACTTTTAAAATGAAGAGACATACCATTGGCGGCTTTTTGGTGCCAGTCATTGCTGCCGTCTGTAGCAAAAGTAAAACTTTTGACACCATCGATGACCACATCAAAATAGCCAATACCTGGCGAAGACCCTATACCTGCAAGCCATACAAAAGTGACATCTTTTCCAACACTTGACGGTGCCGGTGCTGTCTCCCATTCCATAGTTGATTTTCCATCATAAGCGCGTATGAGCATACACTCTTTAGCCACAGGAATCGAAGAATTGTATGAAAAATCAAGTCCATCAGTCTTTTTTACAAAACCATTGACCAAAATGGTATTTTTTACATCAGCAGGCAACTGACCATGGATCGTGTAGAATAAAAAAGTGAAGATGATAATATAAATTGGTTTCATATTTCTTTATTTTACAAAGGCTTTAATAATCATGACTTCTGTATCACCTTCATTGATGATACTATAACTTTCACAAGCAGCGGGTATCACAAATGTTTCAGCATAGCTGTAGGTATTTTTATATCCGTTTTGGGTTTCTACTATTATCTTTCTGCCCTGGACTAAACTCAATACATGGCACTTGTCATCAGTATCGATTTTTATCCGCGATGTCAGACTTATTCTGTGTACATCATACAGGTGCTCCTGATGTGTAGGAAGGTGCCATAATGTCCACTCTTCTGTGCTGTCTATTTCCACAGGTTTACTGATAAGTTCGGCCTGGACTTTGGTTCCTTTTCGGTTGAAATCAAGGTTTTCAAATCCACGTTCTATATTCAGTGGTCTTGGACGGCCAGTCAAGTCAGGTCTGACCCAGTCATACATTTTGAAGGTGAAAATATATGGTGTAGCGCTGATTTCAAGTACCAGATTGTTTATTCCTGAAGCGTGAATGGTTCCCGGTGGTATCAGAAATAGGTCATGTTTTTTGGCCGGAAGTTTTTGTACATATTTTTCAATATCTATAGCTTGTCCGTTTTCAAAACTGGATTGTAAGGCTATTTTAAATGCTGACGGGTCTATATCATCCTGAAATCCTAAATATACAGTGGCGTCATCTGCAGCATCCAGAATATAATATGTCTCTTCCTGCGTGAAGTTTTCATTAAAGTGCTTTTTGATATACTCTTCCTTTGGGTGGCACTGAACAGACAGATTTCCGCCATCAAATGTATCAAGAAAATCAAACCTGATGGGAAATTCAAAACCAAACCGGTCGAAATCTGATCCTAATACTGAGTTACCTTCCTGATACATCAGAAAATCAAATGAAACTTCGAGATTCAAACCATTGGCTGTGAATATAATCCCGTTTTCAGGTGTAATCAATTCAAATGACCAGGCATAATTTTTTACGTTTTTATTCAGTCCTTCAATGTGGTCCATGATCCAGGTGCCGCCCCATACTCCAGGTTCAAACCAAGGTCGAACCCTGAAAACATTGCGTGAGATTTCATGCAGCCCTTTAAGAAAATCAGCACCTGATGCCCAAACAATCTCACCGGGATGCTGACCATCAGCTATAATGTCAATTTTGTCAGTCCAGGTTGCTTTATGATGGTTTAATACGGGCCAATCCACAAAATAAAACCGCTTGTACATCAAAGATGGTTCATCGTGTACATTACTTCCCAGATTGAAAATGGATTTTGCTCTTGCTCTGAATTGCAATTCATTTTTGGGAAGGTCGATATATATTCTAAAACCATTTGAAGGTGACAGAAAAGCGCCCGGACCATATATGATGGTAATATCAGCAGTGGCATCTTCTTCCAATTGTGATTGTTTTTCTTCATCAAAAAATCTGCAAGAAGAAGGGTCGTCACTTTGCCGAAAACCGGATCATAGCTACCGAGAAATGGCTCAATAATGGTCTCGATGGTTTGTTGTGGATACATGGCAGTATAAGTACTCTGTAAGGATACTTTTTTACCTTGATCAGTTAAAATGTGTGCCAATTGGTTGGCAATTTCATCAAAAAATACTCCCTGATATCCGTCTATCAGCACTACTTTTTGATCTGAGATAGTTTCAGCCAGAGTATCAAAACCACTCCATATCTTTCCGCCACCCAAACGATGCGACGGAAAGATATTATAAACTTCCATATCGGCTACAGTTTTTTCAGCATTTAACGGCAGCAGGTATTGGTCTGTTTTTCGAAAGAGACTATTGTCAGTCAATGTGAATTAATTACTTTCTTTGTTCTTTTAAAGCGTATAAAGATGCTAAAATCATATAAATACCACAAGCAACAAATACATAAAGGGACACTGATACACTGCTCATATCTGCTATTTTGGCGGCTATCGGAGGTATAAAGGCTCCACCACATACTGCCATGATGATCAGGCCAGATATTTCATTGATTTTGATCGAATATTTATCAGCAAGCAGAGCAAACACTAAAGGAAAAATAACTGAAGCAACAAATCCAATCACAAACATCATTGCAAGTGCCCATGTAGTAGATGGAGACCAAATAAAGAGTAAAACGCAAATAGTAGTCGCTACAGTAGAATAAAGCAGAAATCTTTTAGAGTCCACTTTTGACAGAATCATGCCGCCGATAAACGTACCCAGCATTTTTCCAAAAAAGTACAAACTTCTTCCCTGAGATGCCGGCTCCAGATCCATATTAAACTTTGAAATCAGAAATTGACCTGAAACAGCGTTGATACCCACATCGAGCCCCACCACAAAAAAGATACTGAGTACCATCACGACGACATATGGCTGGGCCAGAAGTTTGACCACTGAACCTATAGATGCTCTTTCCTCTGTATTTTTGCTTTCGTTGATTGTGGTAAAATGCAACCATATCGCTGTGATCAGTGATACGATACCAAATGTCAGAAAAGCCATTTTCCAGTCACCATATTGTGAAGCAAACCATGAAGCTACATAAGGAGCAATCATGGATCCTATGGCTTTGATAAACTGTGAATAGCTCAGAAAGCTGGCTTTACCTTTTTCAGGTACAATGTCTATCAGTAAAGGATTGGCGCTGACCTGAAGTATCGTATTGCCTATACCAAGCAAAACAAAACCTATCAGCAGGTTGACGTATGAGTACATCAAAAAAGGAATAAGTAATCCTACTGCAGTGATAATCATTCCGATGTTGACCATATTCTTTTTACCGATCCGATCCTGAGCTATTCCTACGGGCACAGATAGTATCAGAAACCAAATAAAAACCGCAAGAGGAATCATATTTGCGAGTGTGTTGCTAAGATTAAAGTCAGCTTTGGCATTGTCCACGCCCAGACCTATCAAATCGCAAAAACTCATTACAAAAAAAGACAAGAGAACCGGTACTGCGATGCTTTTATTGATTGCAGCTGAAGATGAAATACTCATAAGTTATTTTATTAAAAGATGATAAAAATCGTTGTCACTCAATACGGCGCTTCCGCAAAGGGCAGCATTTTCCTGCAATTCAGATATATAAATCCTGACGTTCGCACCACCATCCAGTAGACTGGTATCCAGATCGTCTTTAAAAAAAGCATATGCCCCTGAGATGTTTCCTCCTATGACTACTGCTTCTGCTCCAAATGCTTTGAGCCATGGGGCAAGAAAGCTACCAAGCTTATTTCCGAATTCAGAAAACATCTGTTGGATGATTGGATCAGATGCATACTTGTCAGATAATTCCTTTACTCCCGGTACATCAATACCGGTAAGTTTTTTGTAAGTATTGACAAACCACCTTGTCGAAAAATGATCATCAGCCATACCGTCGCCCAACTTGACATACCACAGAAATCCATCGTCAGTCAATCCATCTTCTCCTGCAACAGGTCGATGTTCTTTTATAAAAGTAGTGCCAAATCCGGTACCTAAAGTGATAGCAAGAAACCTGTTGTGGGCAGAGACCTGTCCAAAAAATGACTCTCCTATAGCAAAACAAGCTGCATCATTCATGAAACGAACAGACAAACCATCAGGTAAACCCAATCTGCTTATTAGTTCGTTTCTGACATTCACACCATTAAGGCTATGAAACTTTGGTACACCTTCAAACTGACCAATACCATTAGGGTAGTCAAACGGTCCCGGCATGGCAAATCCTATTCCTTTTATCTCATCCCAACTCAAGTCCGCTTTTATTTCATTTATCGCCTGACACCATGCTGAAAGTATTTCGCCTTTAGATGCTTGACTATCTACGTGTCGGCGTACAATATTATCACCAATTATAGTTTTGTGCTCAGGATCAATAAGCCGGCATGTAATATGGCTACCACCTATATCTGCTCCTATGGCAATGTTTTGTGTTGTCATGTGTTTTTATCGTTTGATTTCTATGGTATAAGTAAATTTTTCAGCATCATAATACCCGATATTGTACTCTACAGGTCTTTCACGCGGATCAAACACATATCTTTCTCTTATCATCACAATATCTTGCTTTTTAATTTTTAGCAAATTGCCGATTTTTAGGTTTGACTTACGGGCGAAAATCATTTCTTTCGAAGTGACGACCGGAGTATTATATTTTTTTTCAAGCAACTCATATAATGGTTTTGAAAAGTCATCTTCCCTGTTCAATCCTAAACGAGGATGAAAGTAACTTTCAAAATAAACAAATGGACCATTTTTGTCACCTCGCAGTCTGCACAACTTGAAGACAAGAGATTTTGGCGGGATACTAAAAAATGAGGCTACTTTCTGATCCGCTTCTGTTAATTCGCATCTGATCAGATAGTTGATGAATAAAACTCCTTTGTCATTCATTTCCTGAGTGAAGGAATGCCAGTTATCAAGTTTTGTCGATACCATTTTGCTAGCGACACGTGTTCCCTTTCCCTTTTGACGTATGATGAGGCCTTCCTGTTCGAGTTTATTTGTAGCTTGTCGTATAGTGTTTCTACTGATTCCAAGCTTTGTAGCTAGATCCAATTCTCCAGGCAGATATTCTCCTTCAGCATATTGTGGCAACTCGATCAATTGTCTGAGCAAATGTTCTACCTGAATATGTCTCGGTAGTGGACTGCTATGATCAATGGTAAGGGTCATTAAATGTGCATATGTTCATACATTTAGCAAATGTAATGAATGGTTTTTAAAATATTATGAAACCAATATAAAAAATTTTAAAACGTCCTCATATTGCGGAGTATATTTAAAAGGATTTACTTAATACCTAAAAATCTATAATTACTTCCCCATGTCTGACAAACGTAGTGAAGGCAGGTTGTGCGTTTAGCCTTCACTATGGAGCTCTTTCCTGTTATTTATACCAAACAGAAAATTGGTTGCAAAAATTTATAATCATAATTATGTAATTTACAATACATTATGATTTAAATTTTTAGGGACTATTTTCTGTTCACAATTGGTCTCACAGAATGATAAAAAAAATTACGCTCATCAACTATTTTTCTATTCTTTCCATCCCCAGGGAGAGGGTGGTGTATCAATTTCTACTGTAAGATCAAAATATACACTGAAATAACGGTCGGTGTTGACCCTTCTCAGGTTGTAGGTAAACGATTTGCCGGAAAAGATCTCTATCCACCAAACATTACCAGTGGCCGCCGGCAATATATCTACCGTTTGCTGATCAGCGGGAAAAGTCTGTCTGGTACTGTTTCCGTAATTGGTAGTGTGACCTCCGTACATGGTAATCATATCAGGTGACCCATCCTCATGTCTGTGATCATGCTTGAGTACAATACCATTTGAGGTTTTAGTAAGCACCCACGTTCTTGAGTAATCTTGTCCTACATAAAATGGAATTTTGATTACATTTTGACTACATTTTTTCACATGCATTACAAGATCTTTTCCTGTAAAGGTCGTGTCATTCTGACCTCCTGCTGCAATTGTTCCTCTAAATGATTTTCCACATAACTTTTGGAGTGCATTCCAGTAGGCATAATAAGTTGTATCTCTTTTGACTTTGTCATTTTTCACTTTTTGCTGACCATATATCGCTTTAGTAAAAAAGCTACACAATATCAACATCATGATGGCTTTTAAGATATAATTTGTTTTATTCATTAGGTGATAAATTTAGGATTGAAGTAAGATGGAAGTCTAAAAAATTAAAGATACATTTATCCTCGAAACCATAGATCAATATCTCATTTATATTTTTCATATGTGTAACTAAATTACTCAAAAGTGAAGACACGATTGCTGTGATTCTGCAAATTCTAAGGAAGTCATGGCTTAATCTCCCGAGCCTTAGCCTTCTGCATAGGATTAAGTTTTTCCTTATATTTATGCTGTTTGAAAAGCTGAAATCTTGTCGGAATCTCGCGCACCGGAAAACTATTGTTGGACTCGTCGATATCGGCTGTTTCTCGGTATGGATCGATGATGATAGACGTCACTTCTTTATTTTTTACAAAGACTTTGGTCACTTTGTCTTCATTTTTGCGCCATATTTCTACAGGTACCCGCTCGACCTCCTTTGTACCGTCATCAAAAGTCCACTCAATAATGATGGGCATCACAAGTCCACCTTTGTTGCTGAATTGTAGTTCATAGTAATTTTTACTTCCATATTTGGATTCCTTGTCTTCCTTATTGAGAAGGTCATTATACTTCATCATGATAGTGATATCTATGGAGTCTTCTGTTTCCCAGGGTCGGTAAGTATTGTAAAAATCTGAAGCGGAACTATCCCGTTCTACCGGAAAGGTACCAAACTGTTCACGATTACGCTGTTTGGTCAGGAAATCTTTGGGCTTTTTGATGACATTGCGGAAAGTATCTACCTTTTGTTTCGGATCATTTTCAGTATCTACTTTGTACCATATCACGCTGTCTAAAGCTATATCTACGGCATCAATGCTATAAAACCATCCTCGCCAAAACCAATCAAGGTCCATGGCACTGGCCTCCTCCATCGTCCGGAAAAAATCATCAGGAGTAGGATGTTTGAATGCCCACCTGCGACAATATTCCTTAAAGGCATAATCAAACAGTTCTCTGCCCATGATCGTTTCGCGAAGTATATTTAGTGCTGTCGCTGGTTTACTGTAAGCATTATTTCCATAATCCACTATATTTTCACTATTGGTCATGATGGGTTCAAGTTTGTCTTTGGGCCTGGACATATACTCAGTGATATTGTGAGGTACACCTCCAGAAGACTGAAAGTTGTTGTCCCATTCCTGCTCGGTGAGGAATTGCACGAAACTATTTACCCCTTCGTCAAACCATGCCCATTGTCTCTCGTCACTGTTGATGATCATGGGAAAATAGGTGTGTCCCACTTCATGGATGATGACAAGGATAGCAGCTCTCTTGGAACCTTCTGTATAGGTACCATCAGCATCTACACGTCCCGGATTAAAAGATATCATAGGGTACTCCATCCCATTGGCAGCTTCTACTGATATGGCTACCGGATATGGATAAGGTATGCTGTACTTTGAGTAGGTACGGAGTGTATGATCGATGACTTTTGTGGAGTATTTATTATATATAGGATATGCTTCCTTGCCGTAAAGACTCATACACATGACTTTCTGACCGAGCTCATTATAGTGTGGCATGGCATCCCAGACAAATTTTTTGCTGGCCGTCCAGGCAAAGTCTCTGACATTTTTTGCTTTATACTTCCATGTTTTGGTTTTGGATGAAATGGGAGTTTTTTCATTGGCTTTGGCTTCTTCGAGTGTAACTATTTCCAATGGTGTTTTGACATTTTGAGATTGAATCCACTTACTGTAATGTGTTGGGCTTAGTATCTCTTTGTAGTTCTGGCACTCACCTGTTGCTGCTACCACATGATCATCAGGGAGAGTGATTTCTACATCATAGTCGCCGAAAGCAAGAGTAAACTCTCCTGTGCCAAGAAATTGTTTGTTTTGCCAACCTTCATAATCGCTGTAGACACACATGCGCGGAAACCACTGTACGACAGTATATAAATAATTGCTATGATCTTCAAAGTACTCATAACCACCACGACCCCAGCTGGGAGTAACCCTGCGATTGATCATATGGTAGTACCAGTCGATATTAAATGATACCTTTTTGCCGGGCTTCAATGGAGTCGGCAAGTCTATCCGCATCATACTTTCGTTGATGATATATTTCAGCGGTAAACCTTTGTCAGAAGTGAGCTTTTTGATCTTAACACCGTACTTATCCAGTTGTGTAGTGGCTTCCAGTCTGTCGATGGTACCCTGATCCATCACATCAAACATTTTTGATCCGTTCATGTGGTGTTTTGTATTGGTAGGTACGTGCTCGTTTTCATCCAGCTGTAACCACAGGTAGGTCATCTCTACCGGAGAATTGTTGTGATATGTAATCGTTTCAGAGCCATCAATCCTTTGTGTTTTGGTATCTAAGGTACATTTAATCTTATAGTCCGCCTTCTGTTGCCAGTATTTCGGACCCGGAGCACCATCAGCTCCACGATACTCATTGGGAGATCTTAAAATATTGTCAAGTTGTTCAAATTTTCTGCCATGATTGGAGCGTTCCTGTGATAAAAGAGTCATTGCAGAAAAGAGACAAAACAAAATGATGACATTTTTAAACATAATAAAATCAGGTTTATTGCAAATAATCTTGCAAACTTATAATAAAAACGGACAATTTATCATTTACAAAATATATTTGGTTCAGTTTTTGAGATATTTGAACTTGATTTCCTTTTAAAAAAAACTAAATAAAGAATAAAGCATGACTTTGTCCAGCATACATTTATTTTGCCAACATTGTTTTAAAGTGCTGTGTTGCATTAGTGGTTTATTATGCATTGTCACCCATGGAAATAGCCAATCATCATATCCTGAAACTTATGATGGAGATTCTCTCTTACAATCAGGATCTAAGCACTACGATTTGGGAGCGTATGACAAAGCGCTTGCAGACTATGATAAGATATTCAAAACTGATCCACAATACTACTTGGCTAAATATGAGAGAATACTTACACTCACAGCCATGAATTTGTCAGATCAGGCTCATGATGAACTGGAAGAATGGTATCATTCAGTGTATGCATTTGAAGTTCCTGAAGCTATGATCCTTTATGCCAATTCGCTCACAAAAATGAAAAAATTTGATGAGGCACAAAAAGTATTTGATCAATGTATGAAAGTGACACCCGATTCACCTATTTTGTTGTACAATATTGCACTGATGCATTACAATAAAGAGGATAATGCAAAGTGTATCGAATTTCTGAAAAAAACGATACACCTCAACCCTAATCATGGTGTAGCGCATTATTTCCTTGGATTGGTGTGTCTTGAAGAAGGCAAAATTGTGCCCGGAGCATTGGCTTTACTTGGTTATCTGGCATTGGTCCCTACCGGAGAGTATGCCGAGGATGCTGTGGCAAAACTTAATGTAAAGATGTCTCAAAGTTATCTCAAAAACGACAGTAAAGTCGTATTCTCTCCTGATGGTGATGATTTTGCTGAGCTCGAGAGCATCCTTAGAGACCAGTTGCCTCTCCATCCGAAATATAAACTCAAATGTTCGGTGGATGAAATATTCACCCGACACGCACAAGCTATATTTGAGTATGCAGGAAGCCATTCGATCAGAAATGGTTTTTTTGAAAAGACCTACCTGCCATGGGTGAAAGAGGTGCAGGTAAAAAACCTGACTGAATCTGCCACCTATTATCTGATTCAGATTTTTAAGGAGCAGATGAAAAAATCCATGGCTTCCAAGCAAAAAGATATAGATCAGTTTTCTAATACATTTATAGCCAATGATTTTTGGCCTTTGTTTAGTACACGAAGGAAACTTCATTATGGTAAAGAGCAGGATGTACTTGTGTTTATAAAAGAAGGTCATCCCAATCTCTTCGGAACAGTCGTCAATGGAAAGTATGAAGGTCGCTTCAAGATGGTAGACAAACATGGCAGAACTACCGGAGACCTGAATTTTAAGGATGATATGCTGGAAGGCAAACAGGTCTATTTTCAGCAAAACGGAAGAATCTCAGAAGAAATAGAATATGAAAAAGGCCTGAAAAATGGTATCAGAACCGTATACTTTGAAAATGGTCAGAAGAGCTTGACAGAAGCTTATAAAGATGATACATATGATGGACCATTTATTACTTTTTATCCCAATGGAAGTAAAAACTGTGAAGGCTCATATGTAAAAAATCATTTGACCGGCGGCTATAACTGCCACCATATGGATGGCAGCAAGAGACTTGAATGCACTTTTGCAAATGACAAACTGAATGGAAGCTACAAAATGTATAATCCTGGAGGAGACCTTGTCTCATCATTTGATTATATCAACGGCGAACTTACAGGTCAGGGATTTGAGTATCATGATGGCAAAACCTTAATATCTTCCGGAAACTATACCAACGGAAAGGTCACCGGAGCCATTAAAACTTTCTGGGAAAATCAAACGCTTAAAAATCAGTCTCTATATGAAAATGGGAAAATCAAATCTTATGAAGAATATTTTGCCAATGGAAAACTTGCTGAGATAAAGAGCTTCAATTCCAAAGAAGAATTAGAGAGTGTTGTATATTTTGATATCAACGGAGAGAAATATTATGAAGAAAAGTACACATCAGGCAATTTTAAGGCCGGATTCCAGTACTCAAAGGATAATCCCAAATCAACAGAAATCAAAAAAAATGATTTTGTCGTGAAATATCCGGGTAACATAACATCCCATACAGGAAAATTTGCCAATGATCAGATGAATGGCAAGTGGGTGTACAACTATTTTAACGGAAATCCGAGTTATGAAATTGATTATGTCAAAAATCAAGTAGATGGATTGAGAAAGTCATATGAGAAATCAGGAAAAATGACCACTTTGACCTCAATGAAACAGAATAAAGCCGATGGCCTAAATCAGATTTATGAAAACGGGTCCCTGACTCAGGTCAGCTATTACAAGGATGATGCTCAAACCGGACCTTACAAAGTATTCAGAAGGGACAGTTCTGTCAGATTTGAAGGATATCTCATTGACAATAACAATCAGTACACACTTTATAACTATTCAAATAGCAATAGACTCGTATCAGCCAACAAATATATTGACAATGTCATCTACCAGACTACTTCATATGACAAGGATGGTAAGATCACTAAAATTGATTCATTTCTGCATCTGAATGGCACGATTACCAAAAAGTCGGAAAATGGTATGCTGACATATATTGACAACTATAAAAACGGCATTAAAAACGGAAAATCTATCACCAAAGATGCAGATAACATTCCGGTCAACGACTTCAATTACAGCAACGATGAACTTCACGGCAAATGTTTGTATTATCACCAAACCGGTACTTTGAGCAATGAATCCACATATTATCATGGCAAACTGCATGGAGAAAGCAAGTATTATGACCTCAGTGGTACACTTCGTACGGTGGCAAATTATATCTATGGGGTAGAATACGGTACATCATCCAGGTACTATCAGAACGGCAAACCACTCTATAAATACGATGCTCTTGCAGATGTCAAAAACGGAGAATACACATTTTACAACCTAGATGGTCATGAAGTGGCGGCTTTGGGTTATAATATGGATTATGTAGAGTATTACAAAGTGATAGATAAATCAACCGGCAAACTTGGAAGCGCAGTTCCTGTCAAAAGGGATGCTTCTGTATCTATCGAATCCAATTATCCGGATGGGAAAGAAGCTTTCAGATTGCAAGTAGACAGAAGTATCTGGAATAAAACACTAAAAATATCAGATAAAAACGGTAATCCCAATTATTTATGTGACTATACTGACGGTAAGATCAATGGCGTGAGAAAGGAGTATTTCATCAACGGAAAACCCTACAAAGTAGAGAGGTTTGCCATGGGTGAATATCATGGCGATCAGGAATTTTATGACCAATCCGGCAATCTGACGTACACTGCTAACTATAAAAACGATCAAATGCATGGAGAGCTGAAAATATTCAAAAATAGTAAATTGGTAAAAACCAAAATATATGACACAGATGAGCTTACAGAAATCCAAAATCATTAATATCAGGGTATGAATAAAAATAGTGCGCAAGGTTGTTTTATCATGATGACGTGCCTGATAGTCCTAAACCTATCTGCTCAGAGTGATATCAACGAAATGAAAAAACGATATCCCGGATATAGCGAACTCATCATCAAAGAAAGCCAGACCTATGACTTTTCTATCCAGGATAAAAAGCCATCTATCCTTCAGGACAATTATTTTGAGTCAGTCATTCTTTCAGAAAATGGTATTCACAACAATGCAGAAAATCTTTCTTTTTCTCAGCTTGTTCCTCTGAAGTCATACGAGGGCTTTACTTCAGTAAAAATCGATGGAAAGGAGAAAAAAATTCCTGTGAAAGAGCTTTCTGATGTAGCAGAGTCATCGGGCAGCGTATTTCATAGCGATTTAAAATCCAAAAAACTTCTTTTTACCAATCTCGATATAGGGGCGAAAAAGATATACAGCTATCAGTCCGAATTCTTAGACCCGTTTCTGCTTCATAAATTTGTATTTTCAGGACATATACCGGTAGAAGAGTCCACACTTGAGATAAGCGTGGATAAAGATATAGAGATAGGCTACAAAATCTTCAACAATGTAGCCAATGATATTGAGTTCAGTCAGACCAGCAAACGTAAAAAGAATATATACCGATGGACAAGAAAAAACGGCAAACCCTTAAAGTTTGAGAGTAATCATCCGGGAGTACTCCATATCGCACCACACATCATGGTATATATCAGGAGTTATAAACTTGATGACAAATCAGTGCCCGTACTGGGAAATGTAGGTAATCTTTACAATTATTATAAAAATTTTGTTTCTGCCATCAATAAAAAAGATGATGCCGAACTCGTTGAAACCACCAAAAAAATTACAACAAACCTGAACACCGATGAAGAAAAAATCAAAGCCATCTACTATTGGGTGAAAGATCATATCAAGTATGTGGCTTTTGAATACGGGTATGAAGGTTTTATCCCAAGAGAAGCCTCACTGGTATATGAGAGAAAATTCGGAGACTGCAAGGACATGTCGAGTATCATCACCACTATGGCCAGATATGCAGGTATCAAAGACGTCAATCTGTGCTGGATCGGTACACGCCGACTTCCATACACCTACGCAGATGTGGCTACGCCAGGAGTAGATGATCATATGATAGCCAGTATCACGCTGGATGGTAAGACGATATTTCTTGATGCCACAGATACTGAGACGGGGTATGGTCTGCCCACCGGATTTATACAGGGTAAAGAAGCACTTATACAGCGTGGTGATTCATTCTCTATAGAAAAAGTACCAGTAGTATCTCCCGAGATGAATCTACAGCAGGAGCTTATCCGGATTCATACCCAGCAAAATACCATCCACGGCAAAGCATCTTATCAGACGCACGGACTTAGTCGCAGCAATGTGTTGCATTCTCTGGGTGATGCCACTAAAGAAAAACGATTCAATAAGATAAAAGACCTCTTGCTCAAAGGCAACAATAAATTCAAACTCAAAGACTTTAAAGAAGAAAATATCCGTGAGAGAGACCTTCCCTATAGTATTGATTACTCGTTTACGCTGGAAAACTTTATGGTCGCCACCGGAAAGCAATCATTTATATCCCTCATGCTTGTGAAGCCATTTGAAAAAAATATCATAGAACAAAACAGGGAGTCCAAGTATGACTTCGACAACCTTACCCAGTACAAATATACCATTGAGCTTGAAATTCCCCAAGGCAAAGTTGTCAACAATGTGCCTCAGAATTTTTCTGAATCAAATGATTTGATAGATTATAAAATATCTTACACACTTAAGGACAAAACCGTGATACTTGAAATGGATATAAAAAATAAAAAACTCATGCTCGAAAAAGCTGACTTTGGATCATGGAATGAATCAATCAAAAAACTAAAGGCAAAATATCAGGAAACCATCGTCCTCGCTGATAAATCTTAATATAAATTTCGATATTATTAAATACCTAATATACAGCATTATACATATTAAATAATTGACAATCGGTGTTTTTAGTAATTTTTAAAGCATATTTAATTTTTAGCGGTAAACTTAATATTCTTTGATATAGACAATGCCAAAGTTTACCTCTGATTGGCCTTTTCATTTTTAGACAAAACTTTGCAAAATTGCGTTAAGAACATAAAACTGTATGAGCCAAAACGAATGTATAAGGCGTGAACAAAAGAACGAAGTTCCTCAAATATAAAAACGGAGATTAAATTCCAAAGGCGAGTTTTTTATGTTTAGTCATTTTGTGAAGTTTTGACGTTAAGAAAATGAAAAAGCCTTGACTTTTTGTTTCTTTTGTGTCAAGACAAAAGAAAAAGATGTTAAAATCAATTTAAAAAGAATAATTTCATATTTTAACGTTTAAATGAAGAACGAAATTTGTAGTTTTCTTTTGAAAATTTACTTAAAAATTTAGTACCTTAATAAATAAAACAAACCAATCAATAATGAAAAAATTAATACTTGTCTGCTTTCATCTGATGATATTTTCATTGGCATACAGTCAGACTTTTGAGTTTAAAGACTATACCTTTGATGATACCAACATGGAAGTACCTCTCTCTTTGATCAATGAAAATGAAGTCATTCTCCAAAAGATCATAAAAAAAGAAGTCACCGCAGATGAAAAAAATGTTAGACAATTCTCTCTGTTGCATGAAAAAATCATCATTAATTCAGATAAGTCTATAGAGCGCAACAATAAAGTATATTTACCTTTCAGGATGGATGAGTCAGTGCTTACCAATAAACTCAGAGTCATACTCAGGAATGGCAAAAAAACAGAACTCAGCAAAGCTGATATCAAAGAGGAAATCAATAATGAAACAGGGGTCAAATATCATTATTTTGCCATAAACGGACTTGAAAAAGGAGCCATCATCGAAAAAATATTTATACTTGAAGAAGCTCCTTCTTTCAATGGAAGAATGGTCGGATTACAAAGTAACAGTCCGGTAGTCAACACATCTTTTGAACTGATATGTCCATCTCATCTGGGATTTAAATTTAAGTCATACAATGGTCTCCCCGAAGCTAAACTTACAGAAAAAGCTTACGGAGACAAAAAAAACGCCTACAAGATTGAAGCATCCATGATCGAACCACTACCGACAGATGAAACCTATGCCAATGAGACGGCTCTAAGCAAATTTTTTAAGTACAAACTGGACTCCAATACTGCCACGGGAGCAAAAAATCTGAACAATTACAGGGAGTTTGCAGGGGCTGTATATGAAAATCTGCATCCTGAAACAGACAAAAAAGCAGATGAAGTCATCCTAAAGTTCATCAAGGACATTCCGATATCAAAAGACCCGACTGAACAAATTCGGAATATCGAGAATAAGATAAAAACAACGGTTTCGTACAATAGATATTTTGATGAAAATAAATCCTTTGCTGATGCTGTCAAGTCAAAACAGGCCAACGAACTCGATATGCTCAGGCTGTACACTGCCGTTTTCAAAAAGTTGAACATTGGCTACCAGACAGTACTGACTTCCAAAAGATTTGAAACCTTTTTTGATAAAGATTTTGAGACACTCGAGCAGGTAGACGAGGTTCTTTTTTACTTTCCTGACATTAATAAATATATGGAGCCGGTATCTGCAGAGTATCGTATACCATTATTCAATTTTAACTATGGAGCCAATTATGGCCTTTTTATCAGGGAAAGAGAGTTTGGAGGTGCGAAGATGGGAGTGGGTGAAGTCAAAATGATAGAAATACCGGATGGCAATACGACACATGATTTTACTGACATCGTCATAGATTTTACCAAAGACACAGAAAATCCTGAAGTACATACTATCCACAAATATCAGGGTTACTCTGCCACAAACTATCAGGTCATCAAAGATTTTGTGCCCGATGACAGATACAAGGAAATCGTTGATGATATAGCCAATAATTTTACGCAGGAAGCAGAAAAATATCCATCCAAACTTCAAATGATGGTATCCAACACCTCGGAAAAGATCCGTTTATCATAGATGTAAGATTTCATGGCAAAGACCTGCTTCAAAAAGCCGGCGACAATCTTCTCTTTAATGTAGGTGTACTCATCGGCAGGCAAATGGAAATGTATCAGGCTGAAAAACGGGTGCTACCTGTGGAGATGTATTTTCCGCATTTCTACACCAGAAATATCACCATCAAACTACCCGATGGCTATAAAATCGCAAATCCGGAAGTGTTTAATATAGAGCATTATGTCAAAGTCGATGGCCAGGATGCCGGTGGATGGCGCAGCAGCGCAAAACAAACGGACAAAACACTAGAAGTGACCAACCATGAGTATTACAAAAGTATGCAATTCCCGCTATCTGTATTTGAAGATTATAAAAAAGTCGTTAATGCTGCCGCTGATTTCAACAAGATAGTGGTGGTGTTGGAGAAGAAGTAGGTGGATATTTGAAACTTTAACAACGAAATAATAAAAACAATAAAAACAATGAGAAATCTTCTGACATTATTTTTAGCAATTATTGCAATAATCGTTTACGGACAGACTTTTGAAGGCAAAATCACATATCAAAATAGTTACAAGAGTAAACTTCCAAACGTGCAGGACCAACAATTCAACTCCATGATGGGAACTGTCCAGGAATACATTATTAAAGAAGGCAACTACAAATCAAGTTTTAACGGTACGCTCATTAAATGGCAACTTTACATTAACAAAGACAATAAACTGTATAATAAAATAGCAAACTCTGAGACTATCCTTTGGAATGTCGGCAATATAAATCCTGACAGTGTAATTAGTGTTGAAATAAACAAAGGCGTTGTGGACATACTTGGTTACAAGTGTGATGAAGTCAAAATGAATTGTAAAAGCGGAGTTCAAAAATACTACTTCAATCAAAAAATTGGTGTGGACATTGCATTATTCAAGAACCATTTTTATGGTAATTGGTATGAATACCTGAACGTATCCCAATCACTTCCACTGAAATCTATAATAGATACGCAACAGTTCAATTTGGTAAGTGAAGCGATCTCCCTTCAAGAAATGAAGCTTGACGCCAAAGAGTTTCAACTTCCAGAAAATGCCAAAACAGCAAAAAGTCCTTATTAATCTTGATGATACCACCTGGTTTAGTTGACTTCTCTTTGGATGGCTTGTAATAGTGAAACTAATGTGAATTGTTTAAACTTGTGCTTATATCAGAAAAGTAGTTTGTCATCATTGAATAATTTTCATTGTACTTCTAGGACAATATAAACGATGATAATTTTCTTTGAAAAAATTATATCTACACAATCTATACGCCATAATTTTTCAATAAAAAAGCCGAAGAATCATTTTCCTTCGGCTTCAAAACAATTAACTATGAAAAATGCTTAGAGTATGTTTATACTTTTATCATTTGGCTCCAAGTGGCAAATTTATTTTTAGCCATCAATATATTTTTCGCTGTAAGGGGTCAAGCTACGCTTGAGCTTCCGGGACGCTTCTGTCCCGATCAAGACATTTTTCTAAAAATCGTCTTGACCGGCTACGACTGCAAAATATGCCTTGTCCAAAATTAAATTTCCTCACTTTCGCTCAAACATATAAATATAAACATACTCTTATTTTATGTGGACAGGAACGGTATATACTTTGTTGTATTCCAGTTCATTAACCGCTATTTTTTTGTAGTTCAGCGTACTCTTTATTACACCGTCCAACTCTTTGTTGTTGGTAGTAACAACGATCACTTCGTTTTGTGAGTTGATAAAAAAACTGATATTCAGCTTTGTCTCAGACTTAACAAGATTTGTAAAATCAATGCTATTGAGGATAGTCCGGATTTGTACACTTTCGGGTTTTTTGGCAACTGAAACATCGCCTGCGATCGAAAATTGTGTCATCAAAGCAAAACCAACAACTGCGAAAATACTTTTTAAATTTTTCATGATGATAAATATTTAATGGGTTATAAAATCAAAATTATACACCAATGACGCTATTGTGTCCTATTGAGTTGCATGACTAAATACCGATCCTAGAGGATTATCTACAAATGTCGACTTATTTCGGATGAAGGGTCAATTTTATTATCTTCCTTTTTTCCACTTTAGAGTATGTTTAAAATTTTTCTTAGTTGTAACTCAAAACATTATGGTTCTGACGATAAAATAATCAACGCTTTGGCCTGCCTGACAACTATTTTATAGGCGGGCAGGTGAACTAAATAAGGCGATTATTTTGATTTCATGATCATAATATATTGATTTTAAGGCAATAAAATTTTTAACTTATTCTTATTTCTAAATTTCAAATAAAAAGGCAGAAGGATAATATCAAAATAGTTAATTCAAGAGAATATGCCTGAAAATCAACAAACTAACCCAAGTTTATCATAAATTTTCACATTCAATTTTCTGTTGGGTATAATTGCTTTCTTAAACCAAAGCCAATGCCTCCTCCAAATCCTGTATCAAATCATCCACATCTTCTATGCCTACGCTCAAACGTATCAAAGAATCCGTCAATCCCACTTTGAGCCTTTCTTCTCTCGGTATAGACCCGTGTGTCATACTCGCCGGATGACCTATCAGGGACTCTACACCACCCAGTGACTCAGCCAATGAAAAATAATGTGTACCGCTCAGTACTTTGCGTGCGCTCTCTTCATTGTTGGCTACCAAATCAAAGGATACCATGCCGCCAAACATTTTCATCTGCTTTTTAGCCACATCATGACTTGGATGGTCCGGAAAGCCCGGGAAATAAACTTTGGATACTTTTGGGTGATTTTTGAGATAAAGGGCAATTTTTTCTGCATTTTGGCACGCTCTTTCTACTCTGATATGCAAGGTCTTGATACCTCTGAGAATCAAAAAACAATCCTGGGGACCTGGTACAGCACCTACTGCATTCTGCAAAAATCTGATTTGTCTTGATATATCAGCATCATTGGTGATCACTACACCATGTATGACGTCAGAGTGTCCACCGATATATTTTGTAGCCGAGTGTACTACGATATCTGCTCCCAAATCCAATGGATTCTGTAGATAAGGTGATGCAAATGTATTGTCTACGCATACCATGATACCTTTACCTTTTACATGGTCACATACTGCTTTGATGTCTATGATGTTGAGCATAGGATTGGTAGGTGTCTCTACCCAGATCATTTTGGTATTTGAAGTCATCAGAGCATTCAGGCCATTTACATCGCTCATACCGACAAAATGAAATTTAATCCCGTACTTTCCAAATACCTTTGTCATGATCCTGTACGACCCGCCATACAAATCGTCACAAGCAATCACCTCATCTCCTGGATTGAGCAGCTTCAGTACACTATCCATGGCTGCCAGTCCGCTTCCAAAACAAATAGCATCTGTGGCATTTTCGAGTGCAGCAAGGTTTTTTTCCAGTACTGTTCTTGTTGGATTTTGAGTACGCGCATACTCATATCCTTTATGATCGCCCGGTGCTGCCTGCACATAGGTTGATGTCTGATAGATAGGTGTCATGATCGCTCCTGTTGAAGGATCAGGCTCAATTCCCGCATGGATAACTTTGGTGGCAAATTTCATTATGTGATAACTTATTTGGCTCAAAGGTAATGAATAATACCAATTCCAGGAATTGTCATAATAAAAGCGCTGCATTCCCCTTCAGGGGCAGGGGTAAGAAAAGCCAAATTACCTTCCCAATAACTCTCATTTCCTCAAGGGACGCCCCACCCTTTACCTCTCTTCAGACATCAGATCTGTCCTTCAGGGGTCGGGGGTAAATTGAGGAAATATTCCATCTGGACTCATACTCATAAGTGCCGTTTGCCCACTACCTTCATTCCCTCAAGGGACGACCCACCCACTTGTCATAATAAAAGTGCTGCATTCCCCTACAGGGGCAAGGGTAAGAAGAGCCAAATTACCTTCACAATAACTCTCATTTCCTCAAGGGACGCCCCACCCACTTGTCATAATAAAAGCACTGCATTCCCCTTCAGGGGCAGGGGTAAGAAAAGCCAAATTACCTTCCCAATAACTCTCATTTCCTCAAGGGGCGACCCACCCTTTACCTCTTCAGACATCTGATCTCTCCTTCAGGGGTCGGGGTAAATTGAGGAAATATTCCATTTGGACTAATACTCATAAATGCCGTTTGCCGTTTTCATTCTTATCCTAAAAGAAGTGCCATATGTTATACACACTTTTGTATTACTATTCATGATTTGAAAATGGCCAACTAAAATGTTATGGAATTTTACCCTTCACTTTGGTTTCCACTTTTTTTGTTGTCGCTGCTTTAGTTTTTGTTGCTTTGGGCTTGTCTTCCAATGATGATAACAAGCGATAGACTGTTACGGACAATGGTGGAATATCTATTTCCAGTGTATGTTTTCTGCCATTCCATTCTATTTTCCTGGTTGCAACCTTTCTTTTTACTTCATATCCGCTACCCCAAAAACTCTTATCATCAGAATTAAATATCATCTGCCAGGTCTGTTTGGCATAAAGTCCGACCTTGTAGGTATTGTGCGCAGTGATATTCAAATTGCATACTATCATTAGTACATCGTTTTTTATATCTGATTTTCTTTGAAATATCAATATGGAATTAGCTCGGTCACCGGCATCGATCCATTCAAATCCTACAGGACTGAAGTTGTAATGATATAATGCTTTTTCAGATTTATAAAGATGATTGAGAGCCTTGATTGTATCATTCAAACCCCTGTGGGATGGATACTGGAGTAAATCCCACTCCAATTGGATGGTAAAATTCCATTCATTGTATTGTCCCATGTCATTTCCCATAAATAAAAGTTTAGTGCCCGGGTGCGTAAACATGTAAGCATACAGTGTCCTCAGATTTGCAAATTTCTGCCATTCGTCGCCGCTCATTTTTCCAATCATAGACGATTTGCCGTGTACCACTTCGTCATGAGATAATGCCAGCATAAAATTTTCAGAAAAAGCATACATGATACTGAAAGTAATGTCATTTTGGTGAAACTTTCTGTATTTAAACTCCCTTTTAAAATAATCTATAGTATCATGCATCCATCCCATCATCCATTTCATACCAAATCCGAGTCCTCCCTGATGAACTGGTCTTGACACCATTGGGTATGAAGTGGATTCTTCGGCGATAGTCTGAATCCCCGGAAATGCCCCATATACTGCTGTATTGAACTCCTGTAGGAAGCTGATAGCTTCAAGATTTTCGCGACCTCCATATTGATTGGGCTCCCACTCTCCTTCTTTTCTCGAATAGTCCAGAAAAGCTATTGATGAAACAGCGTCTACCCTCAACCCGTCAATATGATACTTCCCGAGCCAGAAAAAGGCATTGGATATCAGAAAACTGCGTACCTCGGGCCTTCCGTAGTTAAAAATCAATGTATTCCAATCGGGATGAAAGCCTTTCCTGCGATCCGGATGTTCATATACACACGACCCATCAAATGTAGCCAGTGAAAAGTCATCAGACGGAAAGTGTGCCGGAACCCAATCCATAATAACTCCGATGCCTGCCTGATGCAACTTATCTATCAAATGCATCAATGCTTCCGGATTCCCAAATCTCCCTGAAGCTGCATAATATCCCGTCACCTGATATCCCCAGGACGGTTCATAGGGATGTTCGGCAAGTGGCAAAAACTCTACATGAGTATACCCCATTTCTAACAGATAGGGAATTAGTTGGTCGGCCATTTCCACATATGTCAGTGATCTTTTTTCTTCAATATGACGCCTCCATGAGCCAAAATGCATCTCATAGACCGAGTGAGGCTGATGATGTGTATTGATAGTTTTGCGGTCTGACATCCATTTTTTGTCATTCCAGTGATACTTAAAATCCCAGACTACGGAACCTGACCTGGGTGGAACTTCTGCTTTGATAGCATATGGATCAGCTTTCATTCTGATGCGACCGTGGTTGTATGGATATATTTTGTATTTATATATAGAACCATGATTCACACCGGGGATAAAACCCTCCCAGATACCGGAACCATCCCATCTTGAATACAACATGTGATTCGATCCGTTCCAATGATTAAATTCACCTACTACGCATATCTTTTCGGCATTAGGTGCATATACTGCAAAATAACAACCATCTTCGCCATTAAGGTGCAGCAGATGTGATCCTAATAAATTGTATATGTGGTAATGTTTGCCTGTCTTAAACAGCGCTATATCAAAGTCAGTAAAAAGTGAGTGAACATGTACTTTTGATGAATCCATAATTCGTAAACATTTGGCACAATTTACGAATTATCAATTAAATATTAAGCAGCAAATGCAAAGAAAATTACAAACCTACTATTTTAGGAACGGCGCCGGCTGTTTTAACAAGCCCTTTAAACATTTTGTCTTCCAGATATTTTCTCGCAGGGGATACTTTTTTATTTAGATATTTCTCGATCAACAAACTGGAAATAGGAGCTGCCCAATCCCCACCCCATCCGGCATTTTCAACAAAAACAGCTACTGCGATCTTTGGATTATTTTTGGGTGCAAATCCGAAAAAGACAGAGTGGTCCTTGCCGTGTGTGTTTTGTGATGTACCTGTCTTGCCACAGATATCAAGCCCTTCGACAAATGCTACTCTTGCAGTACCTGCGAGAACTACATTTTCCAGACCATCGACCACAGGGCCAAAATGCCTCGCATCGATTCTGACTTTGTGTTTGGTAGTAAACTTGTCCGGCACAGGCTTACCTGATAGATATTTTCTGATGAAGTGTGGTGTATAGAAGTGCCCTCTGTTAGCTAAAATGGCAGCAAGATTTGCCATTTGTACAGTGGTCAACTGCATTTCTCCCTGACCGATACCCAGCGAAATAACCCATGCTGACCTCCATCCTGTCAGCTCACTTCTGTAAGCTCGATCATAGAAAGCTGAATTAGGTATAAATCCCTTATTTTCATAACTAAAATCAAGTCCCAGTTTACTTCCTAACCCAAAATCCTTTAGATATGAAACCACAGTATCCAGACCGATACCTGGCTTTTTAAAGGAATACATGTCGAGCAACTCTCTCATCATACCACAATAATATGTATTGCAGGAATATTGGATCGCTGAAGAAATGCCAGTGATAGGAGCGTGTCCATGACATTTTACCACCTTGCTGGCACTCAAACGATAGCCTCCTCTGCATATGCCTCCTCGACCGGCTGAATAAAGCCCTTTTTGCATTGCAATCAGTGACAAAATAGGTTTAAAGATAGATCCGGGAGGATATCTGTTGGTAACAGCCCTGTTATTTAGTGGTCTGTTGATGGTGTCCATCAATAATTGACTCATTCCCTCATTTCTGTTTTGGTCCAGACTGAGTATATTAGGATCATATGTAGGAGCACTGACCATAGCAAGTATCTGCCCAGTAGAAGGTTCTATTGCTACAAGTCCTCCTCTTTTATTCATCATAAGACTATCTGCATATGCCTGCAATTCCAGATCTATACTGATCTCCATATCTTCTCCGGGGATCGCCAAACTGTCAAGTCTCCCATTTTCATATGCCCCTATTTTTCTGTTATGTGGGTCCTTAAGGATATAATTGATACCTTTAGTACCTCCGAGTTCGTTCTCATATGCAATTTCAAGGCCTGTTTTTCCTATGAAATCTCCCATTTCATATTTACCAACTGAATTATCAATAATTGATTGGTTTACTTCACCCAGATAACCCAATACATGGGACGCATTATGGTGAGGATATCCTCTTATGATCCTTTCTTCAGCGGTAAACCCAGGAAACTTATGTATGTGCTCCTGAAATATTGCAAATTGTTCAGGGCTGATTTTATTTAAAAAAACAAAAGGGGTCGATTTGTGAAATAACTGGCTACTCCAATCCTTCTTTAAATTATCAATAAATGTGGTTTTATCAATATTGAGAAGATGGCAAAACAAAGTAGTATCCATTTTGGGGTCTATCTTTCGATACAATGCATAAATCACATAGATAGGTTTATTATAAACCATGGTCTTCCCGTTTCTGTCCGTAATGAGTCCCCTGGCGGGATGTATCATTTTCCTTTCCAGTGTTGTTTCTCGGGCCCGCTCTGTATACTCTCCTGAAAACAATTGCATTTGTGCAGCCCTGAATATAAATATTATTGCCACTATCACAATGGTATATAAAAAAACAAATTTGCGATCAGTAAGATGTCTCATGAATTATTAGTATTCAACCTAAAAATCTAAAATAATAATCTATTACGACCTCCAAATACTTCAAAATCAGTCTCCGCCGCGGCGGATCACTTATAGCTTCGCACCATAGTGGTGACTACAGCATAGCTGCACACAGTATGATTTGTCGCTAAAAGTGCTTCCGCCGGGGCGGATTGTATTTGAAGCTCTCACTACGAATCTCATTTTAGATATTTAGGTTCAATATTTGGTATTAAAAATAAACTGAATAATCATCACCACAATAAAACTGCAAATAAAACTAAAAACCGAGCTTAGAAATATCTCAAAAATGTATACAAACGAAAATGCTTCTATGCTGAAATACACAAAAAAATGTATCAGCAATAATATACTGATATAAGAAATAAACCATGAGAATCCCAGCTGTTTGATAGTAGGGACATCATCAATATTATACCCCGAAAATGGTTCTAAAAGTGCGATAACAATATTTCTTACATACGCAGTAAATACTAAAGCTGCTGCATGTATGCCCGGCGAATCGTAAAAAATATCCAAACAGATGCCAAAAACAAATGCAATTATCAGAAGTAAAGACCTTGTCGTTTTGACAGGCAAAAGTAAAATAGCCATTGGGTAAATCAGAAAATGTACATTTGAAATATTACCGATGGGAAGTGAGGCTTGTTTAAATATCCAGACTTGGGAAAAAAACAAAAGTAAGATCCTTATGACATTTGTGCTGATAACTCTACTCATTTTCTACTTCATTTTCGAGTTTGGACTGTTCGTCGGCATATTTGTTTTGTATCACATATCCATATTTAGGATTCATCGGGTTGTTAAAAAGTTTTACGGTGATATCATAACTATTACTTCCGGGTTTCACAGAAAAGGTCTCCACCTTTCCTACTAATATTCCTCGTGGAAAGATAGTGGAGTAACCACTCGTGATCACAGTATCTCCATACATTATTTTTTCATGTTTTGGTATAGATTCCAGATTTGCCCGGAGAGGATCACCTGTATTCCATACCAGTGTACCATGTCCGAATCGCGATTTTATAGCACAACTGATTTTGGACTGACTATGAAGGATTGAAGTAACATGTGCATAATTTTCTGAGACATTTCTCACTACTCCTATTATACCCTGATGGGAAGAAATGACGCCCATATCTTTTCTTATACCTTCTCTACTACCTTTGCACAAGGTGATATGATTGTTCAAGAGATGAATTGTACTATTACATACAGTGGACGGAATTAATTTATACTGATCAATTAATAAGCTATCAGCAGCCGGAATTCTGTCATTTCTATAATCGATGGTGATAAGTTGTTCCACCAAATTGGCATTCTGAAACATCAGGCTGTCATTCACCTCACTTAAAGATACAAATTGTGAAAGTCTTGCCTTTTGTTCGGCAATTTTTCCGGCATAAAGGTTGGAAGAGTTGAGAAATACTTCCCTTTGGGTTTTATTGTAATTGATGATGAGATTGAAGCATATGACTTCCAGCACTATGAATAACAAGTGCGCTCCATACCGTACTAAAAGTTGAATGACATTGTTCATTCAATAGTTAAATTACAAATATCAAATGCTTTTTCTATCCATAAGGAAGGAATATCTTGCAGAATTTTTCAGAGCAAGACCCGTACCTCTTACAACAGCCCTGAGCGGATCATCTGCAATATGAACTTTAAGTTTGGTTTTTGCTGCCATCCTTTTGTCCAATCCTCTCAATAATGCGCCACCTCCGGTGAGATATATACCAGTGCGAAATATATCTGATGATAACTCAGGTGGAGTATCTTCAAGGGCTTTAAGTACAGCTTCTTCAATTTTAGAAATCGATTTATCTATTGCTTCTGCCACCTCCACATGAGTTGTAAAAACCTGCTTTGGAATACCGGTAAGCAAATCTCTGCCATTTACAGCAAATTTTGCCGGCGGATCAACTATATCAGGAATCGCCGCACCGACATTTATTTTTATTTGTTCTGCAGTACGTTCTCCTATCAGAATATTATGTTTTCTTTTCATGTAGTCGATGACATCATTGGTAAACTCATCTCCGGCAATCCTGATAGATTGATCAGTTACTATACCTGAAAGTGCTATCACGGCTATTTCTGTAGTTCCTCCCCCGATATCAATGACCATATTTCCAATAGGTTCTTCTACATCCAGTCCTATTCCCAATGCAGCAGCCATTGGTTCGTGGATAAGATAAGTTTCTTTTGAATCCACGTGGTCTGCACTGTCAAAAACTGCTCTTTTTTCCACTTCAGTAATTCCGGATGGGATACAAATAACCATTTTAAGGTGGGTAAAAAATCTTCTCTTTTCACCTATCATATTGATCAGACCCTGAATGAGCGCCTCAGCTGCCTGAAAGTCAGCTATAACCCCATCTTTCAGTGGTCTTATAGTCTTGATATTGTCATGTGTTTTTTCATGCATTTGCATAGCTTTTTGTCCTACAGCTATGACCTCATTTGTATTTCTGTTTACAGCAACTATGGATGGTTCGTCGACGACCACTTTGTCATTTTGAATGATAAGAGTATTGGCTGTTCCCAGATCGACTGCCAACTCTTGTGTAAAAAAATTAAAAAACCTCATTATGTTTCAGGTTGATGGTGTTTTTGATAAAAAATGATATAGATTAAAAAGACGCAAAATTAATGATTTTTAGTGTGAACTCTATCATTTTTTACTGATAATGTGGCGATTTGTCCAATTATTTATTAACCTTTGATTTTATTAACCTGTTTATTCATTCTTGACACCGTTTGTATCGATTAGTAAATTTTGTTTGATCCAATCGTCTAAACATAAAAATTAAACCTTAAGCTTATTCAGGAGACACTATTACCTCGATAAAGTCTTTAGGCTTAAAATATTTTTGGGCAACTTCCATGATTCTTTCCTTAGGCATTTGTACCAATTCCTGACTGAAAGCTATAAAATCTTCAGGTCTTTTATCAGTGAGTATCATACTCTTCACAACCGAAGATGTATTCATAGGACCATCAAGCATATTTAAAAATGTTCCCATTAAATAATTTTTTACCATATCCAATTCTTTATCTCCAATTTTTTCCTGACAAAGTAAATCCATCTGATGGTGCACTTCGCTGAGAATGGGTTCAATATAGCCGGGATCTGCCTCCGTACTTACATAAAAACAGCCATCATAAAGATATTGATCCATATTGCTGGAAATATCATAAGTATATCCTTTTTCTTCACGGATACTCATCATGAGTCTGCTGCCAAAGTATCCGCCAAAGACTACATTCAACAGAAAAAATGCTGCATGATCCGGGTGATTTTTATTGAATAAATGGTGCCCTGTTTTCAAGGCACACTGGTGTTCATTTTTGGTTGTAATATTGATTTTACGTCCCAGTACATCAGATGGGATATGTGCATAGTTTTTCTTTTTGCTGATTTTGTGTTCGGAACCAAAAAGGTCTGCTGTCACTTTTCTGATTTCATCTGTGATACGCCCACTTATGAAAATATGGCAATTGTCGCTGCCATAATAGTTCTGAAAATGATCCTTCAACATATCAGATGTGAGAGAAGTATAATCTGCCTCGGTACTATTATAACCATAAGGATGGGTTGTTCCGTAGATTTCTTCTGTTATCTTTCTATAGGCCAAGACTTCATTTTTTGATAACTCTTCCCTTAACTTCTGAATATTGAGATTTTTGAACTTTTCTGTTTCGTCCTCTGGAAATATCGGATGATGATACATATCATGGAGTACAGGAATGACATTGCCAAAATGTTTTGTAAGGCTGTATAATGTACAATAAGAATAATCCATATTTGATGCTGACTTGATACTGGCACCAAAATAATCTATCGCTTCAGAGAGCTCTGCCGAATTTTTGGTGGCCGTCCCATCTTTGATAAGGGAAGAAACAGCTCTCCCGGCCAGATGATGATCTTCTATCGCCCGACCTGCTTTATGAAATATTTCAAATTTTATGATGTCCTGACTTCCTGAATTTATTTCACATACTTTTATGCCATTTGGTAGTGTATGTAGTTCATAATCAGGAAGTAATAATTTATCTATTTTATTAATAATTGGCCCAGTTTTCCGGTTGATCATTGATCTTAATTTTGGCAAAGGTAGAAACAAATCTGAAGTTTTATACCCCTGTTATGATTATAATAATTTCTAAATAAGCCACTAAACCAACTTTAAATAATCAAATTTTTGTAACTACTCAGGTATATGCGTTCAAATCACAAAAATCAGGTCATTTTAAGTCAGACGAAGCTCTTTTTTGAGTGAATAGCAGGGCTATTGACGAAAAAAGCTGAAGTATCACTTAAAATGGGCATTTTTTGGTTGAACAGCCATGTACCTGAGTAGTTACGAATAAAATTATTTCTTAGTTACAAAAATTCATTCAAAACTTTTCAACAAATTCGTGACAGGTATATTGATATATTTCCACAAGTTGAAGATATTAAAGTTGAACCATTAGATTATGAAGATGAGGTTGACCTTCCTTTTTTCTTTAAAGAATATCCTTTTATTCAAATTAAGGAAAGAGGAGTTGAAAAATGGATTAAGCAAGAATATATCTCTTCAGGAATGTTTCGAAGCTTAATTCATATAAGTGAAATTTATCTTTGCAGTGAAGGTAGTGTGTTTTTAATTGACGAATTTGAAAACAGTTTAGGAATAAACTGTATCAATGAATTAACTAGTGATATTCTGGCTTCGAAAAGGCAAACCCAATTTATATTAACTAGCCACCACCCTTATATAATAAATAATATTGGATTTTCAAATTGGAAACTAGTTACAAGGACCAAAGGAGTAGTAAAGACACATAATCCTTATGAATATAATATTGGCAAATCAAAACATGATGCATTCATGCAGTTAATTCAACTCGAGCAATATCAAACTGGCGCAGAAATATGAATTTATATTTCATAGTAGAAGGTAGAAGAACCGAGAAAAAGGTTTATCCTGCTTGGTTGTCATTTTTAATCCCAAAATTTTCACAAGTTCAATGGGCCTATCAAGCCAAAAATGAGAATTACTTTCTGTTCAATGGAAATGGATTTCCTGCATTGCTTCATAATCATCTAGTTAAGTCAATTGAAGAAATCAATGAGTTAGGAAATTTTAACTATTTAGTATTAATTCTTGATACTGATGAATCCACAATAAATGAAAGAATTCAAGAAGTTACAAATTTTGTTGCAAATGAAGCCATTAAACTAAAAAATTGTGAATTAGTAGTGATTCCTCAAAATCGTTGTATTGAAACTTGGTTTTTAGGAAACAGGCTAGTTTTTAAGTCAAATCCTAAAAGTAGTAACCTTGTTGAATTCATAAGGTTTTATAATGTCAAAAATAATGATCCTGAAAAAATGGGTGTTTATAAAAATTATAACACACATTCTCAATTTCATGCAGATTATTGTACAGAATATTTAAGAGAAAGGTAACTACTCAGGTACAAAGTTAAGCATTAGCTAATACTTGGAGAACGTTTAGATTTCTTTTTATAGCAGTATCAATAACTGATCTTAGGACTGCATAATATGAAGCACCTTGGTCTGACCTAAACTGACCGCTAACCTTGAGTTTTACCTTTACGTTTCTGATGGCTTGTTCGCTAAAGTTGTTGTCTGGTGGTACTTCCATTACTTTTAGAAAAGTAAGTAGATATTGTTGGTGTTTGTTTAGTCTTTTTTTGTAAAGTATGTAGTTTTTTATCTTTGGAATGTATCTCTTTATTCAGTATGTGGTTTAGTGTTTTTTCAATTTGGTTGATTTGTGTTTCATAGTTGGCTTCAGCATTTGTAAGCATTATTTTTTTAGAGCCAAGGCTTTCCATATTAATTTAGTCAACTCGTAAGCCCATTTATTTCTCTTTTCAATAAAGTATTGTAATTCTCTAAGTATATGGCTTAGGCATATCTGACGTCCTTTTGCCCCTATGATGAAGTGTGCCTTCCAGCAATCATGGACCAATATAGTATTAACAAATCCTTCGCCAAAGTACTTCTCAATAGTTTCAAAGCCTCTATTTGATGAAACTACTATAAAGGTGACTAATCTTGTTTGCCATGCCCACAACCATCGCAACTTACCGTTTACCTTGCCTCCTGTTTCATCTGTTCCCACACAGCTACTTTGTTGTACCTCTTTTTGTATTTCTTCATACTGTGGCATACATCTTTGTGCCAAAGACTTTATTTTATTGACAATTGTTCCTTCGCTGATGTTTAGATTGAATACGTCTGCAAACATCTCTCGTATTCTGGATACGCTCACATACTGTCTGGCTGAAAAGTATCCACATAATGTCTCAATGTTTCGACCATAACTTATCGGACTCTTTACATGGTCAGGAAAAGAACTGACACAACAAGCTCCACAACTACAACGTCTTTCGTACACCCCTATGCTCATATGTTTGTATGGCAATGGGCGGTATGTCTAAGACTTGTCGCCTTTCTTTCAATGTTGGAACATCGATATAAATTGTTCCGCATACTGGACACGTCTGGTCAATGTGATCAATTACCTCGGGTTCAGAGTGAAATTCTAATGTAGTTCCTTCGTGACCAGTTTGGCCTCCTGTTTTCTTGCCACTTTTTTGTCTGAGACTTTTTGTTGTTCTTTGTATATCCGTTGAGGAGGAAGTGAACTGTTTGAGCTATTCTTTTTATGACTCAATTCTATTATCCTTGCCTTTAATTTTTCGTTATCTTCTTTGGTAAGACGTAATTCTTCTTTGGTAAGACGTAATTCTTCTTTTACCTCGACCAATTCTTGGCGAAGCTGCTCAACTAAAACTAATATGGAAGATAAATTTTCGATATTTTCTTGATTTTAAATCAAGTTCTATATCAATACTTTAAGGTTGGTCGTACAAAGTTATAACTCTTTTTGTATTTTTACAACTTTATTTTTATGCTTTTATACCTGAGTAGTTACAAATTTTTTAATTTTGCAATTTAGAAATCATAATTATTACATGATTGAAAATTGGATGGTCTTTTTATCAAATAAAAGAAGACTCATTTTTTTTATTTTACTTGTAGCCAGCGGCTTTTTTTCTGTATCAATGTTTTCAAAGTTTATGATATGGAATGAGACCAGACCTGGTATGGCATATAGTGACCCTATTCTGGCTCTGATGGACCCATTAAATCTTAGCCGTATCACTATGCCTTTGACGCTCATACCTATTTTTATTGGTATGGTGTTGATCTTCATGAATCCAAAAAATACCACTTATTTTTTCTTTTCGGCTTTTTTTATTTGTGTACTGCGATCATTGACCATGTTATTGGTTCCATTAGAGCCTCCTATTGGTATCATCCCATTGACAGATCCTATTATTGAAAAATTATTTTATGGAGGACAAGTACTTGAGAAAGATTTGTTTTTTTCAGGACACACCGCAAATTTAGTTTTGATAGGTTTACTTCTTGGAGACAAAAGACGCAAAAGGATATTTTTCTTTATTGCGTGTATAGTTGGCTTGTTACTCATGTGGCAACGAGTTCACTATTCTTTTGATGTCTTTGCCGCGCCTTTTTTTGCATATCTGGCTTACAGATTGAGTGTTTATGCCGGCGATAAAACTCTTCTCAAATCATCTGAATTGCTCAATTCATTTGGTGATGAATTAGAATCGGATGTAAGTCTTAAGAATTTTTAAAACTTATACATATCTCATCTTTTTTCGTTATGCCCACACTTTACAACCTTCAGTACAATTTTTACAAATATCTATCTGCTCCCTTCCTTTAAGCAATGCAGTTCTGAATTGATGATAATTTTCGCTATGCCATATAGCCCTGAAATCAGCATTTTTGAGGTCACCTAGTCTGTGCTCAGCATCTTTATCAAAACAACATGGTACCACGATGCCGTCCCAGGTTATCACACATGCGTGCCACAATTTCCAGCAATGGTTCAGTAATTCGTTTTTAACTTTATAAGTACCATCGGCTTGTTTGGCATATCTTGAAAATTTTTCTATGTCTGGTATCAATTCATTACCGTATTTGTAGTCATACACCTGAGCAGTTTTGAGTTTGACTTCATCAACGCCTATTTCTTTTGCAAGTTTATATATTTCAGGTATTTGATGTTCATTGGGTTTGACTACCAGAAACTGAAAGATGATATGAGGTGTATTGGAATTTAATGCCTTTTTCCATTTCACAAGATTTCTTGCGCCTTGTAATACAGTCTCCAGTTTTCCTGCTTTTCTATAGTTTTCATATACTTCCTGAGTAGTGCCATCCACTGATATTATCACTCTGTCTATCCCTGATTCAATCGTTTTTTTGGCATTTTCTTCATTCAAAAAATGTCCGTTTGTAGAAGTAATGGTGTAAATCCCTTTATCGGATGCATATTTGACCATAGACAGAAAATCAGGGTTGATATACGGCTCTCCCTGAAAATAAAAAATGAGGTACACCAGGTCCGTATAAAGTTCATCGATCGTTTTCCTGAAAAAATCTGTCTTGAGATTGCCTGTCTCTCTGGTAAAACTTCTCAGTCCCGACGGACACTCAGGACACCTTAGATTGCAGGCAGTCGTAGGTTCAAATGATATGGTCATGGGCAAGCCCCATTGAATAGGCCTTCTTGTCCATTTTGTAAGGTAAAATGAAGTAAATAATTTTAATGCATTAACAATACGTCTTATGGTCAATTTTTGGAGAAACCGCCATGTATCTTTGATATACCAATTCATACATCAACATTTTTTGCCCGATATGGCTCATCCATATAATTCATAATGAATTTGTGATTTGTCATATTTTAAATCAATCATCAGTTTGACAATGGCTTCATCAATCATTTTTGACCAACCGCAAATGTAAAATTTTCTGTCACTTTTTATGTCTTTATATTCATTCATATAGATATCGTGGATATAACCATGGTGAAAACCTTTCTTGTTTTCACGGGATAGTGCTACGGAATACTGAAAAGCAGGATTTTGATTTTGAATTTTTTCAAATTCTTCACGATATAGTATATCCTGATAGGTTCGCGTCCCAAATATGAGATGTATCTTCCCGAAAGGAATATTATTACTTTCTATATATTGTATCATACTTCTGAACGGAGCAACACCTGTACCTGTACACAACATGATGATTTCATCATTCAGGTCTGCCGGCAAAACAAAAGTACCATCCGGTCCTTTAAACTTCAGCTCTGAACCAACACTGATTTCTTCAAACAGATATTTTGTGCCAAGTCCATCCTCAGATCTTACAATACAAAATTCAAGAATATTGGTACCATCCGGGCAATTAGCAATCGAATAGCTACGCCACCTGTGCAGTCGTTTTTCACTCACGGGAAGATCCATGGTCACGAACTGGCCCGGTATAAAATGAAAGATGCCTGCGTCCTGCGGTACTTCAACTGTAAACCGTCGGGTAAATGCTGTGAGCTGTTCTATTTTTAAAACCCTGGCATGATACCATTGAGTAGGCATGGTTGTATTTTAAAGTTCAGAATTTATATGCTCAGCAACGGATAATACCTTTCCTTCATGACATTCATATGATGGATACAGTGCCCTGCTATTGTAAAACCAAGGGCCAGAACAGAAATATTGGACTTGAATATAAAGCCTTCCCGCATCATATCTTCATCATTAAAACTATTGAACAATAAAATTGTCGATTGACGCACGATATCAAACTCTGTGATCAGGTCGTTGAGTTTTCTGCCGGAAGCATGAGCATTTTTTACAAACATGTTTTCATCAAATCCAGGCAATGCGGTTTGGTCATTTCTGGCTATTCGGAGCGCCCTGTATGCAAAAATCCTTTCTGTGTCGATGATGTGTTGCAAGATATCCCTGATGGTCCATTTGCCCGGTGCATATACATGATGACCTATTTGACTCAACGCCTTTTTTTCAGCATGAATCATTTCCGAACCATAGATACTTAGAGCATCCGTCAGGTCTATGTCCGGCACACATGCTATATACCGGTCAAAATATTCTGGCGTATTGTTGATCTGTTGTTTGTACATTTCAGAAAAGATTTATTTATTCAGATATTTTTCTTTAAGCACACTTATATGGTGCATAGTGTGGTAGGCATTCCACATTAATATTTCTCTCAAAGTCATCTTTCCCATCAATGGATGTGGCAGCAATAGCGTATCCAATTGTTTATCTGACAATTTTAAAGTTGCTTTGTTGAGTTTTTCATTGATCTCCTGGAGTTGGTTCAGGTATGTATCAGCTTCTATTGCAGGCGAATCAGGCATATTTCTCGAAAAAGGGCCGACAATGCCGGGAGCTACTTTTGAGAGTTTTTCTTCATATCTGGCCACGACATCTTCAAAATTTCTTGACGGTCTGTTGCTGGTACCAAATCTCCATTTCAAAACAAAATCAGGCAGACGCAATGCATTCAGCAGCGGCTTAGTGGATTGCACAAGATGGATGACATGCTGGCCAGCAGACCATTTGCCTTCAGGCTGTACTTCCCAAAAATTGGGTTCCTGCGTTTTAAAGAGTTGTCGGATTGCATTTTCATTGCTCTTAAGCAACGCGGTTATTTCATTACTTACCATATGCTATTGTTTTGATTTTATTCTTTATTTGCCAGCTGACCACATGCGGCATCGATATCCTTTCCACGGCTTCTCCTTATCGTCACCATGATATCGTGGCTACGCAAATATTTTGCAAAGTTATTTGTTTTTTCTTCATCTGCCTTCACGAATACCACTCCATCGATTGAGTTGTATTCTATTATATTGACTTTGACAGGAAACTGCTTACAGAGTTTGACCAGATTTTTAGCATCTTCCATACTGTCATTAAAATTTTTAAAAGCTATATACTCGTAACTTATTTTATTTCCGGTTTTTTTATAGAAGTAACTTAATGCTTCCATCAATACCTCCAGATTATTCTGTTCATTGATGGGCATAATTTCATTTCTCTTGACATCATCAGCTGCATGCAAAGAAAGTGCCAGATTAAATTTTACATCTTCATCAGCAAGTCTGGTGATCATCTTTGCTATGCCGGCAGTACTGACAGTAATGCGCTTCGGAGATATATTGAGTCCGGCAGGTGAAGTAAGCAAATAGACACTTTCAAGTGTACTCGAATACGCCAAAAGGGGTTCGCCCATACCCATATACACTACATTGGTTAATGGTTGCCCATAGGTATTGATACATTGTTGGTTGACTAGAACGTACTGATCGTAGATTTCAGAGGGATCCAGATTTCTGACCCTTTTCATCTGCCCAGTCGCACAAAATTTGCACGTGAGGCTACAGCCTACCTGCGTCGATACACAGACTGTAAATCTTTTATCATCCGGTACCGGGATCAGTACTGCTTCGATCTTATGCCCATCGTAGAGCTCAAATCTTGTTTTTATGGTTCCGTCCAGGCTTTTCTGAATTTTATCGGTTTTGATCGGATTGATTTCATACAACTCATCCAGTTTTTGCCTTAAAGATAGCGGTAGATTGGTCATATGTGAAATAGATGTGGCTGACTTTTGCCAAAGCCATTCATAGATTTGTTTTGCCCGAAATGAAGGCTCGCCCATTGCAGTGATCATTTCTTTGATCTGCTCAATGGTGAGTTTTCTGATATCAATTTTTACATCTGAGGTCATATCTCTGCGCTACATACAACAAAGTAAATGAAAATTTAAGGTAATTGTTCCTGATTAAAACTTAATTTTACACTTTTAGAAGTACATCTTTCATTTTTATTACTTATAAATCTGAATGTTTAAAAAAGGGCTTGTTGTGACTTTGGTATTAAAAACATGTTTCGTCTGTTGAAATCACATTTATATATTGTTTTTATTTTTTTCTCAATTCAATTATTGAATGCTCAGCAACCTCCTATCTGTGGCAATAGTCCTGCCATGAAGTCTTTTTGCAGGGATGCTTGTATCATTTGCAACATTGATGGATTTACCGGAAGGAACAACAGCAATGTAGTAGGTCAGGCTCCGCCCGGATTTTGCACCGGTCAGGTACATAATATGCAATGGATTGGATTTATCGCAGGTAGTATCGATCTGACACTGGAAGTCAAAGTGACAAATTGCACCATTAATCTAGGATTAGAAATCGGTTTATATGAAAGTCTGAATTGCACTACTTTTAGACGTGTCAGCGAATGTGATACTGATGTTCGACCCAATACCACCCGAATATTTAAAAATACTGTTCCATTGACTGTCGGTCAGTATTATTATTTTGTGATGGATGGTAGCAGCAATGATATTTGCGACTGGACTATCAAAGTTACAAATGGATCTACCAAAGTGGCACCACTTACCCAAACACCAGCAATTTCAGCTCCTGAAAAAATATGCCAAAACGATACCTTTATTTTTA
This sequence comes from Saprospiraceae bacterium, assembly GCA_016713025.1. Taxonomy (NCBI): domain Bacteria; kingdom Pseudomonadati; phylum Bacteroidota; class Saprospiria; order Saprospirales; family Saprospiraceae; species Saprospiraceae bacterium. The sequence goes on along the minus strand of JADJPZ010000002.1, from coordinate 354,233 downwards.
AAACGCCAGGTATCAGCGGAGCGACTTTTTATCACTGGACACTGGATGATGTGTTTATAAAAAACGAAAAGGAAAGCCAATACACGATCGCTCAACCAGGCTCCTACAAGCTCTGCCTGGAGGCATCCAATGTTTGCGACAAATCCCCAAAAAACTGTAAAACCATCGAGGTATTACCTACACCCACGACAAAAATAAATCAGGAAGTCTGCTTTGGTGAGTGTTTCAGGTTTTATGGAACGGATTATTGCACATCAGGCGTATATGAAGTACGAATACCCGCTGCCAATGGGTGTGACAGCATCCTGATGCTGGACCTGAAAGTAGCAGATAAGATAAAAGCATCTACATCTCTGAACATATGTGAAGGTGATACATTAAAATTGGGCAATGGTGCGCTGACTACCCAGGGAAAACACGAAGTCAGGATTCAGAATCAGGAAGGGTGCGATATATTTATGGAAGTAAACCTCAGGCTCATCGTGTGCAATATAAAAGCAAGTATCGAAGCAGTACCCGTGATATGCAACGGACAAAATTCGGGAATCATTCGTTTCAGAGTAGATCGTGGTACACCTCCATTTACATATAAAGGTTTTAAGATAGAAAACCCTTCCATAGTGTTTACCGGCAATATATCAGACCAGAATAAGATTGAGAACATCGAAGGTTTGGATGAAGGCAACTATACCTTTACCATTGAAGATACTTTTGGTAATAGTCGTGTGCTAAATGTATTTGTACCCCAACCATCAAAACTCAAAATACAAAATACCACATCAAACTATAATGGATATCAGGTATCATGTTTCGGCCGAAATGATGGTTTCTACAAAGTCATGCCATCAGGTGGTACGCAACCTTATGCTTTCAAACATTCAATCAGTGGTACCTCATCAGATTCGCTTTCAGGACTTTATGCTGGCAGATATACGGCGACAGTGACCGATTTTAACAGGTGCATCCTCAATTCTGAGATTTATCTTAAGCAGCCTGACAGTCTGATAGCTGAAATTCAAAATATCAACCCCAATTGCGAAGGTATTTTTACAGGTCAGGTCAATATAAAAAATGTCAAAGGTGGTGTTTCTCCTTTTATGTATGCATTGAACAATGAGGTCTATTCTGCCCAAAACAAATTTCAGACACTGGCAGAAGGCAACTACACATGGTTCGTAAAAGATGTCAATCAATGTAAATTAATGAATACGAGCCAGTTGATTGCGGCAGAAATTCCAGTCATCACCAACAAAAATCCCGACCAACAGGTGAATCTGGGCGACAGCATAGACCTGAATGTATCGCTAAATTTGACCAAATATGAGGCTGTTTGGTCACCATCTGATGGGATTTCATGCCCCACATGTCTGCTGACAAAAGCATTACCATTAAATAAAACAGAATATGAAATAGAAATAAAATCAAAAGATGGATGCATTTCAAAATCTGTCATCAGGGTTGATGTGGAAAAAAATCGAAGCTTTATGATTTCAAATGTTTTTAGCCCAAATGATGACCTTACCAACGACAAGTTGAAAATATTTACTGGTAATGATGTCGAAGTGATCTCATCATTTATGATTTATGACAGATGGGGAAATTTGATTTTTAAAACAGAACAACTAAAAAATTGCCTGACTGAAATAAATTGGGATGGGTCGTTTCACAATATCCGTATTACTATTGGCAACTATACCTGGGTAGCAGAAGTGCGTTATATAGATGGTGTAACTAAGGTTCATACCGGAAGTATTTTGATATTGTAATGAATTAAATAAGAAATGCTAACCTGAGTAAAGTTGGGTTATTTCATTTAAGAGTATTTTTCTTAGTTGTAATTCAATAGATTACTTCAACCTGAGAAGCACTCCTTTTCGTTTGACTAAATTTTTATAATCCCACTGGATGGCTGTTGATTTGGCTATCTTCTTTATTCAATAGACATTATAACAGTAAAAGGTAGCAATCAAATTTGTTCAGATTTCAAAAAAAACAATCCACTTTTTGTCCATTATACCTATATTTGCTATAAATTTGAATTGAATAATTCTTAAAGCCCTACAGAAAACTTATGTATTACAGGTATTCAGATGACGAAACTTTGTGGAATGATTTCAGATCAGGAAGCAAAGATGCATATGAATACATGTTCCGCACTTATAGTAATCTTCTCTACAATTATGGCTTTAAAATATGTCATGACAGCATGATGACCAAAGATGCCATTCAGGAAGTTTTTTTAAGCCTTTTGACAAAGTACGACAAAGTAAGTGTCACCAACTCAATCAAACTGTACCTATTTAAGTCATTAAGAACAGAATTATTTAAAAAACTACGGGTAGAACAACGATATTCTGACTTAACAGGATCTGACACAGACTTTAATCTGGAATATTCAGCTGAAGACAAGATCATAGAGGATGAGATCACCATGATCCGTATCAGAGAGTTGTCGCATGTCATCGAAGATTTACCACGGCGCCAGAAAGAGTGTATATACCTCAGATTTTATGAAGGTATGTCATATCCGGAAATTTCTGAAATCATGGAAATAGAAGTCAGTTCGACCTACAAAATGTTGTATAAAGCCATTGAGCAATTGTACGAAAAGCTGGCTATGAAAAATGGCAATCTTTTTTATTGATTGTAAAATACCGGACACCAGCATAAACTAAGTAAAATCTATGGACAAATATCTTACGCAACTTATTGAGATGCTGAGAGAAGCCCAAGACCAAAAACCTGATTTGAGAAAACATGCAGATTTTCATGAGGAAATGGAAGCGATTGAGTCCATATTTCAAAATGACCATCCTTCTATGGCTTATCACTTTGGTATTCCAAAAGAGTTTTTTCCTCCGGTGGAAAAACTGACAGACAAACATTTTGATATGTTGGTTCCTGAATTATTAAATCTTTGGAGAAAATATAATTACTCACCTTGCTTTGTTCAAAACTTACCGAATAAATGGAAATATAAACTTATGAGGGATGAACTCAATGAAAACCATCCACTAATTTCTGGTAATAATGGTACCTGGTACATTGAGTTTTGCCATTATGACCCTAATGAATGTCCTTTGCCATCAGAATTTTGTGATTGTAAAGATATTTTGTGATTAAAATGTCAGTTTGGAAAGGTGTGAAAAATCAAAATTTTATGGGTGGATAGCCCTTCAAAGAATTACACCTAAATATCTAAAATGAGTTCCGTTATGAAGATCAAAAGTACAATAAAATAAGCATTTTTTGCGCCAAATCATAGCATCGCTATGGTGCGAAGTAAAAAATGAACGCAGTGCCTTATTTTGCAGTAATTTGGTCTGGAATAGGAAATTCATTTCAGATTTTTAGGTTACATTGGAGATTATAGCTTTATGATCACCAAAGAATTTTTAAAATGCCTCCCGATTTTTATAGACAATCACATCCATTTAAGGTTTTATAAAAATTTTTACTTAAAAAAGGGATAAAACCCGATACATTCAGCATTATTAAATAACGGGATATTCTCAGGTAACTTTATGTTAACCGAGAAAGGAAATGCCTTTTTCAATTTTTTAACCATTTAAATTCATATTATGCTGAAGTTTTACAAAATTCTGGTTTTATTAATTCTATTGGCCGGAAGCAGACAGCTTATCAGTCAGTCAACCCTACTTAACCCAATTACCACCCTTATCGACAAGTCAAAAGCAGGAAATAAACTGCCCACTATCATTGACAATGCAGGAAATACAAGAGGTGCAGGCTTCAATGGCGAAAATATATTTGTCGCTACCCGAACAGGGGGAAATATCATTTATTACTGGGATGTTGCCAAGCCTGATGATGATCCCAAAACCATGAATACAAGCATCATCACCGGTGGTGCATTTCCTTTGTCAGATCTAACTGCTGTAGGTAAAAAAGTCTTTGCAAGCAATATGGTCAATGCCACAGGAAGCTTATTTAAAATGTATGGCTGGGCAAATAAAGACGCTCAACCAAAAGTATTACTGGAGTTTGCAGCACCAGCAAGTACAAGGCTTGGTGATGCATTTTCTGTCGTAGGAGATCCTGCTACAGACGGCTTGCTTATTGCTTCAGGTCATGGCACCAAGAGTTTTTATATCTGGAAAATGAAAGGTGACACCATTTCAGACAAAACACCAAACATTGTTACATTAGACAGCGTGATGAATGTCAACTTTGCCCGAATTACCAAAGTACCTCAAAGCGATATGTATTTGGCAAGTGGTTCCTCTATGGGTATGGCCCTTCTCGACAAAGACTTCAAAGTACTTGAATGGATAAAACCAGGAGTATACTTCCCAAGCTGGCCTATGTATGCACAGGTAGTATTTTATAAAGGAAAAAGATTGCTGGCTTATCAGCATGTCAAAACGAGTCCGGTAGAAAACTTTTCCTATGTACTGGATATCAGTAGTGACAGCACTACATTGAGTGCATTTAAAAATATTGGGGCCAAACCAGCAGTTGACAGGATCATACACTCTGCTTCCATCGGCAATGTGTCCAATGGTAATGCGAGTGTAAGTGTGGATATTTTACCGGATGATGCCGGCAATTTACTGACCCTCAGTTATTCGGCCGGAAATGGATTTATCCTCCAGCAATACGGCAATGTTGTAAAACCGTCTATAAAACCTGTGTCAACCATTATAGATAAATCCAAATTTTCCAACAAATTACCGGCAATCATTGATAATTCCAGTAATACACGAGGAGCCGGATTTAATGGAGAAAATGTTTTTGTTGCCACGCGCACCGGTGGTAATATCATATACTATTGGGATGTCGCCAAGCCTGATGATGATCCCAAAACCATGAATACAAGCATCATCACCGGTGGTGCATTTCCTTTGTCAGATCTAACTGCTGTAGGTAAAAAAGTCTTTGCAAGCAATATGGTCAATGCCACAGGAAGCTTATTTAAAATGTATGGCTGGGCAAATAAAGACGCTCAACCAAAAGTATTACTGGAGTTTGCAGCACCAGCAAGTACAAGGCTTGGTGATGCATTTTCTGTAGTGGGAGATCCTGCTACAGACGGCTTGCTTATTGCTTCAGGTCATGGCACCAAGAGTTTTTATATCTGGAAAATGAAAGGTGACACCATTTCAGACAAAACACCAAACATTGTTACATTAGACAGCGTGATGAATGTTAACTTTGCCCGAATAACCAAAGTACCTCAAAGCGATATGTATTTGGCAGGTGGTTCCTCTATGGGTATGGCACTTCTTGACAAAGACTTCAAATTACTTGAATGGATAAAACCAGGGGTATACTTCCCAAGCTGGGCGATGTATGCTCAGGTATTTACATACAAAAACCAAAGACTGCTTGGCTATGTGCACACTAAATCAAGTCCGGTAGAAAACTTTCTTTATGTGGTAGATATCACAACGGGTGCAAATATAAGAGATGCACTCAAAGATTTGATAGCTACTCCTTTTACAGATAGACTCATTCACTCTGTAAACTTAGGAAATGTAACCAATGGAAATGCAAGTGTAGGTTTAAGTATTTTGCCTGATGCACTCGGTAATGTCTGGGCTATGGCTTATGGTGCCGGAAACGGATTTGTCCTTCAGAGATTTGGTGATAAAATATCCTCGGCCTGGGATTATAATGTCTCTGCTTTCAAAATGTACCCCAATCCATCAAGTGGCATACTGAATATAGATTCTGAATACAGGATAAAAAAAGTAGTGGTTTTTGACATCAATGGAAGAATGATAGATGCTATGCCTTCAGATTCTCAACAAATCACACTGGATGTGAGCGGCTTTCAAAATGGAGTTTACTTTGTTTCATTGCAGACAGACGGCGGACTTTTCAGCAAAAAACTGATCATTCAAAAATAGTCAGGTATAGCATTACTAATCGTAGTTCATGAGTCCATCAAAATTCAACGGGTACAACAACTTCTCTGCAAAAGATTTTGCTGCTGATGATGATTTTGTCAGGTATGTTTGCAATCTCCATCCGGACGACATTACGTTTTGGAATACATTTTTGCAGATTTTTCCTGAAAAAAGTCAGGCTGTCAGAGAAGCAAAGTTACTGATTCAGGCATTGCAACCGGATCAGGCTTTGATGAATCAGGCTGAAGTGGAAGATTTATGGACTACGCTTTCGAAAAAACATCATGAAGTTTTTGTTTCACACGATGTTGGCAGAAAATTTGATTTGCTCAAAATAAAAAATGTCTTTTGGGGTACTGTAGCTGCTTCTGTGCTCATTCTGGCAGGAGTCTTGATATCACATCTTTTTAAAGGTGAAGATACATTTATATACAAGACAGGATTTGATCAGATAGCTTCTGTTGTTTTACCTGACAGTAGTATGGTGACCCTCAATGCCAATTCATCCATTAAAGTTTGGTCATCAGGATTGTTGTTTAAAAACAGGGAAATTGCACTTACAGGGGAAGCCAATTTTAATGTAAAAAAGAAAAAATCCTTACGGTTACCTCATAAAATGTTCGTGCATACCAATTCGGGAACTGTGGAAGTCACAGGAACCATTTTTAATGTCTATTCCAGAGACAACAAAACCAAAGTATATCTGCGGCAAGGCAAGGTAAAACTTAATAATTTGCCTGACTTACCAGTGATTCATATGCATCCGGGCGACTACATACAGTATGATATGCTGGATAAAACCATTTCAAAAATGAAGGTGGCGCCACAAATCATCGATTCATGGATTTTAAATAAAGTCATTTTCGAAAAAACGCCGGTGACAGATGTTTTTGATCATATAAAAGCAGTATATGGTTTGGGTTATGTTTTGAAAAACACATCATTGAATGAAAAGTCATTTACAGGCGTCTTACCTGCAGATGATCTTAGTCTGCTGCTGAAAGCACTTGAAGAAGCTTTTAATATAAAAATTATAAAAAAAGATAAAACGCTTTTAATTACATTTAAATAACTTCAGGTTATGTTAAAATACAAATTCAATATCAGTTTAATTTTTCTTTTGTTTTTGGGATTCTCATCATTTGCTCAGGAAATGACAGATATCAAAAAAGCATTAAGAGATATTCAGGATAAATACGAAGTACAATTTGTCTATGACGATGCATTGGTAGCTGGGCTGAAGGTAGGCCCATATACCAATTGGGATGAAAAATTAGATACCAAATTAGACAGAATCCTTAAACCGGTAAAACTCACTTTTTCTAAAATCAGCAGTCAGCATTATGTCATCAAAGCATCATCACTAATAGAAGAAAAACAAGATGCCAATACCAATGTGACTCCCTCCAAGCCGGTATCAAATGTCAAAGCAAAAAAAGAAACAAAAATAACAGGAATCATCACAGACGAAAACGATCAGCCGGCGATCGGTGTGACTGTTCAGGTAAAAACTACTGGTGATGGCACTATTACAGATTTTAATGGTGAGTATGAAATCGAAATTCCCGAAAACGGAGTTTTGATTTTTTCATTTATAGGGTATAAAACGGCTGAAATATCTGTAGCGGGAAAATCAAAAATAGACCTTAAACTGGAAGTAGAAAGCACAAAAATTGAGGAAATCGTAGTGGTTGCATACGGGGTTCAGAAAAGAGCCCACCTGACAGGGTCGGTGGCATCGCTGAGCAGTAAGGAGCTTTCTCAAAAACCGGTAGACAATCTTACTACAATGCTATCCGGTCGATTACCCGGGGTCATCACCCGACAACAAAGCGGAGTTCCTGGAGAAAATCAGGCGAAATTTTTTGTCAGAGGGCGTAGTTCTCCCACAGGATCCGGAGCACCATTGATTATAGTGGATGGTGTGGAAAGACCGTTTGACAATCTTGATCCCAATGAAATCGAATCCATCTCCATCCTCAAAGATGCGGCATCCGCGGCAATGTATGGCGTCAGGGCTGCCAACGGAGTCGTGATGATCACAACAAAATCAGGAAAGGAAAGCCAAAAAATCAGTCTGAATTTTACCAGCACATACAGTATCTCAAAAAACACGGCATTTCCGGAGTATCCTGATGGTGTAGACTATGCATTGTGGCACAATAAAGCGAGAGCACTTGATGGTCAGGCATTAGATTATTCCGCTTCTGATATTGACAAAATAAGGAATGGAGACCCTGATAAGATATTAGGGAATACACAATGGACAAAAATGATTTTCGAACCGTTTGCACCGCAAGCTTACCAAAATCTCAATATCACAGGAGGAAACAGCAAACTCAGATTTTTTAACAATGCGGCATATTTGCATCAGGATGGCATCATCAAAGGCGTGTCTTTCGACAGAATCAATCTGCGATCCAATGTGGAGTATGAAGTCAACCCAAACTTCAATATTGCGCTGAATATCGCAGGAAGAGTTGAAGAACGTAAACAACCGGGAACATCACCCGGATCTCAGGATATTACGATCAACAATTATAAAAATATCATTTTTTATTCCATTCTGGCAAGACCAACCACACTTCCAAATCTGCCTGAGGGCACAGCATTGGGTTGGGGCAATCCGATAGTGGCAAGAGATCAATCCGGATTTTATAACCAAAAAAGAAAGATTTTTCAATCTACTGCTACATTTAAATATAAGATACCCGGCATAGATGGACTAAATGTCAAAGCCAATCTGTCATACGACTATGAAAACAGCCTTGCCAAACACTTTCAGGTGCCCCAAAGATTGGCTACATGGGATTATGCCAAACGCGAACTGGTGTATTTTGACAGATTAATGTCCAAAGATATCGCGTCTAATAAAAATGAACTTTCTCAGGGATTCAGTGATTATCACCGAATCACCACACAACTATCTGCTGACTACAATAAAGCTTTTGGCAAAAATACACTTAATGCACTGGTCTTATTTGAAGAACAGAGTACTAAAACTTCATCTTTTGGGGTAGCAGCTCAGGATCTTCCTCTTGCATCATTGCCTGATTTGAATTTTGCAAGCCAATATATAACCAACAGCCTATATGGGAGTCGAGGTCAAAGAGGTACCAGAGGTTTGGTATCAAGAGTAGGCTATATCATCAATGATAAATACATGACAGAATTTACGGGCAGAGCAGACTGGTCTTCCCGATTTGCCAAAGGTAACAGATTAGGCGTTTTTCCTGCCATAGCTCTTGGCTGGAACATCAGTCGGGAAAATTTCTTTCAGCCATTGACTCCTGTAGTGTCACGATTGAAGTTGAGGGCGTCAGCAGGACTTTTGGGCAATGATGACATCGGAGATTTCAGATTTTTAAAAAGATTTAATTTATCGGGCCAGCCTGAAGTCATATTTGGTGACAGGTCATATCTGGACCTTTTGACGGGCGCAGTACCAAGTTATGACATTACCTGGGAAAAGACAGTGACCTACAATGGTGGATTTGAAGCAGATATATTTGATGGTATGTTTTCTCTTGAGTTTGATGCATTTTACAAAGTCACTTCAGATATTTTACAAAGCATAGCAGGAGTATTTCCTCCTTCAGTAGGTGGAAATTTCCCATCCGTGGTCAATGCCGGAAAAATGGAAGCCAAAGGATTTGAAGCCATAGTCACTCACCGTAAACAGGTGAATAAAGATTTTAATTATCAGATTTCGGCCAATGTCACCCTTTCTCGAAATAAATTTTTGGAAACTGATGAGAGCCCAAATGTACCACCATGGCAACGCAGGACAGGTCAACCTCTGGGAGCTGTCTTAGGATGGGTATCTGACGGTCTGTTTCAGAATGCTGAAGAAATTGCATCATCGGCACTGACCACTTATGAGGTCAAACCAGGATTTATCAGGTATAAAGACCTCAATGGCGATGGTGTGATTAATTTTGCTGACAGAACATGGATAGGCAGAAGTCCGATTCCGGAGGTGATAGGAGGTTTGAATCTAAGTGCCGGATACAAAAACCTGTCAGTCAGCGCATTTTTTCAGGGAGCTACGCGCACAGACCTGATGCTCACGGGAGAGTACCTTGGTGCAGGTTTTTCTGATGGTACATTTTTTACCCAGCCATTCAAATGGGGAGCCAATACACCGTATTTTATCCTTGAAAACACCTGGCAAAAAGAAGGCGATCAGACAGAATTTCCCAGATTGACTACCATTACACCATTTAATAACAACCTGTCTACAGATTTCTGGAAAAGAGATGCATCTTATCTCAGACTCAAAACGGTAGAAGTGTCATATTCCTTCAATCTCAAGCCAAATAAATATTCGGGTCAAACCAAACTTAATGTATTTTTTAGTGGTACCAATCTGTGGACACTTAGTCGGCTGAAATTCATAGATCCTGAAGCGCCTACCGTCAATAATGGATTTTATCCACAGCAAAAAGTGTATAATTTTGGTATAAATCTTTCAATCTAACAGAAATGAAAAAATATATCGTCTTTTTATTCATAGTTTTCGGAAGTTGCTCCGACACAATAGATTTTGTACCAACCAACAGTTACAATGAAATAGCTGTATGGGAAAATGAACAAAGTGTCAACCTGTATATCAACTCCTTTTACCGAATTTTTAATGACTATTTCAATTATGGTGCCAGGCCTATTGGCAGTGATGGTACTATGTCAGACGGTCTTACAGACATAGCCAAGTATTCTTCCAATTCTCCCGGTGAGGGCACTGCCAATCTTATCATGACACAAGATGGATATACGTCAGTAGCGGCCAATCACTTTGGAGTATGGGCCAATGCCTATGCGTGGAACAGGCGAATTTTGGAATTTCTTGAAGATCTTTCCAAATATTCATCTAAATTTTCGGAACCTGTGAGGTTGCGTATGGAAGCAGAAGTCAGATTTTTCAGAGGTTATATTTTTTTCCTGACCTTCAGAAGCCATGGTCCATTTATCATCAGAAAATCTCTTGCTGATCCGTTGGAGATGTCGATCAATTCAGAAGGAGAGTGCTGGGACTTTATAGAAGCTGATTTTGATTTTGCAGCAACACATCTTCCCGGAAGCTGGCAGATCAATACAGACGATGGCAGGGTGACTAAATGGGCAGCCCTTTCTATGAAAGCTAGGGCCATGCTTTATGCTGAAAGATGGCAAAAGGCCGCTGATGCATCTAAAAAAGTTATCGATGAAGGCGGGTTTGCTTTAGAAGCCAACTTTGCTGACATCTTTGTAAATGATAAAAACAGAAAAAGCAAAGAACACATTCTGTTAAAAAAATATAACCATACCTTTGGCTTATTCCATGGTATAGACGAGATGATCGCTCCAAGCGGAGACATCCAGGGTAAGGGTTGTCGTTTATGCCCGACACAGGAGTTGGTCGATGCTTTTTTTATAAGTGATGGTACGGTTTTCAGTACGGCATCGCCTTTTGACTCTACGATGTATCTCAACAGAGAAAGCAGATTTTATGCCACAATTTTGTATAATGGTGCAACATGGAAAGGCAGGAAAGTGCAAACCTGGGTAGGCGAAAATGCAGGAATTGGCAACGGCATAGACAGATTTCTCCCATATAACAGCTCTCCTTATCCAAATACCACAGTTACAGGATATTACTTCCGAAAACTTGCAGATGAAGCCAACCTTAACTTTGATCTTGCCTACAGAAAAAGTGATCAGGACTGCATAGAGATACGTCTTGCAGAAGTGTACCTGATATTGGCAGAAGCATATATCAACCTCAACAGGAAATCTGATGCAGAACAATGGATACTGAAAGTACGTAACCGATCTCTTCAAGAGGATGTCACTACATTAAAATCTGATATCAAGGCTGAATTAATCAAAGAACGAATGCTTGAACTGGCACTGGAAGGACATAGATTCTGGGATCTGAGAAGGTGGAAACTTGCCTCCAATGTATTGCATGGTAAAAAATTGCACGGTGCGATGATCACAAAACTAAGTAATGGCAAACTAAAATATGAAAGGGTAGATATAGATGTCAACACAAGAATATATCCTGAAAGATTTGACAGATTTCCATACCCGATCAGCGAATTGAATAATAACTCAAAAATAACAACCCAACCCAATGGATGGTAAACATTTTTTTTATCAAATTTTTGTGACAGCACTGATCGTTGTCACCTTATACGGCTGCCAGAAAGAACAGGTATTTCCTCAAAGCACCAATAATACTATTTTGAGTATGTCTATGGCATATGCAAAGGATCCCTTTAAAATTTATAATCCGGTATCCAATGATGCAGCAAAAGGTGAGTTACAGTTTAAGATCCCACCATTGCAGGATGCTACATTTACTCAAATGAAAGTAAATATTGTCGTACCTAATGCTGCAGTGATTGTTCCTGCTTTTAAGGGTACTACTAATCTTTCAAAACCTTACCGATTTTCTGTTATAGCTGAAAACGGTGACAAAAAGGATTATTTAGTCGTTGTATATCATTAAATCACTTTTTTATAATTATTAAAATCATTAAATTATGTTAACCGTATTAAAAAGATTCAAAAACCCATCATTACTGCTCATAGGAATGATCATGCTGCTACTTACACTTGATTCATGTAAGAAGGATGAACCTGAAGTAGTAGATCCAAATCTTTCAAAGTATGTGGTCGAGAAAGTAAAAGTACTGACTACTAAAGGTGATGACCTGAATGCACAATCTACCATCACCAAAGTCAATGAAAACGAATATACCGTAGATGCTATCGTACCTGATGACGGCAATGACGGTAAGAGATTTAAAATCGAGTTTCAGTATCCTTCCGGTATTACTCCAGTTTCAGTGACCCCTTCTGTCGCAGATTCGATTGATTTTTCTGTGGCAAAAACATTTACGATCAAATTTACAGAAGCAGTGAGCCGTAAATTTACGGTAAACATCATCGAGCAGGCACCTCAGGCTCCTGTAATAACAGCCATTACGATAACCGGTGCCCAACAGACAGTGATTGAAGAGGATGTAAGAAGAATTAGTGTCAGAGTAGCTCAGGGTACCAACCTGACCGCTATCACCCCGAAAATCACGTTAACACCTTCAACAGCAATCTTAGTAGGTGGTGAAAAAGCACTTGATTTTACTTCTCCTCAAGCTATAACAGTTAAAAACGGCGGTTCTTCAAAGACCTATACTGTCAAAGTTGAAGATTATGGATTTACAAAAATCACCAAACTTATGGATCGCTCCCTTGCATCATCAATGAGACCAGGTATTTTTGCCACCAAATCTGAGACGTCCTTAGCATTGGATTCCAAAGGTGAGTTTGCTTTTGTGTCATATGCCGACGGTATAAAAAAGTATAATCTTGCTACACCTGCAGCTGAACCCACCGACCTTAAGGTAACTTATGCAGATGGCAAATCAGCATCTTTCAAAGTTCTACAAAACGTTGGAACGGTATTACTTGGGTGTAACAATCCATGGGGCGGCGGTGAAGTTGTAATCAGCGCCTGGCCAACAACCGGACCAAGTGACTCTCCGATAGAAGCAGCAAGAATTCCTGTACCGTCCGGCGGTATCATTCAGAATTTCCATGTAAAATTAGATGGGGCTAATATTACAGCTTATTTTGTGGACAGGGCTCCACTGCGCAAAAGTCCGAAAGAAGACCCGGTCATGTATAGCGTCACGATTCCTTTTGCCTCTGTTTTAGCGGGTCAGAAAGTGACATCTTTTACATCCAATCAAAAGATAAACGGACTTCTTGTATCAGGAGCCGGAGACGGTCCTAACGTCGAGTTACTTCCAATTCCGAATTCCAATGAATTTTTCTATAATTCAGGAACATCTACTCCTACAATTTTGAATAGCACATTGGGTAGTCCTGCTTCATTTTCAGGTGCATTAGTAAATGGTTCATCAGTAGGAATGAAAGCATTTGAACACAATCGTGGTAAGTATATCATGTGGGGAGTTTTCTCATGGTCCACCAATGCGGCAAATCCAAAAGCAAGCAAATTTGTTGTACTGGATGTGTCCAAGAAAGGATACAGAAGCAGTATTACTGAAATCAATGCTGAACTGGCCAATTCTAAATTTACAACCTGGAATGATGTACAGAAAATAGATGTCGGACTTGGAGGCACATCAGGAGAATTGGGTGACTTTTACTGTCAAACAGCTTTTGCTACAACTGCAGCCGGCAAACTGAGATTGGCATGTCTGTCAGCGCAGAATGGATTTGTAGTGTATGAAGTAGAATAAGTTAAGTTAGTGAAGGGTTTATATTATTATTGTTATTTTGACGATTCTAACATTTTTAATAAAATCCATAAATCATGGGTCATTATCAATCTTTGGTAATGACCCAATTTTAAATAAAATTATTAAATCATAAGAGAGTGAAAGTTTTTCAAATTTTAATAGGATTGGTTTTGTCTTTTTCATTACTATCATCAGGGTGTAAAAAAAGCGACCCTATGACTGTAGATGAAAGCAGTTTTGTCATTGACTCCATCAAAGTATTCAGCCCAAACAATGAACCCCTATATGTAAACTACAATATAAATATTAATAAAATTGATGCGTTGGTCGAAAACGATGGCGTGGCGGGCAAGGCTTTTATTGTAAAATTTATTTTTCCAAAAGGGGTAAATCCTTTGAGCATTTTTCCTGACATTTCAAAACCTGTTGACTTTAAAAGCCCTGTTACATTTGAAATACAATATACCAGCGCCATAAAAAAATCATATACTTTCACTCTTAATGAAGAAGCTATCAATCCGGCAAGGTATAACATCGAAAGTGTCCAGGTACTCAATGAAGACAACTCTGCAACTAATATCAAATTGTCGCAAGCTGGAAATGATTATATAGGTCTGACTCAAAATCAAACATCAGGCAAAAAATATAAACTTAAAATTACTTTTCCTTCAAAAATAGTACCTTTATCTATCTTGCCGGACCCTGCTACCATCACAGATTTCAGTAAAGAAGTTGTTTTTACAGTCAAATATGACGACCAGATCGTTAAAACTTATACGGTAAAAATCGGCAACTATAATACAAGTGATTTTGCTCGAAAAGTAGTAAGAGGCGTATGGGTAAGTGACGTAGGCAGTGATGTGTTTGCCTCCAAAGCCAATATTGCTGAATGTGTCAATATATGTAAAGACATCGGCATCAATACCATCTTTGTAGTCACCTACAACGATGCTAAAACCAAATATAAAAGCCAGGTGATGAAGGAATATATGGGTGTAGAGATAGACCCGAAATATGCCGGAAGAGACCCTCTCACCGAGATGATAGAAGCTGCAAAACCCCATGGCATCAATGTGGTAGCATGGTTTGAATATGGGTTTGCTTCAGTATATGGAGATAATACCGGAGGAGCATTGATTGCCAAATATCCGGCCTGGGCCTCAAGGGATGCAGCAGGCAGCATTACTGAAAAAAATAAATTTTACTGGTTGGATGCCTTCAATCCTGATGTACAGCAATTCATAAAAAAACTCATGGTAGAAGTGGTACAGAAATATCCTGACCTTGCTGGCGTCCAGGGTGATGACAGGCTACCGGCATTGGCATCCAATGGTGGTTATAATGCCACAGTCACAGCACTTTATAAAACAGAGACAGGCAGAACAGCTCCATCAAATTACCTTGATGCACAATGGCTTCAATGGCGTGCCAACAAATTATCAGATTTTGGAGAATATATCTTCAAACACATTAAATCACTGAATGGCAAACAAATGGTGTCGTGGTCTCCATCGCCATACAGTTGGTCCTTGCAAAACTATCTTCAGGATTGGCCGGAATGGATGAGACGCAACATAGTAGATCATCTTCATCCACAGCTCTATCGTACCAATTTCAATGACTACAAAGCTTCTTTTGATCAGGCAATGACAAATCTGGCACCATTTAATTTTAAAGAATTGATATTCAGTCCGGGCATATTGGTTGGAGTAGGCAGTGGTGATAGCGTCACACCTGCAATTTTGGACCAAAAACTGGCATATAACAGACAGCGTGGCATTGAAGGAGAGACATACTTCTACTATGAACGCATCAGAAAAAATGTAGGATTTCAGGATGTGATTAAGAAGCATAATAAGTAATTTCTCCAATAGGTTTAATATGATAAAGAAGGGAAGTAACCTACTTTTTATTTTTTGGATTTTTTTCAGTTTTGCCCATGGGCAGGAAAAAATCAGCCAGGATTCTGTCTCTTTTTTGAATGCGGTATGGTCATACGATACTATAACCAATGGTGTCATCCACACACATTTCCATTTTGACAGCAATCAGATATTCAACTCCAATCAAAACATACATATCCTTCGTGTGCCTAAAAATAGTTTAAACGTCCAATGGGAAATCGGAACTGCAGGAAATGAGCTCCTGAAAACCAGTAGCATCGCACAAAAAGAAGGGGCACTTGCAGCGATCAACGGTTCTTTCTTCAATATGAAAAAGGGCGGAAGTGTCAATTTTATTCGCATTAACGGTATCATGACTGATACTTCTGCCAATGAAAAAGGCCCTGGAATCTACGGACAAAATCAAACCGGCGCATTCGCCTTTGATAATAAAAATTTTGTCATACTCCAAAGAGAATCGCCTTCTTATGGTAAATGGGAAGAAAATATCCCATACCCTAATGTAATGGAGTGCGGTCCAATACTGCTCGTAAATACTCAAAAACAACCACTACTTGACTCGCCATTTAACAACAACAGGCACCCTCGCACATGCGTCTGCACTACCGAATCAGAAACTTTGCTCATCACGGCTGATGGGCGCAATGCGAATGCTCAGGGTTTATCGTTGCACGAACTTGCTGACGTACTAATATGGTTAGGATGTAAGGATGGGCTCAATCTGGACGGTGGAGGATCTACTACTTTTTATTTGAAAGACAAAGGTGTTGTTAATATGCCCTGTGACAACAAACTGTGGGATCATGAGGGAGAGAGGCCGGTGAGCAATGCGTTGATGATTGTGAAAAAATGATCATCCCACGGAAAAAATATCCGGGTATCTGAACATTTAAAAAAGTAGCTTTTTCCAATCAGTTGGAGTGAGTAAAACATAACTAATTTCATCCCATAAAACTTTTGTTGAGTCTCATTATATGCTTCTACACTATCTTTTATATCCGATTAACGTATTTGGCCAAGTCTATTTCATATGACAATATTTCTATTGCCAAGTGTTTTTAACAATATTTTCATTGTCAAAATTAAATATTATTGCACTTCTTCTCATATTATTTTGATTTACAGAGTGTTACATCCAAATACATTATCCTAATACCTAAGTAAAATATGGGGTTTAAGGCTATTGGGCAACAGCTGGGCAACAAAAGTAGGTAAAAGAAAAAAAAGAAAGAGATAAAAAGTTTCTTCTTTAATGCAAACGATAATCTTCCAACTTTTAATTTTGAGAACAAATATTTGAAAAGTATAATTATAATTTCTGCAATCATAATTCCAATTATTATTTTAGTTTCAAACAGAAAAATACAGTTTAGAGAAGGCATTACAGGGAAATATAATATTCTAAAAATGACAATCAATGGAATTGAACAGACTTCTGCATCATAAAGAAAAATCAAAAAATGAAAAGACAAATTCTGATAATTTTCACAACCGGATTAAGTCTAATGACTTCTTGTAGTCAAAATAAAAGTGAAAAAATAGCAGATGTTGAAATTTGGAAACTTGGTTGGAGAATGATTGCAAGTTCAATGGATGAAAATTATGAACTCTCAAGTATACAATTTGATTCATTGAGAAACAGCACTGAAATAATTGATAGAAAGTATCTTGTAACAGGACTTGAAGCAAAAAATAAACTTGGAAAAGTCAATGAAGTTACTGAAATCATAAATTCCCTGGACACAAAGATGCTGAAGGATATTTGTGGTAAAGGTTTTTTGTCAAGTTATCAAATTTGTAAAGAACATTCAATTGAAAAAGTCGAGAATAAAGAACTTCAAATTGAATTGATTAAAATGTATATAAATGATCAATATGTCAGATCAAATTTGATGACAGATTTACTTTCAAAATACAATTTATTAAAAAGTGAAGTAATAATTGACTCATTTGGGGTTGATACAGATGAACGAAATAGAGAGAGACTAAAAGAGATAATTAAAGAAAATGGTTTTCCAACAAGGAATTTAGTAGGTAATGATGCCATGCAAGGAATATTTTTAATAATCCAGCATAGTGATGGGGATAAAGAATGGCAGAAATCGCAACTAATTAACATAGAGAATGCAGTAAAAAAAGGAGACATGGACGGACAAAGTTTTGCGTATTTATATGATAGGATAAAAATAAACAGTGGAGAAAAGCAGTTATATGGGACACAATTTTCTAAAGTTGATCCAGTAAATAAAACTGTAGAATTAGCTGAAACAGAAGATATAGAAAATTTGGAAAGACGAAGAATGGAAGTGGGAATGATGCCAATAAATATGTATAAAGAATTTATGCTTAAAAATTTATAAAAATGAATACGAAGCAGAACAACGGCTATGATGATAGTTTGGCTATCACCAAAACCATCACATAGCCTAGCCGTGTCTTGAACAACCTATGCAGATAGGTTGATGCTGTATGATAGATGAGAGTAGGTCTCTCGGTGGCTTGAAGCCCGTTAAAAATTGACCGCAAATCAATTTAGGAGCGAACTGCGAAACTCTTTTCGCAGCGAGGAAAGGTAAAAAAAAGAAGTGAAGGTCAATTACTATTTCAAAGCATACAAAGAATAGGGATGAACTCCTAAACCCTTTTGCAGCTAATCAGGTTTATTTAGTTCTATGGGAAGGTTGGGGTGAAATTCTCCTGCCTGAACCGATTAGTGGCAACCATTGGACACAACCTTCGCAATTAGAAATGGACAAATTCACAGATATACTACAACAAGCTAAACTAACTGACGAAGACATTGATGCTTTGCAAAAAATCATTGTACCAATAAATGTGAAGACTAACAAAACATTGATAAATTACGGCGATAAGTGCACATCTATTTATTTCATATTAAAAGGCGGATTTGCTATGCAACTTCTAAAAGAAGATGGCACAGAAAAAACAATCAATTTCTTCTTAGATAGTTTTCAGCCATTTATGACAATTCCACAAAGTTATTTTCAAGAAACAAAAAGTACCTTCAAATTATTGGCAGTCAAAAATTCCAACATTTTAGCATTTTCAAAAATAGATTTACTACAAACCATAGAGAATAGTGCTGCAATCAAAGACTTTTATCAATCCCAAATCATTTTGGCATTACTAAGTGAATTGGATTTTAGGACGAAACTCTTAACCTACTCACCAAAAAGAATGTATGAACTGCTGATTTCTGATTATCAGGAAGTAATTAAAAATGTTTCATCACGACATATCGCAAATTTTATAGGTATTTCACCCGAATGGTTGAGTAATCTAAAAAGAACTCTTTAAGTCTTAAAGTTCTTTAAGGGTGTACACAACTTTTTCGTCTCATCTTTGCATTATTGTTTCACTTAAAATATTGCAAATATGAATTGGGTAGAATTAACTGTATTGCTTAGTGGTATTGCTTGGACAATTACATACGTAGCACTTGTTTATCGTGGCATCAAAGACAAATCTTATGGTATGCCGCTTGTTCCATTAGCATTAAATATTGCTTGGGAAGTTACATTTTCACTTATTTATCCACCTCACGCCAGCGGTGGCTTGGCAACAGTAATCAATACTATTTGGATGATTTGTGATGTGGGTATTGTAATTACTTTCTTCTTATACGGCTACAAGTACTTTCAAAGTAGTTACAAAATTTCAAAAGCAGAATGGATAATGCTTGCTGTTGTTGCTTTTGTATCTTCGTTTGGAATTATGATCGCTGGTGGTCCATTCTTTGGGCAGTTTGAACCTTATTTTCACAAAGAAATTTTTGAAGGTGCAAAATTCATTGCATTTATTCAGAATCTTGTCATCTCTGTTTGTTTTGTTTTGATGTATTGGCAACGACAAAATTCCGAAGGTCAATCGTTTACAATAGCTTGGTCAAAATGGATAGGAACTTCAATGACAGTGGGACTATCTTACCTTTTGGCTGACCACATAGGCGAAGATGCTACTCTAATGTTCATCGTTATTTTAACAACCTTTGTGTTTGACACCTACTATATGCGATTGATTTACAATCAACTTAAAAAAGAAGGTATCAACCCTTGGACAAGATTATAAATTATGGAAATAACAATGTGGATTTTAAAAGGGCTTTTAGCATTGCTTTTTGCCTTTGTTGGTATCAACAAACTTTTTTTTGTCAAAATCTAAATTACTGGACAAGGGAATGAAAGGTTTAATTCATCTTGACGAAAGACAAATTAAAGTAGCAGGCTTTTTAGAACTTTTGGGCGCAATTGGATTAGTTCTTCCATCATTACTTAATATTTATCCAGCTCTATCAGCAGTTTCGGCTTTATGCTTAAGTTTGACCATGATAGTAGCGGGACAAATAAATTATAAGTTAAAACTCTCAATCGTACCGAACTTAGTAATTTTTATAATCTGCGTTTTAATAGCGTATTGGGAATTGAAATAAGGCTGCCACACACAAGGTATATCCAGGCAAAAGCAGGGCTGATGGAAGTAATTAAACATTTGTTACTTCTATCAGCTTTTGTGCTATATTTGAACTTAGGTACTTTCTATTTCACACAGGACGCAAAACCGCTAACCGTGTGTGTCTTGAACAACCTATGCAGATAGGTTGATGCTGTATGATAGATGAGAGTAGGTCTCTCGGTGGCATGAAGCCCGTTAAGAATTGAACGCAAATCATTTTTGGATCGAACTGCGAAACCCTTTTCGCAGCGAGGAAAGGTAAAAAAAAGAAGTGAAGGTCAATTACTATTTCAAAGCATACAAAGAATAGGACGGATCTGCGAAACCCTTTTTGCAGCGTGAAAAAGGCAAAAAAAAGAAGTGAAGATCAATTACTATTTCAAAGCATACAAAGAATAGGGATGAACTCCTAAACCCTTTTGCAGCTACTCATGTTTAATTAGTTCTGTGGGAAGGTTGGGGCGAGATTCCCCTGCCTGACCCGATTATTTGCGATTATTAAAACCATAGTTCTAAAAGTAATATAAAATGAAAAGAAAGAAGATTATCCTAATGGCATTTGCTTTATTAATTTTAGCTGTCATTCTTTTTCTATATATAAATAGAGATAAATTCACCTATGTTGGACAAATAGAATTAGTTGAAGTTGACTGCAATAAAAAAGGAGAAATCCTTGATAGTGTTTACCAAAGTGACCAAAGAATTAGGATGTCAAATGTACCTTTTGAGCAATTTGCGAAGGAAGACCATAGAAACCAGGAATTGGCAATAAGTATCATAGAAAAATGCGGAATGCCTTCATTAAAGGAAGTGAGTCGCAAACAACTAGATGCAATTTGGCTGGCATTACAACATACTGACAAAAAGTATAGGAAAAAATACTTTCCACTGATCGAAGAAGCTGTCAAAAAAGGTGATTTGTCAAAACAGCAGTATGCATTAATGAAAGATCGCATTCTTATGGATGATGGTAAACCTCAATTATATGGTTCGCAAATTAAAAATGGCAAGTTATACGAATTAGAAGCTCCGGACAGCGTCAATGAGAGAAGAAAAGAAATGGAATTGGAGCCATTAGAAGAGTATCTGAAAAATTTTAATATAGAATATAAACCTAACTAATAAACCACAAATAACAAGTGTTTTGACGACATACGGCTAATCGCCGATACGATTGCAAAGCACCAAACCGTGTCTTGAACAACCTATGAAGATAGGTTGATGCTGTATGATGGATGGGAGTAGGTCTCTCGGTGGCTTGAAGTCCGCTAAGAATTGATCATGAGGTCCGCTGCATCGTACAGAATTATCAGAACTTCTTTATAGCATAGTGGGCGTATACAAAGAATTTAATTTACTTTGTGTTGAAATTTAAATTGGTTTCATTTCACAAAAGTCACATATGTCACAACGCAACAAATACCTGATCCCGTTTATCCTGATTACCAGTCTCTTTTTTATGTGGGGTATTGCCAATAATCTGAACGGCATTCTGATACCACATTTGCGCAAAGCCCTGCAACTCACCAATCTTCAGTCCACGCTGGTGGATACGGCGGTATATCTGGCTTATTTTCTGATGGCTATTCCGGCAGGAATTATTTTGAAGAGATTTGGTTATAAAAAAGGAATAATTATGGGTCTGTTGATTTTTGCGGCGGGAGCATTGTTATTCATTCCCGCTGCCAATATGCAGACATATAGTATTTTTTTAGGAGGTCTGTTTATACTTGGATGTGGACTTACACTGTTGGAGACAGCGGCCAATCCTTATGCGACTAGACTTGGCGATCCTGAAGATGCTACCTTCCGGATCAATTTCGCTCAATCATTCAATGGACTTGCTGTATTTATAGCTCCTATCATTGGTACATTGTTTATACTTTCCGGCAAAGAATATACGCCTGATCAATTGGCTGCCATGCCAGAGTTGGAAAAAATGGCCTACCTGACATCCGAAGCCCAATCTGTCAAAATGCCATATATGATCTTAGGTGGTTTTCTGATTGTTTTGGCATTAATATTTTATATCATGGATTTGCCTGAAATAGGAAGTGAAGAACCAAAGTCGGATAAAGCCAAGAGTGGAGTATTTGATACACTGAAATATAATCATGTACGGTGGGCAGTGATAGCTCAGTTTTTTTATGTAGGTGCACAGGTGTGTGTGACGAGCTTTTTCATAAGGATGGCTATCAGCGGTGGTGGTGTGGACGAAAAAACAGCCGGATGGTATCTCAGTGCGTATGGACTATTATTTATGATAGGAAGATTTGTGGGCTCAGGTTTTGTCAAATTCATTAGGCCTGCAAAACTATTGAGTTTATACTCTTTCATTTGTATTTTGCTGAGCTTAGTGGCCATATATGCGGATGGAAAATTTGTCGTACTGGCATTGGGTGGGCTTGGATTTTTTATGTCTATCATGTTTCCGACGATATTCTCACTCGGTATCGAGGGCTTGAAAGAAGAAACCAAACCCGCTTCTTCATTGATTGTCATGGCGATCATTGGCGGAGCTATATTTCCTGTCATCATGGGCGGTATTATTGACAGCATGGGTGATAACATCCAGATAGGATATATCGTGCCGTTCTTATGCTTTTTTGTGGTGTGGTATTTCGGCTGGAAGGGTCATAGAGTCTTCAATAATCCGGTAGAATCCTGATCATGAGGATAAAGCTTGTTATTTTAAGTCTTTTTGTCATACCAGCGATAAAGGCACAACCTATTCAAAAGCTATGGTATAAAAGCCCCGCTGACCAATGGGTAGAAGCCCTGCCTTTGGGAAATGGCATTATTGGTGCTATGGTCCATGGTCGTACGGGAAAAGAATTGATCCAGCTCAATCATACTGATTTTTGGTCAGGAACCATCAAAGACGAAAACTCTAAAAACCCACCTCTCGACTTTGAGAAAGTCAAGTCCCTGATGTCTATGGGCGATTATGCCGCAGCCGAAAAGCAATTACAAAGTATTCAAGGTGCATTTACCCAAGCTTTCCAGCCTTTGGGAGATTTGATATTGACTTTTCCAGATTCATCACATATTTCCAATTATTACAGAGACCTCCGCATTACCGATGCTACCTCTACCATATCATATCAAACACCTCAGGGGCGCTATCAAAGAGAGCATTTCATAAGCTATCCTGACAAAGCGATGGTTATAAAACTTACAGCTGACAAAAGTAAACTGATCACTTTTAAGGCTGCACTGCAATCAAAGGTAAAATACAAGCTCTATACCGAGAACGGGATACTAAAAATGCGGTGTAAGGCACCAAAACACTCAGAGCCCTCGTATAGAGGTGTTTATCCTGATGGAAAAGACATCATCTATGACGACTGGGGTGGAGCAGGTATCGAAGCTGAAGTCCATGTAAAAGTCATAGCCAAAGGCGGAAAATCAGTAACCAATGAAGAAGGAATCTCTGTGACCAATGCTTCTGAAGCAGTAATCATGCTCACAGTAGCAACAAGTTACAACGGACGATTCAAAGCACCACACTCAGCAGGCCTGAATCCTGAAACCGAAGCAGAAAGATACTTAAAAAAGGTCGGGGCACTATCATATAAAAAATTGAAAAACAATCACATCAGCGACTACCAAAGGCTGTTTAATAGGGTTAGTCTTGATCTGAAGAGTACTGAAGATACACCAAAATCTACAGCTGAGCGCATAGTCAACTTTAAAAACAATGCTGATCCCAAACTGGTAGAATTGCTTTTTCAATACGGAAGATTTCTGCTCATAGCATCATCTCGCAGTGGTGGTCAACCTGCAAATCTGCAAGGTATATGGTCACATGAGTTACGCCCTCCGTGGAGCTCCAATTATACTATCAATATCAACACTGAGATGAATTATTGGCCTGCAGAATCTTGCAATCTTTCAGAAACTACTGAGCCATTATTCAGGCTAATCGCTGATCTGGCAGAAAGAGGCAAAGCAACTGCTCAAAAATCTTATGGTGTCAATGGATGGTGCGCCCATCACAATACTGACATATGGGGACACACAGCTTCAGGAGGCGACTATGGTGAAGGCGACCCGAGATGGGCCAATTTTGCTTTTGGCGGAGCGTGGTTGTGTCAGCACTTGTATGAACACTATCTTTTCAGCGGAGATGCGGCATTTCTTAAAAAAATCTATCATATCCTCCGAGGGTCTGCTGAGTTTACTGTAAACTTGCTGGATAAAAACAAAGATGGTTACTATGAAACATTCATTGGGACATCTCCCGAAAATGAATTCAGCTGGAAAGGACAGTCGAGAGTGGTCACCCATGGTCCGGGCATTGACCTTGCGATCACACGTGAGATTCTTCATAATTGTACTGCATCTGCAAAAATACTCAATCTGGAAGATGATCTTACCCGAAAGATAGATCAGCTATTGCCACAATTGCAGCCTTTCAGAATCAACAAGCTGGGCCGTCTCAACGAATGGGGCGACGAAGTGACCGATTCAGAACCTCATCATCGGCATTTTTCACACCTTTATGGACTTCACCCCGGCAACCAAATCAATGCATTTGACAATCCCGAATTGTTTCTTTCCGTAAAAACAGTCTGAATGGTCGTGGCGATGAAGCCACAGGATGGTCCATGGGCTGGAAGACCAATATGTGGGCACGCCTTCTCGACGGCGATCACGCATTGGCCATCATCAAAAATCTGATCAAACCAGTTAGCTTCAAAGGTATAGATATGCATGGTGGCGGTGGTTTGTATCCCAATATGTTTGATGCACATCCACCTTTTCAGATAGATGGAAATTTTGGTGTAACGGCAGGAATCACAGAGATGTTGCTCCAATCCCACAACGGTGCCATACACCTGCTTCCTGCACTTCCATCAAGCTGGCAAAATGGGTCAGTATCAGGCTTGAGAGCAAGAGGCGGATTTGAAGTATCAATGTCGTGGAAAGATGGTAAAATAGCCACAGCAACCATTCAATCAAAGTTAGGCGGTATATGCCGAATCAGATCTGTGGTACCTTTAAATATTTTAGGTGCAATACGCGCCACTGATAAAGATGTAAATCCATTTCAAAAACCTATTCCGCTGCCGGCTCCTGTCATTACAGCGGGAGCGGAATTGGGACATTTGGAATCGCCAAAATATTACGATTATGTAATTAATACAAAACCTGGAGATAGAATAGTAATTAAGGAATAGGTTTTTGACTTTAGACAGTCCGACAAAAGTTTGGACTTATTATTACTCAACAACTAAATAATTATAATTGATGAAGATCCGTTTTTTTCTTTTATTCGTGATTTTATTGTCAACAATACCATTGACATATACTCAATCATATACGCCAACACAAGCCAATCTCGAATCGAGAAAATTGTTTCAGGATATGAAGTATGGTATGTTTATACATTGGGGTGCATCCAGTATTTTGGGACACGGAGAGTGGGTGATGAATAACCGTAATATCCATGTCTCTGAATACAAAAAGTTGGTCAATGTATTTGATCCGCACCTTTTCAATGCACAGGAATGGGTAAGCCTTGCCAAAAGCAGTGGTATGAAATATATCACTTTTATCACCAGACATCACGATGGGTTCAGCAATTGGGATACCAGATATTCTGACTGGAAAATCACTAAAACCCCTTATGGCAAAGATTTACTCAAACAGTTGTCTGACGAATGCAAAAAGCAGGATATCAAGCTTATTTTATATTATTCTCTCCTCGACTGGAGCAGAGATGACTACCAATACAGCAC
The DNA here is from genome assembly GCA_016713025.1 of Saprospiraceae bacterium. Lineage (NCBI taxonomy): Bacteria > Pseudomonadati > Bacteroidota > Saprospiria > Saprospirales > Saprospiraceae > Saprospiraceae bacterium. The sequence continues at coordinate 327,987 of JADJPZ010000002.1, read as the reverse complement.
AGGTAAAACAGGAAAAGGTACCGGGAGAACAAAAAAGGAACCCTGGCAAAACTATCTTGATTTTATGAATAATCAATTGACAGAATTGCTTACAAATTATGGTGAGATTAGTGGCATTTGGCTGGACGGACATTGGGATCAATTGGACAATGATCACGACAAATCTCTCAAGTCTAAAGTGGATTGGAAGTATGATATCATGTACTCATTGATACACAAGCTGCAGCCAAAATGCCTGATAGGAAACAATCACCATCTGACACCTATACCCGGGGAAGATTTTCAAATGTTTGAAAAAGACCTGCCAGGCCAAAATACAACGGGCTTTGGGGGTGCGGACATCTCGGCCTTACCACTCGAAAGCTGCGAAACGATGAATGACAATTGGGGCTACAGCATCACTGACCGCAATTTTAAGTCATCAGAAAAACTCATCAAATATCTTGTCAATGCAGCCGGAAGAAATGCAAATTTCCTCCTGAATATAGGTCCGAGACCTGATGGCACCATTCAGGAAGAGTTTAAGGACACGTTGGCTGTAGTAGGCAAATGGTTGCAAAAAAATGGGGAATCCATTTACGGCACCAGAGGTAATGTATATCCTGTACAGAATTGGGGAGTCATCACTCATAAACAGAAAACATATTACCTCCACATTCTTGATTGGTCCAAGATTATGAATCCACTATTTTTAACCGGATTTAATTATGGTATCAAAGATATTACAATGCTAAGAGACAATACAAAAGTTACTTTCAAACAACAGGAAGAAGGCACTTTTATATATCTGAAAGATACTAAACCGGATCCGATTGATACCATTATAAAAATAGAGCTTAAGTAGGTGACCTTTAGAGTTAAGGATACAGCGATAAAAAATAAACACTAAAAAACATTTAACTTTACAACCAAAAAAAAATGCAACGTTTCTGTCTCGCCTTAGATCTCATGGATGATCCTCAGCTCATTGCGGAATATGAGCGATATCATGAACGGATACCAGAAGCCATAGATAAAAGTATCAGGGACTCAGGCATTACCAATCTTGAGATTTATCGCATCGGTAGCCGGCTCTTTATGATCCTCGAAGCCAATGATGATTTTACTTTTGAGAAAAAAGGCAAGATGGATGCTGACAATCCGGATGTACAGGCTTGGGAGACCCTCATGTGGAAATTCCAAAAGCCATTAAAAGAAGCCAAAGAAGGCGAAAAATGGATTTTTATGAATAGAATTTTTCAGCTTTAACACACAAAGTGAAAGTAAAAAATGATAAAAATAATATCTTTTTTAGTATTAATTTTTACAATGGTCGCTCAGATCAATAGTAAGATTTTTGCTCAGAAAAGACCCAATATCCTGATACTCTTTACTGATGATCACAGCTATAATACTATCGGTGCATTAGGCAATAAATCCATTAAAACAACTAATTTAGACAGATTGGTCAAAGAAGGTACTGCTTTTACCAGAGCCAGTTGTCTTGGCGGCAAGCATGGTGCATTGTGTATAGTGAGTCGTGCAGGTATTATGACAGGTCTTTATTTAAATAGCCTCAAGGGAGGTGCAGATGTGATTCCGGCCGAAATCACCATGATGCCTGAGCATCTTAAAGCCCATGGATATAAAACTTTTGCTACAGGCAAGTGGCACAATGATAAAGAGTCATTTGTCAGAGCATTTGAAGATGGTGACAATATCTTTTTCGGAGGCATGAATTTTCCTAAAGATGGAGGTCATGAGCATACCTTAATGTATCATTTTGATCCGAATGGTCAGTATCCCAAAACAACTCAGTTCAGGGCTGAAAAATATTCCAGTACCATGTTTGCCGATGCAGCAATAGCCTATTTGAAAAAAAACAAGGATGTCCAACAGCCCTTTTTTGCTTATGTAGCATTCACATCGCCTCATGACCCTCGTACGCCTCCGCCACCTTTTGACAAGATGTATGATCCCGATAAAATTCCGCTGCCAAAAAACTTTTTGCCAAAACATCCTTTTGACAATGGCGAAATGGAAGTCAGGGATGAAAAATTATTGCCGGTACCAAGGACAGGAGAAATGATTCAAAAAGAAATAGCCTTGTATTATGGTATGATCAGCGAAGTAGATGCTCAAATCGGACGTATCCTGGATGCTTTGAAAACCAATGGACTGGATAAAAATACTTTAGTCATCTTTGCGGGAGATAATGGATTGGCTGTCGGTCAGCACGGGTTGATAGGAAAACAAAGTGTGTATGATCATAGTATGCGTGTACCATTAATCCTGAAAGGCCCAAAAATCCCAAAAAATAAAAAAAATCATGCTTTGGCGTCTCTTTCAGATATATTTCCAACTGTTTGCAGCTACCTGAATCTTAAAACACCTGAAACATCCGAAGGTAAAAACCTGATGGAAGCCATAGTAAATCCGCGTAAAGTCTTCAGAGAGAACATGTACTACAAATACAGGGATATTCAGTTGGCAGTACGAACTAATGATAATTGGAAGCTGATCAAATACAATGTGGATGGTACAGAACGTACGCAATTATTTAATCTCAATCAGGATCAGTATGAAACAAATAATTTGGCAGGAAAGCCTCAGTATCAAAAAAAGCAAATCGAATTGACAAATATTTTAAAAAGGGAAATGGCGTTTTATCGCGATGAGCTGGATATAGATAAACCTGATTGGGGTAGGAAGAAGAGTAAATAAATTGGAATATTTTAGATAACTGTTTTTAATATATACAAAAATTATGAATCCACTTTATAATACAAACTATCCCGGCATAGACGACCTCAGAAATCGAGCGAAGGCACGCATCCCTCGTTTTGCATTCGAATATCTAGACGGAGGCTGCAATGAGGATGTAAATCTTCACAAAAATACTTCAGAACTAAGAGAAGTGGAACTTAAGCCACATTACCTCAGTCCGCATACTGAATCAAACTTAAGAACTAATCTCTTTGGTGTGACATATGATGCCCCTTTTGGTATCGCACCTGTAGGATTGCAAGGCTTGATGTGGCCCAACGCTGCGGAAATCCTTGCAAAAGCAGCTTTCAAACATAATATTCCCTTTGTACTGAGTACAGTGACAACTTCAAGCATCGAACGTATAGGTGAAATCACCGAAGGTAAATTTTGGTTTCAACTCTATCATCCTGCTGATAACAATTTACGAGATGATATACTAAAAAGAGCCGCTGATGCAGGATGTAAGACGCTATGTGTACTATGTGATGTGCCTACTTTTGGCTTCAGGCCAAGAGACATCCGCAATGGTCTGGCGATGCCTCCCAGAATGACTCTGGCCAATATGTTACAGGTAATGGGTCGTCCCAACTGGGCCATCAGTACACTTATACACGGACAACCTGAATTTGCTATAATGAAAAAATACATGCCCAAAGGTCTGAACATGGCTCAACTCGGAGCTTACATGAATGCTACTTTTTCGGGACGAGTCAATGAAGCAAAAATAGCTCCTATCAGAGATATGTGGAAAGGCAATCTTGTACTCAAAGGTGTGGCCAGCGAGCAGGATACAGAGATGGCTATACGATTGGGATTTGACGGAATCATCGTCTCCAATCACGGAGGAAGACAATTAGATGCCGGCCAATCTTCAATAAAATCATTATCTCCGATTGTGGACAAGTACAAGGATAAACTCTCTATCATGATGGATAGTGGATTGCGCTCAGGACCTGATATAGCACGTACCCTGGCTTGTGGAGCAGATTTTACATTCCTTGGGAGATCCTTTATGTATGCTGTAGCAGCACTTGGTACTGAAGGTGGTGACCATATGATTAATATTCTAAAAACGCAACTAAAACAAGTGATGGAACAGGTCTGCAGTGCTGAAGTGCATGATCTTCCCAATCACCTTATCAAAAAGTAACGAGCATGTCTGAAAAGAAAACAATAGCACACCTCCATCCTGATGATAATGTCCTGGTAGCACTGAAAGATCTGCCAAAGGGAACAACCATTAACCACAATGGAAGCAATTTGGTATTAGCTCAGGATATCGAAGCAAAACATAAATTTTCCATAAAGTCACTCCATATAGGCGATGAAGTTATCATGTATGGTGTACTTGTTGGTAAAGCCATCCAACCCATTGCTCAGGGTGAGTGGATATCTACAACCAATTTAAAGCATGATGCTGAGCCATACAGTTTATCCAACCGTGGTCAAAAGACAGATTGGATACTTCCGGATATCACCAAATGGAAAAATCGAACATTCAATGGATATCATCGCAGTGATGGAAAAGTGGGAACCCGAAATTTTTGGCTGGTCATTCCCCTCGTTTTTTGCGAAAACCGCAACATCATGATGCTGAAAGATGCTTTCGAAAGAGAGTTGGGGTTTGCGCAGCCTGAAAAGTATCGTCTTCAGGTCAGACAATTGCTTGAACTATATAAAAGTGGAAAACCGACAGAAATAGACCAGCTCACATTTGACGAAGACCAAAACAAACCAACAGTCAGAAACCCTATTTTCCCCAATGTGGATGGCATAAAGTTTCTGACCCACGAAATGGGCTGTGGCGGCACCAATGAGGACTGTCAGTTATTGGCCGAAGTTTTTGCAGGCATGTGTATCAATCCCAATGTAGCAGGTATAACCGTCCTGAGCCTCGGCTGTCAAAAAACCCAAATCGAAGATCTGCAGGCAGCAATTAAAAACAGAACCAACCACTTTGACAAGCCATTACTGTACTATAATCAGCAAACTTATGGGACAGAGTATGCTCTCATGAGCGCTGCCATCAGAGACACATTCAAAGGTCTGATACAAATCAATAACATCCGACGCAAACCAGCTCCGCTTTCTAAAATCAATCTCGGTTTAAAATGTGGCGGTTCTGATGGTTTTTCAGGTATTTCTGCTAATCCGGCTCTTGGTCATGCTTCAGACATTTTGGTGGCTCTGGGCGGTACGACATTACTCGCTGAGTTTCCGGAACTATGTGGTGTGGAGCAGGATCTTATCAATCGCTGTGAGAAGGCAGAAGATGCTGAAAAATTTATCTATCTCATGGATACATACAACGATGAAGCAAAATCACAGGGCTCAGGCTTTGACATGAACCCATCCAAAGGTAATATAAAGGATGGTCTGATCACCGATGCCATCAAATCCGCAGGGGCTGCTAAAAAGGGAGGAAATGCGTCTGTTTCCGGGGTATTACGGTATACTGAGTTGCCGAAAAAAGGAGGTTTACATTTGCTCTGTACTCCGGGAAATGATGTCCTTGCCACTACAGGTATGGCTGTTTCCGGTGCTAACCTGATTGTGTTTACTACAGGGCTCGGAACACCCACAGGAAATGCGATCACTCCTACAGTAAAAGTATCTACAAACAACCTATTGGCCACAAAAATGCCGGACATCATTGATTTTGATTCAGGTACTATCATCTCCGGTGAGGAAACGATTGCCGAAAATGGAGAAGCCATGCTGGAATATCTCATAGGTTTAGCCTCAGGTGAATGCCTCACAAATGCTGAAATATTGGGCCAGGATGATTTTATACCGTGGAGGAGAGGAGTGAATTTATAGATGGTTTTTAAGTGTATACTTTCTGAGAAAATTATAAATTATAAAAATGATGTTTAGTCTTAAAGATAAAGTAGCAGTAATCACAGGAGGTGGCAGTGGTATAGGCCAGGCCATCGCTGTCTTGTTTGCCAAGCAAGGAGCAACAGTTCATATACTCGAATTATCTGCTGAGTCAGGTGCTGAGACAAAAAAACAAATAGAAAATACAGGAGGTCACTGTACCATCCAAACTTGTAATGTAGCTGATCAAAAAGCTGTGCTGTCTCTATTTGAAAAAATAGGAAGAACAGACATATTGGTCAATAATGCCGGAATAGCCCATGTAGGTACAGTTGAAAGCACGTCAGAAGATGATTTTGACAAAATTCTGAATGTCAATGTCAAAGGTGTGTACAACTGTCTGAAAGCATCCATTCCTCAGATGAAAACACATGGCGGCGGCGTCATCCTCAATATGGCAAGCATCGCGGCATTGGTGGGTATTCCCGACAGATTTGCGTATTCGATGTCCAAAGGTGCAGTCCTTGCAATGACATTATCCACAGCCAAAGACTATCTCAAGGATAATATAAGATGCAACTCAATCTCACCTGCAAGGATATATACACCTTTTGTGGAAGGATTTTTAAATAAAAATTACCCGGACAACAAAGCAGAAATGTTTGACAAACTTGCAAAATCACAACCCATCGGGCGCATGGGTACACCGGAAGAGGTAGCACATCTAGCTCTTTACCTTTGCAGTGATGAAGCAGGATTTATTACAGGTTGTGATTATCCTATCGATGGTGGTTTTGTGAAGTTAAATAATTGATTAAAGTTCTATAAATATTAATATCTGAATAATGAAACTTTTCAAATTTATACAAAACGGTCAAACTCATTGTGGTGTCGAAATCAACCATCAGAAATATGATGTATCTCCCCATTTCAATGATTATGACGAAATGTTTTTTGAATCCAATGGCTTGGAGAAATTGAAAGAACTGGCGCAAAAGGGACAATTATGTGTTTTACCAGCTGATGATTTTATATATACTGCACCCATCGGCCGTCCATCAAAGATAGTATGCATAGGACTGAACTATGCCCAACATGCCGCAGAATCAGGTATGGCTGTACCACCGGAACCAGTTATTTTTTTCAAATCCACAACGGCTTTATGTGGTCCCAATGACGATGTGATCATACCACGTGGCTCGGAAAAAACGGATTGGGAAGTAGAATTAGCCGTCATCATTGGAAAAAAAGCAAGCTATATCGATGAAGATGAAGCCATGGATTTTGTGGCAGGATATACATTGCATAATGATTACTCTGAGCGGGCCTTTCAGCTGGAACGTTCAGGCCAATGGGTAAAAGGTAAAAGCAATGACACTTTTGCTCCTCTGGGTCCATACCTTGTGACAAAAGATGAGATACCTGATCCTCACAATTTGCGACTATGGCTCTCTGTAAATGGCGAAATGCTGCAGGATTCAAATACTGATGATATGGTATATAAAATTCCTTTTGTGGTCGCTTATCTGAGCCAGTTTATGACGTTGCTACCGGGAGATGTTATTTCTACAGGTACGCCTTTCGGAGTTGGATTGGGTTTGAATCCCCCGCGTTATCTGAAAGCAGGGGATGTAGTGGAATTGGGAATTGATGGATTGGGAACACAAAGACAAGTGGCAAAAAATTGGGTGAAACAATGAAAATAGACGGTCATCAGCATTTCTGGCAGTTTGATCCCGTCCGCGATGCGTGGATAGATGAAAAAAGCATGTCCATCATCAGACGTGATTTTCTACCGGAAGACTTATTGCCTGTACTCAAAAAAAACGGGTTGCATGGATGTGTTGCAGTTCAGGCTGATCAATCTGAAAAAGAGACATTGTTTTTATTGGATCTGGCTGAAAAAAATAACTTTATACAAGGTGTGGTGGGCTGGATAGATGTAAAATCCGAAAAACTGCCTGAAAGACTGGAATACTTCGGTCAATACCGGAAACTGAAAGGTTTTCGGCACATTCTTCAGGGTGAAAAGCCGGAATTTATGCTTAACCCTGATTTTGTGCGTGGTGTCAGATTGTTGGGTCAGAAAGGCTACACTTATGATATCCTTGTTTTTCCAAAACATCTCAAAGCTGTAAAGCTGTTTTTGCAACAATTAGAAAATCAGCCATTAGTAATTGATCATATCGCAAAACCCTATATAAAAAAAGGATTGATCAAAGAATGGGAAAAAGACATCAAGGCCATTGCCCGACATACAAATGTATATTGCAAAATCTCCGGCATGGTCACAGAAGCTGACTGGAAATATTGGAAAGACAGTGATTTTACTTCATATCTTGATGTAGTATTTGAAGCTTTTGGTGTAGATAGGTTGATGTATGGCTCAGATTGGCCGGTTTGTCTTTTGGCAGCTGAGTATGATCAGCAAATGAGTATTTTGAAAAACTATATTTCAAAGCATGCACCTACAGCAGAAGCAAAAATATTCGGAGCTAATGCAGTAAGATTTTATAATTTGTAAAATAAAAAGATTGTGGATTTAAATCTAAAAAATAAAGTCATCATCGTCACCGGTGGTGCAAAAGGTATAGGAGAAGGGATCGCTGAAGTATTGGCTTCTGAAGGGGCGATTGTCTCTATTGTAGGACGCAACGAAGCAGATAACCAAGCAACAGTTGACAAAATAAAAGTAAAAAAAGGCAAAGCATTTTCAGTAGTTGCAGAGTTGACCAAACCAAAGGAATGTCAGAAAGCGGTAGAAAAGATAGTAAAAAAATATGGCCGGATTGACGGTCTTGTCAATAATGCCGGTGTCAATGACGGTGTAGGTCTCGAAAATGGGAGCTATGATGGGTTTATGGCGTCTTTGCATAAAAATCTGGTGCATTACTATCTGATGGCCCATTATGCTTTGCCGTATCTGAAAATTTCCAAAGGTCCTATAGTCAACATCGGCTCCAAAACTGCAGAAACAGGACAAGGTGGTACTTCTGCCTATGCTGCCTCCAACGGTGGCCGCAATGCCCTCACCAGAGAATGGGCGGTAGAACTCCTCAAATATGGTATCAGGGTCAATGCCGTTATTGTCGCAGAATGTTATACACCCCTTTACGATAAATGGATCAAAACACTTCCAAATCCGGAAGAAACTTTAGCTTCCATCACTTCAAAAATTCCCCTCGAAAAACGGATGACTACAGCTGAGGAAATTGCCAATATGGTTGCTTTTTTGCTATCTGATAAGTCAAGTCATACTACCGGCCAATTGATACATGTAGATGGAGGATATGTACATTTGGATAGATCGCTTTTATAAGCAAGGTACTTTTTAGTATATATATAGCTACATTTGTTTGCCATATTGAATTTTTATATTTCGTGGATAAAGGCATGAGGATTTTTTTAATTCTACCTGCAATTCGTCTCTAAAGGGGCTTCAATTGTCCAATTTTGCATAAGGTTGCTGAATAATTTTATTATTTTCCTATAAACTGGTTTGCCCGGGAAAATACCTTTTGGCCCCGAGCATAAATAAATCTTCTCTGTAAAAGAGTATATCTTTAAACTTCCCCTTGGTATACATTTCGCCCTGATCAAAAAAATGGGGTGATTTTTCATCACCACTATTGCCTCCCGCCAGGAGCGATTTAGCCTTTATCTTTGGCCCGAATTCCACAGCACATACGAAGCTATTTCCATTGACGCCATATCTCTTTTTGGTACCGGAAAAGGGCCGGCTATTGTAGGAAGGAAGCATACCCCATAAAGATGATGCATATCCTACCGGAAAAGAAGGTTTGCTATCGTCAAATCTGTGCTCTATGTCGGTAGAAATCCGTTGAAATCGATTGATCTCACCCCAAGGTGTCTGCCATTTACCAAATTTGGATTGCAGCTCCTCTATTGTTTTCAATAAAGGCATGAGCAAGGTTTGCGGGTCTACAACGGATGCAAAATATATCGCTTTGTCCACCTGGTCGGCATTTTCTATAACCGGAACCTTTGTTTTCAGGATATCAGACCATATCTTTTGTCCCCATTCTATCGCAAGGGAAGTAGCTATGGAGTTTTCACCGCTTTTATAATCCCACCTTTTCAGGACTTCCACAGGTCCTGCAAGTAAAGCAAAGAGTGTATCTTCATAAGGCACCTTTTCAAATGCTTTCACCAATGCAGGTACCAACACTTCAAATGCAGCCAGCCTTCGGTCATAACCGGCTTTGATGACCTTGTCGATGTTGTATTTTTTTTCTTCCTGAAGAACTCTCACCGCGTTTATTCCCCGAAAATTTTCACCATCAGGCGCCATATAGGCAGGAAAACTTTGCCTTTTGGGGCTTTGATCTCCGGCGACAGTATAGGGCGTAGCGTTGCAGTTTTGAAGCCAGCCATTGGATGGATTGATACTATGTACTATCTCTCCCATCTCGTGGTATCCTTTCCACTCAGTAGCAGAGATACTGCCATCGACGGGCTGAGACCAATCCAGCGTTGGATCACGTCTTGGTATTCTGTTGCCATGCCAATAAACGATATTTCCTTTGTTATCTGCATATACAGTATTGTTGGATATATTGCCTTTGAGGTCCATGGTTTTTTTAAAATCATCCAGACCCAGAGCCTTTGTTCTTAGCCAGGATTGCATCAGCCCATTTACGATGCGGTTGTCTGATTTTACAGATATCCACTGTCCGTTTCGTTTGGCCATGATCGGTCCGTGATGCGTATGCAGTGATTGAATTTTTATGGTATCATGCCTGTGGGCAGTTTTTGAAAGGATAGTGATGGGTTTTGTTGTTACAGGTTTTTCCTTTCCATCATACATATATACCCACTTGTTTTTTTTAAGACTTACTTTTTCTTTATAGGTGTCTGCAACGTCCACAGCACTGCTGGTATGCATCCATCCACAATGCTCATTGAATCCCTGATAGATAAAAAATTGACCCCAGGTCACGGCACCATACACGTTTAAACCTTCATCACTGACCATATGTACTTCAGGTCTGAAATAAAAAGTAACGTGAGGGTTGATATATAAAATGGCATTGCCGGATTCCGTCATAGAAGGAGCCAAGGCAAAACCATTGGATCCTGTCAGCATTTCATCTTCAAATCCTGTTTTGACTGGTTTGTATTCCTGGGTTTGCGAAAGCGAAGGTTGCTGTGAATAAAAAGCCTTTAGTTCTTTGACTTCAATATCGGCTACATTGATGGCTCCTATACTACCGTCCGTCCATAACATCGGATACCAGGGTTCAAATTTTGTCAGCAAAGCCGGTTTTACCTGTGGGTTTTTGTACAGGTAAAAATTAATTCCGTCCGCAAATGCAGTGCACAACTTTTTCAACCACTCAGGAGCTTTCTGAAAGTCTTTTTTGGCATCTTCGGCATCGATGATAAGTCGAATCAAGAGATCGTCATATATTTCTTCTGCACCATTGACTTCAGCCAACCTGCCCAATTTTTCGATATAGTTCATTTCTACACGCTTGAAGTCATCTTCACATTGCGCATACAGCAGGCCAAAAACAGCGTCAGCGTCCGTTTTTCCATAGATATGCGGTACGCCATAATTGTCACGTATGATAGTAACTTGTTTGGCTTGTTGTTCCCAGCGGTTGATGACTTCTTTTGCAGGGGATTGAGATAAAAGATATAGCGGAAGGAATAAAAAAGTAAACAGATGTCTCATCGATATTTATTTTTAGTCTTAGTATTTATAGCGTACAGAAAATATTCTTCAAAAAAGTTTAACCATACTCTAAATTAAGTACCCTAAAAAAGCCATTGTTTAAACAGGCTTATAAATTTATACAAGGTGCCATTACATAACAGATTAAAAGTCCTTCCATTTTAAGGGAAGGATTTAGGATGGGTAAATTTAGAAGAATAATTATGATATTCAATTTTCGCATTCAATTTTCTGTTTTGTATAAAACAGGAACAAGATGAGCAAATTATAACAATCATTCAAATTTATCAAATAAATATTTACTTATAATCATTGCAAGTAAGAGTATGTTTGAATTTTTATTTGAGCGAAAGTGAGAAATTTAATTTAGGACAAGATGAATGAAAGGTCTCATCGGTGATGAGAATTGAGTGAAACAAAAAAATATCATATCATTTCTTTTGTAACTTTTCTGTAACTTCAGGATCTTACATTTGCAGTATTAAATAACAAAAATAAAAAAAATCATGGAAGTGAACACTAATAATCCGGTTGAACAAATGACTGTAGAAGCTAAAAAAGTAGTAGAAACAGTTAAAAAACCTGTAGTAAAAGCTACTTCAAAAGTAGTCTCAAAAGTACAGGGAATAGCTACTGCCAAAAAAGAGACAGTAAAAAAAGTAGTTAATAAAACTGCAAAAAAACCTGTTTCTGTCGTGGATAAAGCTAAAAAAGAAGTTCAAAAAGCTGTCGATATCGTTACTGACAAAATAGAAGACGTAACAGATATCCCTACCCTCAACAAAGTGATTAAAACAGGTAAATTGACTTCAAAAATTTTAATGAAAGCAGGTGAAACTTTACTTGACAATTCACTGAAAACATCTAAATCTATTGCAGGAGTTTACAGCAAAGCTGGCAAAAAAGTATTAAACATTGGTAAAGAGCTTTTTCAGGAAACTAACAAAATCATGACTGAAAATCAGAAAGTGATGAAAACAACTTCCGTTAAGGCCATTAAGGAAACCAAAAAGACCATCAAAGAAAGTCATCTGATTGATTTTGCGTTTAGCAAAAACTAATGAAATCTAAACCTTTGTTCGGGCTTTTTCAAATCTGTAAAGTGACAGAGTAAAAGTTTGAGAAAAAAGGATGTATTTTTTTCATTAGTATGTATTCCTAATGCCAATGAGGTGGTTTATTACAACTACTCTTTAAAAAAAGTACAAAACCTCTAAGTGCAGGTTTTGTACTTTTGTCATTTATTTCATATTTTATCAACATTTTACTGCCATGATCAAATCCAGCCACAACATAGAACTATATACGAAAGATTACATCGTCAAAAATGCAAAAGCAAACCTTCTTATAGTCCACGGACTTCATGAGCACTGTGAAAGATATCACCACGTTGCAAAAAGTCTCAATGACATTGGGGTCAATGTTTTTACTTTTGATTTGCGTGGGCATGGCAAATCAGGTGGCCCAAAAAATATCATCAAAGACATAGACGAGTACCGACAGGATGTAGAGAATGTTTATAGAAGCATTCCTAAGGATAAACCATTTTTTATCTTAGGTCACAGTATGGGTGGACTTATCGTTTTCCATTTTCTGATGTTTCAGGAAAGAACGGATATTGCAGGAGTAATATTTTCAGGCTCTGCTCTTGAAGTTGGAGAAGATATCACGCCCATGACAATAAAAGTTGTCAAAGTGATAGGTAAGATACTTCCAGGATTAAAAACCGAAAAGTTAAATCCGGAAAATATCACAAGGGATAAACATGAAGTAGAACTTTATAAAACTGACCCTTTGATCACCAGACATGGTGCCAAAGCGGGATTAGGTTTGGCTCTGATCAATGCCATTCATGATGCCAAAGAGATGTTTAAGGACTTTCATTTTCCTGTGTTGATCATGCATGGCGGAGACGATAAAATTACAAACCCGAAAGGATCTGTTGCCTTATATGAAAACTGTGCTTCACAAGACAAAACGCTTCAATTGTGGCAAGGTGCATTTCATGAAATCTTCAATGAATTAAACAAAAAGGAAGTTTTGACTTTTATGAACAACTGGATTTCTGCCAGAATCTAAAAATTCAATCGAGTAATGAAGCACCATAATCCACCACAGAGTACATGTGTGTCAAGATATACAATGAAATAAATTGAAATATTTACCAATTATTTGATATTCAAGCGGCTACATGGTGTATATGTAAGTACTCAATAAAAGGTATATTAACCTGGAGAGGAACTTTGGCGGATCATAATAATATTTAATTGGTCGATGGCATTTTTCAGAGAGAACCTATCGTTGAGATACTCCCAAAAGGATATATTCAATTTTCGGCAAGTTTTTTTTATGGACAAGAATGTGTCTCTTGCCATTTCCCCATTTTCGTAATTTCCACTTCCAGATTTATGTTTATACCTTTCACCAGTCTCGTTTCCACTTTTGTACTGTCCTTCGGCTATTAGGTTGTCATCCCACCATTCCTGTAGTCGGGCGGGTAAAATAAACCATGATTATTTTTTATGTCGATTTCATCTGGTTATAGTGAATTTTACTTTATGGTATCAACGGTCAAAAATAAAATAATACAATGGTTGTGTAATTTATTAGCTCCATTTGCACGTAAAGAACATTTTTTTACATCATTTCGCTCCTTTTAATCTGCTCAAACATCCCTGTCGTCTATTTTTCAAAACCATTTGCCATGTAAATCCTACCTTTGACGATTTACAAACTTTTATGCTTAATCGATCTCTCATACTTTTTATAGCTATTTTGGTCACATATGCTGTCAGGTCTCAAAATACCAATGAGCAGACCTTCATCTATCAGTTAAAAAAAACCACCGGTGCCGCCAACATCGATGGCAATGGTGACGAAAAGGACTGGACACTTGCTCAGGAAGCCAAGGATTTTATACTCAATGCACCGGTAGATATCGGCAGACCCAAGTATGAGACCATAGTAAAAATGCTGTGTGACGATGACAATCTATACCTGCTTGCAATTTGCTATGATGATTCCTACTATGTTACACAAACGCTCAAAAGAGACGGCTTTGGTAACAGTGATGAGTTTGCGCTACTTCTGGATCCCGTAGGCAAAAAAGCCAATGGTTTTGGATTCGGCATCAATGCCATGAATGCACAAACAGAAGTCCTCTTATCAACCAATGATCCTGATATTTCATGGGACAACAGATGGTATTCAGCAGTGGTAAGGTCTGAAGACAAATGGGTAATAGAGATGAAAATTCCGCTGAAAAGTATTCGGTTCAAAAAAGATAATGCTTCCTGGCGAGTCAACTTCGGCAGACGAGATCCAGGCAACAACGAGACCAGCGTGTGGGCACCTGTGCCACGACAGTTTGACTTTGCAGATATTGGCTATTTTGGTACCCTTTTATGGCCGGAAGCACCTACTAAACAAGGTGGTAATGTTTCATTGATTCCATATGTATCTTTGCGAAATGATAAAACGAGCGCAGGTAATGAATCAAAATTACAGTCAGGCGGAGATGCAAAAATAGCTCTGACTTCGGCATTGAATCTGGACCTTACTACATTTTCTGACTTCTCACAGGTGGAAGTGGATGCACAGGTAACCAATTTGACCAGATTTAATATCTTCTTTCCGGAAAGGCGTCAGTTTTTTATTGAAAACAATGACATTTTTAATAATTTTGGACAGGGTGCCGATCAGGTGTTTTATTCACGGACTATTGGACTGAATAATACGGGACAACCAACTCCCATTTTATATGGAGCAAGGCTTTCCGGAAACATTCATGAAAAATTGCGCATTGGGGCATTTAATATGCAGACTCAGGACAAAAATGGGTCGGGTGCCAATAATTTCAGCGCATTTGCATTTCAGCAGCGGGTATTTGACCGATCAACATTTCGGGGAATTTTTCTTAACAGACAAGGGTGGAATGATGGAAGTCTGAACAAATCAGATTTTGGCAGGAATGCCGGCGGCGACTTTGTTTATACGACCAATGACGGAAAATTTCAATCATCAATTGGATATCTGCATTCTTTCAAAGGAAAAGAGTTGGATACAAAAAATGGGCAGCTGTACTATGGTTTGGCCTACAACGGACAAAATTTCAGAGGATTTGTCAACGTGCAGCATGTCGGAAAAAATTATTTTTCGGATATGGGGTTCAACGGCAGGATTGAAAATTATGATCCGGACAGTGACAGAATAATACGAATCGGTTACACCAATGTAGGCTCCATGCTGGATTATTACCACTATCCAAAACAGAGTAAAAAAGTGAATTTTCATTGGTCAGGACTTGAAAATTTCGTTTGGGTCAATCAGGACGGTACAGGACTCAACGAGTGGTACACCAGACTAAGGCATTTTATTTTTTTCAAAAATACGTCAGCACTCAGATTCAGACTCAACAATAATTTTGTGCGCCTGATATTCCCATTTCAGATCACAAGTCCTGCTTTGCCCAAAGGAGATTACAATATGACTGAGTTTAATATCCAGTACAATAGTGACAACAGGAAGCTGTGGGTCTGGGATATATTCGGTGTATATGGTCAGTTTTACAATGGATGGAAACACACATACAGAGCCGGACTTACATACCGGGCACAACCATGGGGCAACTTCCGGCTTGGTGTGGAGCACAATGATATCCGTTTTCCGTCACCATATACTGACAGAAAAATCACCCTTGGGACTGTCAGGGCAGAAATCAATTTCTCTACCAAACTCTTCTGGACCACCTTCCTTCAATACAATACACAAGCCGACAATTTTAATATCAACAGCCGACTGCAATACAGGTTTGCACCTATGAGCGATGTATTTCTGGTTTATACGGACAATTACGGTATTGAAAATATATTTACCAATAAGAGCAGATTTGTCGTACTCAAGGTCAACTACTGGCTGACGCTTTGATATGTTTCATGACATTAAAATAATAAAAAATAAAAAAATGAAAACTAAAATTTTAATTGCACTTTTGATTGTGGCTTCATTGTTCGGATATCTCGAATGGGGTATGGGCAACCATACATTTTTAATTGCAATAGAATGGGAAGTATTATCAAAATTGTTTACTGATCCAAAGTCAGTAGCACATCCGTTTATATTTATCCCATTGTTTGGACAATTGTTGCTGTTGATTACATTGTTTCAAAAAACACCACGTAAAAAATGGATTTATGCGGGTATGGCTTGTATCGGACTACTGCTTGTATTTATGTTGGTGGTTGGAATCCTGGGGAAAAATCTTAAGATAATTGCCTCTACGATACCTTTTATTTTGACTTGTATATATGTTATCAGATATTTCAAGACTGTTTCCACCTGACAATTAATCGGCAAAAGTATCAGTTTTGTCGAAAACATCACTTACGTTAACTAATGAAGCCATAAAACAGGTATTTTTGATGATTTTCTTACCAAATTAAATGAACCAGTCATGAAAACCTTTATTCAAAACTTCAGGCATTTATTTACTTTCATTTTGTTCATTCAGATGTCAGGTGCGCTTATAGGGCAGGCTTTAAGGATTCCCGGCACAGCAAATCTGACGAGTTCTGCAGGGAGAAAAGTAGGAGGTACTGAAATCAATATTCAATGGAATGCACCGGGAGTCAAAGGCCGTGAAGGAAAGATTTGGGGCACTAATGTGGCTTATTACGGGACACAGGTTCTTGGATTTGGCTCAGATATGAAATCTCCATGGAGAGCCGGAGCTGACGAGTGTACCACGATTTCATTCAGCACAGATGTGACTATCAATGGCAAGATGCTTAAAGCAGGTAAATATGCTTTGTTTATAGAGTTGGGTCAAGACGAATGCACGCTGATTTTTAACAATAACCACCATGCCTGGGGCAGTTATTTTTATGATCAGACTAAAGATGTGTTGAGGGTAAGTACAAAACAGCAGACAGGGCAGAAAACCATGAAAGAATGGCTTGAATTTACATTTGCCAATCAAACTCCAAGCAGCGTGGAAGTAGCCCTTGAGTGGGAATACTGGAGAATCCCTTTTACTATCGGAGTAGATCTGAAGTCAACAGTGCTGTCAGATATTCAAGCCCAGATGAGCGGTGCCTTGGGTTTTGATCCGCCTAGCCTGATAGCGGCAGCAAATTGGTGTCTGCAGAATGAAATTAACTATGAACAGGCTCTTGGATGGATTTCTTCGGCTACCAATCCGAATCTTGGAGGCATCAATAGTTTTCAGGCACTTTCTGTAAGGGCAGGTTTGCTAAAAAAGATTGGTAAAACTCAGGAGTCAGACCAGATAATGAATCAGGCTGTGGAAAACGGAAGTGCTGTTGAATTACATCAGTACGGCCGACAACTGCTCAATGAAAAGAAAGTCAACGAGGCATTGGCCGTCTTTGAAAAAAATCATATCAAAAACAAAGGTGCATGGCCTACCAATGTCGGTATGATGCGTGCCTTTTCTGCCATGGGAAATATCAAAAAAGCGCTTGATTTTGCAAGAGAAGCGCTGAAGCAAGCACCTGACGAAATGAATAAAAAAAATCTGGAAAACGCCATCAAAACCCTGGAGAGCGGGAAGGCATTGTGATGGGAAGAACATTAAAATAACCTTATGGAACACAGTTTATTAGAAAAAACAGGAAAATCACTGGATCACTGGCTCGAAATAGTTGCAGCCTCAGGTAAGGTTAAACATGGCGAAATAGTCAGTTTTTTAAAGGAAAATCATGGATTTGGTCATGGATTTGCCAATTTTGTAGGCCACAAATTCAATAAATCAGATGCGGGATCAGCTGATTATGATCTGGTGGACAGTCAGTACAAAGGAAAAGAAAACCTATTTCACATATATGAAAAGCTGTTGGACATTATTAAATCTCTTGGCGAAGATATCACCTTCGCCCCCAAAAAAGATTCCGTCAGTTTTATCCGAAAAAAGCAGTTTGTCCTCATCAAACCAGCATCAAAAACAAGGGTGGATCTGGGGCTGAAATTAAAAAATGTAACACTATCAGGCAGGCTTGAAAACTCCGGACCCTTTGGTGCCATGTGTACCAACAGGATTCAGATCTGCAGCCTGGACGATGTAGATACTGAAACCACACAGTGGATCACCGAAGCTTATAATCAATCAGTATGAGAAACAAGGCCTGGATTATTTTACTGTTCATTTCTACAGTGGGTTTTTCACAAAGTAAAGAGTATGAGAGTTTTAGAAAACTGTCAGACATCCTCCTGGCTCATGAAGGCAAATGGATGACAACCAACACTGAATTTGATGCAACATCTGAATGGTCTGCAATTTAAACATACTCTAAAATGGCAATTCATCGTCATTATTATTATCACCATCTTTTTCATCCTTTTTCAAATCATTAAAGTCAATATCCCATCCTTCCAGCAAATTATTTTGTTCAGGATGAATCAACAGATAATTTTGAATGGCCGTAATATTGTCATTGGGTCCAAGTGCCATATCTGGGTTACCTTCCTTGATCATATCTATCACTCTGACGAGTTTGCGGTAATGGCCCAAACGCACCACTTTTTCACCAGGTCTGAACCATATGTTCCATCCACCGTTTACCAGTATTGCATAGTTGCCATCATCATCTTCGTCATAATAATCGTCTTTAATAAAGATTTGGTCTGTACCGGTCAATGTATAGTCTTCGCCAAATTCATTTAATTCTTCATCCGGAGTACAGTAAAATATGTCACCACTATCAAGTTCTGTAGCGAGTATTACTTCAAATTTGAATTTCATTTTGTCTTGTTTTTAAATTACCGAATTACTAACATTTTTACAGATAGAGTAACAAAAATTGTGTGCTTATCATAAATTCAAAGGATTCTTTAGCACTTGATGGAGAATTTAAACAAACTCTAAATAGGAAAATTATACCAAAAAGAAAATTGAATGTAAAAATTTATAATCATAATTATTTAATTTACATTATGATTTAAATTTTTACAGAATATTTTCTGTTCGCCATTAGTGTCATCAATGATACTTACTGCTTTTTATAAACTGTTATTCCAGATATTTTTCACTTTCTATGTAATGTGGCCTGTTTCTGGTTTCATCATATATTCTTAGCACATACTCACCTATGATGCCAAGAGCAAGCAACTGAATACCGCCAAAAAGAAATATTGCAATAGCCAATGTAGTAAAACCCTGAGGAACATCCGGCTGAGTTATTTTGGTATATAATGCGTAAAGGCTATATAATATTGAAATGATGATCACTACAAAACCCATTCTGGCAAGGATTTTAACTGGAAATTGACTGAAGCTGAAAATACCATTGTACGCCAAAATCAATAATTTTTTTAATGTATATTTTGTCTCACCTGCATATCTGGCATCTCTTTCATACTCAAAAGGAAATTGTCTGAAACCTACCCAACTCCTTACACCGCGTAGAAATATATTTTTTTCCTGTATTTCGACCATTTGCAGGAGTACACTTCTGCGTATCATAGAAAAATCTCCACTGTCCAGAGGTATAGGTATAGTAGAAATATTGTTGAGAATGATATAATATAGTTTGTAAGAAAGCCTCTTAAAAAAACCCTCTTTTCTTTTTCTTCTCACTCCATATACTACATCATACCCTTCTACCATTTTTTGGTAAAACTGTTGCAACAACTCCGGAGGATCCTGCAGGTCACCATCTATCATCGCAATATAAAGGCCGGTACTGTTTTTTAGACCACTCAGAAAAGCAGCCTGATGACCAAAATTGCGTGAAAAACTAATGACTTTAAATCTTTTGTCTTTCTCGTGATATTGCTTTAAGAGCTGTAATGTACTATCTGTACTCCCATCATTGACGCAGATTATTTCATAGCTTGTACACCAATTATTCAATGCGGTAGTACATCTGGAATAGAGAGTGTCTATGATTTTTTCTTCGTTATACAATGGAATGACTACAGAAAGTAAAGGCTCATAATGCATGGTTGATTACTGTTTTAATTCGAAAAAGAAAAGTACATCTTCTGAGCCTACCTTGTCTTGGGTAGCTTCTGCATCCCAGTAATATTCTGAAGGTTTATTTTTATAAATGTTTATAACTCCTTTGAGATCATATGATTGAAAAAGCTTGTTTACCCATTGGAAAAGTTGATTGTTCGGATCTTTTACCAACCATGAAAACCCACTTCTTGCAAATACAAGAAACTTGGGTTTGGACTTTTCTACTTTTGTAATTAATTCAGTCTGTAGTGAATCATTTTGTGGCCCTCCATCTACCAGCTGATAATAATGCATATGTTGTGAAATAGTAGGCAGTTTTGCATAGAATAGCAACTCTGGTTCTGAACCTAAGACCAATAAGGAGTCACCGGATTTGCTCATACTTTTAATTTTATTGCCAAGTATGTAGGCTTCCTGAAAGGGGTTTGTGCCATATACTTGTCTTACAATATCTGCTTTTTTAGTCCTGGTAAAATAATTTTTATTAGGTGTATATTGTTTATAAAATAGTAAAATAAAAGCAAACATCATTACAGGGTATGTGAATATAGTATTTTGAGTAAAACGGCTAAATATCCTATAGATGAAATGAAATGCCAGCCCAACACCTAAACTAATAGCTGGTAATAAAACTACAAAATAGTGAGGATAATAATGAAAGCCAACCGATAAAGATATAAAACCAAAAATAGCCAACAATACTGCAAAAACTTTATTTTCTATAGACCATTGATCCATAAATGAAAGGATCAGTCCTGATAAACCAAGATACCAAAATATTTCTATATTATTAGTAACCATATTGTACATCATCTTAAACATTTCAATATTACCGGTTTGCGTTGCAGCAAATTGAGCCGGCCAGACATACGTCCAATACCAGAAATTATTTAAATTGCCGGAAAAATAAAACCAAATGATGCATATTAGGTAAGGAAACAAAGCTGAGATTGTAAGAATCGATCCTGTAAAGAGCCACCTTTTCCAATTTTTATCTTTGATGAGCGTCAGATAAGTAAGGTAAAAACCCGCAAGGAGCATAAAACCAATAGCCTGTTGTTTGACGAGAAACGCCATCCCTAATAAAAATCCGGCAGGAACTAAGTATTGGGATTTTGATTTTTCCAAGCTGCAGTCAGTAAGCCATATCCCTGCTATGGCTGGCCATAAAAGGAGTTGTGTTGCATGAGCCGCAAATCCGAAAACATTGGGAAGAGCTGATAAAAAAATAAACACCAAGGATGAGATAACCGCAGTCCCAAAACTAAATTTCTTCTTGATATATAAATAGAAAGTTATAGTAAATCCAAGATTGAAAATAAATAGTCCTGTATGAATCCCTTTGGGGGTTGCACCAAACAAACCTTCAAAAATACCATAAAGTATATAAATCAAGGGAGGCTTTACGTCGACATAGTCACTAAACAATGGAGTGCCATTCAACCAGGTATATCCCATATATGCAAATCCTCCTTCATCTCTTTCTAGCGGAATATCCAGCAATCTCCATCTCAATACAAAAGTAACTAAGGCGAAAACTATGATTGGCAGATATGTGGATACAAATGGATTTGTAGTAAATTTTTTAATGGAAAACGCATCACTTTTGTTTTTTTCAACAGCTGTTTTTTCTTGAATTTTTTTGCTCATAACCATAAAAATTACTAAAAGGATAAAAAACTATAAAATTACTATTTTAGTGAACTAAACAGTCACTAAAATATATAGTGGACAGAAAATATTCTGCGAAAAATTTAAATCATAATGAATTGTAATTTAAATAATTATGATTATAAATTTTTGCAATCAATTTTCTTTTTGGTATAAAAATACAAATGTAGCAAATTTGTAATATATAACTATTAAAATATAATATAAGATTGGTCAGGATATAGAATTTAATCTTCCTTTTCTGAAATGTTGAAATAGGAAACTCCAAAAGGAAGGCTTACCAACTTAAGCAGGAATAATTCAACTGAAAAAATAGTTTTGAGCGTTGTATTGATCAAAGGATGGGTATTGGTTTGAAAATCTGATTGAGGTATTTCATTTTTACCCAGAGCATTCTTTGCTAGCCTTATCAACAAAACGGGTAAAAAAAGGATAGTATTGAAATAGCTGGAATATTTTGTTTTTAAATGGTGATGTGACAACAATTTCAGGATGCCTTCTTTTTTGTACCTTCTGAAATGATGGTTGATCACATCGTGGCCGCTCCACATCATCATGAATGCAGGAACAGTTACAGCAATATGGCCTCCGTTTTTACAGACTCTTTTCATCTCAGCATATGCCTGAATATCATCTTCTACATGCTCTATGACATCAAAAGCACAGACGAGATCAAAAGTATTATCTGCAAAAGGAAGCGCTGTCACAGAAGCTTGTGTTACATCTATTTTAAGTTCATCTCTAAGAAATTGACATGTTTCTTCATCGTATTCGGAAGATATAACATTTCCAAAAACAGATAACATGTCAGAACCGGCACCCGTAGCAACACCGATATTCAAAATTTTTAATGGTGTGCCTTTATAAACATACTTTTTGATGGTTTGTCTGATGATTTTAAACCGTACAAGAAACCACCAATTATTTCTCTCCAGATGAAAATATTGATAATAGTAATCGCGCTGCATCCGGACAGGGTTATACTTTTGATACAGCTATTTTCAAACTCAGGGTATCGGTAATCTCTACAGATTCTCCTGATTCATTGCCATTGAGTGTTATTGCATCTCCCAGTACTTCATTTTTGATGTATTCTCCAAATTTTTCCACGGCAGGTTGAATCAGTTCATGATCTTCTATATGGATGGTAATCCTGTCCGTTACATTAAAGTTGCTGGCTTTTCTTATATTCTGAATTCTGTTGACCAACTCACGTGCAATTCCTTCAGCAATCAGATCATCTGTCAGTGTTATATCCAACGCTACTGTGATTTCTCTGTCCACTGCTACCTGCCATCCTGGAATCTCATCAAAACTGATCTCCACATCATCGGTACTAATCATAAATCTGTCTCCGTCTATCTCAAGGATGTGACTATTGGTTTTTTCAAGATGTGAGATTGCCGTCTGATCAAATTCCGCTATCATCTGTGCTCCGGCTTTCATATGTCTTCCGAGCAGTTTTCCCAATGTTTTGAAATTGGCTTTTGCTTTTTTGGTGATAAAACCTTCGGTATCTGTGATATATTCTATTTCTTTGACATTGACCTCAGACAGGATGAGTGGCTTTACAGCATCTACCTGATCAATAAATGTTGGGTCCAATATCGGCAAAAGAATTTTAGTAAGTGGCTGTCGGACTCTATGCCCTTCTTTTTTTCTGATGGACAGGACCAGGGAAGAAATCCGCTGTGCATAATCCATCCTTTGCTCCAAGGCTTTATCAATAGCCATCGGATCATAATCAGGAAAGTCCGCCAGGTGGACAGATTCATGAGTTTCAAGTCCTGAAGCATTGTTGAGATTTATAAACAACCAATCAGCAAACATTGGGGCCACGGGAGCCATAAGTTTTGCTATCGTAGTAAGGCACTCATACAGCGTCTGGTAAGCTGCAATTTTATCTTCAGAATATTCTCCTTTCCAGAATCTCCTGCGACAGAGTCTCACGTACCAGTTGCTCAGATGTTCGTCCACAAAAGCCATGACAGGACGTGTAGCATTCGTAGGTTCGTAATCTGCATATTCAGCCCTGACTTCTTTGACAAGAGAGTTGAGCAGCGAGATGATCCACCGGTCTATTTCCTGTCTTTCTTCAAGAGGAATTTTATTTTCTTTATAGATAAATCCATCAATATTGGCATAAAGAGCAAAGAAGGAATACGTATTGAACAGCGTACCAAAAAATTTTCTCCTGACCTCATCGATACCATCTAAGTCAAACTTGAGATTGTCCCAGGGCTGAGCATTGGAGATCATATACCATCTTGTGGCATCAGCTCCATATTCCTGTATCGTCTCAAAAGGGTCAATGACATTACCCAGACGTTTTGACATTTTTACCCCGTTTTTATCAAGCACCAAGCCGTTGGAAACCACATTTTTGAAAGCCACACTTTCAAACACCATACTGGCTATAGCATGCAAAGTAAAAAACCATCCTCTTGTCTGATCCACGCCCTCAGCTATAAAATCAGCAGGAAAAGTAATGCCCTTTTCTATAAGATCTTTGTTTTCCATCGGATAATGCCATTGTGCATAAGGCATGGCCCCTGAGTCAAACCAAACATCGATCAGGTCCAGCTCTCTCTTCATGGGTTTTCCGGTTTTGGACACCAAAACAATTTCATCAATATATGGCCGGTGAAGGTCTTTGGGCACAGATTGTTTCAGTCCAAGTTTATTATTGGCATGTGCAATATGCTCAGCCAGTGATGCTATAGAGTCAATACAAATTTCTTCAGATGTGTCATCGGTTCGCCATATCGGGAGCGGAATACCCCAATACCTTGATCTGGAAAGGTTCCAGTCATTGAGATTTTCAAGCCAGTTTCCAAAACGTTTTTCTCCGGTATGTGCCGGTTTCCAGTTGATCGTTTTGTTAAGCTCAATCATCTTATCTTTCATGGCCGTTGACCTTATAAACCAGCTGTCCAGTGGATAATACAAGACCGGTTTATCTGTCCTCCAGCAATGAGGATAATTGTGGACGTACTTTTCTACCTTGAATGCCTTGTTCTCTTCTTTGAGTTTGATGGCTATTTCGACATCCACTGATCTTTCGGGAGCTTCACCATCATTATAATATTCATTTTTGACATACTTACCACCGATCTCATCCAGTTCTGCCCTGAATTTTCCCTGCAAATCTACCAAAGGAACAGCATTTCCATTTTCATCCAGAACCAGCATAGGGGGCACCTCAGGATTGGCTTCCTTGGCTACCTTGGCATCATCTGCTCCAAATGTAGGTGCTGTGTGTACAACACCTGTACCATCTTCTGTGGTAACAAAATGTCCTGAGATAACTCTGAAGGCATTATGCGCATTTTCATGAGGATGTGCGTATGGTAATAATTGTTCATACTTTATGCCAACCAGCTCTTCTCCCTTGACTTCGGTAATGATCTTGAAAGGAATTTTTTTATCCGCCTGGTCAAAGGAAAGCAGATGGTCTATGGAGTCAGTTTTTTCATATTTGCCGGTAAATTGCTTCTCTACCAATGCTTTGGCAAGCAAAACATTTATGGGTTTGAAGGTATATTGGTTGTATGTTTTGATCAGCACATAATCAATATTAGGTCCGACAGTCAGGGCCGTATGGGAAGGTAAGGTCCATGGAGTGGTTGTCCAGGCAAGGATGTACACAGCGCCGTGCTCCCGCAATTTGTCAGGAAGCGTTTCGTCTATCGTTAAAAACTGAGCTACAACTGTAGTATCTGTCACGTCCTTATAACATCCGGGTTGATTGAGCTCATGAGAACTAAGCCCAGTACCTGCTGCCGGCGAATATGGTTGTATAGTATAGCCTTTATACAGCAGGTTTTTCTTGTACAGTTGCCCGAGCAGCCACCACACTGACTCGATATATTCATTATTGAAAGTGATATAGGGATCGTCCAGGTCTACCCAGTAGCCCATTTTTCTGGTGATATCATCCCAAAGGTCCTTGTACTGCATGACAGTTTCCCGGCATTTGGCATTATACTCGTCAACACTGATCTTTGTTCCGATATCTTCTTTGGTAATGCCCAGTTCTTTTTCTACAGAAAGTTCAATAGGCAATCCATGAGTATCCCATCCACCCTTGCGCTCTACTCTTTTTCCCATCATCGTCTGAAAACGACAGAATACATCCTTTACTGTTCGGCCCATGACGTGATGTATTCCCGGTTTACCATTGGCAGATGGTGGTCCTTCATAAAATACAAAGCTGTTTTCAACAGGTTTCTGTTCAATACTCTTTCTGAATATGTCATTTTCTTCCCAAAACTTACGTATTTGATTGTCTATCTGAGGAAGATTCAGTTGTTTTAAGTCGTCGTTATATTTAGCCATATGCCCTTTGTTCTATCACTACAGAATTAAATGAAGTATAAAATATTATTTCCATCAAAAAAGACTGCAAAGGTACGATTTTTTAACAAAGATTTGGCTATAATTGGTGATTTAGTAGTCAATAATTGTTATACAAATAGAAAGTAATCAATAAATAGAAAAGAGTATATTTAAAATTTAGCCTTTAGATATAAAATGACTTATTTTGTCAAAAATTAATTTGTCAGAATTACAAAATCAAATTGTACTCATTGCATTGAAAATGATCAAAACAGGTAAAATATATTTGTTTCCTTGCCCGATTTCAGAAGGAAAAACCGAAAGTCTGTCAACTGAGGCCATAAACTTTCTGCACCAAACAAAATACTTTATTGTTGAGCGGGCAAAAACAGCCAGACATTTTTTAAAAACCATCCATCATCCTTTGCCAATTGCCGAACTCAATATACATGAGATTACAAACCTTAAATCAGAAAACGAAACTTTTTTAAAAGCCGTCTTTGAAGGTGCAGATATAGGAGTGATATCTGATGCAGGTTGTCCCGGTATAGCAGATCCGGGAGCGGAAGTAGTCGATTGGGCACATACACACGGTGTAAGGGTTGTACCATTTGTCGGGCCTTCATCTATACTTATGGCATTGATGTCCAGTGGGATGAGTGGTCAGAACTTTGCTTTTAATGGTTACCTTTCCAATAAAAAACCTGAACTTATTCAGGAACTTAAATCGCTAGAAACAAAAATGTACAAATCAAACCAAACGCAGATATTTATGGAAACACCTTATCGCAACGATTTTGTAATCGAAACCTGCTTGCAATCACTGCGTCCTGAGACAAAGCTTTGTATTGCTTGCGACATCAATGGGCCCGATGAAAATATCAGGCAAATGAAAGTTTCCGATTGGAAAAAAGCTGAGAAAGAACATTACCATAAAAAACCTTGTATCTTTATTATCGGCAAATGACACTCATAGATACGAATAAGGAATATAATGAATAATTCACATGGATAACCCTTTTAAATATGATTAAAAAAATAACTTTTTATGTATTCTCGGCATTTCTGATTTTTGCTTTGTCTGAGTGCAAAACAAATAAGCCCCTTGAAACCGGCGATCCATCCGGCAGAACGCCCAATGCAGAAAGAGAATTCAGGGCAGCATGGGTGGCAACGGTGGCAAATATCAATTGGCCCAGCAAGCCCGGACTTTCTGTCAGTCAGCAGAAAAAAGAAGCTGTTGATCTCCTTGATCTGCTTTTTAAAAACAACTTCAATGCAGTTATTTTCCAGGTAAGACCACAATGTGATGCCCTGTATCAAAGTGATTTAGAGCCATGGTCATATTATCTTTCGGGAGTCCAGGGCAAAGCTCCGGATCCGTTTTATGATCCGCTTAAATTCTGGATCGATGAGGCTCACGCCCGCGGCATAGAACTTCATGCCTGGCTGAACCCATACAGGGCTCATCATACTGCTGGAGGTCCGGTATCTGATGCTTCGATTGTAAAAAAGCATCCTGAACTAGTGGTTAAGCTCGAGCAGGGTTACTGGTGGATGGAACCTACCAAAAAAGCTGTGCAGGATCAGACATACAATGTTGTGATGGATCTTGTACGCAGATACGATCTTGATGGTATTCATTTTGATGATTATTTCTACCCATACCCTTCTTACAACAATGATAAGGATTTCCCTGACGAAGAGAGTTGGCGCGCTTATCAAAAAAGTGGTGGAAAGCTTTCCAGAGGTGACTGGAGAAGAGAAAGCGTAAATCTGCTGGTGGAAAGAATTTATAAAGGTATCAAATCTGAAAAGCCCAATGTGAAATTCGGACTGAGCCCGTTTGGGATCTGGCGACCTAATCATCCATTGTCAGTCAGCGGTTTTGACCAGCACAATGTACTTTATGCTGATGCCCGAAAATGGCTTAACAAAGGATGGATAGATTATTACACACCTCAATTATATTGGTCAATAAATCAGGTTGCGCAGAGTTATCCTGTACTGCTGGGATGGTGGAATCAGGAAAACAAAAAAGGAAGACATCTATGGCCTGGCATAAGCCTCAGCATACAACCATTATCAAAATTGATTGATGAAAACATTAACCAGGTGATGATAGCACGCGGTATGTTGCCCGCCAGTCCCGGGGTCGTTCACTGGAGTATTGGACCTATAGCATCCAATCCGACTCTGGCAAAAGCTTTGCTTGATGGACCTTACAAAAGAAAAGCGCTTATTCCGCCATCTCCATGGCTGGACAAAAAATCACCGGCACCTCCGGATTTGAATGTTAAAAAGCATACCGGCCAAATTCAGGTAAATTGGTTCCATTCCAATCCTGATGATATAGCCCGCTGGGTATTTTACTACAAACATGGTGCGCAATGGAGCTATAATATTCTGGGAAGCAGTATTAAAACGGATAGTGTTTCAGCATTTATTGTGAATCAGCCCCTTTTGAGCCGCAGGGACCCAAAAGCTATAAACAAAATAGAAGATATCCTTATTCCTTTGGATAGCATTGCCGTTTCCGTCGTTGACCGTTTCGGAAATGAAAGTGCTTTGACATCAAGAAAGGTGTCAGGCATTTCATTGACCGATGCACCTTCCCTCTCTGAAATTTTAGCAAAATATAGTACAAACAAAACCAAATCAGTGCTGCAGAAACCAACCGTTACCTCTGGAATTGACATCCTTGTAACGGAGCATATCGATTTGATAAAGGGTAAAAAGGTCGGCCTTATCACCAATCCATCAGCTGTCGGTGCTGATTTAAGAAGTAGTATAGATATCCTCGCCGGTACTGAAGGCGTAAACCTTGTGGCTTTGTTTGGAGCTGAACATGGAGTAAGAGGTGCTACTCAAGGCAGGACTTTTGAAGATGGCGCAGTAGATCCTATCACGGGCATACCAGTATATAGCATGTATGGACATTCGTTTGCGCCTAAAAAAGAATGGTTAAAAGGCCTTGACGTTCTTATATTTGATATTCAGGGTGTAGGATCAGCCTGGTACACTTATAAGTATTCCATGTCATTTGCCATGCAGGCATGTGCCGCTGCAGGAATTCCATTTATCGTACTTGACAGACCAAACCCGTTGGGAGGCAGCGTAGTGGAAGGTCCGCTACATGATACGGTAAGTATATTCCGTCATCCTCTTCCACTCAGGCACGGAATGACCTATGGAGAATTGGCCACCATGTGGAACGAAACGGAAGGATATGGTGCTGACCTTACTGTCATCAAGATGAAAGGGTGGAGGAGAAATATGTTATGGAATGAAACCGGACTTTTATGGGTAATGCCGTCACCCAATATGGGAACGCTTGAAACGGCTATTGTCTATCCCGGACAATGTTTGTTTGAAAGGACCAATATTTCCGAAGGGAGAGGTACTACAAAACCTTTTTTAATGACAGGTGCCACATGGATTGATGCCGAAAAAGCAGCAAACGATCTCAATACGAGAGGTATCAAAGGCGTACATTTCCGCCCTGTCCATTTTATACCCGATTATCATGCAAAAAGCAATCCGCGAAATAAACCATGGCAAAAAATGAGTCATGGCGTAGAGGTTTTGGTGACCGACCCGGCAGTTTTCAGATCTGTTGAAGCGGCTGTCCACACTTTTGATGCATATCGCAAGACAAATCCGGACTCTCTTGTTTGGTCTCCGCCGGCTATTATCAAAAGATTGGAAAAACCAGGTGCGACTGTTGAAGAAATTGTAAAAACTTGTCAGGAACAGGTAAGTGATTTCATAAAAATCAGGCAGAAATATCTCCTATATAGATGAGAAATACAAAAATATTGCTCCAATTAAGGACGGCTCTAA
Organism: Saprospiraceae bacterium; assembly: GCA_016713025.1. Taxonomy (NCBI): domain Bacteria; kingdom Pseudomonadati; phylum Bacteroidota; class Saprospiria; order Saprospirales; family Saprospiraceae; species Saprospiraceae bacterium. The sequence continues at coordinate 297,892 of JADJPZ010000002.1, read as the reverse complement.
TTATCCTGACAATAATTTTTACAGGATGCAAAACCCAACAGAAAATCCTGGATACGTCTGACAGAAAAGATAATGTACAAAACACAGTTTTTTTCTATACGGACAAAGGTTATGCTGAATTAAAAGACATTGTCGATAGCGCACACTCCAAAAAGCAAAAAATCTATGTTGTTGTTGACATGTCATTTTCTTCAGAAACTGACATCGCGGCTTCCGCTGATAAATTGAGGACCGATCTTAAAAAAGAAGTTCAGCACCTCGTTACTAATTATGCTATTGATGGCCTTGGAATCAAAATTTCCGGTCATTCTCAGGATCTGATTGAAACCATGACTGTTGAAACCATGTTGCTGAAGCCATATCTTGTAAATTTTGTAATTTGGACAAATGAGGATGAATATAAAAGGGCTAATCAATTTTTGATAGACGGTGTAATTGACCTGATGGTTCCTGATAGTATCATTGAAAGAAATCACAACAATAGGAATGAAGGTGTGGCAAACCTCAGGAAATCTCTTAAAAAAATTAAGCCTGAACAGGTGTTCAGAATTGACATGTCTCCTTTTTTTCCGGCAAATCCCGGTGGCAGAAAAATAAAACTTCGTCCAGGTAATAAATCGATGACCACTGATACTGAAGGATGTATCCATTTCATTACAACAAAAAAAGACACTTTAAATTTAACTGCAGAGTCAGTGTCTTTAAAAATTTTAACATCAGACTGGATGGTTCCATACCATTATACTGTTGATACTAAAGGCAAGACATCAAGAAAATCTCCCTGGGTTGAATTCCGAAAAATGCCGAGGGAAATTACCGATCTCCCTGAATTTGAATTATTATGCAAAACGAATTACCCCGCAAAAGTATGGATCAACGGGGACCCGGTAAAGCAATATAAAACCGGGATATTCTTCAAGAAAATTACACTGAATGAAGGACCAAACCGCATAAGGGCTACAGTCATGGATGAGGATTCTTTGTCTGTTTTTTATGAACGGGAGTTTATTTACTCCAAAAATCCAAAAACAAGACCTGTGTTTCCGCTTTGGATAGATCAGAAGAGTTTTGAACCGGCTTCAGTGATGGAGTTACTTTCAGATGATATGGTGAGAGTAAGTTTTCAGGGGTCAAAAGGTCAGCATGGATATGTAAACGTAATGCCAGGTAAAATAAGAATTAAATGTTCGCGTGAAGATTTTGACGATTACTCACTTTATAAGGCAAACCTTTATTTGAGTAGCTTAAAAACAGGAAAAACATATACTTTACTGCCACAAATTTCAACATCTAATGGCACTGAAAAAAGTCAGGTAGATTTTTCAACCACATTTAAAGTTAAGCAAATAGAAGAATTTCCCGTAGTTAAAGTAAAAAACCCACACTCACGCCTGACATACAATCTGGCTGCGCCAAGATTAGGTGGACCGATAAGATCAGAGCTAAACCTCGGAGTTATACTTAAGACCAGCGGAAGGTCAGGTGATTATTACAGAATAAAGTTAAGCAGCATAGAAAGTGGATTTATACATAAAGATGATGTAGAGTTGTTGCCGGAAGAAACAGTTACCCCTTCATATGTTATTACCACCATGTCTTGCGGACCATCTTCAGATGCTGATGTATTGAGCATTCCGTATCCGGAGAGTGTACCATATGAGATATTTCCCGAACCTGATCAGAATAGGATTGTGGTTACCCTGTATGGTGTTCAGACCGCCAGCACCTGGATAACACACATGAATAAAAGAAAAATCATTGAAAGGGTAACCTGGCAACAGACGACACCGGATACATATAAAATATTTGTACATCTCAACACTTCGAATATTTGGGGTTATGATATCAAACCGGACGGTAAAAGGCTTTTATTAAAGGTTAAATATCCTCCTGCTTTTGACCTTACAAATAAAAGTCCTCTTACTGGCTTAAAGATAGCTATTGAAGCCGGACATGGTGGTTCCAATACCGGCGCTGTGGGATTATCAGGATTGCTTGAAAAAGATATCAATCTTGATTTATCATTAAGGCTTGGAGAATTATGCAGATCCTTGGGAGCCAATGTTGTGCAGGTTCGTGACTCCGATAAGGACATGAGTCTTTTGACCAAAAGGGATATTGCAATAGAATCTGATGCCGATCTGCTGATAAGCATCCACGCCAATGCCGGTGGTCGAGGTTATTTATCCGTTGCAGGGACGAGTACTTATTGGCACAATCCTTTCTGGGCTCCGTTGGCAGGGAGCATTTATGACAGGTTGCTCGAACTTGACCTGAAGGAATTTGGAGTGGTCGGATCTTTTAATTACACTGTGACGCGAGCTTCACAGATGCCTTCTGTTCTTGTTGAGCAGGCCTTTATGTCTCATGCAGAAGATGAAGAAAAACTGGCTGACCCTGAGTTCAGACAGCAAATGGCCCAAAAAATTCTATCAGGGCTGATAGATTATCTAAGAGTCAATAACTGAGTATTTTGTTTGATGAAAATGAATAAAAGGTCTCGCGGAAGAAATAAAATGTTCTGTATCTTCATCCGAAGATAAATTTTTTTACATAAAGTTTTGATTTTCAGAATACTTTTTGTATATTCGTCCTTGATAGACTTTATTTTTTAACAGCCATAAATCGATATTGTTATGATGAACTTAGAAGTACGTTCGATTATGACGAAAGATCCGGTGACTGCTCACCCAAATCAGTCAATTGATGATCTTTCTCAATTCTTTTTGGAATCAGAATTCCAACAGTTACCGGTAGTGGATCACGGAAAATTAGTAGGCTTGATCACCTCTTCAGATGTGTTGAAAATCTCCAGGTTCAATCTTGAAAACGACCTAAAAGTCAAAGACGTGATGACATCAAAAGTTGTCAGAATCACCCCTAAAGACAAAGTAGGTACAGCAGCAGAATTATTTGCTGACAAGAGATTCAAAATGATACCTGTAGTAAATGTAGACAATGAACTGAAGGGGATTGTGACAGCGTTTGATGTGATCAAATGTGCATTTAACGAAGAGTATGCACGGCCTATTTTGTATCAGGACGTGTTTACGCATTAATCATTTAAATAATAACGCCTATAGAATAATTTTACATTTTAACACATTTATAAGTTTGGTATTTATTGTTACATTATTGGCAACTGTCAATAAATAGTGTAGCTTTATGAATGATAAGTGATGCGTTAAACTTATCTTAATTTGTTGTTTCTAAAAGCAACATGTATGCCTTTATGCCCGTTAAGGAGTAAGTAAAGAAATACACATGAAGTTATATATCCTGGTAATTACCATTTTTGTTTCAGGCTACACTACCCTATCAACTGCTCAAAATAAAGTCATCAGCGGATATGTCGAAGATGCAGCCACCGGAGAAAAACTCATCGGTGCCAATATATTTATACCTTCTCTTGCTATCGGAACTGTAACCAACACATACGGGTTTTATTCTATTACTGTACCTGTTTCACCAAACCTGGATCTTGTATTTTCATACATTGGGTACAATAATGAAAATAGGACCATCGATGTCATCAAAGACATAAAGATTGATGTAAGTCTGAAAGCTGAAGTCCAGCTGGAAACCGTAGAAATCATCGCCAGCAAAGAAAAGAAAATTGAGCGTGAAACACAGATGAGTGTGGCAGAGATTCCCATAAAACAAATTAAAAAAGTACCGGCTTTATTGGGCGAAGTAGATTTACTGAGAGTATTGCAGCTGCTACCAGGGGTACAGTCGGGAGGAGAAGGTCAAAGCGGGTTTTATGTACGAGGAGGTAGCCCTGATCAGAATTTGATTTTGCTTGATGGCGTGCCGGTATACAACGCATCACATCTGTTTGGATTTTTCTCCGTATTCAATTCAGATGCGATCAAAGATGTAAAATTAATCAAAGGAGGATTTCCGGCAAGATATGGAGGCCGCCTTTCTTCAGTGTTGGATATCAATATGAAAGAAGGCAACAATAAGGAGTTTCATGGAAATGCTTCTATAGGACTGGTGGCGTCGAAGTTTACACTCGAAGGGCCTATCAACAAAGGCAAAACTTCTTTTTTGATCTCTGGCAGACGGACTTATATCGATGTATTGGCACAGCCTATCATCAGACAAGGATTTGCAGATGATGATACAGACGGCTCGGTAGGGTATTACTTTTATGACCTGAACGGAAAAATCAATCACAGACTATCAGACAGAGACCGATTGTATCTGAGTGTCTACACAGGAAGGGATAAGTTTTATTTTGATCAGAAAGACAAATCAGGAACAGCAAAAAATTATTCAGACACTGGTCTGGGATGGGGCAATATCACATCGGCATTAAGGTGGAACAGAGAGATTTCCAATAAAATATTTGCTAATACAACCCTAACTTATAGTCAGTACAAGCTTGACACACGAGTATTGTCCGGTACAGAATTTCCTTCTTCTTCTGATATAGACGAGATAGGCATTAAGTATTTGTCAGGTATCCGGGATCTTGCATTTAAAATAGATTTTGATTATATACCTTCCACCAAACATTATATTAAAACAGGGGCAAATGTCATCTATCATCAGTTTGATCCGGGACTATTTACATTGAACCAAAAGAATACAAGAGATAATCTAAACTTCAATACAGAAATCGGACAAAAGGAAGTTTTTGCTACAGAATTTGCATCTTATGTGGAAGATGATATCACATTGACAAAAAATACAAAGGTGAATGCAGGATTGCATTTTTCAGGATTTGCTGTTCAGGACAAAGTATATACCTCACTGCAACCCAGAATAAGTTTCAATCAGGTGATTCCGGGCGATATCGGATTTAAGGCTTCTTTTGCTACTATGAGACAGTATATCAATTTACTGGCATTTGAAGGTATAGGCTTACCCACAGACTTGTGGCTACCTACGACAGCGAGGATCAAGCCACAGGACTCATGGCAGGTCGCTGCCGGTTTTGCCAAAACATTTAAAAATTATGAAGTCAGTCTGGAAGGTTACTACAAAAAGATGAAAAATCTGATTGCATACAAAGATGGTGAGGGGCTTTTTGACCTTTCTGACTGGCAGGACAGAGTGACCCAGGGCAATGGTGACTCTTATGGATTGGAGTTGTTTTTGCAGAAAAAAGAGGGCCGATTTAGTGGTTGGATAGGCTACACATTGTCGTGGTCCAATCGTCAGTTTGATGAGATCAATGACGGTAAAAAATTTCCATTCAGGTATGACCGCAGACATGATATTTCACTCGTGGGTATGTATGACCTGAGCAAAAAAATCAACCTTGCTGCGACTTGGGTATTTGGCACCGGAAACGGTGTGACATTGACCAATTCGTCATATGGCTCGCCTGCAGGGAATGTAGAAACCTTCGGACCACGCAACAGTTACCGTATGCGTCCATACCACAGGCTGGATGTGGGTATCAATTTTGTAAAAAAGAAAGCCAAATATACAAGAACATGGTCTGTCGGAGCATATAATACCTATGCCAATAACAATCCGTTTTTTGTATATTTTGACACATCATATGACGAAAATAATGTGAAATCCACTAAACTCAAACAAATTACATTGTTTCCTTTGATACCTTATATCAACTGGTCCTTTGATTTTTAATAAAGCAAAGATAAAAATGAAATCACAACATAAACATTTCCTGGTGTGTACTTTTATGATGGTATTATTGTCATCATGTACCGATTTTTTTGAAACAACCCTTACACTCGACCCACCTCCATTTGAGAAAAAATTAGTCATCATAGCAGAAGCAAAAGCAGGTGATTCCACCATCCAGATAAAGATTACTGAAAATTTCGGTATTCTGGATGATAAAAAAGATACTATGGTAGTCAATCCGCAACTTACCTTTTATGTAAATAGCATCGAACAAACCAACAAAACTTATAACAAAGGACTATTTATCATAAAATTGAACGGGCCACTCAAAGCCGGACAAAAATGCGATATACAAGCTTCTCATGCGGGATTTAAACCCATCTTTGCAACTCAGACAGTACCTGCTTTGCTCCAATTAAAAACACTGAAGTTTGTGGAAAACGGAGGTATCACACCTGATGGCGACATGCGTAGCAAGGTAGATGTGAGCTTTACTGATCTTTCAGGCAAAGATTTTTATGAAGTTTTGGTACTGACAAGATATGCAAAAGATCAACCATTCAGAAGCACATACACATCTGTGAACGAACCCGGATCAGTCGAGTCGGTAAGAAACAGCGGAGTTTTATTCGGTGATCAGGCATTTGAAGGACAGGACAAAACCATGAGTTTTCAGTTTTACAGGATAACAGAGCAGCAAGCCATAGGCAATATTCAACTCAGATGGAGAAATGTCTCTGAGTCATACTTTAAATACAGTAAAACCGCCAATGTTCATTTTGAAAGCAGAGACAATCCTTTTGCTACACCATCGGATATTTTTACCAATATAGAAGGAGGTTTAGGTTATTTTTTTCTGCACAATCAAAGGACATACAATGTGCCTTAGCCTGTAAAAATGTGTCATTAAGAAGCAGGTGGTGATGGTATCATATTGAGTTTTTAGAAAAAGTCTTTATTGCAATTATTGCATGAATTTTAACCCGAATTCACGTTAAATTAGGGGCACAACTATTTAAGTTTGCCAATCAATCGGAAAGTCCGTAAAATTTGACAAAGCAGAATTAATGCAACCCTTGGGTACCGCCACAACAAAACCTTCAAAGTGGTTTACAACTTCACAACCCGATGTGTCTCTGACCCACCATCATAGGAGATACGTATGATGAGTGCACCTGATTTCAAATCCTGTACATCTATAGTGCTGTAATTTTGCAAATTATGGTATCTTTTTACCTCTGTGCCCCAGCTGTTGTAAATAATCACATCATAGTCTTCAAGGGGCGTATTGACCACCAGAATATTGTCTGTTATAAAGGTGTTTAATTGTGATTTTTCTGCAGTTACCATACTGACTGATCTTACATCAGAGTATGAAAATTTTCCGTCAAAATCTGTCTGTTTGATCCGATAATAGTTGGTACCTCTCAATGGAGAAACATCAGTAAAACTATAATAAATTTCTGTGCTGCTATTTCCAGCTCCCTCAATAATGGCAATATTTTCAAAATGCACTGCATCTGCTGATCTCTGAAGGGTGAAAAAATCATTGTTGGTTTCAGATGCGGTAACCCAAAGCATATTTACGGCATTCGCATTATTTTTTATTTCGAAACTTTTTAATTCTATAGGCAACACAGTTATTGGCCCTGCAGACCCAGTAGCAGGACATTGAACATTAGACCCAGCAGTTCTTGTAAATGCTGCAGAAATAGAATTACTCCCTGACCCCAATGATATAAAACTTACAGTACAAGAAGTTGCATTTGATACACCTGTACATGATAAAGTAGTAGGTGTACATGTAGGGCATGAGAAAGTAACGGAATACACACATGAGGGGTTGCCACTAAAGCTTGCAGTAACACTTCCTCCTCCACCTGATGTCAAACTAAATGTTTGACTTTTTAAAACACTAAGACAGCAAAAAAGAAAAAAAGAAATGTAAAATACTCTCATAAGGTGTTAATTAAAAGATTATATGTATTGAAATTCAAAGCAAAAATAATTGAAAAAAACATAAAATGAATATAACTTTTGTTATATATTCCAAGGCAAGGTGCATTAATAACTTAAATTTAAGCTATGACTTTTAGGCTATGAGCATCAGATTTCAATATTATAACTGTTTTTTTTGACATGTATCACACATTTTTCAAAAATTTACTGATCGCATTTCTGGCCATCTCCGTGAGGATCAGCTTCCCACTGATCTCAGCCCTTTGTTCCAGGAGTGTATCCCAATGTTCTGTACCTTCCCAAAAAATCTTCTTAAGTGCTGAGAGTGCTTCCGGACTTTTGGTTATCAGACTTTCAGTAAAATGATCTAAGTATGCATCCAATTGTTCGACAGACTCAAAAGCTTCCGTAAACAGTCCTTTCTGTTTGGCCCATTCTGCCGTCTGCCATTCATCTGCATTGATAGCGAGATGGCTGAAAGCTGAAAGTCCAATTTTTCGTTCTACAGCGGGGCCGATCACAAAAGGACCGATGCCAACTGCCAATTCGGAAAGTCTGACAGAGGCATATTTGCTAGCCATGCAGTAGTCGCAAGCAGCAGCTAGGCCTACACCACCGCCCACAGCTTTACCATGTACACGCCCGATCACTATTTTGGGGCATTTTCTGATCGCATTGATCACACTTGCAAATCCCATAAAAAAGGTCTTACCAGATTCAAAACTTTCAATGGCAGCTAACTCCGTAAAACTGGCACCGGCACAGAAGGTACGATCCCCACTGCTTTTGAGTGCAATAATAAAAGTTCTTTCATCAGCACCTGCCTGATGGATATGGTTGACCAGATCAGCAAGGAGATAACCCGGCATGGAATTTTGAGCAGGGTGATAAAACTCTATGGTAGTGATGTGATCTTTGTAAGTGGAGGTGATATGGCCTTCTGACATAAAATTAGTTATTGTATTCTGAATCGGTGTATCATCCAAAGAAGACTTACATTTTTAGGTAAAAATATCTTCAAAATTGGGCTTAATGACACATCCATCTTTGAGTTCGATTTCTAATTTGGATCTTGCGGATATTTGTACATATGCTCCGGATATAAGTTGAAATGTCTTTATACTCTTGTCTTCCGCATCAACAATTATATAGTATTTAATTCCAAAACCTTGATACAATTCAAATTTTGTATATGTATCTTTGAGACGAGAAACAGGCGAAATGATTTCTATAACCAGACTAGGTGGCTTATCATAATATTGTGTGGTAACATCTTCACATATGATAAGCAGGTCTGGGTTTACAACTGTATTTTCTGAAATTTTGAGATCGATGGGCTGGTAAACATGACAATAGCATGAGGTTTTATCTATGCTATTCTGCAAAACTGTGTTGAGTCTGGATGCTATTCTTTGATGGACAGGACTTGGCATTGGGCTCATATCAAATGCTATGCCATCAATAATTTCCCACCTGCCTTCCCAGCGAAGGTAATCCTGATAAGTATAATTCGGTAAGACCCTAAGGGAATGCGACATGGCTACTTTTTAGGACAAATATACATCATTTTTTTATTAAGTCTTCAATTTGACCATTGTCAATATAGTGGCAATTGCCACCGTCTCTCCGGTTTCATCATATACATCGACGAGCCATTTGACAATACCTTTGGTATAGTCCTCATCTTCCCTTTTTTCCTGAGCTACTTTTTCTTTGACTGTCAGACGCACACCGATGGTCATACCGGCATATACAGGTTTGGTAAAACGGCACTCTTCGAGACCATAATTGAGCATGACCTGTCCTTTGGCGGCATCTACAAATAAGCCAGCTGCTGCCGACAATACAAAATAACCATGTGCCACTCGCTCTTTGAAGGGTGTCCCTTCCAGGGCGGTAGCATCTGTATGGGCATAGAAATGATCCCACGACACATTGGCAAAATTGACGATATCTGCATCTGTCACTGTACGTTTGTGCGTGATGAGCGTTTCGCCGATTTCCAGCTCTTCAAAATATTTTTTAAATGGGTGTTTGTTGTCCTCAATGTACCTGGCACCGTACTGATACTGGCAAGTTACAGTTGTAATACTCGAAGGAGTACCCTGGATGGCACATCGTTGCATGTAGTGTTTGACCCCGCGCAATCCTCCCATCTCCTCGCCACCACCGGCACGTCCCGGTCCACCATGTACAAGCAAAGGCATCGGTGATCCATGACCGGTGCTTTCTTTGGCAGATTCCCGATTTAGTACAAGGATTCTCCCGTGATGGGTGGCCGCATTGACTACATATTCACGAGCAATATTATCATCAAACGTTACGATAGAGCTACACAATGATCCTTTACCTTTCCTTGCAAGTTCCACCGCTTCATCCATATCCTGATAAGGCATCAAGGTAGAAACAGGGCCAAAAGCTTCAATTTCATGCGTGGATGTTTGTTCAAAAGGTCGGTCATTTCTCAACAAAACAGGAGCCATGTAAGCTCCTTTTTCTTTCGAACCATGCGTGACTTCAAATCCTTCAGGATCGCCATACACCAACTGAGAATCAGACATAAGTTCTTTCAGCTTATCTTTGACTTCTGTGACCTGATCCTGGCCTGCCAGCGCACCCATACGTACACCTTCTGTCCGAGGATCACCGATAGCAATTCCCGTCAATGCTTTTCCAATTGCGATTTGCAAATCATCCATATAGTCAGCAGGGACAATAATCCTTCGTACAGCAGTACATTTTTGCCCGCATTTTACGGTCATTTCTTTGCGGACTTCTTTTACAAATAAGTCGAACTCAGGAGTGCCCGGGGCAGCATCACGGCCCAAAATGATACTATTCAGTGAGTCAGCTTCCATGTTGAAGGGCACTGATTCTCTCAGAATATTAGGATGTGATTTTAATTTCAATCCGGTAGATGCTGAACCAGTAAAAGTGACCACATCCTGGTAGTTGACATGGTCCAGGAGGTCGCCGGCACTACCACAAATGAGTTGAAGGGCTCCTGCGGGTAAAATACCTGAATCTATGATATCTTTTGCTACTGCCTCAGTAAGATAACTGGTCAGTGTGGCTGGTTTGACGATGGCAGGAACACCTGCAAGCCAGTTGACTGCACATTTTTCAAGCATACCCCAAACCGGAAAATTGAAGGCATTAATATGTACCGCAACACCTTCTTTGGGTACCAGGATATGATGCCCCATAAATGTACCTCCTTTGCTGAGACCGATGGGCTCTCCTTCGGCAAAATATGGCAGATCAGGTAATTTTTTCCTGAGACTGGCATATGCAAACAGATTGCCTATCCCTCCTTCGATATCTATCCAGGAGTCTGATCTGGTTGCCCCTGTTTTGTAACTGACGTCATAATATTTTTCTTTTCGCTCCATGAGATACATTGCCAGAGACTTTATCATTCTCCCTCGTTCCTGGAACGTCAGTTTGCGCAGGTTTTTATTGCCCGTTTTCCGGCCATAATCGAGCATGTGAGCGAAATCCAATCCCTTACTTGTAGCGATGGCAACTTCTTGTCCGGTACTGGCATCCACTAACAATTGGCCTGTACCTTCTCCTTCCATCCACCTTCCGGCAGCATAATTTTTAAGTTTCATATTGAGCTGGGTTAGTACATGCGAAGGTAGGGATTATTGGATATTATTAGTATATTATTTGATATAAGATACCAAATTTTATGGTTGATAAAATTTATTAGTGCCTCATAATAAACAAATTTTAATCTGAATTTTTATAATTAATCGACCTTCAAATTTCCGTGAATTCGATGATTTTTTAACAAGATCGAAGATCTCTATGAAGTGATTTATGTGCATGTTTTTAAATCACAACACAGTTTGCTATCATTTTGTAAGCTTATAACCCAAAAAACAGCCAAGAAATTTAGCACTGTTTGCTATTAAGAAAATTACTAAAAAGTCAGCCCATTTAACATCTGCCAGTACTAAAACTATGATGTCTATCAAAACATATGTTAATGGGAAAAGGAAAACTAAACTAGCAATATTATCGTACTTCTTTTGATTCCAAAACCTGGCGACTAAAAAGAAAATAATAAAACCAAATATACCTGAAACATACGGCGCAGACTGACTTGCGTGGGTTTCATAAACAGTTATTTCCTGGCCTGGGTTTATGAGATGAGAATAAACTGCTACTTCAAGAATGGAAATACTGACCAGGATTATCATCGTCAATATTGCCAGTCCGATTAATTTAGGTATCAAATATTTTTTCATAGTTTACTTCTTTAATTTTGTTTCATAAATATTGATCCACTCATTGACACTCAATCTTTTCATTAATTCGCCTATGAGTTCATAGGGTATTTCGTCAAATTTTTTGAATCTGATACAACTTTTACCCATATCTAATTTCTGCTTGGTGTGCTTCGGATATTCAGATATAAACCATTGCAGCAAGGCATCATCAGCATAAATACCCATATGATAAAAGTTTATTGTATGCTTTTGAGAAGCTATCGCTGCAAAAGGAAGAGGTTCAGTTGGTTTACAATGATAACCTGCAGGATATATGGAATGTGGAACAACATAACTTAAGGCACCATAACTTATTGTTGGTTCAAAACCTTTTGGGAGATTATTTAATATAACATCATGTAATTTGTTAAATGGTTCTACCCTGTCCGGAGGGAGGTTTGTCAGAATTTCATTGACTGTCGTGCCAAGCGATTTCATATAATAAAATATTTTGGTGTCATTTAAATTTGTTTTATACTATTACATTTGTGTTTTGATTATTTTCTTTTTAATATCGCGGCACTAATCAAAGTAACAATTAATCCAACAGGAAGGATTTCAGCAAAAGTAATCATCGCATTGAAAAAAGGGTTTTTATACATCTCTGCAAAACTGGCCATATCTCTAGTCGTTGTATCGATGATTTCCTGAGCGGCACCTTCGTTCTTCAGTTTTGTGATGGTTTGTTCTGCATATTTTTCCATAAAGTCGGGCATAAAATAATAATAATCGATGAGCCATGTGATCACATAAATCGTGGGGGCTATCAGGGTAATTAGAAAACCCATCTTAAAAGCCGTTCCAAAAGTAATTTTGCCTTCACTGTTTTGGTCTCTGTATTTTTTAATTCCAAAAAATATCAAAGAAAACGCCAATAACATGCTGGCATATCCATAAATGGCTCCTCCTTCTATATTGCCGGATTGATGATATATTGTGGTGGTGATGATCAACATTAATGCCACCACCAATCCTGCGATGATTCCATAAGTAAGTACTAACTTTTTCATTCTAATATTTATTTAATTGGTGAATTAATGTCGCAAAATTGAATAATTCGACTTTATCGGCGGTCATACTTTTGTGTGATTTTGGTTTTTTGACAGATATTCACCCTTTAGAATGATAAAATCTACTGTATCACGCGAAGTCTTTTTGCTTTTTCAATAGCTTGTGTTCTCCTTTTTACATCCAATTTTTCAAACACCCGCGAAGTATGCGTTTTGATAGTATTCAATGAGACGTATAATCTTTCAGCTACTTCTTCATTACTCAACCCTTCAGCCATCAGTTGCAGCACTTCCAGTTCTCTTTTACTCAATCCGGTTTTTTCTATCTCTTCCTGATTGAGCATTAAATTGGGTTCATTCTCCAAATAAACCGTTTTTTCAACTATTCTGGTTTCAGTATTACGATTTATCAATTTAAATGAAAGCCAAATTCCCAAGCCTGTAAAGATCAGAGCTATAGCACCCACATAGATTTCCAAAGCATGGTCTATAATAATAAATCTTATCTCCAGCCACCTTAGAATAAATAACAAAATAGCCAGACTCAATGAGTATAAAATCACGTCTTTATAATAAGAAAACTTTGTTAAGATACCCATGTGCTGAAATGATGAAATTTATTGCCAGTGTTATTCGGCACAAGATAAAAATTGATGGGTACATTGGACAAAAATATTTTGTTTTTCAATGAATAGGTAAGATGACAAATTATTTTTAAACTATGGTACCCGGGAGCTGTTAATAGAACTTATCTTATAGTGAACAGAAAATATTCTCGAAAATATTAATCATAATGTATTGTAAATTTAATATTTAGGTAACAGATCAATTCCATCACTCCAATGCCTAGTGAATTTTGAAGATATAAAAACAAGTAAAAAGACAGATAAAAATGCTTTTAACCACATGGATAGTACTTTTATCAATGGCATTAAAACCTGATTTTAATACCATTGATCATGTTCATCAGCCATCTGATCACTGTTATATCCACAATTCAGCCATTGCTGCCGGAGAAAAACTGGTATTTAAAGCTTATTACAACTGGAAATTTATATGGATTCCGGCTGGTGAAGCTGAGTTTTTATTTACAGAAACGGATGATTCTTTTGAAATAACTGTCAAAGGAAAAACATATAAAAGCTATGACCCTTTTTTTAAGGTACGTGATTATTTTCATAGTGAAATAGACAAAAAGACCATGTATCCCCGTCGGTTTACCCGTATCGTGGAAGAAGGAAATTACAGGAGATTTGACAGTTTGGTTTTTGATCAGATCAAAAGGAAAGGAGTAAGTTTTAATGGACCGACACGTGCTACAGCAGTCAGAAAAAGTATCACCCTTCATGATTGTACACACGATTTACTTTCTGTCTTGTATTTTTTACGCAATATTGATATCTCACGGTATCATCCAGGGGACTTCATCCCGACAAAGATACTTTTTGACGAAACGATCTATCCGATAAAAGTACGCTATGACGGAGTTTATGACAATTTTCATGTAAAAGGATTAGGTACATTTAATACTATAAAAGTCGTACCTGATCTGGTCACAGGCAATGTATTTAAAGATGGTAACCGTATGAATATTTGGGTGACCAATGACGGAAACAAACTTCCTGTACTCATCGAATCTCCGCTATCTGTAGGCAGTGCAAAGGCTGTTTTGAAGTCTTACAAAGGATTGCGACATCATTTACCGGGAAAATAGATACCTTTGGGTTTTGAATTCAACCAATGAAAGCTAAAAAGTCATTTGGACAACATTTTCTGGTCAACGAGCATATAGCTGAACAAATAACAGAAGGCTTCACTAAGGTCACTGCAAATGCTAATGTACTGGAAATTGGTCCGGGGAAAGGCGTCCTGACCAAATATTTAAGTAAAAAGGGGTTCCATCTTAAAGTAGTGGAAGCCGATCAGGATATGGTTTCATACCTGATAAAAAATAAAATTGTACATGAAGACGACATCATCTTTCTGGATTTTCTTAAGCTCAATCTTTCCAAAGTATTTGACCATCAGGAGTTGTTTTTAATAGGCAATTACCCCTACAATATATCTTCGCAGATTTTGATAAAAATGATCAATTCGAGGGAGTTGGTACCCGAGATGGTAGGTATGTTTCAGAAGGAGGTAGCTGACAGAGTTGTTGCGCCGCCGGGTTCAAAGACTTACGGAGTCATCAGTGTATTGGTGCAGGCACACTATGATGGGGTCACTATAATAGATGTACCACCACACAACTTCAGCCCTCCACCGAAGGTCAATTCAAGTGTGATCAGATTGGTCAGAAAGGAAAATTATGAGTTGCCATGTGATGAAAGACTTTTCAGAAATGTCGTGAAAACATCCTTCAACGGACGAAGAAAAATGTTGCGGAATACATTGAAACCACTATTCAAACAGTCAGATATCCTTGAAGATGTATTTTTTACCCAACGACCGGAGCAACTCTCTGTCAGTGATTTTGTTGATATCACTATAAAATTGTCTAACATAAATAATAATAATTCAGAAATATGAGCCTTGAAGTAAAAATCACCAATGACCTCAAAGAAGCCATGAAAAATAAAGATCAGGCTACCCTTCGTTCTGTTCGTGCTATAAAAGCAGCTATTCTATTGTTCAAAACCGATGGTAGCGGCAATGCGCTGGATGAAACTGCTGAAATCAAAATCCTGCAAAAATTAGTCAAACAACGTCAGGATTCTCTGGATATTTACACTAAACAAGGAAGAGAAGATCTGGCAGTGACAGAAAGAGAAGAAATTGCTGTCATACAAAAGTATCTTCCTGCACAGATGAGTGTGGAAGAGATGAAAACAACAATTCAAGCCATCATAGCAGAAACAGGAGCCACATCAGCCAAAGAAATGGGCAAAGTCATAGGCCTTGCCAATCAAAGACTTGCAGGAAAAGCGGAAGGCAAGGTCATCGCCGGCATGGTAAAGGAATTGTTAAGCTGATTTCGCCTCTCTTCTTTTATGGACATAAATGATATACCGCACACACGGGGAAATGCGATCAAATTTTTCAAGGCTCTGACAGATACCAGGAAAGATACACTGAGAGGTAAAAAAGTGTATGATCTTTCTGCCGGAAGCGGATATATAGCCAACCTTTTTTATGAGTGTGGCAGCATCGTCAAAGCATTGGATTTATTTCCTGAGCACAATCAGTACAAACATTTGGATGCAGGAAATATAGATTTGAGTAAAGATTTTGATATTGGCGATGGGATGGCCGATATTGTAATTCTTTCGGAAACATTTGAACACTTACCCGATCAATACCACTTCTTTAGGGAAGTATCCCGAATTCTTGATAAAAATGGATTGTTCATTCTGACTACTCCAAATCCTTCATCTTTGAGGAGCAGATTTTCTCAGTTTGTAACAGAGAGTGAGCACTACTCCAATCCCTTGCCGGATGAAACCAATGCTTATGTGCAGTGGCCGGGAACCGGCAACGGATATTTCAACAAAATCTTTATTTCAGGTATTCTGAGAATCAGGGTACTGGCTGCCATCAATGGTTTAAAAATCAAAACTATCCATCAGTCAGAAGCGACCAGTACGTCTGCTCTATTGATGATATTCTACCCTTTGATCTGGTTTTTTAGCTGGAAAAACTATCGTAAACAGATAAAACAGCACATTGAAAATAAGCATATTTATCGACAAATCTATGATATCAATACGTCTGTAAAGATACTGCTCTCAAAACATTTGATCATAGAGTTTGAAAAAAACGAAGTGAATAATTAATTAGGAAAATCAAACATAACACTAGCATAGATTAGACACTGCTTT
Organism: Saprospiraceae bacterium; assembly: GCA_016713025.1. Taxonomy (NCBI): domain Bacteria; kingdom Pseudomonadati; phylum Bacteroidota; class Saprospiria; order Saprospirales; family Saprospiraceae; species Saprospiraceae bacterium. The sequence goes on along the minus strand of JADJPZ010000002.1, from coordinate 281,221 downwards.
GAGGAGCGTGTCATTTTTCTCCTTATTAAAAATGATGGTGGGTGGCACTACACGTTCTGTACAATCCATAATATTGCAACGCTCGCATGTAGTATGCACTATCTTTTGCTGAACCTTTGGGTCGTCTACCATCTTAAAGTGGGCTCTCAGATGATTGTCCATATAAAAACCAATAGTGATGCTCGTATAATCGAAAACCGGATTTCTTTGCTCCTTATATGCTACCGTAATACAAAAGTATGAATTCGGGGTGTCGTTGTATTGCGATATCTGCGCATCTATCAATATGTCGTGATCAGCACCTTTTTGTTTCAATTCTTCAACCAGTCCTACCGAAAGCCATCTCCTGCAATAGTGTTCATCCATCTCACTGCTGTATGGATTGTGCAATCGGGACAAGTGGATTTCTTTGCTCATTCTGTAATACTTTCTTTCAGTATTGTGGTGCAAGCGTATAAAAAACAGAGAATTGATGCCAAAGTGACCTGAAACAATGTTGGTTATCCTTTGCATCAGCATTTCCGGTGTGACCTTGTACTTTTTCAGCATTTCGAAAAAAAGATCAGGAGACCATCTGGATTGTGTTGTCACTTTACGAATGTCACTGATCATGTTTTTTTCCGGCATCAGGCATGCAGAAGCAAAATAAGAAGATTTAAAATTGTTCAATATCTTTTCAAAATTGTCGGTTTCCAAAATAGTAGTAAAATATGGCCGGGTTTTTATTTGTAAATACTGAAAGGCGATCTCCCTCAATAATAGAAACATAATTCTTTCATCAGACAGTTCATTATTGATATATAGTTTATTGTATTTTACACTATAATATGAACGCAATCCTTTCAGATCGACATATGCATTGATCTGGTCCATGTCAGTGCTCACTCCATAATTATCATAAAGGAACTGCTTAAGAACATTTGTTGACATTTCTTCCTGATCAAGATTTTTTATAAAATTTGTGGCTGCTATTTCCAGTTCGCCAAAATAATTATCATAAAAGTCCTGATAAGAACGTAGTGCCGCAACATAAAAATTTTCTTTTGATACAGAGTATGTACGCGCTATTTTAAACAAGGTACTTATGAATGCATTGATTTTATCAGGCATTTCAGTAAATAAGTCAAAGAGGGCCGACGGTGTCAGTCCAAACATCTCCATGGGAAAATCTGAAAAAAATCACTGGCGATCAAATCAACAATAGGTTGCAATCTCTTATCTACTGTCGTGGATACAAGTTCGTCATAAGGCATACCCAAAGCACTCGCCAATGCATTTATCTTAGAAGGAGTTGGATATTTTTTAGCTTTTTCAATATCATGAAGGTAAGAAAGTGAAATACCGGACTTTTCTGACAACTCCTGATAAGAAGCATTTTTGATGGTCCGATAATACTTTACCTTAAATGCAAAAATCAATTTTATAATCCGGTCTTGTTCCATGTTGATCAAAAATATGTAAAAAAATAGTTACAAAATTAACAAAATATCTGTAAAAAGCGTAAAAAACACAACTTTAAAAGTAATATTCTAAAAAAGAAATAATTTTTATCAGCGAAAAATACGCTAATAAAATATTATTCGTACATTGCGCAATATTTGCTAAATACATGTTTTTATAATCAATAAAAAGTACTATCATGTTACTGGAAACACAACAAATTGAAATTTGCAACAGCACCAATGACCAATACATGGCTGTTCTGACTGATGAAGCATTGGAATTTTTATCCCTGCTTCATCAAAAATTTAATCATCAAAGGGTCGAACTACTCAACCAAAGAAAGAGAAAACAAAAAGAAATTGACTCAGGTATTATGCCTAACTTCTCAGATACTACAAAAAAGATCCGTGAATCTGAGTGGTATATTGCACCGCTGCCCCATGATTTGCAGGATCGAAGAGTAGAAATCACCGGACCTGTAGACCGAAAAATGATCATCAATGCCCTAAATTCCGGCGCAAAAGTATTTATGGCTGACTTTGAAGATGCAAATAGTCCTGTATGGTCCAATGTCATAGAAGGTCAAATCAATCTCTACGACGCCATAAGACGCCAGATTTCGTACACAGACCCTGTATCCAATAAAGCATATACCTTAAATGAAAAGACTGCCACATTATTGGTTCGTCCCCGAGGATGGCATCTCGAAGAGAAAAATTTGTACATTGCTGGTCAGCCATTGAGTGGAAGTCTTGTGGATTTTGGCCTGTACTTTTTCCATAATGCTGCCGAACTGATCAAAAGGCTTTCGGGCCCGTATTTTTATTTGCCAAAGCTCGAGAGTCACCTGGAAGCCCGACTTTGGAATGATGTCTTTGTATTTGCACAGGATTATCTCAGGATACCACAAGGAACTATAAAAGCTACCGTCCTTATTGAGACAATACTGGCTTCATTTGAAATGGATGAAATCTTATATGAATTAAAAAATCACTCTGCAGGGCTTAACTGTGGGCGTTGGGATTACATATTTTCTTTTATTAAAAAATTTAAAAACTTTGAAGGTTTTGTACTTCCTGATAGGAGCCAGGTTACTATGGCCACACCATTTATGGAATCCTACTCAAAACTGGTCATCGACACCTGTCATAGCAGAAAAGCACCTGCTATAGGTGGTATGGCAGCATTTATACCTATAAAAAGTGATGAAAAAGCCAATAATGCAGTCATAGAAAACATCATTCAGGACAAGCTCAGAGAAGTCAAAAATGGCCATGATGGCACATGGGTAGCTCATCCGGGACTTGTGCCTGTGGCTATGAAAGTATTTGATGAACACATGACTTGTCCGAATCAAATCCATATCAGACATAAAATTGACCCCATCACTTCCAAACACTTACTCGAAATTCCGAAAGGAACCATCACAGAAAAGGGATTGAGAACAAATATCTATGTCGGAATAAGATACCTGGAGAGTTGGTTGAGAGGAAACGGAGCAGTAGCCATACGCAATCTGATGGAAGATGCTGCTACAGCAGAAATTTCCAGAACACAACTATGGCAATGGATAAAAAATAAATCTCACCTTGACGACGGGCGCATTATCACAAGAGAGTTGTACCAACAATTAAAGAAAGAAGAAATCGAATCTATCAAAGTTGAGTTTGGAGTAGATCAGTACCCCAATTTCAAATTTAAAGATGCCATTGAAATTTTTGACAACTTAGTGCTTGATGAAGAGTACAAAGACTTCCTTACACTACCTGCGTATAGTTATATTTCTTAATTATAAAATTTCCAAACTAAATATTATCTTATCTAACCATTAAAATTATTTCATAATGAATGCACAACGAATAGAAAAAATCAAACAAGATTGGGCAACTAACATCAGATGGACGGGTATCAAAAGACCATATACAGCTGAAGAAGTACTTGCCCTGAGAGGGTCATATGACATTGAGTACACCATTGCAAAAATGGGAGCTGAAAAGTTATGGCATAAACTCCACCATGAGCCTTATGTCGCCGGATTGGGTGCGCTTACAGGCAATCAAGCCATTCAGGAAGCTATGGCAGGGCTCAATGCTATCTATTTGTCAGGATGGCAAGTAGCAGCTGACGCAAACCTCAATGAGGATATGTTTCCTGACCAGTCAATATATCCTGCCAACTCAGTTCCGTCAGTAGTACGCAGAATAAATAACGCGCTTCTCAGACGTGATCAGATCGAAAGCACAAGAGGTAAGGTCAATATCGACTATATGTTGCCTATCGTGGCAGATGCAGAAGCCGGATTTGGAGGAAATTTGAACGCTTATCAGTTGATGAAGCAAATGATCGAAGCCGGTGCATCAGGAGTACATTTTGAAGACCAACTTTCATCAGCAAAAAAATGCGGTCACTTGGGCGGAAAAGTACTGGTACCCACTCAGGAGGCTATAGACAAACTCATAGCGGCCAGACTTGCTTCTGATGTATGTGGTGTACCCACAGTACTTATTGCACGAACGGATGCTGAAGCTGCAGACCTGCTTACCACTGATGCTGACCCGAGAGATCATGCATTTATCACAGGAGAAAGAACTTCTGAAGGTTTCTTCAGAGTGAAAAATGGTTTGGAGCAATGTATTTCCAGGGCACACTCCTATGCACCTTATGCTGACCTTATCTGGATGGAGACTTCCAATCCGGACATTGGACTTGCAAAAGAATTTGCAGAAGCTGTCCACGAAAAATTCCCCGGTAAATTGCTGGCTTACAATTGCTCTCCTTCCTTCAACTGGGCAAAATATCTCAATGAAGAACGTATGCTGTTGTTCAGAGACAATCTGGCAAAATTAGGGTATAAGTTCCAGTTTATCACATTGGCAGGCTTCCATGCACTGAATCTATCGATGTTCGAATTGGCAAGAAATTACAAAGAAAGGGGCATGCTGGGGTATTCAGAATTACAGCAGAGAGAGTTCAAAATGCAGGAATCCGGATTTGAAGCCATCAAACATCAGGGATTTGTAGGTACAGGTTACTGGGATTATCTTCAAAATGTGGTCAGAAAAGATTCTTCTACTACTGCCCTTGCAGAAAGTACAGAAACTGCGCAGTTCTAATAATTAGTCTTAAAATCCTTTAAACTAAAGTCCCGGATGAGATTTCAACATCTTGTCCGGAACTTTTTATGTATAAACTTATGTTTAAAAAACATTTCGCAAACATAAAAATCTTAAAACAACTCTCCGTAAGATTTTAGGATAATGCAATTTTTAAAAATTTAATTCAATTTAGTTCCAATCCTGCAATTTGATATACACTTTTACTTATTTTTACAGTTTTATAGGATTGTAAATTATTATTTATGCTAGACAAAATATTAGAAGGGTTGGCAAAAGAAACACTCACTCCCATTTCGGGAATGGATGCCACTTTCCTATATACAGAGACACCTACGAGTCCGATGAATATAGGTTCAGTTATAGTCATTGAAGGATCTATTGATTTTCAGACATTTAAAGATACGGTGCATTCCAGAATTCATCAGTTTCCGAAATTGCATCAACGGCTCATCTACGTACCTATGTCGATCGATTACCCATATTGGGTGGATGATCCTAATTTTGATATAGACCTTCATATAAAACATATTGCCTTACCTAAACCAGGTAGCTGGAAGGAACTCCGTAAGATAGCTTCACAGATATTCAGCGAACCGTTTGATCAAAACAGACCACTGTGGTCTATGGTTTTTGTAGAAGGTTTGGACAATATGCCTCAGGTTCCTCCCGGCTCAGTGGCAATTATATCCACCATTCATCATGTGGCTATAGATGGAGTGGGTGGCGCCGGATTGATGAGCCTGTTTCTGGACTTTACCCCTGAAAAAAAAGAAATTCCACCTCCAAAACCTTATAAGCCATCTCCACTACCCAATCACATCGAACTGCTCATCAACAGTACCATGAGCTTTGCCCGGGATCCTTTTAAGTTTCCAAAGATCATCACTGATGCACTCAAAGCAACTGTGAGGGCTGGTGTGTTATCAAGAATGCAGGGAAGCGAATTGCCAACTGCACCTTTCACAGCGCCTGCTACTCCTTTAAATGGTATTATATCGGGAGTCAGAAAATGGAATTCAGCTATTTTGTCACTACCTCGCGTCCAGAATATCAAAAACATCATGGGCACTACGCTCAATGATGTATTGCTGGCTATTTGTTCCGGGGCATTGAGACGATATCTAGATGAAAAAGGAAAACTTCCTGAAAAATCATTGGTTTCATTAGTACCGATTTCCACTAGAAAAAAAGATGAAGGAAGTACAGATAACCAGATTTCTGCTATGTTGGTGCAAATTGCGACCAATGTAGAAGATCCGATCGAAAGACTTGAAACCATCCACGAAAACAATAACAGAGGCAAAAACTATCAGGGAGCCATCGGGGCCAAAACACTCTCTCAGATGGCGAACGCCATTCCATTTGGCATTGCCAATCAGGCAGCACGACTTTACTCCCGCTACAAAATCTCTGAATTCCATAAACCGATGTTTAATGTGACCATCACCAATGTACCGGGACCTCAGATGCCGCTATATGTCAGTGGCCACAAGATGATCACGATCATGGGATCTGCACCCATCATAGACGGAATGGGCCTGATCATCACTATCCTCAGTTATGATGGTCATATCACCATTAGCCCTGTATCTGATACCAACTCTATGCCGGATTTGGATCAGTTTACTGTGTATCTGCGCGAATCTGCCAATGAACTTGAAGCTGCAGCTCTTGAATATCAAAAGAAAAAGAAAAAAATTGTCAGAAAAAAAGCAGTCAAACCGGAATCTGATAAATTGTTTGAAAGTCTGGGCACATTTTTAAAATCTCTTCCTGACAATGGAAAACCCAAAAGTGGCAAATTTCAATTTATCATCAATGGCGAAGAATCAACAGAGTGGGTGGTCGATATCAGTGTCTATCCCGGCAAGGTGACAAAAGGAAAAGATGAAAGTGTGGATGCCACATTTACCGTCAATGAAGAATATCTCCAGAGAATAGCATCAGGTAATCTGGATGTACAAACCGCCTTTATTCAGGGTAGGTTGAAAATCGATGGTGACTTCGAACAGGCTATGCGCATGGGTAAGTTGTTGGGCAAGATGCTGGCTGCTCAGGCCAAATAATTATTGGTGGTTTAGACAATATTGTACTATCCAGTTTTGGATGATATTTTCAGCGATAATTATATCATCATGCATTAATCTGTCCTCTTCGAGAATAGGTACCTTACTTCTCACCTCTGTCATCACTGCTTCAAGTGGTTCTGATGATTTTAAAGGCCTTCTGTATTCAAATGCCTGTACGGCTACAAGCAGTTCTATCGCCATTATTGTTTTTACATTGTTGAGTACTTTGAAGGCTTTGGTCGCAGCATTTGCTGCCATGCTGACATGGTCTTCCTGACCTTTGCTGGACACTATGGAGTCCACTGATGCCGGCGTACAGTATTGTTTATTTTGAGATACAATAGAAGCAGCGGTATATTGCGCAATCATAAAACCTGAATCCAGACCCGGATATTTTGTCAGAAATTCAGGAAGACCTCGCTCACCGTTGATCAGTTGATAGATTCTTCTTTCAGAAATACTTCCAAATTCAGCGATGGCGATACAAATATAATCCAAAACCAATGCCAGCGGTTGAGCATGGAAGTTGCCGCCACTGAGAATTTTGTCATCATCGTCAAAAATATTGGGATTGTCGGTCACTGCATTTATTTCGGTATTGATCACATCGCTGGCATGCAATATAGCGTTTAAGCCCGCTCCATGCACTTGCGGTACACATCGGAACGAGTAAGGGTCCTGAACACTATATCTTTTTTTCTTTCTTATCCCGCTCCGGACCAGATAACTAAATATTTCTTCTGCTGCAACTATTTGTCCTTGGTGAGGCCTTATGTGATGTATCAATGGATCAAATGGTGAGATATCACATACAAATGCATCCATAGATAAAGCTGCTATCTTATTGGCAATATGAAAAATCGCTTTTGCTTCTGCAGCAATCACTCCGGCGTATGCCAATGAAAACTGCGTTCCGTTCAGCAGTGCCAATCCTTCTTTGGATTTTAGAGTGATTCCTGAGATTCCACACTTATCCATAACTAATCGGGAAGGCTGTATATTTCCTTCAAAATACACCGTGCCCTGACCGATCAGAGGAAGCGAAAGATGTGCCAGAGGAGCCAGATCGCCGGATGCCCCAAGTGATCCCAATTGAAAAATAACAGGATAAATGCCGGCATTATACAACTCAATCAACTTTTCAATGAGTTCAGGCCTGATACCCGAATACCCAAAAGATAGATTGATGATTTTGAGCAATAATATCATTTTGCAAATCTCTTGAGGCACCAACTCGCCTACACCACATGCATGTGACAGAACCAGATTTTCCTGTAGTTTTTCCAGATTAGCATCAGATATTTTGACATTGCACAAAGCACCAAATCCAGTATTGATTCCATAAATGATCTGATTTGGGTCTTCAAGTACCGTCTCAAGATACCTACGGTTTTTTGATATCTTTTCTCTCACTTCCTCAGATAAGGTAAGCTTTATGTCACCGGAAGCAAGCAGATATATATCTTCAATTTTCAGTTTTGTACCGTCGATAACAAATCGGGGCATACATTATAGCATTTAATGATTTGGCTGCAAATATAATTCTTTTACAAGAAGTTCATGATGTTGTAAAAACTATTGTGTGTATAACACATTGCACAATTACTTATTCACCGCTACCCCTGCCTAAGTAGGCCTAAGCAGGCAGGCTTATTCCCAAAAAGGACGCCTCACCCAATAACTCTTCCTTCAGCGGGCTGATCTCCCCTTTAGGGCTGGGGGTATGTGGAGGGAAATGGCGAAAACTAATTTCATTTCGTGGTTAACATAACAGTAATTATCTTTTTACAAAAAAGTGCAATTTGTTACATTCACAAACTATTAGAGCCATTTACTGTGATGAATGTCAAAAAAAAACTTTGATTTGGCTTATTTTTAGAGCGCTCTTATTTTTTCAATACTCAAATGATTTTTATAACTTCCACACTAAAAAAATCATTTTGCGTATAACAAAATACATAAATCGGTCGTTAAACTAAAGTTAAATATAGTTATACAGCATCAATATAATCGTATTTAATATGTTGTATTACAGTATTTTATATAGTTTTAAATAAAGCTTAAAGTTTTATATTATGTAACTTTTACAGCATCGGAATTGTCTTAAATGCAGTAACATTGTGATAATGTTGTACTTTTGGCAAAATTTTTTAAAAATCTTTCAATTATTCAAAATGAAAACAAAAAATTTTATATTTTCAATATTAATTATTCTGGTTGCGTCGATGAGTGTACATGCTCAAAAAATAGCTTTGGTAGATATTAATGATGTTCTATCAGCTATGCCGGAGTACCAGAATGCTCAGACAGAATTAGACAAAATAGCTGCAGGGTGGAGACAAGAGATTGCTCAGGAATTTGATAAAGTAAAAAGTATGTACAATAAGTTCCAGGCAGAACAAGTGCTCCTGAGTATGGATGATAAGACAAGAAGGGAAGAGGAAATCATCAAAAAGGAAAATGAAGTACGTGAAATGCAAAAAGCAAAATTTGGACCCGAAGGTGCATTATTTAAAAAAAGACAAGAGATGGTAGCACCTATTCAGGAAAAAGTATTTGCTGCTATAGAATCTTATGCTGCTGACAGGGGATATGATATCATATTTGATAAGGGCGGAGCAACAGGACTTTTATTTTCAAATGCCGAGTATGACAAAACAGCGGATCTTAAGAAGAGACTCAATATTAAATAACAATATTTTTTAAAACAAACCAATCAACTTTTCATCAAATGAACAGAATTTATTCCATTATGTCTTTCCTGTTTTTAACCTTGGCAGCTACAAATGCCCAAAAAATAGGATACATCAATTCGCAGGAAATATTGGCGTCCCTGCCCGAAGTAAAACAAGCCAATTCAGATATTGAAGTGATGAAAACCATGTTTCAGAAAAAAGGTGAAGACATGGTCAAAGAACTTCAAACTAAGTATCAGGACTTACAGAAAAAACAACAATCCGGCGAACTCGCTCCTGTAGAAATCGAAAAACAATCTGCTCTTCTAAAACTCGAAGAGGCAAAGCTCGGTGAATTTGAGAAATCAAGTCAGGACAAAATTTACGCTAAAACAGAAGAGTTACTAAAGCCTATTCAGGATAGGGTCAACAAAGCCATCAAGGATGTGGCTACAGAAAATGGATTTTTGTATATCTTTGATTCCGGTATGGGAGTTATCCTTTACTCAGATCCTGCATCTGATGCTACAAAGATGGTTAAAGATAAGCTAGGAATTACAACGACGGCCGTCGCACCTAAGTAAGTAATTTTGATCAGGTAAATCTGATTAAAGTGTAATAGAGAGAAGCCATTTCAAAGATCTGAAATGGCTTCTCTCTATTTTGAGTAAGTTCAAACTTTTATTCCTGAACGAGATTTTTTTTGCGCAAACCTTTACTCTTATCTGCCTTATATCTTCTCCACTATCTTATATGTGGTGTCTGCATCTCCCATAGTATAAAAATGGATGCATGGTACACCTGATGCTTTCAGTTCCTTACACTGTGCGATGCACCATTCGATGCCAATCTTTTTTATATCTTTATCTTCAGTTTTATTGACTTCTTTGACAAGATCTTCTGGAAAATTGATAAAAAATTTCCTGGGGATAGATGATAACTGATATTTGCGGGTGATGGGTTTTAAACCCGGTACGATGGGTACGGTGATACCCGCTTCGATGCATGCATCTCTGAATTTGAAAAAATTGGCATTGTCAAAAAACATTTGAGTCACTATATAGCTGGCACCTGCATCTATTTTTTTCTTCAGATATTCTATATCCATAGCAAAATTAGGAGCTTCAAAGTGTTTTTCCGGATATCCTGCCACACCAATACAAAAATCAGTAGGAGTTCCTTTTTCAATATTACTGTCCAAATAGATGCCTTGATTCATATGTTGTACCTGTTTTACAAGATCAACGGCATATTTGTGTCCATTTGGCTCAGCTATAAATTTGTCCTCAAACTGACGGGCGTCTCCTCTAAGTGCCAATACATTATTGATACCAAGAAAATTCAGATCTATCAGGGCATTTTCTGTCTCTTCTATACTGAATCCTCCGCAGATAAGATGGGGAATGGCGTCGATACCATATCTGTGCATAATGGAGGCACAGATGCCAACTGTTCCTGGTCTTTTTCTGATTGCAGTTTTTTCGTAGTACCCGCTTTCTCTTTTATTGTAGACGAATTCTTCTCTATGATAGGTTACGTCTATAAAAGGAGGCTTGAATTCCATCAATGGGTCAAGTGTATTAAAAATATCAGACATGCTGCCGCCTTTCAGAGGTGGCAATACTTCAAACGATACAAGGGTATTTCCTTTAGATTTATTAAAATATTCTGTAATTTTCAATTTTTCCTGTTTTAATTTGGCGGCAAAGGTAAGGAATCTGGTTACATATATCCAAATCAGAAAAGTAGGATTAACTGGCTATTTTCCTGAATGGACAAGTAAACATGTATAGGTTATACTGACGAGAATTTATTTTTCTAAAGACGATGGTACTCATGTCTTTATTTTAAAAATAATTCTATCGCCATTTTCCTCAAAATGAATACAATAGTAGATGAATTTTTCGCAAACCAATTTATTTTGAGTATATATATTGAAAGACCCTTAAAATGGGAAAAGAAAAATTTACTTTTTATCTTTCTTTTTGAAATCTCCTCTTCTCCAGGCATCTATAAATTTTTTCCAGGCAAGTGGATTAAATATATTTTGAGGTCTCATCTGACCAGTGTAGACATAATCATTTGCCTGCTGCTTGATGACCATAGACGATGCTTCTTTGCCATCAACAGGTACTGAATATCTGAGTTCTCTCATTTTTTCTTCAGCAAGATTAGCGATGGCATTTTCTCTTAATTCATTGGTGATATCGATTTCCAAAAACTCCTGTTTAAAGTGCTCTTTACTCGGCCAAGGAAAAATCACCGCTTCAGGCAGAAGAATGTTGTCCTCAGACATGGGTTGCATCCACTTATATTTTTCTGAATTGAGAGTGTCAGGAACTATGACTTCTACTGTTTTATACCCTATCCTGGAAAACACAATCGTTTCTCCGGCAAGGGCAACAAATGAGAAAAAGCCATTATTGTCTGCTGATGCACCTCTGCTTGTACCTTTCACAGCAACGTTGGTATAAGGAAGAGGTATGGGAGTGCCGTTTTTATCTTCTTCAAATACAATCCCGGAAAACTCAATCACCTTGATGGGTTCAGTTTTTTTCTGGGCGGAAATATGTAGTACGCTCAAAAATATAATTGAAACTAATATGGATAGAGTTCTAAGATTCATTTTAGTCGGTTGATATGAATTTTTAATTTGATCCTTTCAGGACATTATTTTATAACCCAAAACGAAAAAACCTGCACAAAAATAATCTATTTTCTATATTTAACATCGTTTTAACGCCTTATGTGTTATACTTTTTACCCAATAATATCACCTAACACTTCATAAATTAAAAAAAAGAAACAATTACTCTTGAAATAATAATAAATCTTCCTACTTTTGCATCCGCAAATCCTGAAAGCAGGATGCAAAAATAAAAAATCGGGCCTATAGCTCAGTTGGTTAGAGCATGAAGCTAATCTTGATGGTCCCAGGAGCGGTGGCAGATTAAAAAACTCCTGAAAGCAGGATGCAAAAATAAAAAATCGGGCCTATAGCTCAGTTGGTTAGAGCATCAAGCTAATCTTGATGGTCCCAGGAGCGGTGGCAGATTAAAAAACTCCTGAAAGCAGGATGATAAAAAAGTAAAAAATCGGGCCTATAGCTCAGTTGGTTAGAGCATCAAGCTAATCTTGATGGTCCCAGGAGCGGTGGCAGATTAAAAAACTCCTGAAAGCAGGATGATAAAAAGTAAAAAATCGGGCCTATAGCTCAGTTGGTTAGAGCATCAAGCTAATCTTGATGGTCCCAGGAGCGGTGGCAGATTAAAAAACTCCTGAAAGCAGGATGATAAAAAGTAAAAAATCGGGCCTATAGCTCAGTTGGTTAGAGCATCAAGCTAATCTTGATGGTCCCAGGAGCGGTGGCAGATTAAAAAACTCCTGAAAGCAGGATGATAAAAAAGTAAAAAATCGGGCCTATAGCTCAGTTGGTTAGAGCATCAAGCTAATCTTGATGGTCCCAGGAGCGGTGGCAGATTAAAAAACTCCTGAAAGCAGGATGATAAAAAGTAAAAAATCGGGCCTATAGCTCAGTTGGTTAGAGCATCAAGCTAATCTTGATGGTCCCAGGAGCGGTGGCAGATTAAAAAAACTCCTGAAAGCAGGATGATAAAAAAGTAAAAAATCGGGCCTATAGCTCAGTTGGTTAGAGCATCAAGCTAATCTTGATGGTCCCAGGAGCGGTGGCAGATTAAAAAACTCCTGAAAGCAGGATGATAAAAAAGTAAAAAATCGGGCCTATAGCTCAGTTGGTTAGAGCACCTGACTCATAATCAGGTGGTCCCAGGTTCAAGTCCTGGTGGGCCCACAAGTTTCCTAAAACCCTTGTAGTTTTTTACAGGGGTTTTTTGTTAATAATACATCTCTTTATTATTCAAAAATGCTGGACAAACTCGAAACAATACAGGACAGGTACTACTATCTGGAAGAAAAACTTTCAGACCCTGAAGTATTGGCAGACATGAAGCAGTTTGCCAAAATCAATAAAGAATATAAAGACCTCACTGAAATCATAGAGACTTACAGAGAGTATAAAATGATTGTTGAGCATATCAGCAATGCCAGGGAGATGCTCAAGGATGCTGATCCTGAAATGCGTGAAATGGCTGAATCGGAGCTTTCAGACCTTAACCCACAACTTGAAGAACTTCAGGAAAAAATCAATTATCTACTCATTCCAAAAGACCCCGAAGATAGCAAGGATGTAGTTTTTGAAATTCGCTCAGGAACAGGTGGAGATGAAGCCAGTATTTTCGCAGGAGACCTTTTCAGGATGTATTCCAAATATTTTGAAAGTCAGGGCTGGAAAACAGAAGTCATCGACGAAAATCCCGGGTCTGTAGGTGGCTACAATAAAATAGTGATGGAAGTCTATGGAGCTGATGTCTATGGCAAACTGAAATTTGAATCAGGCGCACATAGAGTTCAGAGAGTGCCAAAGACCGAATCACAAGGTCGCGTCCATACATCAGCAGCGACCGTCGCCGTAATGCCAAAATTTGAAGAGGAAGAAATCGACATCAGAAAAGATGATTTGAAGACAGATACATTCAGGGCACAGGGTGCAGGTGGACAGCACGTCAACAAAACTGAATCCGGAGTAAGATTTACCCATATCCCTACAGGAATAGTGGCAGAAAGTACGGATTCGAGGTCCCAACACAAAAACCGCGAAATCGCCCTCCAAAGACTCTACGTAAAAATCCAGGATGCCGCCAAAGAAAAAAGTTATCTGGAACAAAAAGATAAAAGAAAATCTCTGGTCGGTACAGGTGATCGCTCAGATAAAATCAGGACATACAATTATCCTCAAAACAGAATCACCGATCATAGAATTAATCTGACGATATATAATCTGGATTCTGTAGTGGAAGGTGATCTTGAAGAAATTATCCTTGCACTACAGCGTGCAGAAAATGCAGAAAAAATGGGAGTTGGCACCGAGTAAAATTGAGGTTAATTGATAGTAAATCTCACATATTTAATTTTCCTTCCATCAGCCAAATGACTTTTTTCATAGTAGGTTTTGTAAGCAAGTTCAGGATATGGTAGCTGAGCTGAATAAATGTCTTCATTATGGTAAAGTACACGAGCTCCCTGATAAGTTGATAAAGTATCCAACGTAAACTGATAAAGTGTAGGGTCATCCGTTTTGAGATGCAAGATACCTCCTGGTTTCAGAATGTTTTTATACATATTGAGAAATCTTGGCGATGTTAGCCTTTTGTTTTCTTTGCTTTCTCTGAGAAACGGATCTGGAAATGTAATCCATATGCTATCCACCTCATCTTTTCCCATAAAAAGGTCTAATTGCTCAATTCTGGTTCTGAGAAAGGCAGCGTTCTTTAAACCTTTATTCAATGTATTGGTAGCCCCTTTCCAGATTCTGGCTCCTTTTACATCCACTCCTATAAAGTTGATGTCCGGATACGCCTCTGCTAATGCTTCTGTATACTCACCTCTACCGCATGCAAGCTCCAGGATGATAGGCTGCCCATTTTTAAAATGTCCCTGATTCCAATTATTTTTTAAGTCTACAACTTCGTCTTTTGAACGGATTAATTTGGGATGTTTTGGGTCATAATTTTCATAAACATGAGGAAAATCCAATATAGCTTCAAATTTTTTTAATTTATTTTTGCTCATATAACCTTCAGCGAATGATTTAGGTCGCAAAACTACATATTTATACCTCAAATAAAAAATGATCAACATTTAACATTTTTTTGTGAAAACTTAGGCTTGCATTTACTAATAAGTTTCGTTTTATTTCTGAGTATCTCCTGTAATTGGTGTATTATTAATACCTTTGTAGCCATTTTAAGTATAATAGGCAGTTTTGTATGAACAAAATATTCGTTTTAGCATGTTTTTTATTGACCTTTCAATTTGGATTCAGCCAGAGTTTTGGCATCCGTGCGGGTCTTAACTATACCAAGTTTTCAGGACCACTTGAGACCGGGGTCAATGAAGAATTTAAGCTCGCCAATGGGTTTCATTTTGGAGTCAATTATGCTTATAATTTTGCTGACAGACTTGCTATCAGGGGAGAGTTTTTATATTCACAAGTAGGCTCAAAGTATAACTATGACGGAGATTCATTTTATAAGATACCCTTGGGTAATGCATTTATTTATGAAAAAGGAAAGTCCACTATTGAAATGAAAATTTCTAATGCCTATCTTACTATTCCGGTAACTTTACAATGGCAAGCTACAAAAAAAATTGAGATATCAGCGGGATTATATGCTTCATATCTGATAGGGCCAAGAGGCAACGGCACTATATATTTCGAAAAAAATAAGGACAGTCTTTTCTTCAAACAGTCCTTGGTGCACAATTACTACAAGGATGAGGCAGGCGGAATAGCAAACAATGCATCGGGAGCTTCTGTTTGGGTAGACGGTATAGTCGTTACATTGGCAAGGGATGCAGGTGCTTATTATAATTATGCGTCTACAGAAATGGATGGCAAATTGTACAATAGATGGGATTTCGGGCTTACCGGCGGTATTTCATATTTTATCAACAGAGGATTCTATTTTGGTTTGAGGTACGATTTTGGGCTTAGGGATATTTCAAATAATAAAATGGATTACTTGAGAAAAGAAATAGACAAAACCACTGGAAAAGGTATCCTGAGTAACCACTTTGACCGCAATGTAGGATTTCAGGCCTCTTTTGGCTTCAGATTTTAGAAATATCCACCTATCCTCAGGTTAATTTCACTTTTGCCAAAAACTCCTCTTCTGTTAATATTTCAACAGTACCGAGTTGTTGCGCTTTTTTAAGTTTAGATCCTGCATTTTCTCCCACTACGAGTATATTGAGATTTGAACTGACAGCTGAAATGTTTTTTGCACCTGATTTTGCCGCGAGTTCTTCAGCTTCTTTTCTACCCATAGTCTGCAGTGTGCCGGTAAATAGTATGGTTTTACCATAAAATACACCTTCTTCAGATACCTTCAATGGTTTGTCCTCTTCGGTTTGGGTGAGATTCACACCGGATGCTTCCATTCTCCTCAGCATTTCCACATTTTTCTGTACTGAAAACCAGGCTTTTACATTTTCAGCGACAACAGGTCCGATGTCTTTTATTTCAAGAAATCGCTCGACTTCCCAATGGATCAAATCCAACACATGATCAATTTGCTCTGCAATGAGTTTACTGGCTTTTTTACCCAAATGATGGATGCTCAGTGAGTGCAGCAACCTTTGGATAGGGTTCTGTTTTGCTTTCTCGATAGAGTTTTTGATATTTTCAGCTGATTTTCTTCCAAAACCATCGAGCGTGGCTATCTTATCATAATCCAGATTGTAGATGTCACTGATGTCTCGTAACCATCCCAATTCAAAAAATCTTTCTACATATGACTTTCCAAACCCGTCAATTTCCATGGCATCTTTAGAGACATGAAATATCATTTTCTGTAAATCCTGTGCTCCACAAACACAATCAGGGCATCTCCAGGCTGCTTCTCCCTCTTCTCTCAAAAGTTTTACAGGAACACCGGTCTGATTTGACGGGCAAAACTCCGGAAATTCTATCACGACTTCATTACCACTACGAAGCTCAGGAAAGGATTTTACGATGTAAGGGATGACATCTCCCGCCCGTTCTACCAATACAGTATCACCAAGCCGCAAATCTTTCGACTTGATAAATTCTTCATTATGGAGAGAAATGGACGACACTGTAACTCCTGCCAGATAGACGGGTTCAATTTTGGCGACCGGAGTAATGGATCCTATTTTCCCTACTTGATATTCGACTGACAATAGTTTGCTGGTCGCTTGTTTGGCTTTAAATTTAAAAGCAATTGCCCACCTTGGATGATGTGCTGTCGATCCGCACCTTTCCTGGAGCAGAAGGTCATTGACCTTGATCACCATACCATCTATTTCATACTCATAGTCATCTCTTTTCTTTTCCCAGTATCTTACAAACTGATGCACTTCCTGTATATTGGCACAAACTGACTTTTCATCCTTTGGAGTCTTAAATCCGATGTTTTCAAGCATTTCTATTCCTGAAAAGTGAGATTTCAAAGTGGGCAATACAGAATTGCCATCCTTATCTACAGCATAAGCCAATTGGTAAACAAAGGCTTCAAGTCCTCTTTTTCGGGTTTCGTTGGCATCTTTGGTCCTGAGTCCACCAGTCGCTGCATTTCTTGGATTGGCAAATAGTGTCAAACCTTCCTTCTCTCTTTCCCTGTTGATGCGTTCAAAATTGTCTTTTCTGATCAATGCCTCTCCTCTTACTTCTGCTTTGACGATACCTTTGGCTGAAAATGATGCTCTGAGCGGAATACTTGGAAGCGTGCGGGCATTGGGAGTCATTTCTTCACCATATGTACCGTTGCCTCTCGTGGCCGCTCTGACTAACACATCATTTTCATATACAAGTGCGATGCTACCACCATCATATTTGGGTTCTACGCAGTATGCAATATCTGCATCTGCCGAAAGTCCACACAGTTTCTTGACAGCAGCATCAAAATCATTGAGGTCGTCTTCATTGTAGGAGTTGTCCAGAGACAACATCGGTACAGTGTGTGGTACGGACTGAAATTCCCCGGACAAATCTGTACTGACCCTCTGAGTGGGCGAATCAGCCGTAATGAGGTCCGGATGATCTTCTTCGATTTGAACCAACTGTTTGTATAGTTGGTCGTATTCAAAATCCGAAATCAGAGGATTGTCTTCGATGTAATATTTTCTTTCATGAAAAGTAAGTACATCTCTGAGTTCTGTGAGATCTTTAACAGTAGCCTGTTTTTGGAGAAAAATTTTGGATTGATCTATATAGTATTGTTGTTTCTCAGGTGTGTACATCGGAGCAAAAGATTAAAATTTTTATGAAATGACAAATTTAATGATTCCGGATAATAATTGTAGTGAAACTGGCTACTGGTTTACCCTAATCAACTCAACCCGCTCTTCAGGGTAGTCTTTGAATCATGTATTGAAAAATGGTCAAAGGCTTGCCATCTATGGATGACAAGCCTTTGTGATTTTTATAAGCAACACATTAATAAGTGCTTATAAAATTAATTTTTGATACTTTAAAATTCATTAACAACTTTACTAAAACGATTGTTCATCAGGTTTATTGTGAAATTGAAAATATTTTTTGAAGTTTCCAAAATCAAATATTTATTCAAACAAAAATGCCAGTATAGATTTTGAATTCCATACCGGCATTTCTGTTTGTTACTTATTTTGATTAACTGTTGGTAGAAAGATATCAAACTTAAGTTATAAAAGCGGTCTATTCGTTGAGTACGTTAATATCCTGCATATGATTGTTGGTAATATGTGTGATCAAAATAAGATTTTCTTGTGTGGTAAAAAAAATATACCAAGTGGTTCGCTTATTGGCTTTGTAACAAACATATTTTTTGATCCAAAATTTTTTATTTTGTGTGGGGTTGTTTTATGAGGAAGATTATATAATTCAAATTCAATAAAATCATATATATCTTTAACACAAAGCTGTGCAGATTCCTCAAAACTAAAGTATTCTTTTTCAAAAAGAATTTTGATCAGTTCATTAAGATATCCAATAACTTCTATGGAAATTTCAATTTTTACTTTTTCCAAGGTAAATTTTCTACAAATTCTTTAGATCTTTTACGAGCTTCTTGAATAGATACAACTTTTGAGATTTCCGTATCAAAGGTTATCTTTTCTTTCCTTTTAATGGCTAAAACTTCTTCCAAAGTTGATTCGTCGGCTAACATTGTAATCCAATTAATTAATTCCAATTTTTGAGATGCTACGTCCATAAAGTTTAACTATTTCATAATAACATAATATAAATTAAAATCGTTTAAAAATTTATGGCAGACTATAACTTTTTCACTTATTTACTTCTTATTTGGTAATTCCAGTCTCGCTTTACAGGGAGACTCATTGCCTGAAAAGAGAAAAATTAATTTGATGGAGAATCAAATATTAAACAAAAATGCCGGTATAGATTTTGAATTCCATACCGGCATTTTTTATGATTACTTATTTTATGTCGATTATCCGTTTAAGGCTGCAGCCCCTCCGACGATCTCAGAAAGCTCTTTGGTGATGGCTTCCTGCCTTGCTTTGTTGTAATTGATTTTTAGTTCTTTCATCAATTCTTCAGCGTTGGTGGTCGCATTGTCCATCGCAGTCATCCTGGCCCCATGTTCTGAAGCGTGGTTGTCCAGTACAAATTTTTGAAACGAAGTCTGGAGGATGCTTGGAATCAATTCTTCCAATAGCGTTTCTTTATTCGGTTCAAACAAATAATCAGCTTTGGATGATTTTTTTACTGTACTTTCTTTTTTTTCTATCGACTGTACCGGAAGATATCTCACTGCTATCGCTTCCTGGACAGCAGCATTTCTAAACTGTCCGTAACATACATCAATGATATCATAATCTCTGCTGTTGAACTTATCCATCAGCATTTGAGAGACTTTAGATACGTTTTCAAAACTCAAGTCAGAAAAAAGATCTACATACTCTGCATTAATGGTACAATCAGAAAAACGCTTTTTCAGTACATCATAGCCTTTTTTACCTACAAAAATTAATGAAAGGTTTTTGTCAGCCCTCTGTGATCCATATACACCTTCGACTTTCAGGATGGTCTCTTTGATGATATTGGTATTGAATGCACCGCACAAACCTCTGTTGGAAGTAATGACTACGATAGCTACTTTTTTAGCCTCCCTTACTTTTACATAAGGAGAGTTGATATCACCTTCCAGATTGGCAACGATGTTTTTCATCATTTTATCCAATCTGTTGGCGTAGGGTCGCATCTCAGTAATAGCTTGCTGCGCTCTCCGGAGCTTTGAAGCAGACACCATTTTCATAGCTTTGGTGATCTGCTGAGTGGATTGCACTGACTTTATCCTTTCTCGTACTTCTTTTAGTTTACCGGACATGTGCTTTTATAATTGTGATGATATCTTAATTAAGATGGAATAATTTATTTAAACTGAGCGGACACTTCAGCACCCACTCTTTTTAAAGTGGCTAATACTTCATCAGAAAGATTTCCTTTTCTGATAGCATCCAGTGTCGCTGCATCTGTTCTTTCAAGGGTTGTCAGGAATATATCCTCAAACTCCCTGACTTTGTTTACCGGCACATTTCTGAGCAAGCCTTGATTACCTAGATAAATGATAGCTACCTGCTTCTCCACTGATACAGGAGAGTACTGTGGTTGTTTAAGGATTTCAACATTTCTTTTACCTTTTTCAAGCACTGATTGAGTAGCAGCGTCAAGATCCGAACCAAATTTTGCAAAAGCCTCCAATTCTCTGTACTGAGCCTGATCCAGTTTCAATGTACCGGCTACTTTTTTCATGGATTTGATCTGCGCATTTCCTCCTACCCTTGATACAGATATACCAACGTTGATAGCAGGTCTGATACCGGCATTAAACAAGTTGGATTCGAGGAAGATCTGACCGTCAGTGATCGATATTACGTTGGTAGGGATATACGCTGATACGTCACCTGCCTGTGTCTCGATGATAGGTAGTGCTGTCAATGATCCACCACCTTTTACTTTTCCTGATTTTCTGAGCGACTCGGGAAGGTCATTCATATTACGTGCTATATCATCGTTGTTGATGATTTTAGCCGCTCTTTCGAGTAGTCTGGAGTGAAGGTAGAATACATCGCCCGGATAAGCCTCTCTTCCGGGTGGTCTCTTGAGAAGCAATGATACTTCCCTGTAGGCCACAGCTTGTTTGGAGAGGTCATCATATATGATCAATGCCGGCCTGCCTGTATCTCTGAAAAACTCACCTATAGAAGCTCCTGCAAATGGCGCATAAAACTGCAATGGTGCAGGATCAGAAGCTGATGCTGATACAATGGTAGTATAGGCCATAGCACCTCCATCTTCCAGTGATTTCATCACTTGCGCTACAGTAGATGCTTTTTGACCTGAAGCTACATATATACAATATACAGGTTCTCCTCGGTCATAAAATTCTTTTTGGTTGATGATGGTGTCGATGGCTATGGCCGTCTTACCTGTCTGTCTGTCACCGATGATCAACTCTCTCTGACCTCTTCCGATCGGAATCATAGAGTCGATGGCTTTGATACCTGTTTGGAGTGGTTCGTTTACAGGTTGTCTGTAGATAACACCAGGTGCTTTTCTTTCGATAGGCATCTCATATACCTCTCCGGTGATAGGACCTTTACCATCTATAGGAAGACCAAGTGGATTCACTACACGACCTATAAAACCTTCTCCTACTTTGATGGAAGCGATTCGGGCTGTACGCTTTACAGTTGAGCCCTCTTTGATACCGTCACCTGAACCGAGCAATACCACACCCACATTATCTTCTTCCAGGTTCAGTACTATGGCCTGAACACCATTATCAAATTCTACAAGCTCTCCTGCCTGTGCTTTTGTCAGACCATACACTCTGGCTATACCGTCTCCCACCTGAAGCACGGTTCCTACTTCTTCGAGTTCTGTTTCTGTTTTAAATCCCGATAACTGTTGTTTCAGTATTGCGGATATTTCATCAGGTTTTACATCAACCATAACTATA
Organism: Saprospiraceae bacterium; assembly: GCA_016713025.1. Lineage (NCBI taxonomy): Bacteria > Pseudomonadati > Bacteroidota > Saprospiria > Saprospirales > Saprospiraceae > Saprospiraceae bacterium. The sequence goes on along the minus strand of JADJPZ010000002.1, from coordinate 259,349 downwards.
TTTATTTATAATTTTTATTAAAATGTTTTTACAAATTGATTACCAGAAAGGTTCTTTTTCATCTCTTCGAGCTTGTGGGCGATGGACGCATCATATAACTTATCTCCTGCTTCTATGATAAATCCACCGATAATGGACGGGTCAACTTTTTCTGTAACTTCCAGTTTTTCCATAGTGATATTACTTGCGAGAAGTTTTGATTTGATATCATTCATTGCATCTTGCGATAATGGAGAAGCTGTTGTGATTTTTATCGTGGATATTTTGTTGTATAATTTATACTGGCCTATAAAATCTGCAGCAATTTCAGGAAGGTACATTTCTCTGCCCTTTTTGATGATAATTTCAAAAAAAGCCATGGTCGTGCTACCCACTTTATTTCCAAAAACAGTTTTGATAATGCTAAGTTTTTTACCTGCATTGATAATAGGGCTCTTGAGCAAAAGATATAAGTCTCTGTTGCGCATGGCGTCAGTAAAATATAAAATGTCTTTTTTAATAGCTTCAAGCTCATTTCTGTCCAATGCCAATTCCATGAGTGACTTGGCGTATCTGGATGATATTCTGCTTACGGACATGATTTAATTTTTAAATGATTATAAAGCAGATTAGTTTAAGTTTACTTCTTTTACAAGAGCATTGACAAAAGCTTGATGGTCGGCATTGCTTTTCAATTCTTTTCTTATCACTTTTTCAGCAATATCGAGAGCAATAGTTCCTAATTCATTTTTTACTTCAGTAATCGCTGCTTTTTTCTGATTTTCGATATCATGCATAGCATTACTGATCACTTTAGAAGCCTCTTCCTTGGCTTTTTCCTTAGCTTCGGCGATCATTTCATTTTTGATTTCTTTCGCTTCCTGGAGAATCTTTGATCTCTCCTCTCTTGCCTGAGCCAATAATTTTTCATTTTCAGCTTTCATATTTGCCATTTCTTCTCTCGTTTTTTTGGCCTGATCTATAGCATCCTGAATATCATTTTCTCGTTTGTAAAGAGCTTCAGCTATCGGTTTGAATGCCACTTTTCCTATTATAACCCAAAATAGCACAAAGATGATGACCCCCCAGATTGCCAGACCCGGAGAAGGAATAAAAGGATTAAAACTTAGAAGTGAAAACATATTTTTTGGTTGTTTATTATTTTAATGATTTTAATCTACAATTTTTGTTGCTGAAAAAACAGCCATGCTCCGCCAACCGCATTGCGATGGCTGTTTTTCGTTTTGTCTGTCAGTATTATCCGGCCATGAATATGGAAAGAAGGATAGCAATAAGTGCTGCACCTTCCACAAAGGCTGCCATAAGAATCATACCTGATCTGATATCTCCAGATGCTTCAGGTTGTCTTGCTATAGCTTCCATTGCTTTTCCACCTACCATTCCGATACCGATACCAGCTCCGATTACGGCCAATCCCGCTCCTACTGCTGCTAATGTTCCAGTCATGATGTTAGTGTTATTATATGGATTAAAAAATATATTTACAAAAATAATTATTTACCTATCAATGGTGTCCTTCGGCATGGTGATCAGCATGGTGATGCTCCTCAATAGCTGCACCAATATATGAAGCTGTCAATATAGTAAACACAAATGCCTGAACAAATGCCACTATCAATTCTATAGCCATCATAAAAAGAGTCAATGGAACAGCCATCATCGTACCAATTGCGCTGCCGCCCATACTTGCACCCGATTTGCCAAATATGAATATCAAACCTATAAAACTGAGGATAGCTATATGGCCTGCTGAGATATTTCCGGCAAGACGCAGCATCAGTGTGAGAGGTTTGATAAACATGCCCATCACCTCGACAGGGGTAAGGATCACTTTTACAAAAGCCGGCACATCAGGCATCCAGAATATGTGTTTCCAGTAATCTTTTTTACCGTTGAAATTAACCACAAAAAATACAATAAGTGCCAGAACCATGGTCAGAGTCAGGTTTCCTGTCACGTTGGTGCTGCCAAAAAATGGAACTTGCCCAAAAAGATTTAAGCCTAAGATGAAGAAGAATATACTCATCAGCAAAGGCAAAAACTTCATATACTTATCTTTACCTATAAATGGTATTGCTACTTCATCTCTTATGAACAGGAATATGGGCTCCAATATGGCTTGCACACCTTTTGGTGCCCGATTGGGATTGGTTTTATAAGCATTGGCAGCTTTTCTGAATATCCAGAACAAAAAGAGAGATACCAGAATCATGGCTAATACGTTTTTCGAAATAGAAAAATCGTAAAAAGAGGTAATCCCGCCTCCAAGAATACCTCCGTCCAGTGTTGATCTGGCATCTAATCTATATTCTTTACCTTGATAGGTAACATATTTTACTTCGGTTTTTTTGCCATTTACTTCTTCATCTTTATGAGAAAATGCATGATGGCCAAGATCGACACTACCTTCCTGTGGGAACGAAGGGTCCACAACTCTGTGAACACTTCCGTGATTCAATACATATCCGTTGTAGGCATAATGACCATCTTCATGATGTCCGGCATGAAATTTTCCTGAGCTGAAAAAATCCCATCCTTTGTCAGGAGCATATAGCATCATTGGTAACGGTATTCTTACTGCGTCAAGAATGGAATATACATTGGCATCACTAATGTGGTGTATGGCTGTGGCAGCAGGATCATAGGGTTCCTGTGCGCCATGATCGTCATGAGATGCGCTGTGATCATGCCCTTCATGAACTGTTGACTCTACCGAATGAGTGCTGTCGGTAGATGTTTCATTTGCAAAAGAAGGCAAACAAAGGATTTGGAAAAGTATATAGGCAATTAAAATTCTGTTTATCATCTAAAACGGTATTACCTGTTTTTAAAAATTTGGCGCAAAGGTAACAAAACCTTAAATTATGTCAAATTATTGATAGTCTTTTATTTAATAGGAGTGTAAGATTTTTCCAATTCTTTGGACTTTTCTGTCCGATCTTTCAGTTTTTTATCTTTATCTTTTGTTTTTGGTAATAACCGAGCTCTTTTCTTTTAAGGAGATACTCGTTTTTTGCTATGGTATAACCTATCATTCCATCCAGAAAACCCAGCTTAATGATATAAGTCCTGAAAAATCTGAAAGAAGGCCCAAAAACAGATTTAAGCATTGAAGGTGTTTTATTCGCAGATACCCATTCACTTGCCCTCATTTGTGCATAATGGTCAAATTTTCTGATCATATGGGCTTCATCCACAAAGCTAAAGTGTTCTATGATACCATCGACCCTCTTGACTTTCAGGGGATGGACAGACTCCAGTTTTTCGTGTACCTGATTACCATTCCAGGACATGGTTTTTTTATTGTACAGCCTGATATTCCAGTCAGGAAACCATCCGCAATGTTTTACAGGATAATCTCCAAACCATGTACGTATATTCATTTCATAAACGGAGTTTTCATCCGGATGAAGAGATCTAATATTATGAATCAGTACATCATTCAGTATTTCATCAGCATCAGGGCAAAGGATCCAGTCATTCTGCGCCTTTTCAACTCCAAAATTTTTATTGGCAGAAAATCCTTCCCATTTTTTTTTGTAAATGATCGCACCCAATTTCTCAGCTATCACATAAGTATCGTCATCTGATCTGTCATCCAGCACTACGATGATATCATCAGTAATTTTTTTAAGTGCTTCAATACATTTTCGTATGGTTCTGGCTTCATTCCGTGCAATGACGACAGCACTGTATGTGGCTCTTGAGTTCATTGGACGATTCCTGAAGCTATAAAATATGGATTTATAAGAGATTGTTTGTTGTATTCAAGTGGTTTGCCTGTAAGCGCATCTTCAAGTTTTCCACCTGCTTCTTCGATGAGGATTTGACCTGCAGCAGTATCCCATTCCATGATGTGAATCATACGAGGATAATAATCAGCTTCTCCACTCGCAATACTTATAAACTTTAAAGCACTTCCCAGCGCTATTTTTTGTGGTTGGCGCAGTCTTTCGATTTCAAATCTGGTCAGTGGGTCCATATGGCTTCTACTTACAACCACTTTCAAACCCACATCCTGCAGGCCGAATTTACTGCAATTCAATTTTACTGATCCTTCTGGTGTCCATTCGTAAGACCCTTTACCTGCATAGGCATAGTATAGTTTTTCTTTTGCAGGAAGATATATATATCCGGCTACAGGCTTCCTATGATGTATAAGCGCCAGATTAATGCAAAATTCACCGGTTTTGGCAAGAAACTCTTTGGTGCCATCCAGTGGATCAAGTATCCAGTTGTATTGAAATGTTTTTCTCACCTGATATGGAGGAAGATCATCTTCTTCTGAAATCACCGGTATGTCAGGAAAAAGACGCAATAAACCTTCTTTAACGATACTGTTTGAATCCAAATCAGCCGCGGTCACTGGACTGTTATCAGACTTGTAATTGATGTCAGTCTTTGAAATCGTATGGTAATGCCGCATAATTGCATCCCCTGCATTTCGCAAAATACTGAAGATCTGATTTTCAGCATCGCCCACCGATAAAGTCTCTGTTGTTTTGTTTTCTATACTCAATGATTTCTTTTATTTTTACTTTTATACTTACGTTTACTTTTTTTCGAGGCTTTTGTTTAGCTTATCACTCAAATCTTTCACAATACTTTTTCAAATTATAATCCTTCAGCATGTTACTATTTGGTGCATCAGATTGAAAATAACACAACATCATCCCTCCTCCACCTGCTCCACATAGTTTTATATAGTAATCATCCGATTTCAATCCATCTTCCCATAAATGTATAACATCTTCAGGTATCATTTCCCTGAAGTGTTTAAACTCTAAAGCACTGATCACTTTTATATCCTTGGTAAGTGCTGACATATCATGATGTATCAAATGAAAGATGGCATTTTGATTGGCTTTTCCCAATAAATCGATGTTGACTTTAAAATCAGGATCTTTATCCATTTTATCTTTGAAAATCCTTACCAAAGGGGCTGTTTTTCTCTCCCTGCCAGTATCTAAAAGGTGAAATCCAAAATCTGCAATATTCAATTTCATAGTTGAAATGATATGCCCATCATCCATCTTTATGGCACTATTAAGATAGGATACTGTCGGGTCGATACCTGAACTGGAACCATGAAAAGCACTTTCTGTCTGTGCTAAAATGTTTTTAAGTTCTTTAATGTTCTTAGATTTGCTAATCGCAAACCGATCATAAAATGCAGCCACCAAAGCACCGCTGCTCCCAAGTCCGTAACCTTCAGGTATGTCGGAATCAAAAAACAAGCCTTTATCCAGATCATCCCTGAAATTGTCTGTATTATACACCGAACGAAGTAGTTTTTCTGACTCAATATATTGTAAAAGATGTTTCAGTCCGTGAATATGTTTTGCTTCAACATTTGTTCCATACATCCATTGACCACCATACCCCATATAAGGTACTGCTAATGCACTATACCCTGCAGTAACAGTGTATTCACCAATTAAAAGTACTTTTGAATAATATTTTTTTGTGATTTCAGGCAAAGTATTGGATACAATTATTGGAATTTTCATATCTAAAATCCTACATTTGCAGGGCAATTTAGATTTGAAAACACAAAATTAATTAATTGAAATGACAAGTTCTTCCGATTCTGTTAGAATATATTGGATTTACACCCTTTTATCTTTAGTTGGGATATTTTTATTCCTGTTGTTCAAGCCTGAATGGTTTTGGGTGATGCTGCCTCCGTTTTGCACTTATTTTGTCAAAGCTATGCGTTGGATGTAAAATCGATCCTGTAGCACTTATAAAAAATGACTTGTATTTCTTGGGCAGACCCAACCTTAATGAATACAAAAAGTCTGTCGTTTGAATAAAATGGCAGGCTTTTCTTTTTAAATGTCAGCCACAAAATCTTTGATACATAATTAGCTTGCACTACTTAGGGTCTGCTGAATGCTTATTAAATTATTGATTATCAATTTAATTTAAATGCAAATCCACCTGCTTTGCAGGTGGTAATGTCCTGAGGGCTATGCCATAAAAAGAATTATCTTTGCAGAATGAGCCAAAATAAAGAGCAAGCGCATGTAGTATATAAATGTGATTATCACATAGTTTGGACGCTAAAATATCTCAAAGGGCAACGATTTGTTCAACAACAACGAACAGAAGGATTGAAAAACGATGGGGGCTATGCCCCTAAATTTATAATAAATCCACCTGCTTTGCAGGTGGATGTTTAATATAAATTTATTTAGGATTACCAGTGCGCGGTTTTTTGTGCATTTTTATAAAACCATTTGCACTTGATCTTGGCTTGCCCTATGCGGGCAGCAGTTACTTTTTTGCATCTTTTGCTCTCACATATTCCTTTGGAATGCTTACCCAGAAAAAAGTAACCAAAAACGCTAGTTCAAAAAAAGGTAACTGAATGGTGCGGCTTCGCTGCATTTGAGTGATACGAAATCACTCAAAAATGAAGGCACTGATTTAAACTTAAATCAGCTAGGTGTCATAATGTTCATTTCCGACCTGCCCACCCCTTTCGGGTTCCTTCACTTCTCGCATTGTCATGGCCCACCCATCCGTTTCACGGTTCTCTACGTCAAAGGCACATGCCTTTGGTACTTTGTACTTTACTTCGTTCAGCTTACAGGATCGTTCAGTCATGCATTATTCTATCGCCTTAATTCTCAATCGTTTAACTTTAATGTTCTACTTTGGCGATAGACGCACTTTTCCTGCCCATCCGCAAGCGGTTCACTCCGTCAAAGGCTCATTGCCTTTGGTGCCATGCACTTCACTCCGTTCATATTCACTATCGCTTGTTTTTTGAACGGATCCATTGCTCACCACATTTCTAAAATTAGTCAATTTTGACATATTCAGCAGACCCTACTTAGGACTTAATGATTATTTTGAAGTCAGGTTTATAATATATTGATTTTAGGGCAATAAAAATTTAAATACTCTTAAACAAAAAAGCCCCTGATATTTAAATGTATCAGGGGCTTTTTAACGTTTTATAATCAATAGGGAAATATTAATCCTCTATTTTTCCGCCTTTAGCATTATCTTGCCACTCTTTCAGCTTATCCCAATCACCATTTGCAGCCATTTCTGATTGCATAGGCCAGCTGGAAGGATCGTGCATCTGATATCTTGAACCGGCAGCATGAAGTATTTCTTTTAATACAGCAACATCAGCTTTTGCAAGATCAGAAAAAGTAACTATACCTGCATTGTGAAGCAACTCTTCAATTTTAGGCCCTATACCTTCAATCTTTTTAAGATCATCTCCTTTTGCAGACTTTTTCTGTGGTTCTGCTTTTACTTCCGGTATCACTGCAATCACCTCTTCTTCAACTTCTACTACAGCAGGTGCTTCAACTGATGACTCTACAGGAGCTTCTGCAGGCGTCTCAACTTGTGTTTCAACTTTTACTTCTACTGCTTTTTTAGGAGCTGACTCCGGTGATTTTGTGGCTGCCATCTGTTCCTTCAGTTCAGAAAATCCTGCTATATCTCCAAAGGTTGATAGTTCGACTTTGGACTGAGTAGCTTTGATGGTCTTTTTGACTTCATCCCTTTCTTTATTCTTTTCGGCATCAACAAGTTGATCTGCTTCTTTTTTAATATCTTCAAGGTATCTGCTGTGTGACACTATGATTCTCTTATCATCTCTGTTGAATTCTATCACTTTAAATGTAAGAGTTTCTTCATTACCTGCTGTTGAACCATCTTCTTTTTTGATATGTTTCAACGGCGCGTAAGCTTCAAGACCATAAGGAAGTTGTACTACTGCACCTCTATCGTCTTTTTTCACGATTGTGGCTTCATGGTATGATCCTACAGGGAAGACATTTTCAAAAGTATCCCATGGATTTTCTTCCAGTTGCTTGTGACCGAGTGAAAGTTTTCTTGTTTCTTCATCTACTTCAAGGATAGAAACATCTATTTTTTCACCTACTTTGGTAAATTCTGATGGGTGTGAGTATCTCTTGGTCCATGAAAGGTCAGAAATGTGTACCATACCTCCGATACCGTTTTCAAGTTCGACAAAAACACCATATGGAGTAAGATTTTTCACTTCACCTACGTGTTTTGTGCCCACTTTATATTTTGCAGCAACGATGCTCCAAGGGTCTTCAGTGAGTTGTTTGATACTCAAAGACATTTTTCTCTCGTCTCTGTCTATGGTCACTACTTTGGCATCCAGTTCCTGACCCAACGTAAAGAAGTCTCGTGCATTGACAGGCTGACTGCTCCAGTTAACTTCAGATACGTGTATCAAACCTTCTACACCAGGTATGATCTCAAGGAATGCTCCATAGTCTTCTATGTTTACTATTTTGCCCGTGATAGTGCTTCCTTCAGCTATAGTATTGTCGAGTACTTCCCATGGGTGAGGAGTAAGTTGCTTAAGACCAAGTGAGATCCTTTTCTTATCTTCTCCGAAGTCAAGTACAACAACATTGATCTTCTGATTGAGAGAAAGCACTTCATTAGGATGATTGATTCTACCCCAGCTGATATCAGTGATATAAAGTAAACCATCAACACCTCCTAAATCCATAAATGCACCAAAGTCAGTAATATTTTTGACCACACCCTCGAGTACCTGACCTTTTTCAAGTCCTGAGATGATTGTTTCTCTTTGTTCAGCAAGGTCGCTTTCAATAAGAGCCTTGTGCGAAACAACAGCATTTTTGATGGCCTCATTGACTTTTACTACTTTGAATTCCATGGTTTTACCTACGTACACATCATAATCTGTGATAGGTTTCACATCGATCTGAGAACCAGGAAGGAATGTTTCTAGGCCTAAACAATCGACGATAAGTCCACCTTTTGTTTTGCTCACTACGAGACCTTTGATGATAGTACCGTTTTTGTATGATTCTACCAGATTGTCCCAGGCTTTCAGTAACTTGGCTTTTCTTCTTGATAAGATCAACTGACCTCTGATGTCTTCTTTGTTTTCAACATATACATCCACGTAGTCACCAATTTTGAGATCAGGCGTGTCTCTGAATTCTGATAAAGATACCAGACCATCAGATTTATAGTTGATGTCCAAAACCACATCGCCGCTGTGTATAGCTGTAACTCTGCCTTTTACAACTTCAAGTTCAGATACTGAATTAAGGGAATTGTCGTACTGTTCGAAGTACTTTTTATGTTCGGAATCATCATACTTCACAGTATTTCTTTTTCCTATATTCCAGTCGAAATCATCATGTGCAGAGGAAAGTGATTCCTGAACCGGTTCTAGTTGAATATCAGAGATATCTTCGACATCTACTACGATTTCATCTTTTTGGTCTTGTTCAAGACCTTGATCTTCTATCATTTGTGTTAAAATTTGTATGTTGATTACTGTAAATCAACAGAGGTTAATTAATGAAATTTTTAAAAATGGCTGCAAAGGTAAGGTTTTAAATAATAATTAAGTGTTTTCAAACAAAATAAATTTACTGCTTGTGCCTTTAAGCCAGAATACGTCATCAAAATCATAATTATTTAATTTGCTATAAAGTATGATTTAAATTTTTTGCAGAATATTTTCTGTTTACTATAAGTATATTGAAAAGTTAAATTTGCTTTAAAGAACCTCAAAAAGTGTTACTTTTGTAGATACATTTTAGTTTTGGAATTAAGATGTTTAAATTTTTATGTTTGAATGAAAGTAAGAAAATTTAATTTTGGACAAGATGACTGAGTGGTCTCGTCAATGATGAGGATCGAGTAAAAAACTTTACTCGATAACGAAGGAACTGCAATAGCCACCCATCCAATCAAATGTGAATAGGGTGGGTCGTTTCAAGCATAGCTTGACACGCACTTTAGGGAATGAGGGTAGCGGGTTTGATTGGTTCCTTTCATTAAATCGTGATTTCTATCACGATTTTGCGTCGCATCATTCAGTAAGGCTCGCAGCGAATACTTAATATAGCCGGAAGTTCAAGCGTAGCTTGACGCGGTACGGCGAAAAATATAACGCTGGATAAAATTAAATTTGCCGCTTGGAGCCAAATGATAAAAGTTTAAACATACTCTAAGAGCATATTTTTCAAAACATCAAAAACCAATATTATGAAAACATTATTTTACACACTGATCATTGTTGCTACGTTTTCTTCTTGCCGGTCCGTTGAAAAAATGGTGGATAAAGGAGAGTATGACAGGGCTTTCAATTATTCCATCTCGAAGCTGCAAGGCGAAAAAAACAAAAAAACGGAGTATGTAAAAGCACTTGAGAAGGCTTATTTTAAACTTAACAGTGCATCTGCCAGAGAAATCGAAAGGCTGAATGCTCCGATAAAACCAGAAAACTGGAGTAAAGTACTTCATCTGTATCAAGCCATGGAAGATCGTCAGGAAAGACTGGAACCTCTTTTGCCTTTGGTGAGCGAAGACAGATACAAGGCTACTTTTGATTTCAAAAATTATAGAAATGAAATAAGTAATGCTGAAGAAAATACCTGCCTGTATTATTATAACAATGCCTTAGGACTCTTGGAGAGAACAGAAAGAACAGGAGCTAAGGTTTATGCAAGAGAAGCTTATGATGACCTTCGAAAAATAGATACTTACATCAGAAATTACAAAGATACAGACAGACTAAAAGAAAAAGCTCTGAAGCTTGGCCTGAACAGGATATATGTTGACATCTTTAATGATTTGAGAGATTTTCAAAGTAACAATATTGAGCAGGAATTGCGCAATCTGCCTGTAGCAAGGCTGAATGATGTATGGAATGAATACAGCATCAATTTTGATAGAAATAACGCAGACTATGTGCTCATCATAGAACTTAACCAAACTTTTTTCAGTCCCGAAAGAGAGAGAGTCAATACATACTCTGAGTCTAAAGAGATTCTTGTAAGAAAAGACAAAATCAAAGAAAGAAGAGACTCAGTGGATGTATGGGTAGAAAAAGAAGTGTATGAGAGGGTAAGGGCCGATATTTCTGAAATATTCAGAGAAAAACAATCAGAATTGAGAGGTATGATCAAATTGATGGACACCGGAACGAAAGAATATATCAAAATAGTACCAGTCAATGCATTTCATAACTTCAATGGATATGGATGCAAGTATATAGGAGATGAAAGGGCTCTGACAGATGCCACAAGAAAAAAGATGGACAATTTTTGTGAGATATTTCCTACTGATTTCGACATGGCTTATGATTTGGCAGAGGTGTTTAAAAACGTTGTGATAGATGAGGCAAGGAAGATAAAATTGAGGTAATGAAGCAGTATTTTCCCTTCGCTAATATCATCATTTGTTAAAATTCATCATAAAATCACGGGAACAAAAATATAAAAATGAATTTTCTGTTACATCATAAGGATGAAAATGTAAACATGCCTTTAGATAATTAAAGAAAAACAAAATTGTTTAGGCAAATTAAGGTCACAACTGTTGGGTTAAACCAACAGTTTCCAAACAATTGGAAAGTCCGCATAATTTTACAAAGAATTAAGTACGAATAAACAAAATATGCAAAGAAGAATCTTCATTAAGGACACCATAACCGGATTACCGGCACTGATGTTGATGCCATCACTACTGTCTTTATCATGCAATAATAATGGCGGCAGCGAACCGAACGGAAAAACTGTTATTGTCATTGGTGCCGGGATTTCCGGACTTTCAGCAGCCAAAAAACTCAAACAAAAAGGTTTTAATGTCATCATTTTGGAATCTCAGGAAAAAGCAGGCGGGCGATTAAGAACCAACAGAAGTTTAGGTGTTGCATTTGATGAAGGTGCAAGTTGGATACATGGAGTAAATGGCAATCCCATAACAAATCTGGCTCAGCAAGCCGGAATGAACACTTTTGAAACTTTGGATGAAAGCAGGAAATCTTATGACGTGGGAGGCAAATTGAGAAGTAGTTCAGTTTATGACAATGCAGAAGATGAACTGTACGCCATTCTAAATAAGATGATGAAAAGCGGAAAATCAGATCAAAGTTTTCAAACTGTATTCAATACATTATATCCGGAAAAGGTCAACGACAGATTATGGAAATTTTTACTTTCGACCTATGTAACTTTTGACTTGGGTGATTTGGACAAACTATCATCATTATTGTACAACGAAGGAGAAGTGTTCGGAGGAGCAGAAAAAATTGCAACAAATGGATATGATACGATCGCCAATTATCTGGCCAAAGATCTGGACGTCCAACTCAATCAAAAAGTTTCGAAAGTTGATTATTCAGGTCCAAGAGTAAAAGTGACACACAACGGAACTATAAGTGAAGCTGACTATGTCATTGTCACGGTACCATTAGGGGTGTTAAAAGCCAATGTGATTCAGTTTTTACCGGATCTGCCTGCTGCCAAAACAACAGCTATTCAAAAGGTAGGAATGAATTGTGTAAATAAGTTTTTACTGACCTGGAATACAGCATTTTGGGACGATGTACAATACATTTCGTACACACCGGAGATTAGGGATAAATTTAATTACTTTGTAAATGTGAAGAAGTTTCACCCTACGGTAAATGCATTGATGACATTTGCTTATGCAGACTATGGCAGACAAACAGAAACGATGACAGATACTCAAATTGTGGACGAAATCATGTTGCACTTAAGAGACATTTATGGCAACAATATCCCGAACCCAACCAACATTCTGAGAACTAAATGGCAATCCAATGAAAATTCGTTTGGTGCATATTCATTCACAGCCGTGGGTACAGAAATGCGACACTTTGATGATTTAGCAAAAGAAGTCAGTGACAAATTATTTTTTGCAGGCGAACACACTGAAGCAGATTATTTTTCGACTGTACACGGAGCATATCTGAGCGGCATCAGAGAAGCTGATAAGATAATTGATTTAGGATGACATGATATTAAATGTGGTTCTTTTTCCAAATATCTGCGTTAAAGATCCTAGTGTTATATTAAACCTAAAAATCTAAAATGAATTTCCTATTACAGCCCAAAATTACTGCAAAATCATTCACTGCGTACACCTTTGACTTCGCACCAAAGTGATGACTACAGCATAGCTGCACACAGTATGATTTGTCGTCAAAAGTGTTGATTTTATTGTAATTTTGGCCTTCATAACGGAATCATTTTAGATATTTAGGTTAAAGTTAAATTGACAGATATACCAAAAAGAAAATTAATAAATTTACAATCATAATTATTTAATTTACAAGACATTATGATTTAAATTTTTAGCAGAATATTTTCTGTTTACTATAACTTATTGTATCATTTCCATTTACTCTTCGTAGACGAACCCCTTCCTTATCAACGGCTAAGGTCGGGAACCTTGATCAAAAGAAAAATCTACTAATAATTGATCCGCAATTCAACACTTCACATAACATTGGAAGTATTCGTAAACATAGATCAATATATCATGTTTATTTTCAAATGCTAAGAAGTATATTTAAATGAAAAGGAAAAAAGCTGAAGACAATTTTATCAAACAACCCTTTTATGAAGGTGGCGACAAAGCGATGAAAGAATTTATATCAAGCCACCTCAGATATCCGGAAATATCTGCTAATCTTGGAGTGGAAGGTGATGTTCATCTAAGATATGATATTGATTATAAAGGTAGTGTCACTGATGTAAAGATTATTGGGGGCCTCGATACATTCTGTAACGAAGAGGCTGTCAGAGTCGTTAAATTACTTCGATTTGTGGTGCCAAAGATACCCAGGCACTTAAAAGTGACTTTCCATAAAAATATCACCATACATTTCAGAACAAAGGGTGCATTGCCATTTGCATCATTTGAAGAAGACAGCACAAAATCAGAATCTGGAAATCAAAGTGCCTTAAAATTATCTTATACCATAATCCCGTCATCTGGCGCCGAAGTCAAAAAGAATGAAATTACCTATTCTTACACCTTAAAAACATAACTCCTAATCCCCAATCCGAATCATTTTAAAATACACTTTTTAGAAAATTTTATGGAAGCAATCATATTGACGATAGGTGATGAAATACTCATCGGGCAGGTAGTAGATACAAACTCAGCCTGGCTTGGTCAAAAGCTATCAGAAGCTGGTATAAGGGTAAAAAAAATATTGTCTATCAGTGATGATTACCACGAAATTATTTCCACACTTCAAAAAACAACCGAAGAAGCAGACCTGATTATCACTACCGGTGGACTTGGACCTACCAAAGATGACATTACAAAAAAAGCCATTGCCGATTTTTTAGGTACAAAACTATACTTTCACGAGCCTACTTATGAAAGGATAAAAAAAATATTTGAAAAGCTGGGAAGGCCTATGTCTCCTGCTCACAATGATCAGTGTCTCATGCCGGAAGGCGCAGAAATACTTCGTAACTCTATGGGTACTGCGCCAGGTATGCTGTTCAATTTTCAAGGTACAAAAATCATATCACTTCCGGGAGTACCTTATGAAATGAAAGCCATCATGGAGGAAGAAGTGCTTCCAAAAATATATGAATCATCACTGATTACCATAGTGCATAAAACAATCCTGACATGCGGTAATGGTGAGACGGTAATAGAAAATCAAATATCTGAAATTATTGACGAATTTCCTGAGAATATCAAAATAGCATATCTTCCTGCATTAGCTCAGGTGAGACTCAGGATTACAGGCACAGGTTCAGAAAAAACAGGAGTAGAACAATTAGTTGCATCTTTTACAGACCGCATTGCAAAAAGATTGGACGATATGGTCTATGGATATGATGACTCATCACTGCCAAAAGAGCTGTTTACACTATGTAGCACAAAAAGCATCAAAGTAGCCACTGCAGAAAGTTGTACCGGCGGGCTGATAGCATCAAAAATAGTTGCTGTACCGGGATCTTCCAGTTACTTTCAAGGTGGCATTGTAGCATATTCCAATGAAATTAAAACAAATATCCTGAATGTAAAAGCAGAAACTTTGCTAAACAGCGGTGCAGTCAGTGAGACAACGGTGATAGAGATGGTAGACGGTGCCATTGACGTATTGGGAGTGGATGTAGCTGTAGCTGTTTCGGGCATTGCCGGACCGGATGGAGGGACTCCCGAAAAACCGGTAGGTACGATCTGGATATGTGCAGGAAATAAAGACAGCAAGTCCACATTTTTATTACGGGCAGGCAAAGACAGAACAAAAAACATTGAAATTGCAACTATCTATGCGCTTGATTTGCTCAGAAAATTTATATTAAAACATTATAATCAATGATGAAAGTAAAAGCGTATTTTTATAAATATCAACACATATTTGATTAAAAATCAGATAAAGATATTTGCTTTATTAGTTAAAATAGATGTGGGAAGGTAAAAAATTATGCCTATTGTTTTGAAAATCAAACTTTTGTATTACCTTTGCAGCCCGAAATTGTATAAGGGTATTTTTACTGGTTAAGATATTAATTTAATCTATTAATTTTCAACTGGTTAAAGTAGTCATGTATATTTTCGTTTTTGAAAAATTTATTATTTAATCCAAATTACTTCAGTAAAAAATATGAATCATTATGAAGTTACTTTCATCATCGATCCCGTACTGTCAGGTGATGAAATAAAATCGACAGCAAGCACATATGAGTCACTGCTCAAAGACCAGGGGTGTACCATCGTGCATGTACATGAAATGGGGTTGAAGCAACTTGCTTATCCTATTAACAAAAAATCTTCAGGCGTCTATTATTGTATTGAGTTTACTTCACCATCAGGTGTTGTGATCACAAAGTTGGAGTTGTCTTTGAGAAGAGATGAAAGAATCATGCGATTTCTTTCTATCAAATTGGACAAATACGGCATCAAATACAATGAAGACAGACGTTCAGGTAAAATCAGTCCTTACAAGAAAAAGGAGGCAAAGAAAAAAACTTTTGACACAGGTGCTCCTGTAACGCCTGCAGCTCCGATAGCTCCGGTAGCGCCAGTAGTTAAAGAGGAGGTAGCTATAGTGGAAGAAGAAATCATTGCACCGGTGATAGTTCAGGAAGAAGAATAAATCAAATTGTTAAACCCATAAAAAAGAAAAATAATGGCATCAAGAGACGATATAAAATTTCTTAGCAATCCTTCCATTGGGCAGCAAAGAAAAAAATATTGCCGATTCAAAAAATACGGCATAAAGTACATAGACTATAAAGATTCTGAGTTTTTACTACAGTTTATCAATGAGCAGGGTAAACTTCTACCAAGAAGGATAACCGGTAACTCACTGAAATATCAAAAACTCGTGGCTGTGGCAGTAAAAAGATCCAGACACCTGGCTATCTTGCCTTATGTTGCAGACTTATTAAAATAATCTTTAAAAATTTTAAAAAATGGAAATTATTCTTTTAAAAGATATAGATACACTGGGCGATAAACACGAAATCGTCAAAGTAAAGCCGGGATATGGCCGCAATTACCTTATTCCACAGGGATTGGCAGTCAATGCCAATGCAGTAAACCGCAAAAAAAGGGATGCCATCATATCAGAAGAAGATGCTAAAGAATCGGCAAGACTTGACGAATACAGAGAAATGGCCGCTAAACTTGAAGGACAAACTCTAAAAATTGCTGTAAAAGCAGGTACTTCCGGCAAAATCTTTGGAAGTGTTACTAATGTTCAGATCTCACAGGCACTTAAAGATCAGTTGGATATGGAAGTGGAACGTAAGAAGATACATCTGCCTGAAGAGGTAAAAGAGATGGGTATTTATACTGCTGATCTTCACCTTCACAAAGAGTTGCATGCCAAGGTACAGTTTGAGTTGGTTCAGGACTAATTAGTTTTTTTAGTGGATAAATAGAAATAAAAGGAGCCTTGTGAGAAATAAGGCTCCTTTTTTTATAAAGAGAATTTGATAAAACGTTACCGATAAACTATTCATTCGAAAGAAAAAACTACTTATTTAACATGAATTCGGGATAAGGTATTTTATCGTACTTTTTTTACTGATTTAAATAAATAGGGGCGTAGCTCTGTTATCTTTGTAATCGGAGTGCCAAAACTTAAAATCAGGGGCGTTAGCCCTGTAATCTTAAAACAATTTCAGTATCATTAAAGATGTCAAGGCTACGCCCCTTATTATCAATTAGTTAGTTCTTTTTACAAAGATATCAGAGCTAACGCTCCTTCTTTTAATAAAACTACTTAATAAATTAACTCGCTACCTTAATTTTTCTCTAATAGACTTGAGAATATACCACATTTGCTTCAATTCTCTTAACCCGAATTCTCGTTATTTAAAGAAGCAGAAGAACCATAAAAATCAATTATCAAAAAAATCTTCAAAAAACTGTCAGCGGTTTCATTCTCTAACCTGCATTAGATTGTTCAGCTGCATTGAAGCCAATAGGATTAAATCCAATGGCGGCAGGTTTCTGCTCTTCATCATCAAAGTCTTCCCAGTCAGTGATATCTTTTATAAATGTCTCCATATGACGAATGATAAATGGTGCCTTGATCTCATCAGGTCTCAATATTTCAAGAGTCAAAGGAGGTTTGGGTTGTCCGTATCCTTCTATATGAGGACTCAGCAGCATAACCATGATTTTACCGTTAAATAGTTGCTGATACATCAGAGAACCATTGGATTTTATCATGGTCCTTTTTACACCGGAGTCCTCTACATTCTCAGAAATACCGCTACTAGACCTTCCCAAATCAAGGATGACAGCTTCTAAATTTTCTATGTTATCCCTGACTATCACCTCTGCTTTGGGTAAGTCGGCTTGTTGTAATATTTCATTGATTGTTTTAGTGAGCATTGGTTTCACTTCATCATGCCATGCCTTTCTGTATTTCTGGGTATTGTCAAGCACTTGTTTGTACTTGTTGACTTTTGATATGAGTGTACCTGTATCCATGATGTTTTTGTTGATCTTAATTTGGTTTGATATAATACTATGATTTGCTGGTCATGAGGAGGTCGAGACTAGTGTATTTGAGTCCGAAACGTCGGCTCAGGTATTCGTTGGTAATACATCCTTTGTAGGTATAGCATCCGTTTCTTATACCTTTGTGCTCATAAAGCAGATTGTCAAAATGAAGGTTTGCGCTCATCTTCAACAATAGAGGTGTTATGATATTGCTGACTGCAAGAGATGAGGTCCGACTCACTTTAGATGCAATATTTGGAACACAGTAATGTATCACTACGTGTTTAATAAAACTGGGATCATCCAGTGTGGTCATATGTGATGTTTCGATACATCCGCCCTGATCAATGCTGATATCTACTATAACGGCACCGTTTTTCATTTTTGACACCATCTCTTCTGTCACGATAATAGGTGTCCTACCGCTCTTGGAGTGTATAGCACCGATCACTACATCGGCACTTGTAAGCTGATATGCCAGATAAACGGGATTGATGGAAGATGTGTGTAAATGCCTGCCAACAGCGGTCTGGAGTCGCATCAGTTTTGTTATGTTATTGTCAAATACCCGAATGGACGCACCCAGACTTAACGCTACTTTTATGGCTGATTCGGCTACAACTCCGGCTCCTAAAATAACTATCTTGGCAGGAGGAACACCTGAAACTCCACCCAAAAGTAGTCCTCGACCACCTTCCCGGGTATTGTTGAGATATTCTGCAGCTGTAAGAACGGCACTCATTCCGGCAATTTCACTCATGATCCTTACTATCGGGTAACTTCCGTCTTCTGATTGAAGATATTCCATAGCCAGTGCGGTGATCCTTTTTTTCTTCAATTTTTCCAAATAGTCATCATTCAGGACCGGAAGTTGTAATGGTGAGATCAATATCTGTTCAGGCTGCATAAGGTCAATCTCTTCAGAGGTAGGAGGCGCAATTTTTACAAGTACCTGAGATTTAAAAACCTCCTCTTTGCTATGCGAGATATGAGCTCCGGCTTCTGAAAAATGGTGATCAGTGAAACTGGATTTTATGCCTGCACCCGACTCAATGACAACTTTATGCCCGTAGCCGCAAAGTGTTCTGATGGATTGGGGAGCTAAAGATACTCTGTGCTCACTCAGGATGATTTCTTTGGGCACACCAATAGTGAGGCTTTTTTTACTTTCGCTGACTGCAAGTGTTTCTACCTCAGTTTGATATTGTCCTTCCGTAAAAAAATCTGAAAAAATAATAGGTTTGGCAGGATTACTCATAAATTGGAGTTAATAGAATTTTTGAACTTGAGCAAAAGAATACAAAACTAAAAAATTATATTAGAACTTTTATTGTAATTATCAATATTTTGAATTTAGTTTTTCTGCTCCCAACTCTGACATTAGATTTATTTCAATATTTCTGCTTCCTGATGGTCCTATATGTATTGTAATGGAGTAGTAACTGATATCAAGCAATGGTAAGGCAATCTCGGGCCATTCTATAAAACAGAAATTTCCACTGAACAAATACTCCTCAATTCCGAAATCTAATGCTTCTTCAATACTATTGATTCTATACAGGTCCATATGATAGACCGGTCCCTGAGACGATAAATACTCGTTTACTATCGAAAAAGTCGGACTGTTGATATCATCCTGATTACATCCTAAGGATTTACAGAGAAATTTTACAAATGTCGTTTTTCCGGCTCCCAGATGACCTGTGAACGTAAATATTCTGCTCTGTGTATATTGTGCCAGGACTCTTTTTGCCAGGTTCTGGAGTTCAGCAAGGGTATTTATCTCATACATCACATTCCAAGGATTTTACCTAAATATCTAAAATGAGATTCGTAGTGAGAGCTTCAAATACAAGAAAATAAGCACTTTTAGCGACAAATCATAGTCACCACTCTGGTGCGAAGCTAAAAGTGAGCAAAGCGACTGATTTTGAAGTATTTGGAGGTCGTAATAGATTATCATTTTAGATTTTTAGGTTTTACACTTATCCGATAATATTTCCTTCTGCATCCCATTGTATGATTTTATGCTGATCTTCTATTTTCAGACATTGAGTAAGTGTCTTTTCGTCATATGAAAAGCCATATTTTTGCATTACTTCCGGAGGTACTCCATCCCATTGGTTGGGTCTGTTGCCCAGATAACCAATGTCTTTTATACCTTCTTTTGAAGTAAAGAATCCTGTACAAGTCAGATTTCTCATCACATTAAAAAATTTGACTCCGGGCTTCATAGCAGCTTCGGCTTTATCCGGCCAGGCTATCTGGTCGATGAGTACTATTCGCTGATCCGGAGTTATTTCATCAAAGGATTTGTCAAAAGTGGCCAATGAAAAGTTTTCCAACCACATCAACCCACCTCGCACTGGCACCTGAAGCTTTTTGTCATCTTTCATCATAAACTCTATAAAATCGGGAACTCCGGCTTCATTAGCGCTACAGGATACATCGTCCGCAGGAATGATGATGTCTGATAAGATTTCCACCATTTTCCGTTCTTTTTCGGTAAAAAATGTTTCTGACAAAAGTTTTTTATCCACTGCCTCTTCTTCTGGTGTCCTTCCATACAAATACGTTTGAGTAGTGGATTGGTTTGTTACCTCTTTGTCATCTTTGCAGCCAGTGCTGATGAGCAAACCGGTGGCTACCGTTCCTGTGATGAGTACTTTAAGGTTTTCTCTTCTGTCCATGGTCAGATGTTTTGTTTTTTGAGTTGATCTATGATATAATCAGATGTACGCCATGCGAGTGCCAGAATCGTCCACGTAGGGTTTTTGTCGGCTTGGGACACAAATGATCCGGCATCAGTCACAAAAAGATTTTTACACTCATGTGCCTGTGCGTATTTATTCAAAACTGAAGTTTGGGGATTGTCACCCATACGGGATGTACCCACTTCATGGATGATACGACCCGGGGAATGCAAGCCGTTTTGTGTGCTTTCGTCAGGTTTTTTGCCCAGGATGATTGCGCCCATGCCGGTCAGGATCTCTTCAAATGTATCATGCATATGTTTGGACTGCTTTAATTCATGATCAGTCCATTTGTAATGAAACTTGAGCACTGGAATGCCATATTTATCCACAATTTCCGGATCAATCTCGCAGAAATTGTCATATTGGGGTATACTTTCACCCCGACCGGACATACCGACAGTTGTCCCATATATTCTCCTGATGTCTTTCTTTAGACCTGCTCCAAAACCACCATTGGGAGAAGGATTGCCGAACTCATCTTTGATATATGATCTCATAGTTTCCATACCAAACCCAAATCCATAAGAAGGCATAGACATGCCGCCCCAATACTCCAGATGATATCCACGAGGAAAGTTCAGTTTTTTGTTGTCGAGCCACCAGGGAGAATACACATGCATACCACCGACACCATCTTCGTTGTACCTTGGTCTGTCTATCAGCTCAGGCAGTATTCCCATTCTGTCAGCACCGGTACTGTCGTGCAGATATCTTCCCAATACCCCGGAACTGTTTGACAGACCATTCGGATGTATTTTTGACTTGGAGTTGAGCATAATTCTGGCGGTCTCACATGCTGAAGCTGCGAGTACGACCACTTTTGCACCTATCCTGTACTCTTTAAGGTCTTTTTTGTCAATATAGATAAGCCCTGTTGCTTTGCCCGATGTATCAGTGATCACTTCTCTGACCATAGCCAAAGTATATAAATCCACTGATCCGTTTTTCATAGCCGGTTGTATCAGACAGGTACCGGAAGAAAAATCAGCATATACCTGACAAGCCCGATTACATTGTTTACAGAAGAAACAAACTCCCCTGTCATTATTAATTTTTCGTGTCAGTATAGACAATCTGGCAGGGATGACCGGAACTTTGGCTTTTGCAGCACCTTTTTGAACAAATAATTCGTGCAGTCTTGGTTTGGGTGGTGGCAGGAAAAACCCGTCAGGATCATTGGGCAAACCTTCATTAGTGCCAAAGACACCTATGAGCTTATCGACTTTATCATAATAAGGTTTTACGTCTTCATAAGTTATCGGCCAGTTATCTCCCAAGCCATCAATGTCTTTTCGTTTAAAATCTTTGGGTCCGAATCTTAATGAAATCCTGCCCCAGTGATTGGTCCTTCCACCGAGCATCCGAGATCTGAACCAATCAAATTTTGTACCTTCGGCCCTTACATAGGGTTCGCCATCTATCTCCCATCCTCCCCAGGCAGCATCAAAATCGCCAAATGCCCGCTGAGTATTTGCTCCTCTTCTTGGTGACTCCCACGGCCATTTTAGTTGAGTCCGAAACTCTTCCTTGGCAGGATCAAAATCGCCGCCGGCTTCAACTACAGCGACTGACAGCCCAGCCTCCGAGAGTACT
Organism: Saprospiraceae bacterium; assembly: GCA_016713025.1. Lineage (NCBI taxonomy): Bacteria > Pseudomonadati > Bacteroidota > Saprospiria > Saprospirales > Saprospiraceae > Saprospiraceae bacterium. The sequence continues at coordinate 237,210 of JADJPZ010000002.1, read as the reverse complement.
TTGGCGGTCATGCCACCTCCTGCTCCCGAACCTACTATGACGACATCATATTTTTTATCTTGTTCTCTGATCTGAAAGCTCATACAGTGTTTACCATTTTGTGTGGTAAATATAGCAGAATATCACCCATGAAAATAAATTTTGTGAATTTTTTACCTAATTCGATTACTTTTGTACTATTAAGAGTATGTTTAAAATTTTTCTTAGTTGTAAATCAAGAGATTATGGTTCTGGCAATAAAATAATCAACGCATTTAGCGAGCTAAATAAGGCGATTATTTTGAAGTCAGGTTCATAATACATTGATTTTAAGGCAATAAAAATTTAAACATACTCTAACTTCAACAATTTGATATGATCATTTCGTGTATAGTGGCATTGGCTAAAAACAGAGTCATAGGTAAAGACAATGATATTCCGTGGTATCTTCCTGCAGACCTGCAATATTTTAAAAAAACCACTATAGAACACACGGTGATCATGGGCAGAAATTGTTATGTTTCTATTGGAAAACCACTACCAAAGAGGACAAATATCATCGTCACGAGAGATCCGTTTTTTATTTCGTCCAACTGTCTGATAGCAAGATCGATACCTGAAGCATTGCATATGGCTCATCAGGCAGGAGAGAAGGAAGTATTTATCATAGGCGGTGGTCAGATTTATGAGCAAACTACTGAACTATGGGATAAGATATACATTACTGAAGTCGATACGGATGTAGAAGGAGATGTGTTTTTTCCTGATATTGACATGACTGAATGGCGTCTTGTGTCTTTATCAGAACATAAAAAGGATGATAAAAATCTGTTTGATTATACCTTTAAAGTATTTGAAAAAGTATGATGCTTACGCCTATAAAAGAAGACTTTCTGCACTATCTCTGGAGAACAAAAAAGGTGCCTCTCCATCATTTTGAAACAACTGATGGCAGGAGTGTCGAAGTCATCGACTACGGGATGTACAATGTAGATTCAGGACCGGATTTTTTTAATGCAAAAATCAGGATCGGTGATACCATCTGGGCAGGAAATATAGAGATGCACGTATTCAGTTCTGACTGGAATAAACATCGGCACCAACATGACAAAGCCTATGAAAATGTAATCTTACATGTAGTGTATGAAAATGACAAGGAAATAAAACCGGCAAATAGTGATTTTGACATACCTACCATAGAGCTAAAAGGTAAAATACCGGGTATTTTTCTGAATCAATATTTGTATCTGATGCAATCTCAGGACGAAATTCCCTGTGCAAGACTCCTGAAAAATGTGGATCACGAAAAAATACACTTTTGGAAATACGGCTTAGTTGTGGAGCGATTATTTCAAAAATCAAATGTCGTAAATATCATTCTGGAACATACGCAAAACGACTGGGAAGAAACCTTATACATCCTGCTGGCAAGATATTTTGGTGCAAAGGTCAATGCCGAACCTTTTGAAAGAGTAGCCAAAAGTCTGCCTTCATCCATACTTGCCAAAAACAAAGATAAACCATTGGCTATCGAAGCATTGATTTTCGGGCAGTCCGGTATGCTTCTGGCTGACTATAAAGATGAGTATTTTCAGAGCCTGAAAAGAGAATATACTTTTCTAAAACATAAGTACCAGCTTCAAAACATCGATGCTGTATCCTGGAAATTCAGTAAATTGCGACCTGTAAATTTTCCAACTATCCGCCTTGCTCAGTTTGCTTCATTGATAGCCGGCAATTCGGGGATTTTCAGTATGATAAAAGAAACTGAAAGTCCTGCCGAAATAAAACGCATTTTGAAATCCACTGCAAGCGCATATTGGGATACCCACTATAAATTTGATTCTGAATCCAAATATCAGAAAAAAGTAACAGGAAGCGACTTTGAAGACATTTTACTGATCAATGCCGTTTGTCCTATCCTGTATTTTTACGGAAAGTTGAATGATGAAGAAAAGTATATCGAAAAAGCCATCAATATCCTGGAACACCTTGCGTCAGAAAACAATAATATCACAGATATGTGGAAGTCTTACGGCCTGCATTGTAAGTCTTCATTTGACTCTCAGGCACTGATACATCTGAAAACTCAATATTGTAAAGAGTTCAGGTGTCTTCAGTGTACCATAGGAAATGAAATCATCAATAAATCCAAAATAACATGAAGCTGACGATTAATACTGTGTTTTTTATGCTGTTTTTATTAATCCGCCTCTGTGGACAAACTGACAGTATAGATATAATTATCAAAAATCATATGGAAAAGCAAAAAATTCCGGGACTTTCTATCGCCATCATCCAAAATGGTAAAACTATCGTAAATAAAGGTTTTGGTTACTCCAATCTCGAGCATAGTGTACCTGCGACTGAAAAAACGGTATTCAGACTTGCTTCCATCAGCAAACAGTTTTTCGGAACCGCGATCATCAAACTTGCGCAAGATGGAAAATTATCGCCGGATGATCATTTGAAAAAGTATTTTGTTGATGCACCTGAATTCTGGAGAGGAATCACGATCAAACATTTGCTGACCCATACTTCCGGGCTGGTACGGGAAGCACCCGGATATGAAAATTTTATGGTAAAAAGTGAACTTGATGTGATCAAATCTGCATATAGTGCGCCATTGGAATTTCCTACCGGCACAAAATACCAATACTGCAACCTGGGTTACTTTATTATAGCTGAAATCATCACTCAGGTGAGTAAGATGCCATGGCAGGAGTATATCAAAAAAGAATTGTTCGACCCTGCGGGCATGCAGGAAACGTATCTGACCGAATACTACCCTGTGATACCTCATCGTGCAGACGGATATGTGTATAACAATGGAACATATGTCAATGCAGAGCCGATGATAGCCATCCGGCCATCCGGTGGTTTTCTGTCCACCACATCAGATATGGTCAAATGGGAGCAAGTCCTGCTTCAAAAAAACATCATTCTAAGTCCTGAAAACTGGGATAAACTCTGGTATCCACATTTCAGGACTTCAGAGAAACAAGAGACCTTTTATGGATTTGGTTGGGTTATAGATACGATAGATGGTCATAAAACGATAGGTCATAGTGGCGGCAATATTGGTTTCAGGACGCATTATCTACGGTATGTGGACAAGGGATTATCGATCATCGTCCTCACCAATTCCAACAATGCTGCTCCAATCGATATTATTAAGGAGGTGGGTAGGTATATGTTAAAGTGATTTATTATTTTTGATACTTAAAATTGCTTTGACAGATAAATTTTATCTATTAGTTTTTTTTATTAGTGCAAAATATAATATCATCCATCCAAAACCTGCTATGAGCCAAATATGTACTGGACTAGTAATTTTAATAAGTTCATTATTGATGTAATATTTGCTGAACATTTCGAAGACCCAAATCAAAAATGAAACAATCATTAAATTCTTTACATATTTTGGTTCCATTTTTGAAAATTTATCTATTTAATCAATTTCTAACCCTCACCGGATCAAGGTCGTGAAAATCAAAACTGAAATCAATATTGGGTGAAATGCCATTGATCTTCATTCGGTTGGCGATGCCGGTTTTGTTCTTTAAAAATGTTACCAAAGCATCAGCATTCATATCCTGATATTCCCATTTGACGGCAAAGGTATCAGTATCATAGTATTGGAGTTCCCCATTGAGTTTAGGAGATCTCAGACATTGGATATACAACTTGCCTTCTTTATGAAAAACTTCTATTTTTCCAAACCATTTGTCTTCATACATTCCAGTAAAGGTGGGTATTTGGGGGTTGATATTTTTTGAAGATGCAACTTTTTGCCATACTGCAGTAGTGACAGAGTCTCCGGTGTGAAGCATGGTTTTCATCCGGGATATGTAATAAGACTGCCAGTCGAATTGATCAAGTTTGAGATACTTGTCCATAATCGTTTGTGTAATTGTTGAAAACATGGCTGCCCCACCTGGTTCGGTATTGGTAAGCACCACAACACCTGCATTAAGGTCTGGCAACAAAAGTGTTTTGGACAACATGCCAGGCAAACCACCTGTATGTTCTACTACCATTTTTCCAACCTTGTCTGAGAGAAACCAGCCTAGACCATAGCCACTAAAATGGGAATTGTATCTTTTGTTTCTGGATGCGGGTATAGTGGTGTGAATCTGCCACATATCCCGATGACTATTTTCGGAAAAGAGTGTTTTACTTTTATCTTCTCCATATTTGCCTTGTTGCAATTGTGTGATCATCCATTTTGACAAATCACTGACATTGGAAAGTATCCCGCCTGCTGCCCCATTGGCAGTATGGTGAAAATGTGGAAGAGCTTTGAGCTGACCATCAGCAATACCATGCGGAAAAGCAATGTTTTCATCCTTAAATCCACGTATTTCGTCACAAAAAGTATGCTCCATACCCAGCGGTAAAATGATCTTTTCATGTAAAAATTCATGCCATTTTTTACCTGAGATTCTCGCTATCACTTCTCCTGCCACAAGATAAAGCATGTTGTCATAGTCATACTGAGTTCTGAATGCAGACACAGGTTTGAAGTGCTGAAAAGAAGTAGCGATATCTTTTATAGTAAAGTCAGTCCCATCAGGAAACATCATCAGGTCTCCCACTCCCAACCCAAGTCCACTCCTGTGAGTCAGTAAGTCTTTGATATTGAAATTTTTAGTCACATAATCGTCGTACATCTTAAACTCAGGTATGTATGTGATCACTCTGTCTTCCCACTTTAGCTTGCCTTCTTCTATCAATATCGCAAGGGCGGCGGCTGTAAATGCTTTGGTGTTGGAAGCGATGGCAAAGTTGGTATGCTCATTGACGGGTTCTTTGGATTGAATATTTTTATATCCATATCCTTTAGAATGGATCACTTTGCCATCCTGTACCACTGCAATTGCAGCACCTGCTACATTGAACGATTTCAGGCATGATTCTGCAAGTGAATCTATAAATCCTGAAGTTACCTGAGCATTCAGATGATATCCGGATATCGAAATGTAGAAAATAAAAATGTAAATAAATCTCATGCCTTTCAATTTTAAAACAGTTTTAATGCTAATTATGGTTTATCATACTCAATGATTTCTCTTCTGATGGTTCCGTCTTTATGAAACTCAAATAGCGCATAGGCAGGCTCAAAGTCCTGAAATTCCCCTTTCCACCATTTTCCGCTGATGGCGCCATTGCAAAAATATTGAACTCCCAGGTATGTCACATGATCCTGTAGATGGATATGACCACTCAGACATGCTTTAATGTTGGAATGTTTTTTAAATAAATTTTTTAAACGACGCGCATCGGTATGGAGTAATGCCCTGGATAATTTCCAGTCGCCATTGGGCAGCATATCATCAAAAAACATGGCACTGCAAAATGAAACTATCGGTATATGCGATATGATACAAATGTGTTTATTTGCCGGGATACTGTTTAGTTCCGTTTCCAGCCATGTGTATTGTGCATCATCTAATCTGGCGATATAACCACCATTGTTTTCCTGAGCACTGTCCAAAACGATAAAATGCCATTCAGATTTTTCAAAACTGTAATATCGCCCGGGCATATTCAGTACCTTGATGGCCCAGTTTTTATCGTAAAGCGGGTCAGATTTGATGCTTTCGTCCTTCACTTGCCAACCCCAAACATCATGGTTGCCTATACAGTGATACACCGGCAGTTTGTTGTGTGCAGAGAGGATTTCAGTCCAGATTTCCCACTGTTTGGCAGTTTTGGTTTTATCAGCTGCCAGCGCATCCATGATACTGTCTCCACCATTGATGATAAACGAAGGTTTGGTTTTCAGTTGATTGATATGAGTCAGCGCTTTTGCCATACCAGCCTTTGATATTTCATCATCTTTCACATGAACATCACTCATGAACACGGCTCTGAATGATGGCTTTTTATTTTTGGAGAGAACATCTTGCTCAGGCCTCAGGGCTGAAAAAGCAGATATAACGGCGCCGCTTTTAATAAATTTTCTTCGATCCATGTTTTTAAAGTCTTTGGTCTATGGCAAAGTTTGACTTCATTTGGTTGGTTTGAGCTATAAAATTATTCGACTGAAAAAATTAGCCCTTAACCATAGAGCCATTATGAAAATTATCAATGTAAAAATCCACATTTTCCTTCAAAACGATATCCAAAGGCAGGTATTGGGTTTTTTTAACTTCTTTTTTGAGTACAAAGTGATTGACAAAATTCATGATGCCTGTGTATCCCTGCAAAATTGGGTTTTGATTGATGATAAAGTCTATCTTATCTTCTTTGAGATATTGGATATTTGGCCCGATCATATCGAATCCTACTACATCATATTTTTTAACATCATCTGTGGTAAAAAACTGTGCGATTCTGTATGCTCTTGAATTGGTGAAGAATATTCCTTTCATTTTTGGATGTTGGCTTCTGACTCTTTCCCAGAAATCTCTTAATTTTACTTCATCCAAAAACTGATCAAATTCATACCAGATAACAGGATTTTCAAACATATTATGTTCTGCAAAATATGCTTTGAGTCCTTCAACTTTATCAGAATAATGTTGAGCGTTAGTAAGGGTGTGCCCCAAATTGAAGGCGATGATTTCATCCCCTTTTTTTAACCTAAGGTGAAAAAGTCTGGCTGCCAGATAGCCACTGTTGTATGAATTTTGTCCTACATAACAGAGTATGCCGGGATGTTCTATCTCTGTATTGATTGTGATGAAGGGAATTCCCAATTTTTCTGCCGCTTCAAGATGTTCAAGGGATTCAGTGGTAAATGCAGGGGCAGTAAGGATAGCATCAGGTCTTGATTTGATAGCATTGTCCATTTGCATATTAAATTCATCTTTCCTGAAAAGATCAAAATCGTAATACTCTACCTGAATTCCATAATGTCTTACGAGTTCGAGTGCATTGATCATACCCTCACGCGGTTGCTCCCAAAAGATGTCACTGTTGGGATCCGGGCTGACTATTGCAATTTTATAGACCTTACTGGAAGCAAGTGCACTGGCCATGAGGTTTTTTTCATACCCAAGCTCATCGGCAATTTTTATAATTTTTTTTTCAACGTCTTCGGCAACATTGCCTCGTTCATTGATCACTCGATCCACAGTACCTCTGGAGACACCTGCGATTCTGGCTATATCTTTTATTGTTACCTTCTTCATCAAGACAACAAATATATTATGCTTTGATTAAATATAGAAATTAAAATGCAAATTATTTGTGTGTACGGGCACGAATTTTTAAAGATCGAAATCTGCTCCGTCAGACATTTTGAACAATAGCATCTAAAACGGACGGATTTGCACCCATTCCAAAATGGCTGCTTCTTATTTCTACATTGAGATGGTGTTCATCTGTAATTTTATCCATACAGGCTTCCCAAGGCACAATTCCATCTTTTTTGGAATAAAAAGCGACAGATGGCATACTTACAGGCGATGACAGTCGCAGCACCAAAGTATGGTCAACATCGTAATCATCATTCAATAGTTCGAAAACCCACTTTGCATTGTTGGGAGCCTGTATATCTCCGAAAGGACTACCCAATGTCATGACTTTGGATATAAGGTCTGGTCGCTGGTGGCTCACTTCGCGGCTGAACAAGCCCCCCATACTCCAGCCAATGAGAATAATGGGCTGATTGTGTCTGATTTTTATAGCTTCAATTTTTGAAATGAGTTCAGGTAATTTTTCCATTCGACCCAGATTGGTGCCCATTTCCCAGCCATATACCTGAAATCCTTTTTTAGACAGATATTTCCTCAGAATTACTGTCCAGAAATCAGATGTCAACAGTCCCGGGACCACCATTACAACTTTGCCCTGCCCTATATTTTCCTTTTTTGCAAAAAGCAGGTAAAAGAAGCCCCTGATAGTTTCAATCAGTGATCTGAAAATCTCAGTAAGATGAAGAAGTTGAGATGGTTTTTTGATGTTGTTTTCCATAATAGGTATAAGTCATTCCATAAAATCTGAAAGTTATTAAATCTGAAAGTTGAGCACAAATGTAAACAATAGTAACCAAATTGCTTTTATAATAACAATAAGAATCATCTTTATTGTACTCTGGGTTAAAGTAATACCATGAAGGATGTATTGAAATTTTTTGTTTTTAGAAAAGGTAAAATAGAAATACGGGTTATTTCAGAAGACCATCTCTCATAGAATGACATGAGAAGGAGTTATCTTTGCGAGATATTAATAAAGGAAATTCGGTAATCCCTTATGACAACTATGTCTTCAAAAATTTTATTCGCCAATTCTAATTTTACATTCGTAATTTTTTAAAAAAAAATGCACATTAATCAACCAAAATCTCATGCAGACAAGCGGGAACACCCGGCTGAAAAAACGAGACTGCACCATCGCAACATACACCGTGAGCGATATGATTTCGATGCACTGAAGGTATCATATCCGCCGCTTTGCCCATTTATCACTAAAAATATATATGGGGATGATTCTATTGAATTTGCTAATCCCAAAGCAGTTCGTGCACTTAATACATCCCTGATGATGCATTATTATGGTATACAATCATGGGATATACCCGAGGGATATCTATGTCCTCCCATACCGGGCCGAGCTGATTATATACATCATACCGCCACCTTGCTGTCTCAATCCAATTATGGAAAGATAACCAAAGGAGAACACATCACGGTGCTGGACATAGGGGTGGGTGCTAGTTGTGTCTACCCTGTCATCGGCGTAAGTGAATATGGATGGACGTTTATAGGCAGTGAGATAGACACTGCTGCTGTCACTTCAGCACAAGCCATCATTGATAAAAATCCGCATTTGGCTGGAAAGGTTATCTTACGCTTCAATCCGGACGCCGGAGATATCTTCACCCACATTATTAAACCTGATGAATATATAGACATGACGATTTGCAATCCTCCATTTCATACATCTGCTGCAGAGGCTCGGTCAGGAACAATGCGAAAGTTGAAAAATCTTAATCCTACGAAGCCACCTGTGCAGGTATTAAATTTTGGTGGGACATCTACAGAATTATGGTGTGATGGCGGCGAAGAGCGATTTGTTAAAGATATGATCACACAAAGCAAAGCATTCGGGGACAGAGTATTGTGGTTTACTACACTGATATCAAAGCAATCCCTTGTAAGAAGAACACAAACAGCGCTCAGAGATATCGGTGCCAAAGACATCCGGATCATCCCTATGGGACAAGGCAACAAGACCAGCAGGATATTGGCCTGGACATATCTCAATCCGGGACAACAACGAGAATGGACCGGAAAAAGATTTGGAGAAGCGAAGAAGTAGGCAGGGTATTGGCATCATTAGTTTTGGAATATCCAACATTATCCGAGTGCTATAATGGGAAATAAATGCCCATATAGTAGTTATAATGGAAAATAAGCGACTATTTTGGTCAATAAAGACCGTTTTATGGAAAATGAGTAAACATTCGACCAGATGATGAAATTTTACGCCCATGATAATTTTCATTAAGAAAAATTATGTCTTCATAATGCTCAAAATCAGGATGTTGGTTAAGCTATTTTTCGCAAACTAATATATTTTGAAATATACTTAAAATACTCTTAATGGCATTGGCTATGTTAAAGTATATATATGATAAGAAAAATGTAGGTAAGTGCGCTCAGTTACCTGTTATAATTCGAAGACGGTGGTTGAGCGCATCCGCCGCGGCGGAGAAGCCGAAACCACTTGAGGAAGCTTATTTTCGGAGACAGGTTTCATGAAGTATAGAGGATTTATACTCAAAATAAATTGGTTTGCGAAAATTTAATTTATCAATTTATTCATTTTCAGTAAGGACGAAGCGAAGCTTGTCTTTAAAGACATTTATCGTCTTTATAATGGCGACAGAATTATTTGCAAAATAAATTCTCGTCGGTATAAGTCAACTAATACCTAAATATCTAAAATGAGATTCGTAGTGAGAGCTTCAAATACAAGAAAATCAGCACTTTTAGCGACAAATCATAGTCACCATTATGGTGCGAAGCTAAAAGTGATCCGCCGCGGCGGAGACTGATTTTGAAGTATTTGGAGGTCGTAATAGATTATCATTTTAGATTTTTAGGTAATAGTAAAAATCTAAGTTCAAATCTCCTCTATTTGTATCTAAATATCAGAATTATTACTATTAATCATATATTAAAAATAACACAGCCATGGTATTTTAATCTCTGCATAAAATCATAAAGATTCGAGTTTTTATTGGAAGTTTATATCTTCACCTGGATTAATTCCATAAACTGTCTTTATTATATACAGATAACATTTTTAAATGTACTTCAAATTTTTAAATTTTAAGCTTTGACACTACCATTGGCACCACCTATTGGCATATTCTGCCATATTGTTACGTATGGAAACAACTGATGAATAAGCCTGATTTACTGTCATTCTTCTTCTGAGATTTTTAAGTAGGATATCAAATGATACAATTGGAAAACCGCAATTGGAAGCATTTAGGCGCGCCGGCTCAAGTACGTTATTGATTAAATAGTATTTATCTCCATTCTGCCAGCTATGGACTTCAGCAAAACCAAGTTGGTATCCAAGCATATAAGCATACCATGGATTGGTAAGTACTCCACCACAGTTGCAGTTTTTACTTATAAACCGACCTGTATTTTCCCTGGTCACAGATATTTTTGAATATAATAGTCCTGATGCAGGATATTTTTGAATTTCATTTAGAACATCGTCAAAACCGTCTGTAGCTAAACCAATAGAAATTGCATATTGTCTGGCAGAGTTTACGTTATCTGATATATAATTGACGTCCCCGCGTTTGTAGGCGACATACTCTGCATAGCCAAGATAAAGGCCCAGATAAAATATGTTTTGCATATAAACCGGATTTATCAAGCCTGCTGATCCCTTTTGCTTTACTGTAATTGGTAGTACCATTGAAGCAGATTTACATCCTTCTTGACTTACATGTACTTGAAGAGGGAGTTGCTGTGGTTGTGCAGTAATTCTTGCTGAAAAATATAACGCAAATCCGTGTTCGGGCCGGTTCATGTTGGGAGGCCACGCACTTCCATCATTTACAACTACAATGCCTCCGGGTACCGATCCCCAATTATCTGTGACTTGTGGTAAGGTGAGAAATACCCTTTTATCGGAATAATTCCAACCCTTTACATAAAAGTTACAAATCTTACTTACTTCTCCTGGTATCAGTTCAAGTGAAGCACAATCACTGCGAATGCTCAATTGACAGTTCTCATCAGCAGGGTTATTATTGTTGTTATTCTGATCTATGATATTACACGAGTAATTTTGAAGAGAAGTGATAAAGATTTGAGCTATCTCCAATGCCCATTTTTCTCCTGCAGCTCTGCATGCTTCAATCACATCGGGCTTAACTCTGGCACCATGTGCACCACTCGCATAAATTGATATTCCAGCGCGAACGGTTATGGTAGCACAAGGAAGCACCACAAAAACCCTTCCAGTACCTTCATACGGGTCTCCGCTCACATTAGGATCCCAGGTTCCTGGATTTGCATCCGATCCTACACAGGAATTATTTCCCATAGCACCAACCCTTAGATTATTTTTGCCAACAGCAAACAAAACATTATTATCGTATTCTTGGCGCATTACTTCTTCAGAGCGTGTTCTGGAAAATAATTCAATTTCCCAGCTTGTATTAAAATCGATTCTTGCAGGCTCACTAAAATTAACGGATCCATTGGCCTTCATGTTACCATAGTTAAACTTAAGAGGATCTCCAATTGCCTTTCCTTCCTTGTTCGATTGTGCAAAAAAAGGCAAAGTTGGAATCACTTCCCGCAAATTTTGTTTTGCTTTTTCAAATCTTTCCTGGTAAGGATTTTGAACTTGTGTGAAGGATAAAAAGGATATTGACCATAATAAACTAAACAATATAATTTTTAACTTTAAAATAAAATTTATTATTTTCATGGCATATAATTATGTAAATCAAATATACTGAAAATAAATAAAAGTATAAGTGATCATTATCATATAGTACTATGATATTGCTTATCTCAGTCAGACCCTATGAGTTGAAGAAAATAAGTGCTTTGAAAACATTGCTTACGGCGCCAGATCGTCGCAGCATCCGCTTGCTAAAGCGGAAGAATTTTTAGAACTTTGCCTCAAGCATAAAAATAGCCAACTAAAATGTTGAATTATTACTATAAACAAGATATTAACATTAAAAGGAAAGTACCCAATTGTACTTACTAGAAATCTGCAAGCAGTAAAAAAATGGTTAAAAGAAAAAGCCCGAGGTTCCAAAAGGTATGGCAAAGTAGTATCTTCACAAGCTTATAGACTTAAACCCTACGCCATAGATGTAAAATCTCCCATGAATCCAGTAAACTGGTTTTTGGATGGTAAAGATGATATTAGATCTTCATATTTTTTGGAAGATGTTGCTACAGAATTCCAGGTTCAAGGCCTAGAACTTGATTGGACTTGCGTTATGTGGGACGGTGATTTACGTTATACAGAAAATGGCTGGAAATCTTTTTCTTTTGTGGGTAACAAATGGCAAAATATAAAGAAAGAAGGGCGAAAAAAATACCTAATTAATGCATATCGAGTTTTACTAACCAGAGCAAGGCAAGGAATGATTATTGCAATACCAGAAGGTGATTTTGAAGATCATACAAGAAAACCAGAATTTTATGACCTTACTTATGAATTTCTAAGCAAAATAGGCTTTGAAGTTATCTAACGCATAAAAAGAAAAAGAAATCATGAGCGTTTCAATTGAGTATATGTATCGGGATAGAGCAAAATATAAGCAATATTCTATTTTAGTTATTCCAAATAAAACCGATTGATACACTGAATTTATTAAAAAACCGATTTATCAATCTTTATTGGATGGTAAATATTTTATTCCGAGCCAATGGGGCTTCCAAGTTTACATAAATTTGAATATGATCCTGAACTTGACCATGAATTCCATGAAATTGTTGATATAAAATACTCAAATGGAACACCTGAGATTGAAAAAGATATTTTTGAAATACTGCAAAAAATTAATCATAGGTAATATAAAGGAAAGATCATCTTTTTCTGAAATGTTCATTAAAACCTACGTCAATACCCTCCTACTCCCGCACCCAAAAAACCCTTTCATTGACGCCCATCGATTGGACAAATCCCGGGATGTCCTTGCGTAAGGAGCGGCTATATTTTTGTCATAATATGATCAATGTCGTAAATATATCATCCTTACCTTATTTCCTCTATCCTCTCTACCAAATTATCCGACAAAACCCTGCCATCTCCTCATGTAATCAATAAAAGTGTCACTCAGGTCACAGGCTCGAAGATACTCAGGTGTATATGGGGGATATCCGGGAACAAATGCCTGATCCCGAGCTCTGGCAGGCCAGTCAGGGATGCCAATAGCAGCTCTGCCCAGTGCTATAAAATCCGCCCCTAAATCCATAGCTTTTGCACCATCATCTGAACTCCAAATCTCTCCGGCCACCATCACAGGCACATCCACAGGCAGAGTATCCCTAAACCACGTAATCAATGCTTTGTCACCTGATGGATATTTGTCCGGTTTTTTAAAAGCATTCCATGGAGAGAGATGAATATAGTCCGCACCCAGTTTGGCCAGTCTGGAAGCCAGTGCCACACTTTCGTCAAAGTCTATGCCTTTAAACGTATATTTGTCTTCAGGAGATATTCTGACTCCTACTATGAAGCGATCATCCACCTGATCTCTTATACCCGTAAGAATATCCTCAAGAAACCGGCTTCGGTTTTCGGCACTTCCACCGTATCGGTCAGTGCGGGTAATGGTCTCAGCACTTAAAAACTGATGAATCAGATAACCGTGAGCGCCATGCAATTCAACACCATCCATACCAGCTTCCTTAGCCCTGACTGCCGCCCTGATAAAATCTTTTGTAACACGCAAAATGTCATGTTCTGTTGCTCCCCTGACATCGATGTTTTTGCTACCTGTGGTATAGATGAGTGGTGATGCACTCCAGGGTTGTGTACCGGTAAGATGTTCGGGCGACCGTGCTCCACCATGAAAGATTTGAACCAGAGCCAATGACCCGTATTCGTGTAATCCGTTTGCAAGTCGTTTGATGCCTGAAATATGACTATCGTCCCAAATCCCGAGTTCTCCCGGCCATCCCTGACCATCTGCCGAAACATGAGCCGCGCAAGTGATGATGACACCAAAATCTTCTTTGGCCCGTCTTATGAGCCATCTGTATTCATCATCTCCCAGGGTACCATCAGCATGACTCTGGCCATTGGTCATAGGTGCGAGTGTGATTCGGTTTTTAGCGGTAAGTCCTGACCTGGTAAATGTATACGGTTGAAAAATATTTGTATCTTTCATGAAGCATTAAAATAGATATTTGGGGTAAATATTGTGAAAGCTATATGCCCAATCCTCCTGATCCTCTGTACAATCTTACAGGTTTTTTTAGCTCTATCTTGAGTACAGTCAGATATTTGTCATGACTCGTTGCCGGCACATTGATATATACGAGGCCGGGAACCTGACTCCAGGAGATTTTGCCGACTATCTTCCAGGGTAGAGCAGTATTGCTTCCTACGACACTGATACTTTTTATATCATCAAACAATCCTTTTACAACGGTCTGCTCTTTGGGATTGCCCTGCAAAAAAAGGTAAATACTGGTACTGTCTTTGGATAAGGTGGTCGGGCCATAAAAATGACCTTGTGGCAATCCTGCCGTAGTGCCGAAGATGGCTTCGCTGTGTTTTTTATTCCATGCACCCAGTTCTTTCAATACATTGATCTGTTCAGGAGGTATGGTACCATCTTCTTTTGGTCCGATGTCAAGAAGCAGATTTCCACCGTGTGAGATGGCATCAGCAAAAATGGTAATCACTTCATAAGGTGTCTTCCAGCTTTTGTCGTGTATCTGAAATCCCCAGCTATCATTGATCGTCATGCAAAGTTCCCACCAGGGGTATTTAGGTTTGGTCACAGGAAAATTCTGTTCTGGAGTATCATAATCGCCATAACCCTGCAACCTGCCATTGATGATGGATTGAGGATTGCGGGATAAGATCATTTGCCGTACTTTTTCAGATTCCCATCTTTCGGCACTGTGTTCCCAGTCGCCATCAAACCACCATAAATCAGGATTAAATTGCTTAGAAATTTCAGAAATCTGTCCCTGAAAAAATGTCCTGAAACGATTCCATCTGGCATAATCATTTTCCACTTTGTATCGCGAACTATCTTTCAAAAATCCGGGATAGTCATCATATGTCCAGTCGATCAGCGAATAATATGCACCACATTTGATATTTCGTTTTCTCAGAGCACTAAAAAAGGGTGTGATCATATCCTTTTTTGAAGGGGTGGCTTTTACTGTGCTAAGATTATTGAGTGTCGTATTGTAGGTAGCTACTCCATCATGGTGTTTTGTAGTAATGACAGCATACCGGGCACCGGATTCTGCTATAAGATCAGCCCAAAATTCAGGGTTGTAATTTTTCAAAGTGAAGCCATTCAGTTGCTTCATGTAGTCGGTATGGCTTATCTTTTTGTTATGGAAGCTCCACGACTCATCGATGCCGTTGACTGCATAAATACCAGTGTGAATAAAAATACCAAGCTTAGCATCTGAAAACCATTGCATTTTGTCCCTGATTTCTTCAGGTTTTATTTTAGTCTGCGCGTGACTGCTCCATTGGATATTCAATAGTGCTATACAAAATAAAATAAATCTTATGGTGTTCATTTGTTTGTGTTTTGAAAAGTTCAGTGTATCCTTATGTTGAAAATAGTTTTTTCTATTTTTCAGGTACTTTAATAGTATACTCTTTGCCCGGGGTGATAGTCAGTTTTTTACTGATGAGCCATGGGTTGTAGTATTTGAGCAGTCTGTAAGTGGTACCATGCTGATGTGCGAAATCAGCGAGGTCGGGAATGGAAGACGTCATCTTTAAAGTTTTCAGATTACCTGCATGATTGTACTTATGATGATCCTCAAGAAAATAACCAAAATCACCCGGGTTTTTGACTATTTCCTTGATAGCTATGATTCTGAAAAGATATCTTGATGTCTCCTCATTGATATTTACATCGTAGTAGCTGTTTTCTTTTTGTTCGGCAAGGGTCTTTGCAAAAGAAGTCGGTCCTACATTGTAAGCTCCTGCTACATTGGTCCAGGTGCCAAATCTTCTGTAGAGTTGTTTGATGTATTTGGCAGCTGCCAGCGTCGATTTTTCAATATTCATTCTTTCGTCCACATCTTCAGTGATCTCAAGGCCCATTTCACCACCGGCTAGTTTCATAAATTGCCAGTAACCCTTTGCCGATGCAGGAGATGTCAGATTTCTTAGTCCGCTTTCTGCGACTGCCAGATATTTGAAGTCATCAGGTATACCATTTTCCTGCAGAATTTTTTCTACTAAAGGAAAATGTTTGTGTGCCATTTTCAGATTCAGGAGCGTAGTAGATTGCCAGTAAGCATTGACACTCAACTCCCGATCCAGCCTTTCTCTGGTATCTTCATTCATTGGTACAGGCTCACCTGCAAAATCAAACTCTTTATCCAAATTGACGGAACGCACTTGCTGCGGCAGGTTAAAAAACCTCGCAACTTTTGCCTGCTTCTCAGTACTATACGATAAGAATATGAGCATGGTAAAAATGATGCCAGTCAGGAATCCGAATAAAGGAAAAAGTTTTTGATATCTGTTCATCTTATTTTGGGTTATACTATTTTATTAAATTAGTCCAATTTTCTGGGTCTTTTAAATATGGGAACTGTACTGCAAGGTTCTCCAAACATGATGCTTTGTGCATACGGTTTGAGCAAGCTTGTGATGTAGCCATAGGCATAAGCAGGTACAGGCTTGTGACTACACCCTTTTATAACGATACGCTGATCAATATATTTTTCAAAATCCATTTTGTTCAATACATTTTTGTAATACATGCGCAGGTAATCTTCTTCTGTTCCGTGATAAGTATCCGCAGCAATGCCATAAAGATAGGATTCGATGAGCATATATGCCCATAATGGTATAATGGCATCAACAGAACAAATGATAAGAACTATCTTATCCTGATACTTTGTCCATTCCTCTGTCTTTAAAGCATCTCTGAATTCTTTTTCTTTCAGGATAAGACCGTGAAAAAGGTGATCTTTCAAATCAAATACTTCAAAATCATGCTGAGGAAAATAATTTTCCAGATTGATGGTGATCAGACCGCTTTCTGCCACTTTATTGACTAAAACCGTATTTTCCATGTATTTACTATTCTTCTTCTTCGTGTTTATCAACACTATGACCCAATTTTAGTTCAGTCTCAATAGGTGCAGGCTCGCCGATTTGATTTTCTACAGGTTCGATTTCCTTCAGTTTTGGTAGGTCCTGTATACTTTTTAATCCAAAATAATCAGTAAACTTTGGCGATGTAATGTACAATAATGGCCTGCCTGGACCATCACTTCTTCCCGATATTTCGACAAGGTCTTTTTCCAGCAATTTCTGAATAGAATAATCACTATTGACCCCACGGATAGACTCTATTTCTGTTTTAGTGACCGGCTGCTTGTATGCTATGATGGATAGTGTCTCCAATGCAGGTTTGCTGAGTTTTTTATTGGTGGTTTGTTTCAGGAAAGTTCCTACAGTATGGTGGTAGGCACCTTTTGTCATAAATCGGAAGCCACCTGCCATTTCGACGACTTCAAAAGAAAAATTGTCATTATTGTACTTTTCTACCAATGCTGCAATGCCTGAGGAAATAGTTTCATCAGAGATTTCCTGACCCAATTGCTCTTCCATGACGCTCCTGATGTCATCAAAACTGATGGCCGGTGCAGCTGAAAAAATAAGGCTTTCAATATGAAGGTTCAATTTTTCCAATGATTTAATTATTTGGTTTAATGACAAATTTAGCTTTTATTTTTAAAAAACCAACTTATTGTGAAGAAATTTGAATTTCAGAAAACATCCAGAAGGCCGAATCAAAGGTTATACTGACGAGAATTTATTTTTCTAAAGACGATGGGACTCATGTCTTTATTATAAAAATAATTCTATCGCCATTAAGAGTATGTTTAAATTTTTATTGCCTTAAAATCAATATATTATGAACCTGACTTCAAAATAATCGCCTTATTTAGTTCACTAAATGCGTTGATTATTTTATCGCCAGAACCATAATCTATTGATTTACAACTAAGAAAAATTTTAAACATATTCTAAACTCAAAATGAATACAATAGAAGATGAATTTTTGCAAACCAATTTATTTGAGTATAAACATCCTTTATTAAATCCAATCGGAGACGTCTTTGATGAAGATGATTAGAAAAATACTGATTTCTACTTCATAGATAATCAAACGATTACATTTATAACAATGGTGAAAAAATTTGATTATCATAACATCTATGTTTTCGTCGAATACTCTAAACAGGTATTATAAGTTAAAGCATCGAAGTGCACATAGCTTTCTGGTTTTTCACAGGGAGCAGAAAATTTCATTTTTAGAATTTTAATAAAATGTCGTTTAGTTAAGACCTCTTTATGAAGTCTTTCCCTTGCAAGGGAAAGATTTAGATAGGGTAAAAACAAAGAAAAATTCCTTATCTAAACGACATTGGTTTTAAATATTATAATAATTTGCAATATATTTGCGTTTCGATATTTGCAACATTAAAACATCTAACCATTGATAGCTTATCTTCAGGGAACAATAACCCACAAGACACCAACATATATTTACGTCGATTGTAACGGCGTAGGATACCATGTAAATATCAGCTTGAACACGTACTCAAAACTTGAAAACCTCGAAAAAATAAAGATATTCACTTACCTAAGTATTAAGGAAGACGAACATTCAATATATGGTTTTTGTGATGACGAAGAGCGTGCATTATTTATATTATTGATATCCGTGTCAGGTATTGGGGTCAATACAGCCAGAGTCATCCTATCCTATATGACTCCCGAAGAAGTGCGTACAGCCATCATACATGAGAATGCCGTTGCCTTGGGAAAAGTGAAAGGCATAGGACCCAAGACCGCCAAACGTATCATACTTGACCTCAAGGATAAGGTCATCAAAGAAAGTGGTAAGGATCATGTGGTGCTGACAACAATGGAAGACAATTCCATCAAGCAGGAAGCCCTTTCTGCGCTGATTACTCTGGGATTTCCTAAGCCTGTGATAGAAAAACAAATCAAATTTATCACAGACAAACACCCGGAAATAGAACAGGTCGAAGATCTAATAAAACAGGTGCTTAAAAATATGAACTGATACAGGATTTTTTTACAAAAAAATATACGACAATTTGCCCGAATGACGTTAATTCCTGATGCAGGTATGTTTTCTTATGTAAAAAACAGAATCCAGTGCTATTCAATAAGTTTTGCAAAATTATGAATTATAAACAGTTTTTTTTAATATTTTGTTTGTGCTCGGGTGCGGTTTTTAATTTATTTGGAAAATTGCCATCCAGAATTCTTCCTGATCCATATACAGATAACTCTTTGATAGTCAGCGCTCCTACTGATACTATACCGTTTTCAGACAGAAAAGGTGATTTTATCACTGACAAACAAAACAACCCTTTTGACATCACTACCAAAGAGATAGAGCAAAAAGTTGAGTATGACCCCAAAACGGGAAATTATGTCATCCTCGAAAAGGTAGGTGACCAATACTATCGTACACCTACGTTTATGACCTTTGAAGAGTATATGGATTATATTGCCAAAGAACAGGAAAAAAAATATTTCAACACACTCGCGGGTATCAAATCAGACAAAAAGACCAAAACCGGCAAGATCAATCCCATGGATAAGATTGATCTGAAAAACAGCCTCATCGATAGATTATTTGGTGGAACTGAAGTCAATATCAAACCGCAAGGAAGTGTTGACCTGAGCATCGGATGGCTATATAGCAGACGGGACGACCCACAGTTGCCTATCAGAGCCCAGAGACAGAGTCAGCCTGATTTTCCTACACCACTCATCAGGATGAATGTGGATGGCAAAATAGGTAAAAAACTTGATTTGGGATTCAATTATGATACCCAGTCGACGTTCGACTTTGACCGTCAAATAAAGTTTGCTTTCGACTCGGATGCATTTTCTGAGGATGATATCATCAAAAAAATTGAAGCTGGTAACGTCAGCCTTCCTCTGAGAGGTACATTGATACAAGGTGCCCAGAGTCTTTTCGGATTGAAAACAGAACTTCAGTTCGGAAGATCAAGGTTTACAATTCTGGCGTCCCAGCAACGCTCCAAAGCCAATAATATCCGGGTCGAAAATGGTGTGTCCGTCCAGGAATTTTCCATTACGCCCAATGAATATGATGAAAACAGACATTTTTTTCTCTCACACTACAACAGAGCAACGTATGAAAGAAACTTGTCCAATATGCCTTACATAGGCACACCACATCAGATAGCACAGATTGAAGTATGGATTTCAGATGACAGACCTGAGTACCAGGACAATTCCACGATGGTGACTGCCATTGCAGACATGGGGGAACCGGATATAACAAAATTTAGCTCTGTACCGGCATTCAACCCAGCCAATTGTCAGGCCAAAGATGACAATGGATTGTGCCTACCCAGAAATCAGGCCAATACTATCTACGATAAAATAATAAAGAGTAAGGACATCGTAGATATCGATGAAGTGGCCAAACAATTGATCGGACCTGCCTTCGGACTGAAGCGAACCAGGGATTTTGAAGTATTCAGAGGCAGAAGACTTTCTCCTTCTGAATTTACTTATCATCCCAAATTGGGTACACTCTCGCTAAATATCCGATTGAGACCCAATCAGGTGCTCGGCGTAGCCTACAATTACTACTATACATCCAATTGTGATACCTTATATCAGGTAGGTCAGCTTTCAGCCACTTCCACTCAACCGGGCAGTCAGACAGATACGACCAGAGTGGAGCCACCAAAAGTATTTTTTGTCAAGTTGCTCAAGTCCACCAATCAGGTGACTACATCTCCCATGTGGGACCTCATGATGAAAAACGTATATAACTTGCGGACCAACCAAGTCAATCAGCAGGATTTTGAATTCGATGTATTTTATGAAGACGACTTCAATGACGGCTCTATTAAAAAATATCTGCCTGAAAGAGACCTGAACAGGCTACCTTTGTTACAGTTTTTTAATCTCGACAGGCTCAACAGATTTGGTGATCCTCAGCCGGATGGTATATTTGATTATATCCCTGGTGTCACTGTGATCGAGCGCAGCGGAAGCATAGTGCTACCTATTTTGGAGCCATTTGGTGACCATTTGAGCATAAAGAATTTTGAAAAGGCCCTTGGCAAACCCATCACTGGTGTTGATGAAGAGTTGCTTCAGATCAAATATAAGTATCAGGAACTATATGATACTACCATCAGTATTGCTGCCCAAAACCTGACGAAAAACAAATTTCGTATGAACGGAAGGGTGAAGTCCTCATCCAATAATGGTGAAATTCCACTTGGGCCATTTGTACCGCAGGGTTCAGTGCGTGTGTCTGCAGGCGGAAAACAACTTGTGGAAGGTCAGGATTATGAAATAGATTATTCTCTCGGTCGACTGCGGATCATCAATCCCACATATCTGGCTCAGGGTACACCCATAGATGTGCGGTTTGAAGACAACTCACTCTTCAGTCTCCAACAAAAAAATATGCTTGGGTTGAGATATGACTACCAGATCAATAAAAAATCCAGCTTTGGTATGACTTACCTGAGACTATATGAAAGGCCATTTACGCAAAAAGTCAACGTCGGAGATGATCCCATCAATAACCGAATTTTTGGAATTGACTTCAATTACAGTGACGAAGTACCTATAGTAACAAAACTCATAGATAAACTTCCCTTTTATAGCACAAAAGAAAAATCCAACATCAATATCACTGCAGAAGCCGCATATATTAAACCCGGTCACTCTAAAGCCATTAATACCCCTTTTGACAATACAGGTATAGCCAATATAGATGATTTTGAAGGTGCTATTACCAACCTCAATCTTGGTGGATTTAACTTTAATCAATGGTCACTCTCCAGCACGCCTTCTGCTACTGCGCTGTCTATCAATCAATTCAGAGAAGCAAACCTGGATAATGATCTGGCTTATGGAGCCAATAGAGCCAAACTCAACTGGTACGTGATGGATCTGGGAACCAATCGTACCAATCAGGACAATACCAATCCATATACAAGGATAATTCAACAGACTGAGCTGTTTACCAACAGACAGGTACAGCCGGGTCAGCAGCAATTATTCACATTTGATCTGAGTTATTATCCTGAGGAGCGTGGTCCTTACAATTTTGACAATAGAAACGGAATTTTTGGTGTGAGTAATGGTTTTTCAATCAGAAACAACAATATTGTACTCAACAGACCAGAAACAAGATGGGGCGGTATCATGAGATATTTCCAAAATTCGGATTTTGAAGCTGCCAACTACGAGAGCATAGAATTTTGGATGCTCAATCCTTTTATGGACAGACAGGATGGAACAAGTCATGCAGATAATGAAGAAGGAGAAATTATATTTAATCTGGGGAGCATTTCAGAAGACATCATCAAAGATAATTTTCTTTATTTTGAAAATGCGCTACCCACTACCCAGCGCAGAGTACCTGTGACTGGTACCAGATTTGGAAAGGCGACTGTGAGTATACCTATGGTCAATGGCTTTGATCTCAATGAAGGAAAAGCCCAGGACTTAGGATTTGATGGCTTGAATGACGCAGGAGAGTTGAAGCAGTTTGAATCCTGGTTGACGGCCAATAATGTCAATACGCTGGAGTCGGTAGCAAAAGACCCTGCAAATGATAACTTCATATTTTTTAATGATGAGTCATTAAGAAATGAACCAAGTCTTCTCAACAGAATGAAGTTTTTTAATGGTGCAGAGGGAAATGCTCCATTGGACAACAGCAATAGTAATGAATTTATTCGAGGTAACAGATTTCCGGATACAGAAGATATCAACAATAACAAATCCCTTGACCAAACGGAGGCTTTTTATGAGTATAAAATCAAGATAAAAAAACTTAGAGGGAGCAATGAACTGGACACAACGATTCTTGGTAATCATTACAGACAAACTACTTTAGTGACAGCGCCCAACGGTAATGTAGAAAAATGGTATAGATTTCAGGTACCTATCAATGAAGGCATTGCAGTCAATGGCATTTCCGGCTTCAGAGCCATTCAGTTTATGAGATTGTATCTCACTAATTTCAAATCTCCCAAAACATTCAGGCTTGCAGACTTTCAGTTGCAGAGAAGTCAGTGGCGTAAACAGCTATCTGTGTGTAAAACCGATGGCCCAAATCCCACTGAGTTTAGTATCGATGACGTGGGTATTGAAGAAAACTCAGGAAAATTACCCTTTAATTATGTCACTCCAAAAGGTGTAGTCAGAACACAGGCATTCAGTACATTTGCCAATTTGCTTCAGGACGAAAGGTCTATGGTGATGAAATTTAAAAATTTTCCTGATGACTGCGAGTTGAGTATGACTAAGCTCGCCAATGTCAATCTGGTTCAATACAAAAGATTACAAATGTTTGTTCACGCTGAATCAGCCCCTGAAGGTCCAAAGATTGAAGATGGAAAGTTAGCTATTGTTCTGAGATTGGGAAAAGATTTTGACAATAGCAACAACACCAACGTAAAAACAAAAGGAGCCAATAACTATTATGAGTATATCCTGCCGCTCACTATGTCAAAATCAGGTGTGCAAACACAGGACAATATATGGCCTGATAAAAATTACATCAATATACCTTTGGATAGCCTTTTAGAATTGAAAAGGTTTAGAATAAAAAACAACATCCATGTCAGAGATACTGTAGAGATGATCATCAATCCTGAGAAAGGTGATAAGATCAGGATGATTGGCAATCCCTCACTGGGAGCTGTAAAAGTTTTTCAGGTGGCCTTAAAAAACCTTGAATCAAATTCAGAATATAATGGAGAAGTATGGATCAATGAACTGCGGGTGACCGGATTCAATGAATCCGGTGGTGGAGCAGCAATAGGTAAGGTACAATTGCAAATGGCCGACCTTGGAGAGCTCAATTTTTCTGCCAACTATTCCAGCATAGGTTTTGGAGCATTGGACAAAAGGCTGATGGAACGAAACAGGGAAGAAACATTTCAATTTGACATCGCAGCCAATATTGATGCCGGTAAACTTTTGCCACCAGCGCTAAAGATATCCGCTCCTGTGTATGCACAACTTCAGAAGACTTATATCACACCGCAGTTTGATCCGTTTGATCAGGATTTAGAAGTAGGAGAAAAGTTAAACCTTATCGAAAACAGCACTAAAAGAGACTCTCTGAAAGAGATAGCAAGAGAACAAATTACCATCAGAACATTTAATGTGACCAATGTCAGGACGCAGGCAGGTGGCACAGGTAAGCCGTGGTCACCTGCCAATGTGGCTTTTTCTTATGCCTATACAGAAAATACCAAGTCAGACCCACTCATCAAACAAGACAAAGCAGTCAACCGGTCTATCGGACTGGATTATGTATTTGCCCGTCAGACAAAATATATCGAACCGCTTAAGTTTATCAAGATACCGGCCCTGAAATTGCTGTCAGAATTTAATTTCAGCTTGTTGCCCAGTAACTTTTCATTTACCAGCAGGATGATCAATCAGGATAATTCGAGGACCTTTAGGCTTCCCAATACTCCTGTGTTTATATTTGATGATAAGCGGTACAGATGGGAGAGAAACTATGTATTGGATTGGGATATCACTAAGTCTCTTAGATTTAATTTCAGAGCCACAAGCAATTCTATCATCGATCAGATAAGGCAGGCCGGAATAGCAGAATCAGCGGAAGAAAGAGAGTGGTTTGATCCGGAAGGTAGAAATGTGACACAAAATGTCATTGACGATCCCGAGTATCCTGGTCGATACAGAAATCAGAATATCCGTAATCTGGGTCGAAGTAAAAATTATACACATAATGCTTCACTCAATTACAGATTGCCTTTCAGAAGCGTCCCAATTTTGGACTGGATCAATGGTGCCGCTGATTACAAAGCAGAATACGGTTGGGATGGAGGCAGTCTTATTACAATTGATGATCTTGGGACCCCACTGGGCAATGTGATACGCAATAGTCAAAATGCCGGCTTTAATGTGACTTTTGATTTTAGCAAACTCTACAATAAGTTTTCCTATCTGAAAGCTATTGAATCTGGCAAGGCCACAAGGGCACCACGTAAAAGATCTACTCCTACTGACAGAAAGAGCTCTAATCCTTCGGATGTTTCCAAAGCTTCTGATCAGGTATCAGATGACACTGATGCCAAAACCCAATCCAAAAAGCAGGAGAAAGAAGATAAACCCAGAGATCCATCCATGGCTGAAAGAATCATACTCAGGCCGCTGATGCTGGTCAGGTCTGTCAAGTTTAATTATAAAGATGATAGAAGTACAATAATACCTGGATTTATGCCACAGACTCAATTGTTGGGTCAAAGCGAAGGATTTGCGTCTCCGGGATGGGATTTCATCGGTGGAGTGCAACCCAACCTTGCGGGTGATGATAACTGGCTGACCAGAAATAAATCATGGTTCAACCCAAGTTACAATTTTAATGACGCCCTCTCACAAACCAAAAGGCAGACTTTTGATGCAAAGTTACTGATCGAGCCATTCAAGGATTTCAGTATTGATGTATCTATGAAAAAAGGGTATCAGGAAAATCACACTGAGGTATTCAGAAATAAAAAAATGGATGGCAGTGACAAATATCTCCAGCTTGCTAAATATGATGTAGGGTCATTTGATGCGTCCTTTTTTGCTATGAATACCCTTTTTGATGAGAGTTTTGGGTTATACAATCAGTTCAAACAAAATAGAGAAATTATATCCCGAAGATTACCCAATATTTCAAATCCGGGAGTACACCCGGCTGATCCATCCTACGTGGAAGGTTATGGCCCTACTCACAATAGCGTCATTGTACCTGCATTCATTGCTGCTTATACAAGACAATCAGCATTTGATGTAGCTCTTGATCAGCAAAAAGTTTTTGCAAGCAATACTTATATCCCGAAACCCAACTGGCAGCTCAATTACAATGGACTTTCAAAATTGAAAATGTTTAAAAACATCTTTTCAAATATCGCCATCAAACATGGATATACATCGTCTATCAGAATAAACAACTTCCAGACTTCGCCGAATTTCAATTCAAAAGATCCTTTCATAGAACTCTCGCCAAACAACAATTACTACTCCCGGCTCGAAATACCGGCAGTAAGCATTCAGGAGCAATTTGTACCTATCATAGGTGTGAGTGTCAAGACTGTGAAGGATATGAAACTGGATTTTGAGTTCAAAATGACAAGAGCACTGGAACTGGGTATAACTCAACTGCGCGAGAATAAGAGCAAGGAAATAGTCTTGGGAGGTGGGTACATTATTAAAAATGTTAAAACAAGCAAAGCCAAAAAACCTAAAAAGGCTAAAAAAGGTGATGTGGCAGATGACTCACCTATAGACTCACCGACAAGAACATCAGTAGCTAAAAGCAGAGATATCCGTATCAACCTGAGCTATTCACTTAGAGATGATATTTCTCAAATATACGATTTGCTTACCGGGATAGACGCACAGGCTGACAGAGGCAGTAAAACAGTCACCTTGAATCCAACTATCGAATACGATGTCAACAAAAACCTGGCATTAAGATTTTACTTCGATTACTCTAAGATTACCCCGCGTACTACATTATCGTTTCCTGTGACGACAATCAGATCGGGTGTGACATTGAGGTTCAACATTAACTAAGAGCAAGTTGAAAAATAATTATTTGAGCTCAGGATTAAACTTGTGACCATAATCTAAGAATATCTTCAGATGCTCAGAGCAGTTTTCAATTGATTGGAATGATCTCCTGAAACCACATCTTCTATGATGTGCGTGATGATACCCTTTGCATCAGTGACTACAGTAGTTCTGTACACTCCATTGACTTCCTTGCCCATAAATATTTTTGGTCCGTAATATCCAAAAGCACCCATCATAGAGAGTTCTGTATCGGCGATCAGGGAGTAAGGAAGGTCGTATTTATTGATAAATTTCTGGTGTTTCTTTTCATTGTCTTTGCTTACACCATAGATTCGATAACCTTTTGAGTCAAATGTCTTAAAATTATCACGCAGATTGCATGCTTCTTTCGTACAGGTAGGGCTATCATCCTGCCCATAAAAAAAGATGATATTCTTGTGCCCTTTAAGAGTGTCAGGTGTGACCTTTTCTCCTTTTTCATTTACGGCTGCAAATGCAGGTACTGCATCCCCAACCTTTACATTTCCTTTTTTATCGATTGACATGTTTATTATATTTTGCAGGTGACCAACATCAGCACATAAAATAGGTTTAAAAAATATGTCGATATTTCATTAATTTTGAGATATTGGGTGACTGAATGACTATAAATTTAAATTATAAATGCCAAAATGTCAGTAATTTTGGATTTGGAAACATATTTGCAGTTGTATAGTATATTGAAATGAAAAATTGTACATCATTTAATAAATAACAGGCCATGACATACGAAAATTTTACAGTAAACGCACAGGAAGCTATATTGAAGTCACAGCAACTTGCGGGATCCCTTGACCAGCAAGGTGTTGATACTATACACCTCATCAAGGGTATCATAGAGACAGACGAAAAACTGGCTGAATTTTTACTCAATAAAGTTGGTGTCAACATCCCGATGCTAAAAAGAGATCTCAATGTGGAGTTGGAAAAATTTCCAAAAGTGCAGGGCGGTGACAAACAATATCTGACCAATGATGCCAACAAAGCTTTGGCAACTGCTAAAAAATTGCTAAAGGATTTTGGGGACGAATATATCTCCATTGAACTCATGCTCCTTGGAATCATCATGGGCAATGACAAAGCAGCGACCATCCTGAAAAATCAGGGTGTGACAGCGGACAAAATGAAAGCTGCCATCCTTGAACTTCGAAAGGGGAGGAAAGTAACGGATCAAAATGCCGAAAACCAATACAATTCACTCAAGAAGTTTGCTGTAGACCTCAATGAAAGAGCAGAAGCAGGCAAACTTGACCCTATCATAGGTCGGGATGAAGAGATACGACGCATCCTGCACATACTCTCAAGAAGGAAAAAGAACAACCCAATTCTGTTGGGTGATCCGGGAGTAGGCAAAACGGCAATCGTCGAGGGTATAGCAT
Source organism: Saprospiraceae bacterium (assembly GCA_016713025.1). Taxonomy (NCBI): domain Bacteria; kingdom Pseudomonadati; phylum Bacteroidota; class Saprospiria; order Saprospirales; family Saprospiraceae; species Saprospiraceae bacterium. Next base: position 208,990 of record JADJPZ010000002.1, on the reverse strand, counting down.
GGCGGATAGTAAAACATGACGTGCCTGAAAATCTCAAGACAAAAAGGATTTTTACACTCGATATGGCAGCATTAGTGGCAGGTGCCAAATATAAAGGAGAATTTGAAGAAAGACTCAAAGCCGTCATCAATGAAGTCATATCTTCTGATGGCGAAATCATCCTGTTTGTAGATGAGATACACACCCTGATAGGCACAGGAGGTGGTCAGGGGGCAATGGATGCTGCCAATATACTCAAACCAGCCCTGGCTCGTGGCGAACTCAGGACTATTGGTGCCACTACTTTGGATGAATACCAAAAATATTTTGAAAACGATAAAGCTCTGGTAAGAAGATTTCAGACGGTCAATATCGATGAACCCTCTGTAGAAGATACTATTTCTATCCTCAGAGGTATTCAGGAAAAATATGAAGTTTATCATAAAATCGGTATACTCGACGAGGCACTGATCGCAGCTGCTGAGTTGTCCCACAGATACATTTCAGAAAGAAAACTACCTGATAAAGCGATCGACCTGATAGATGAAGCATCTGCAAAACTACGGCTTGAACTCGACTCTGTTCCCGAAGATGTGGATGAACTGGACAGAAAAGTCCGTCAATTGGAGATAGAAAGGGAATTTATCAAAAAAGAAAAAGATGACAAAAAGCTTAAAGCCATAACGGAGCAGATTGCCAATACCAAAGAAAAACTGGATTCTGTGAAAGCAGCATGGCAATATGAAAAAGAGATAGTAGATACCATCCAGAATATCAGAAAACAAATAGAACAGTTGGAATATGAAGCCCAAAAAGCCGAAAGAGAGAGTGATTTTGAAAAAGTAGCCAAAATAAGATACGGTGACCTTAAAGAAAAAGAAGCTCAGCTTCAGGTGGCCAATGAAAAACTGGATAAACTACCGGAAGAAAGTCGGTTTACTAACGAAGTGGTGACAGCAAATGACATCGCAGACGTCATCAGTAAATGGACAGGTATTCCTGTATCTAAAATGATGCAAAGTGAAAAAACAAAACTTCTTTCTCTGGAAGAAGAAATTGGAAAACGACTTATAGGCCAGAATGAAGCCGTTGTGGCTGTTGCAGATGCTGTGAGAAGAAGCCGTGCAGGCCTTCAGGACGAAAAAAAACCTATTGGTTCATTCATTTTCCTGGGCCCTACCGGTGTAGGAAAGACAGAACTTGCCAAGGCACTTGCAGAAGTGTTGTTTGACGACGAAACCGCTATCACACGTATAGATATGAGCGAATATCAGGAAAAACACGCGGTCTCCAGATTGGTAGGCGCGCCTCCGGGATATGTTGGGTATGATGAAGGGGGACAATTGACGGAAGCCGTACGGAGAAGACCTTATTCTATCATCCTGCTGGACGAAATTGAAAAAGCACATCCTGATACTTTCAACATCCTGCTGCAGGTGCTCGATGACGGAAGGCTGACAGACAACAAAGGTCGGGTCGCTAACTTCAAAAATACGATCATCATCATGACATCCAACATGGGATCCGAAACCATTCTGGAAAACTTTGAAGATCTTGATGCCCTGGGTGATAAACATAAAGCAGACATCATCGAAACTACCAAAGTTGAAGTGTTTGATCTCCTCAAAGAAACACTAAGACCGGAATTTCTCAACAGGATAGATGAAAAAATCATGTTTTTACCTCTATCAAAATCAGAGATCAAACAGATAGCCCTGCTGATGATCAAAAAGCTGACAAAAAATCTTGCAAAGCAGGAGATAGGTATACAATTTGATGAGTCAGCGATGAATCTTTTGGCTGATTTGGGTTATGAGCCTCAGTTTGGAGCAAGGCCAATGGCCAGGGTTATACAAAAAGAAATCATCAATGAATTGGCCAAAAATGTGCTTTCTGGAAAATTCAGTGCCGGAGATACCATATATATAGGCACAGATGCCAAAGGTTTTGTATTTTCAGAATCACCGATTGACTCCAAAGCCGCTCCTCATATCAAAAAAGAAAAGGACCTTGACAAGCTAAAAAAAGCCACCAAAGATGTCAATGATCTTGTCAAAGATATCGATGATGAGGAGGATGAAGACCAGAAATAATATTTTGGAAAGTGGAACAAAAAAGGCCGGGAATTATTTCCGGCCTTTTTTATTGGTACGAAGGCAGGATTTCATCTTTATCTAATAAACATAGTTTCAGATATTAACACAAGAGGGTGCATTTCATTTTTTCGCCCTTTGCTCGATTTCTTATCAAGTTTCGTTTGTTCGTCGTAGCTTCCAGCTACGATGCAGTATAGACAGGCATCTTGCCTGAATCGCTAAATAATAAAATGGTGATTTTTAATGTGAAGCGAAAAAATGAAATACACCCACACAAGAAAAACAAACACCACTCAAACATTTTAAACAGATACAAATTATTATTTTACAAAATTTGTCAAAATCCCTTTTTAATCAATATATTTACTCAAAATTTAATAAATCAAATTATGGGCAATAAATCGAGACGTTCATTTATGAAACACATCTCAGCAAGTGCATTAGGTACAGCGATCATTCCTGAGCTGATAAAAAGATCAGATGAGTTTGCTGATCAGGAAGCTATGACGAGACAACAAAAATTTAGCACCAATGACCAGATCAATATCGCAGTGATCGGAGCAGGAGGAATGGGCCTGGCAGATACCAATACAGCCATCACAGTACCGGGAGTCCGAGTGGTGGCAGCATGTGATTTGTATGATGGCCGACTGGAAGATGCCAAAAGAATTTATGGCAAAGAAACCTTTACGACTCGTGACTATCGGGAGGTACTCTCGAGAAAAGACGTAGATGCTGTAATCATTGCAACACCTGATCACTGGCACAAAGACATATCCGTAGCCGCTATGAATGCCGGCAAATCAGTATACTGCGAAAAACCAATGACACAAAACGTATCAGAAGGCAGTGCAGTAGTAGAAGCTCAAAACCGCAACAAAGTCGTATTTCAGGTAGGAAGTCAGGGAGTCAGTTCATTGGGCAACGAAAAAGCCAAAGAACTTCTTGCTGCCGGAGCCATCGGTCAGCTCAACTATGCTGAAGGATTTTGGGCGCGAAATTCTCCGGAAGGTGCGTGGCAATACAGAATTCCTGCAGATGCATCTCCTGCCACAGTGGATTGGAAAGCATTTCTAAATAAAAATAAAGAAATCCCCTTTGATGCCAAAAGATTTTTCAGGTGGAGGTGCTACAAGGATTATGGAACAGGAGTGTCCGGAGACCTGTTTGTGCATCTTTTTTCAAGCCTGCATTTCATCACCAACTCCAAAGGACCTGACAAAATCATGGCTATGGGTGGTTTGAGATTCTGGAAAGATGGCAGGGAGGTGCCTGATTTGCTCATGGGTATGTTTGACTACGGAGATACGAAAGAACACCCGGGATTCAACCTGTCTCTTAGGGTCAACTTTACCGACGGCACTGCTGACAGTACTTACTTAAGGCTCGTAGGCAGTGAAGGTAGTATGAATGTAGAATGGGACAGAGTCACTTTGTTCAGAAATAAATCCTATGCTGCAGTAGATGATCCATTGATGGCCACCAAACTCGGAAAAGATAAGTCCACAGAAAGAAAAAAAATAGTGCCTCCTGCCAAGACAATCTTTACCGCAGAGGATGGATATAAAGGTGCACATTATGACCATTTCAATAATTTCTTTACGGCTATCAGAAATAAGTCGTCCGTGGTAGAAGATGCGCTTTTTGGTTATCGTGCAGCTGCGCCGGCGTTGCTGTGCAATGATAGTTACTATGAAGACAGAGCCATCAAATGGGATCCGACAAACCTGAAACTTGTGAAGTAAAACCTTTAAAATCAAAAATAATACGATAATGAATAGATATTTTTTCCTGGTGCTTATGGTACTTTTTACCATCTCCTCCTGTAAAAACCAAAAAACTGAAACTGTCTCAGAACCTGCTTCAACAGACAATGTGCTGACAGATCAGGAAAAAGCCGATGGCTGGAAATTACTGTTTGATGGTACCACACTCAATGGATGGAAAATGTACCAGGACAAGCCTGCAGATGCATGGGGTGTAAAGGATGGTATCATCTACTGTAAAGGAAGTGAGACTGATAAAAGTGACCTTAGAGCTGACCTGATCACAGTTGATTCGTTTACAAATTTTGAATTGACTGTCGACTGGAAAATCTCAGCTCAAGGCAATAGCGGTATTATGTACCATGTTTCAGAAGCATATGACGCTGCCTATCTTTCGGGGCCGGAGTATCAGCTGCTGGACGATGTAGGATTTCCTGATAAGCTCGAAGAATGGCAAAAAACAGGAGCAGATTATGGTATGTACACTACTACAACAAGGCCTACAAAACCTGTAGGTGAGTTTAACACCACAAAAATCGTCGTCAACGGTGCACATCGTGAACACTGGCTCAATGGTGTAAAAGTGCTCGAATTTGAAGCATGGACACCCGACTGGGAAAAAAGAAAGGCCGAAAGCAAGTGGAAAGAATATCCCCAGTATGGCACTATGAAATCAGGCAAAATATGTCTTCAGGATCACGGTGGAGGTATTTGGTTTAAAAATGTGAAGATCAAAACATTACAATAGTATCCTTTAGGGATTTTGTTTTTAGCTTTTTAACAAATTTCAGAGAAATTTTTATTTTATTACCTTTGGGGCTTTTATACTCAAATACTGATACAAGCCCTTCATGGTTCACAGTAATTTTAAGAAATATTTACTTCTGACGCTCAAATATCTTTTTAGGGCGGTTGGAGTGTTTTTAGTTTTATTGCTGGGTCTGATAGCATATATTTGGATCAAAGAAGTACCTTCAAATGAACTTTTAAAATATCCGGACATCAAGTTAGCTTCTACCTTGCTCGATACACGGGGCAAATTTATAGGGCTATACCAAGCTGAATTCAGGTCTGTCATTACATATGAAGAGCTCAATCCTTCGGTAAGAGAGTGTCTTCTGGCTGCTGAAGATATCCGTTTTTATGAACATAATGGTATTGACCTTAGGGCACTGGCTCGTGTTGGTTACAGGACGCTCCTACTGGGTGAAAAGTCTTCAGGAGGTGGCTCTACCATCACACAGCAACTTGCCAAGCAACTATTTCCCCGACCTTCGATGAAAAACCGAAGTTATCCTTTGAGAACCTTTCTATTGGTTAAATCAAAGATTAAAGAGTGGATTATCGCATTGAAGCTTGAAAAAATCTACTCAAAAGAAGATATTCTGACCATGTATCTCAACAAGTTTGAATTTATCAACGGAGCTCATGGTATTGATGCTGCAGCATTGACCTATTTTGGAAAAAATCAAAGCGATTTAACTATTGATGAAGCGGCCACTTTGGTAGGTATGCTGAAAAATCCAAGCCTGTACAATCCCGTGAGATTCCCAGAGTTGGTACAAAAAAGGAGGAATGAAGTACTGACAAAACTGGAAGAAAAAAATAAACTTTCACTAAAAGACATAAAAAAAATAAATACCAGCTTTTCAGCATTCAAGCGATATGAAAATTACGACACTATCGTACCATATTTCAAAAACTCGATGGAGAAATATATCAATGATCTGATCAAAAAAAACAATCTGGTAAAGTCTGACGGAAGTTTTTATGATATCTTCAGTGATGGCCTGACTATCGAATCCACCATCCATCTCGATATGCAGAAATATGCCGAAGACGCCACCATGGAACACATGGCATGGATACAAAAATGGTGGAATCTCGACTGGAAACATCGCGATCCATGGACATTTAAAGCCGGAACAGATGAAAAAAGAATGCGCTTAGAGTCCCTTAAACAGAAGGCTAAAGCCTCAGTAAGGTATGACCATTTATTCAAAAAATATATGTATCCTGTATTGAAAGAAACAGGAGAATCACTGAGTGAGCCGGAGATCAGCTTTTTACTTGAAGAAAATAAACAAAGTGTAAAGGACAAAAAAGACAAAAATACCTGCAATCTCTCGGTAAAAGCAAAAAATTTCAGAAAATCAAAATGGCATACAATAGCCTTCAGCAAGCATTTGAAAAGGAATTTGGTACAAAAGTAAAAATGAAAATTTTTGATCATATCCATGGGAGCCGCAATGTCCATATGTCCCCCAGAGATTCTGTGAAATATCATGCACAATTGCTTCAGACCGGATTGGTGGCTATTGATCCTCATAACGGGCATGTCAAATGCTGGAACGGCGGTCTGGATTATCAATATTTTCAATACGATCATGTACTTTCCAGGCGCTCTGTTGGTTCAACTTTAAAGCCCTTCCTTTATACGGTCGCAATGGCAAATAAAAGTATAAAACCATGTGATGAGTACCAGGATATATCTTACGCCATCCAACCCGGAGAGGGTGATTTCAGAAACAAGGCAGTATGGCAACCCGAAAATGCAACCCATATCAATACCAAACTGATGTACAATCTGTATCATGGACTGCTATACTCAAAAAACTCTATCACAGTAAAACTCCTCAAAGAAATAGGATCTGTCGAGCCACTAAGGGATTTGCTCCATGAAGTAGGGATCAGCAAGTACGAAAAATTACCTAACGGACGACTTGCAGTACCACAAGAGCCTTCAGTGAGCCTTGGGGCTGTGGATATCACCTTGCTGCACCTTACAGCAGCATACACCACTTTTGCTAATAATGGCGTCTTTACCAAACCCATCATGATCAAACGAATCAGGAATAAAGAAGGTAAAATCATCTATGAAGCACCAAAGATCACAAATCCTGCTATAAAACCACTGTATAACGCCATCATGGTAGATATGCTGCGCAATAATGAGTCCGGGATGTTCAGTATGCACCTGAAATCGCAAAACGGTGGAAAAACCGGAACAACTGATGACCAGTGTGATGGTTGGTTTGTAGGATTGACACCTGATCTTGTAGTGGGCATCTGGACAGGCGGCGATGACAAATGGATCAGATTTATACGTGAAGATGTGGGACAGGGATACTTTACAGCAAGGCCTGTTTTCGAAAAATTTATCAGAAAACTGGAAAAAGATAAGTCAGGTATCTTCAATCCTTCTGCAAAGTTCCCGACACCTCCTGAGGGTTTTAAGGCCTTGACAAATTGCCAAAAAATAAAAACAGAATTTCTTCTTGAGTTTTTAAAACCTAAAAAGTTGCCGGAAGACAGCATAAGATCCATAAAAATAGTAAGTGATAGTCTTTTGATAAATTGATCACAACTACAGGTCTACTAATCCATTTTTGCCGATGATACTCACTTCTATCTTTGGTAAAGGATGGTAAAGGACTTTTTTATTGATGGCCAAAGATAAAAAGAAGCCCTCCAACACTTCCGGCTGCGGATGATACAAAGCAATATCATATATTTCGCATTGATGTTCCATCCTGTCACATGGATGAAAGGCAGAAGCAGACCAATCCAGAAGAAACGGGACAATATCCACTTCAGGTGCCGCTGTAGGCAATGTCATCTTCCATTTTAAAAAGCTACCATCCGTTGTCAGCCGTTCACCGGAAGATATGTTACCCTGGTCAGATTGAAAATTTTTAAGGATAGCACTACCTTTATCGATATCCATAGATTTGACAGCCCATCGGGTGATCATGGGCTTAGTGATGAGATCTATACCCATCCACCTGGTGCCTTTGAAAGTGGTGTTTTCTTCATCTTTGGCCAGAATCTCGAGATAACACTGATTGCCAAGGTTGATGAGTGCATTTTTTGTACCATGAAGCAGATGTCGTCCTCCGATCACAGGTTTTACTCCCAGTTTCATTTCCAGATATGAAAGTGCCAGATCGAAATCCGGGACTGCGTAGACTATATGGTCAGGTAATAAGGTCATGAGTTTTCAAAAGTCTTTCTGATTTGTGGTAACACTTTGGTTCCAAAAAGTTCGATATTTTTCATCATGTCTTTTTGTGGAGGTCCACCTACATCCATATGAGCCACATATCTCGTAAGGCCAAACATTTCGATGGTCTCGATGATCTTTTCTGCTACCAGATTAGCCTCGCCCATATACAATGCACCATCTTTGGTCAATCCTCCTAAAAACTGCTGAATACTATACGGAGCCCATCCGCGTGATCTACCTACACGATCCATTTGTCCCGCATAGTAGGGAAAATATTTTTGGATCAACTGATCATCAGAATCAGTAACAAAAGTATGGGAATGAACACCTACTTGCATCTCATCAGGATTGTGACCGTGTTTCAAATATTCTTCTTTATAAAATTCAATCAGGGGCCTGAACTGTCTGGGTTGACCACCTATAATCGCAACTATCAGGGGCAAACCCAATCTGGCAGCCCGATAGACACTTTCTGGTGTGCCACCCACTGCAATCCAGACAGGTATAGGTCTTTGTGCCCTTGGATATACAGTTTGGTTGACAAGTGAAGCGCGATGTTTGCCAGACCAGGTGAGTTTTTCCGTAGTATTGATTTTAAGTAGTAAATCCAGTTTTTCTTCAAACAGGCTTTCGTAGTCTTTCAAATCATAACCAAATAATGGGTAGGACTCTATAAAACTACCTCTGCCTGCTATGATTTCAGCTCTTCCACCAGACAATAGATCCACGGTTGCAAAATCCTGATAAACCTTGACAGGATCCGATGAACTCAGCACGGTAACTCCACTGGCCAGTTTGATACGTTTAGTAACGGTCGATAATGCTGCAAGAATAACTTCAGGTGACGAAACAGAATAATCCTGTCTGTGGTGTTCGCCAATGGCAAATACATCTATTCCTAGCTCGTCAGCGAGTCTGACCTGCTCTACTATCTCATTTAATTTTTGGGATGTCGATTGAAATTTTTGTGACTCCTGATCAAAAGTCAGATCACCAAACATACCAATACCTATTTCTAACATAAACGTCTTAATTGAGATATAAATACAAATTTGAAGGGGATAAGTTGAAATTATTTTAAACAAAAATATGTCAATAATAGTATTAAAGGACGAAATACATTGGAATTTTCAACTCTTTTTTACAGAACTTATCCATGAATTCACCATGTATTCAAGTGTACTTAGTTTTACTGATCCTTTGCTTAGTACCAGGTCGTGAAATGCTTTGATATCGAACTTGTCGCCCAATTCATTTTCAGCTTTTTTCCTTAATTCCCTGATTTTTATTTCACCTATTTTGTACGAAACCGCCTGAGCTGGCCAACCAATGTATCTGTCTATTTCAGTGTTGACTTCATGCAGTGAGAGAGCTGTATTACCGGCCATAAATGATACAGCCTGCTCTCTTGACCAGCCTTTGTAATGCAGTCCTGCATCTACGACCAATCTGCAGGCGCGCCACATTTCGTATGTAAGTCTTCCAAAATCTTCATAAGACGTTTCATACATGCCTGTTTCGATACCCAGATATTCTGAATACAAACCCCAACCTTCTCCAAATGCGCTGATATAAAGGTTTTCCCTGAATTTTGGTACATTTTTAAGTTCTCTCGAAAGCATGATCTGAAGATGATGACCAGGCACGGCTTCATGCAATGTCAATGCCGGAAGTACGTACAGTGGCCTGCTTTCAAGTTTGTAAGTGTTGACCCAATAAGCTCCAGGCTTTCCGGTAGCATAGGATCCTTCAGAGTATCGGCCTCCTGTATAATTTGGAGCTATCGATGCAGGAACTTCTTCGACCGTAAATGGCATTCTTGGTAATGTATTGAAATACTGAGGCAATTTTCCTTCGATTTTTTTGGATAACCATGTAGCCCGATACAGCAATTCTTTTGGGGTCCTGGCATAAAATTGCGGATCACTTCTCAAAAAACTGATAAAATCATCAAACGATCCTTTGAATCCTGATGAATCTATTACAGCCATCATTTCTTTTTTGATCCTGTCAACCTCGTTGAGACCAGTGTTGTACACCTCTTCAGGTGTCATATTTAAAGTGGTGAAATATTTGGTTTTGTTTTCATAGTATGTTTTTCCGCCTTCCAATTTAGATATTCCCGGAGAATCGGTGGATGCCGGCAGATATTCATTTTTCAAAAATTGATGAAAATCCTTGTATGCCGGTATGATTTTTTCTTGGACGATTGACCTTACCACTGTTTTCAGGCTGTCATTTTCATGACATGGGTAAATAAATACATTATCATCAAGTGACATATTATAATACGGTTCGACAAAATCGATACATCTCTGTGTGATAATCTTGGGTGATACTTTCTTCTTTTGAATACCCTTTTTAAGGATATCTTTTTGTGTAGCCAGATAGGCAGGAAGACCTTTTAGTTTGTCAATATATTTTTGTCTTTGCTCTGCAGTTGCCGTAAGGGCATACTGGAGGTCATAGATGATACCTGCCAGAAATCCGCCTTCAGAATTTAGTGGAAGAAGATAACTCTCAAAGTTGATATCATTCAGTTCATTTTCCATTTCGAGCATCATCAGGTCTCTGTTGATCATATCGTCCTCGCTAAGCTCTTTATCATCCATTAATGACAGCTTGGTCACCATCTCTGTATAAAAAGTCTTTTTGGCTGCCCTGATACTATCGGTTTCCAACGGCCATAATTTTATTTGAGAATGGTAGATGGTATCCTGAAATGTTTGGTATTCAGAGATAAAACTATGCATTGTCTGCTTATTGCTGCATGATAAAGTCATACCTAAGGACGACAGGACAAAGAAGATTTTATACATCTTTCTCATAAGTTATTTTTGAATGACCAGGTGGCTGAATGCCCTTCTTTTTAAGAATAAATACCCTGACAACACTACTGCCAAGCCTGCGAAAGAAGCAAACTCCTTGACAATGGCCTGTCTCGCAGAAAGTACTAACACATCATCCGGCATTTCTATGGATTTGATAAAATCTATATGATTCTGTATGTAAAATCCACATATAAGTGATGACAATGCACAAATCAGCAAAACAACTGCTATCCTGTTTTTATCCCAAGTAAAAGAAAAAATCCTGTTGTGAATGAATAAAAGTGATGCTATACTGAAACTAAAGCCAAGGATAAAAGGTAGCGTAAAACTGAACGTATAAAACAACCCAATACTAAAAGTGAGTACCAATGTCAACACAAACATCCATCCCAGATCAGATATTTTGTCAATAAATTTATTTAATATCATTCTCCAAACAAATACCAGGATCATCGTTAAAGGAAATGTAAGTCCGGTTTTGATACCCTGGTTGTCATCGCATAAAATAAGTGACCAATATATAAATGATATTTCCAAAGTTACAAAGAGCATTGCCAGCACATACACAGCAAGTTTTATCCCTTTTTGTTGCATTTGGTCTTCATATGCTTTATAAGTATTTGCTTCTTTCTGAACCTTTCTGAAAAATTTAGTGACAATCAATAAAAAAATGAAAAGCACATGCAGATAAAAAACAAAATTATAGTTTGCTTCATTTTGTGCACTGAAAAATTCCTGCTGAATATAACCGGGAATGGCTACCAATGAAGTTTCCAACAAAATCACTTGTAAAAAATTTGTTTTAAACGCAGGTTGATACCAATTTGTCATGCAAGCAGAAACAATAAGACCTTGAAGTGACGAAATCAAAATCAATAACGGTAACCTGACAAAAACATCAGTACTTGAAAATAAGTGCAGTATCACGGTACAAGACAATAAAGCCAGTAGTCCAATAATGTAGACCCACTTCTTAGGCTGATAATTTAAATATATACTGATGGCCGCGGCACCAAAAAATACAAAACCCAACAGTCCTTCATGCCAGTATTCTGAAAGACCGGCGTCAACAGTCACAGGTATACTGAATCCATACCACCAAGACAGGTACAAAGAAAAAATAAGTGCCTGAACAAATAAAAGTGTCTTGTTATGCTTCATAAAATTTGAGCCCCCGTTAATGAGATGATGCTGTCTGACCAGCTGGCCTCAATTTTTTTCTCATAAAAAACAAAACTCCAAACACTATCACCAATATAGCCGGGAAAATAGCTATATTGTCAAGTGTAGCCTGGCCTGCTGCCAGCTCTGCAGCATCACCAGCTAATCCTGAAGCCAATGCTTTGCTTCTTTCAGTGTCCATCCACTTACCTATGATAGGATTGAATATAGAAATTCCCACCATGCCTACTCCACCAATCACTGACATCCCTAATGCTCCTGTATTTGGCAAATATTCTGCCACAAATGAAATCATGGTCGGCCAGAAGTAACATACCCCGATGGCAAATAATATGGCATAAACATATACTATATTTCCTGTACCCATACTCAGAAGTCCGATAGAAATGGCTGAAATAATAGCTGATGCAAACAAAACGCCTGTGATATCCAGTTTGTGTATGATTGGACCAGCATAATACCTGCCCAATGCCATCAATCCTGTAACTAAAAACAAAACGATCAGCGGCTGCGCACCACTATTTCCCAAAATTCTTTCTACCCAACCTGTTGTACCTAATTCTGTAGTTGCCGTCAGTGTCATACATGCCAGCATCAGCCAGTACAGTGGAGAGGTGAGACTTGCTTTAAGATTGTCCATGGTACTTGCTTTCCCCAATTCATTATCAGTTTTTGGAAAATTCTGACCCCAAAATAAATACCCATATATCGCTAAAGGAATAAACATCACAGATAACTTGATCTGCCAACCAAAGTCCATAGAAGCAATAATCATGGTAATGATCGTGCTTATGGCAATTCCTCCCGGAAACCATACATGAAACTTATTAAGCATTTTCGCTTTGTCTTCAGGATACATGTCTGCTATCATAGGATTATAAGCAGCTTCAACCATGCCATTGCCAAAACTGATAAAAAAAGTACTTATAAATAATGGTAAAAAACTACCTGATAAGATAGAAAATGTAATACCCACAAGATGTGACATAGAGGGAATATATCCTATTTTCTTGGGTCCAAAATGATTATACATCGAACCTCCCACTAAAGTCGCAATCGGAAAGCCAAATGTGCCCATAAAATTGATCCATCCCAACTGGGTGTCGCTGAGCTGCATATCTTTTACAAGGTCATTCATAATACCGGCACGAATACCAAATGCCATAGCGGTGGTTATCAATGCAAAACAACTTGCAATAAAAAGACGATTTCTGTTGATCTGTTCCATAAGAATTAATGTTGGATTTTAGGTGACAAACAATTGATGAGTTTAAAGAAAGACAATGATATAAAATTATTACATTTAATTTCTATTTTTAGAATGATATTGTGCTATTTCTCCGGCGCTTTTTAATACTCCCAGCAATCTCAATCCCACTGATAATAAACGATAGCTCAGACTATTGATTATTTCTGTCTCTGATGCAAAGAGTATTTTAAAGTCTGCATCACTTTATTTTTTAAAGCAATTAGGTAAATCTGAAATATTCACATCTTTTTGTTCACCGCTTGTCATATTTTTAAGACTAACTTTACCTGCTTCTCTTTCCGATTCGCCGATGATGGCTACATAAGGGACATTTCTGGCATTGGCATATGACATTTGTTTTTTCATTTTTACTGGTTCCGGATACAAATCACAAGCAATGCCAGCTTGTCTTAATATCGACACCTGCTTAAATGCATAGTTGTGGCTTTCTGCATCCAAAGCTACAAACAGTACTTCTATATCTTTTTGCACCTCATAAGGGAAAAGATTTAATTCTTCCATGACATCATAGATACGCTCGGCACCAAAAGAAATACCAACTCCAGAAACTCCGTTTAAGCCAAAAACTCCTGTAAGGTTGTCATATCGGCCACCACCACCGATACTACCCATGGTAAGATTTGGATAAGATATATTATCTGCCTTTACTTCAAAGATACAACCAGTATAATAATTCAGTCCCCTTGCCAGACTGACGTCGAAGCAAAGTTCAGGTATCTCTCCATCAAGATATTTAATTACAGTTTCTATTTCGTCAATGCCTTTTGTACCTTGTTCAAATCCTTCAAATTCTCTTTTCAAATCATCTACATTTGTTTTTTTGAGTAATTCCATAACATGATGTGCCTGTGCAGTAGTAATACCACGTTGCTCCATCTCGCTGATCACCCCATCATGGCCTATTTTATCTAGTTTATCTATGGCTATAGTCATATTTAAAAACTTTTCTTTGATACCTGCGGCTTCCGCTAAGCCAAAAAGGATTTTTCTGTTATTGATCATGATTTTTACTTTTACACCTAGTTTTCTGAAAACCATGGCATAAATCTGCACAAGTTCAGCTTCATACATCAATGAATCAGAGCCGACTACATCGACATCACACTGGTAGAACTCCTGGTATCTTCCTTTTTGAGGACGGTCTCCTCTCCATACTTGCTGGATTTGGTATCTTTTGAAGGGTAGCTGAATATCATTGAGATTCATCACTACGAATCTCGCAAAAGGTACAGTCAGATCATATCGCAATCCTCTTTTGGAGACGGAAGCCAGGAGTTTGGCTGAATCCTGAGTTTGCAGAGCTTGTTTATCTGCTCCTGCCAAAAAATCACCGTTATTTAAAATTTTAAAAAGTAAGCGGTCTCCTTCCTCACCATATTTGCCCGTAAGTGTGCTGAGGTTTTCCATCGCAGGTGTCTCTATAGGCAAGTAACCAAATGACTGAAACACAGACTCAATGACTGAAAAAATATATTTTCTCTTAAGTACCTGATCCGGTAAAAAGTCTCTTGTACCCTTCGGTATGGATGGTTTCATAAAAATGGATTATTAAGCTTGCTTGAGCAATTTATAATATGTTTAGAATACATCATTTGGCTGCAAGCGACAAATTTAAACAATTATTTGCCAACAAATAATTGAAGTATTTCAAAAAAAAATCGTGGCAAAGGTAATGAATATGTTCTTATTTATATATCGGAGTTTGGAAGAAGTGTGTATAACAAACTGCACAAATTCAAATTTTCTTCCTCGCTACCCTCATTCCCTGAAGTGACGACCTGCCCAATTCAACCATGTTTTTACCGTTTATTAAAAAAAACACTTAAAAAGTGTAATTTGTTATACACACTTGGAAGAAAGCTATGATCCATATTTAAAATTTATTTCTTGGGAAAGTGCAATATGTTAAACATACCAGTAATGATAAAAAAACATAAAGTTTGGATGGTTTTGCCGACATACAGAATAGAAAAATTGATGTACCTTGCATCCAAAATTAAATCGGGAAGAAATTTCTTCGCGAAAATGTTTTTAAAATGAATCAAAACCAGAGGTATATTTTTTGCTTAAAAGATTTTATTATTTACATTTTGTCATTTCTTTTTTTGACATCTTGTCTGGATAAAAATGAAACTTTTGAAGCAGGATGGGGCGATCAGCCATATGAGATGGCGATACCACTGATCAATTCGGAGATTTCAGTTTCCAGACTTATCAGTGCATCAGAAGGTACTACCGCGTTGGTAGTTGCTCCTGATGGAAAAGTCTCTGTTGTGTACAACAACGAAAATGTGCTGAGTAAAAATGTAACTGCCATATTTCCTCCTTTCCCGGGACTGTTTCCTTATGAGCTCAAAGATAGTGTATCAAGTGTACAGCTTCCTGTATCTGCTGGACAGCTTGTAAAAAAAGCGATATTCAAAAACACTAAAATTGGTTTTTTCTTTGAGTCCAATACTTCATCTGACATAAAAATCAATTTAAGAGTTCCCGAGCTTACAAAAAATAATGTCGTCTTTGAAAGAGAATTTACAATTAAAAGTACGGGAACATTACCATTAAGGCTTCAAACAGAAATGATATCTGTAGATGGATGGACATACAACAGTAATAACAATTTGATTACATTCAGGTACAATGCGGTCACTGCAAATGGTACAAGGTTAGTCCTTGACAAAGCTCTTATGAATTTTGATGTACTGAATTTTGCTTATATCGAAGGATACCTGGGATATCACAAATTTCCAATTGAAGGAAGTGTTATAAAGATAGGTCTTTTTGACCAATGGAAAAGCGGTGGGTTTGACTTTACCGATCCAAAATTATCAATCAGCGTAGACAATAGCTTTGGTGTACCCGTAAAATCAAAAATAAATAAACTGGATTTAAAACTTATCAGCGGAAGTGTCTTATCATTGCAAAGCCCATTTATCACATCAGGAATAGACTTCAATTATCCGCTTCTCGGCGAACCCGGTGGACTTAAGACCACTCGTTTTGAATTCAATAAATCCAATTCCAATATCAGAGATATATTTAATGAAAAAACATCTGAGATAATTTATGATTTAAACGCAATTGTAAACCCACTGCAGGATACCACCATCAAAGGTCATGTAACAGGAGATAGCTATTTTACAGTAAAAGTTGCGGTGGAAGTACCTTTATCGGGATCAGTCAATCAGGTGGTCATAGCAGATACGGTAGAAGTCAATCTTACAGATTTTGACAAAATACAATCAGCGGAGTTCAAAACCATCATTGCAAACGATTTTCCTGCAGATGTTCGGGTACAGGCAACTTTTATTGATGAAAAAAATATAGTCCTGGATCAATTATTTAATGGCACAGGTTTATTCATCCCCGCTGCAATAATAGCTGCAAATGGCATAACAATACCTGGTCAGGAGAAAACGGAGTTTATAACAATGGATGAAACCAGATTTGAAAAAATCAAAAAATCTAAAAAGATGGTCATCACCGGCACTATCAATACCACGGGAAGCGAAGCGAAAAGACCACTGTGGATTTATGATAAATATAACATAAAAGTAAAAGCAGGAGTAAAATTAAAGCTGAAATTATGAAGACCTGTAAGTTCCTGTTTTTTGTAATTTTAATAACCGTTTTGAATGGAAGCAGCATAGCTCAGGATGGAGGGCTATTATTTCTTAAAGGTAGTCTTCCTTCGACTTACTTGAATCCTTCTATCCCTTTAGAAAAAAAAATTCATATTTCGCTGGCAGGAATTAACACTTTTGCCGGAACAGACGGGCCTGCTATTGAAGACATTACAAGTAAAAACACTTCCGGAAAAAGGTTTATTGATGTCAATAATTTAAGGCAAAAACTGAATTCAGAAAATAATATTTTTGGAGGAGTGGACGTACATACTATTGATGTGGGTGTACGTATTGGAGATGCAACTCTTACAGCAGGGCACGCCTTCAAATCATTCGGAAATATAACCTATCCCGGAAAGTTAGCGGAGTTGCTTGCAAGAGGAAATGCCCCATTTATTGGTCAGACACTGGATATCGGGACATCGGTAGATTATTTTGGATATAATGAACTATACTTAGGTGGACAGTACAAAGCAGGCAATTTCATCATAGGCGTAAAATCTAAAGTACTTTTCGGCACAAACAACCTGTCTTCCGAAAGACATTTTACTACATTTACTACAAAGCCTGAGATATATCAGTGGGAACTGGAGACTGACTACATCGTCAGAAATACCGGTATTTTGAATTATCAGGCACTTGATAGCGTTTCTCTGGATCTCAAATCGTTCTCATTTGACAATTTGTTTGTTCATAATCGGGGACTTGGATTGGATATTGGCATTACATGGAAGCTGAGTGATAAATTGTTATTGATGGCAGGTGCTTCAGACATAGGTAGCATCACCTGGAACAGTGGTCCAAAAAAATATAGCAGCAGAGGAAAATTTACATTTGAAGGGGTAGACCTAATCAATCTTTTAGGTGAAAAAGAAAATATTTCTATAAGTGACACCTTACTTGATATCATTGAAGTAAAATCAGAGACAGAAACATATACTACAAAACTTAACAGCCGATTTCATGTAGGCGGAAGTTATGATTTAAATGATTTATTGTCATTCAATGCTTTATACTCATTTCAGGAGCGATTTGGTGCGTTTTCTCATCAGTTGTCATTGTCAGGCTTACTTAGATTTTCAGTATTTCAAACCGGACTTACTTATTCATTGTCAAAAAACAACTTTACGTCAGTCGGAATATTTGGAAGAGTAACAGCAGGTCCTTTTTCATTGTACTTACAAGGTGATAATATCCCGGGGTTACTAAATCCCTTAAAAAGCAAAAGCGCAGGATTACGTTTTGGTACAACTTTTAATTTTTAATTTTGTTATTGACCATGTTGATATTATAATGTTTCTAAGAAAAAACCTAAAACTTACATTTGGACTAAAGTCTGGTGTTAAGTGTTTGATTATACTATTTTATCTCGTGTCTGGTCCATCCTGTAAAGATCAAGACACTAGAGTCTCTATTGCCACTGATGGAGATGCATCCTTAGATAAGATAACAGCTGAAATAAGTAAAAATCCTGATAAAGCTGACCTTTACTTTGAGCGGGCAAAATTATATTACGATAAATCAGTCTATGATAATGCTATATATGATCTGCAGAAAGCAATGACGCTTGACTCTTTAAATCCTGATTTTTACCACCTGCTGTCTGATGCATATCTCGATTATTTCAATAGCAGAGGTGCTTTGAACACCATGAATAAAGTTTTATCAATATATCCTGAAAGGATTCCATCATTATTGAAAATGGCTGAATTGAAGCACATACTCAAAGACTTTGATGGCTCCATTATTACAATAAATGAAATCCTAAGATTAGATCCGCAAAATGCAGAAGGTTATTTTATGCTTGGGATGAATTTCAGAGCTATAGGAGACAAAGACAGAGCTATCAATGCTTATCAAACAGCTGTCGAAATGGACTCTGGTATGACTGATGCCTGGATCATATTGGGAGAAATGTATGAAGAGAAAAAGGATGCCAAAGCATTACAATACTACGAAAGTGCTATTTTGAGCAATCCTCAATCCATGCAAGCGCTGCACGCAAAAGCATATTATTTGCAAAATCATGGAAAAATACCTTTAGCCCAAAATATATATCAGCAAATCATTCTTAAAGATAAATCTTACAGCGATGCTTACCTGAACTCAGGACTTTTGTATATGGAAAGTGATTCACTGGACAAGGCCTTTGAACAATTTGATATATTGACAGGGGTAGCACCATCTTTTTATATGGGATATTATATGAGAGGTGTGGTGCATGAAAAAAAAGGTCGCAAAAAAGATGCTATCAAGGATTATGAATCAGCCCATAATCTAAACAAAGAAGATAAAGAAGTAAAAAAAGCACTGGAAACACTAAAAAACCATTTATAATCTAAAAAATCCTTTTTGAAAATGAACAGTTATTCTAAAGTAGTAGTAGGAGTAATCCGTTGGGGAAGTTGGGGCTCAAAATTGTCAGCCAATAAGATGGCTTCTCTTATCAACTCATGTATGGAGATGGGAGTCACCACATTTGATCACGCTGACATCTATGGAAATTATACGACAGAAAGAGAGTTTGGTGATGCAATGATACTGAGTGGTATACCCAGAGAAGAGATGCAGATTATCACCAAATGCGGGATCATAAAACCCTGTGCTGAAAAACCAGGATTTCAGATTACCCACTACAATACATCCAAACGCCACATTCTGGAGTCTGCTGATCAATCTCTGGAAAACCTCAACACAGAGTATTTGGATATGCTTATGATCAACAGACCCAGCCCGATTATGAACTATAGCGAAATTGCTGAAGCTTTCCATCAGTTGTATGAATCCGGCAAAGTCAAGGAGTTTGGACTCGTCAATTTTTCTCCGGATCAAATTCGCGCCATGCGGAAATTTTTTCCTGTCAGGTCCAATCAGATGGAAGTGAGTTTGACGCATCTTGGTCCCGTATTTGATGGCACCGTAGATACATGTGTCACCAATGACATGATACCGATGTCATGGTCTCCGATCGGAGGTGGTTCTATCTATACTAATACTAAAGCTGGGGCAAAACTTGAAGCAAGACTCATGAAACTGGCCGATAAATATCAGTGGACATTGACCGAAATGGCATTGCTATTTTTGATGCATCATCCGGCAGGTATCATACCTGTGATCAATCAGTCCAAACTCGATAAAATCAAGGAAGCGGTAGATCTTAGAGACATTACGCTGACAAATGAGCAATGGTTTGAAATACTGATCACTGTGCAAGGCCACGATCTTTCTTAGAAAGAGCTGTAAGAATGCTCTGTGGCAGTTTTGATGGTTATGGTATGTCAAAGGTATGTTTTAATTTTTGTTGCTTTAAAATCAATGCATGCTGAACCTGGTTTCAAAATAACCTCTTGATTTGCAACTAAGAAAAATTTTAAACATACTCTAATCTTCTGGTGACTAAAAACATATTATAGTTTGTTGGTATTATTAAAGGATTTAATAGTAATATTGCGTTGTTGATAATATTACAATCCAACACTTTTAAATATGGGACTTTCTTTTCATTACAGAGGCAAACTCAAGAATGCTCAGATGCTACCTTCATTTGTGGAGGAAATAGAGGATATCTGTCAGATTTTAAATTGGAAGACTTCTGTATTTGACACAGAATACCCTGATCATAAATTTACCAGTCCGCCCAATAATGAAGATTATGGTATCATTTTTACACCTCCGGAATGTGAACCGGTTTGTTTTGTCTTCGACAGTGAAGGAAATATCTATGTACCCTGGTTAAAAGACATTTTGAACAAAAACGAAAGCGGTGAAGTTAAAGTGATTACCGTGCAACTCAATCTTACTGATGATGGTTTGGAACCGGTAGTCTCCGAAAAGAGTGAGGGGTTTGACCCAAAATTATTGGTATATCAGGTGCATGTGAAAACACAGTTTGCAGGTGCAGAAACACATATCAAGGTGATAGAACTACTGAAATACCTCAGTGGCAAGTATCTGGATGATTTTGAGTTGATTGACGAATCCAAATATTATGAAACAGGCAATATCGAATTGTTGCAGGATAAGTTAAACGTTATCAATGAATTTCTGGACTCTTTTCAGGAAATGCTGAATGAAGCAACAATCAAATCACCAAAGGATTTTATAAGACTTTTGAAAAAGATCACCAGAAAACATAAAAATAATGATGACAATCCGGAAGAATAAGGAAACATCATTCTTGACTTCTATCTATTCAATATTCTTATCCTGACTGTTCAATAGGGGTTTTATGACACCGTCTGGGATCAGTTGATATGGCAAACCTCGATAAATGAATCATAATCGGGTTTGTCAGCTACTGAGTTATGTATGAAACTTTCGACTATAACTGCGTTTTTCAATAAAAATATGCCCGGCATCTGCAATCCGTCACCTATACGTTTGCTGTCAGGAAGCATTTGTTTTGTTGTAGCAATCTCAAATCCTCTAATCCAGGTTTTGAGTCCGAAAAGTTGACTGAATGAACCTTTTATAAGGCCAAAAGCAGCATAATATTTGCAATCAGGATCGCTGACATGCTCAATGTCAGCGAGATTAAATTTTTTGAAATAACCTTCTGCCGTATCAAAATCAGACATATGTACTAATACTACTTTGATACCTTCCTTGGAAAATTGTTGTTTTTTCTTTGATATATCAAACATGGACTCTTTGCAAAATACACATCCGAAATGCCTTAAAAATACGATTAATACAGGACTTTGGTCAGATAAGTCACTTAGGGTATTTCCTTTATTTGTTTTAATGATAGACAGTGTCTGTCGGTTTACCATAATTCTAAAAAGCTGAGTGCCTAATTAACCAATGGATGGCCGAAATGTTCAGTTTTTTTACCAATAAAAAAAAAGCCGGATAAATGATCAATTATCCGGCTTTTTCTGACTATTTACATTTTGTCAAAGACTTCCATTACTTCTTTGACTGCCGCTGCAGATTCGTGGAGAAGCTTCTTCTCTTCTTTATTCAGTTTTAACTCAATGATGCGCTCGATACCATTCTTACCCAATTTTGCAGGTACTCCTACAAAAATATCATTTAAACCATATTGACCTGTAAGGTGTGCACATACTGGGAATATCCTGTTTTCATTTTTGACAATAGCCTCTACCATCTGAGCAGCAGCAGCACCTGGTGCATACCATGCTGATGTACCCATAAGTTTCACTAATTCTCCGCCACCGGATTTAGTTCTTTCTATTATGGCATCCAGAGCTTTGGGTTTTACCAGTTCTGTGACCGGAATTCCACTTACTGTAGTATACCTTGGCAATGGCACCATAGTATCACCATGACCACCCATGAGCACTGCTTGAATATCTTTGGGAGACACATTGAGCTCAGTAGCAAGAAATGCTCTGTATCTTGCAGTATCTAAAATACCTGCCATACCAAAGACTCTAGAACTCTTGATTCCGGCCGCCTTGAATGCAGCGTATGTCATTACATCAAGTGGATTGGATACGACTATGATGATAGGGTTTTTTGAATGTTCCAAAACAGATTTGACCACCGAAGTCACGATATTTGCATTGGTAGAGATCAAATCGTCTCTGCTCATTCCTGGTTTACGGGGAATTCCGGCAGTAATCACAACGATATCCGAATTTTTGGTGTCTTTGTAATCACTTGTGCCAATAAGTTTTGTGCTGTAACTGTCTATAGGTGCTTGCTGCCAGGTATCAAGTGCTTTTCCTCTTGCGAGATCCCCTACGATATCTACAAGGACGATTTCATTAACAATGTCCCGATGTGCCAATACATTAGCCACAGTTGCTCCAACATTTCCAGCTCCGATTACGGTAACTTTACTCATGATTTTATATATTTAAAATTTGATAATAATCGATTTGATGTACAAATATATTAACTGACAAAACAAAATTTTATTTTAATTTTTAATGCAAATATAAGGCCGAATACTCAAATATTTTAATAAAAAACAAAATACGATAGATAATAATGCAGTGCCCGGACAAATATCAGATGCCTTTGGTCAGGCAAATACAACTAACCTTATTTTTCACAACTTTTTGCAATTGCAAATTTACAAAGCAATATGAAATATAAAAAATCTAAAAATGATAACACGTTGTTAATAACAATATGTTTTCGTGTTTGAGTGAAAGACAAAACAACCCGAAATATTATATAATATGCCACCAGTAGCCAAAGGGTATGTATTTAATGATACGATAAGGATACTAAATTTTGGTATGAAATAGGCAGGAAATATTTACCTTTGACGTCAAGTTACAAAAAATCAATTATTATGCTGAAAATAGAACATTTAGGCATTGCAGTCAGAGACCTTGAAGCAGCTGAAATCATTTATGAAAAACTGCTTAACACCAAATCTTACAAAAGAGAAGAAGTGGCGTCAGAACATGTGATCACATCTTTTTTCCAAAACGGACCAAATAAAGTGGAATTGCTGGTTGCCACTGATGAGCAAAGCGCCATTCATAAGTACATCGAAAAGAAAGGCGAAGGGATCCATCACGTTGCATTTGCAGTAGAGGATATATATGCAGAAATGGAAAGACTGCGGTCAGAGGGGTTCGTCCTGCTAAATGAACAACCAAAAAAAGGCGCTGACAATAAGCTGGTCTGTTTCGTGCACCCCAAAGGTACCAACGGTGTATTACTGGAATTGTGTCAGGATATAAAGCCCTAGAAATTATATCATTAGGTGCAATTAACATTCTTTGAATATGGTCTTGCTATGGCTGGTAGCTTTCTGGCAGGAGTTATTAATACACTTGCCGGAAATGGTTCTGTAATTACGCTTAGCTTGCTGACTGACCTTATAGGTTTGCCCGCAAATATGGCAAATGGAACTAACAGAGTAGGTGTTTTACTTCAGACCATAGGAAGTAGTTCCGGATTTGCAAAAAATCAATTAATAGACTATTCTAAATCAAAGACAATCATTATTATTACCATTGTTGGCGCTATAGGCGGTGTGGTAGCTGCTATCATGGTATCCAATGAACAATTTTTATTTTTTTTTAAGTACCTGATGTTGGTGATGTTGCTGGTTATCCTTGTGAAGCCTGAAAGGTGGCTCAAGCCTACTCACCTGAAGCATGTTTCAAAGTGGATTTCTATTCCTGCATTTTTACTTTTGGGTTTTTATGGGGGATTCATTCAGATGGGTATGGGTATATTTTTTCTTGCAGTGACGGTTTTGATTTCAGGGTATAGTATTATGGAAGCCAACGCAATAAAAACATTAGTAACTGCGATATATACTTCAATTGTGCTGGCCATTTTTCACTTTAAAGGCATGGTCAATTGGGAAACAGGGCTAATTATGGCAATAGGCCAGACATTAGGAGGATATCTCACAGCAGCATATGCATCTAAATGGAAAGATATCAATATTTGGGCATACAGGTTGCTTATTATTATTATTATCTTTGCCATTCTGATGCAATTTAAAATTATAAAACTTTAAACTTACATGTAGTATAAATAAAACCATATTAGCTTTTAATCAATTAAATAAATCAAACAGAAATAATGACATACAAAAATTTAGTCTTTAAATTCGGAATATTAGCCGTTCTGGTACTTTCATCATGTGCCGGTGGTAAAAATCTTATAAATAAACAATTTTTGAAAGATGAATACCTGAAAAGTATCGCTTCAAATCCGGACCATGAAGTACAAATCATATATACAAGTGTCAACAAAAAGAATAAAATATTTACATCATATACCTACAATGTTGACCCTTCAAAATACTTCTATCCGGCAAGTACTGTAAAAATGCCCATAGCTATACTTGCATTGCAAAAAATCAACGAAATAAAAGGTACCGGAATTGACATCAACAGGAAAGACAATATGCTGACCGGTGCTTTCAGGCCCAATCAGACGCCATCATTCGTTGATGAGACCACAGAAAGTAAGCAGCCAAATATTGAGAGGTATATCCAAAAGTTATTTGCCGTCAGTGATAACAATGCTTACAATCGACTATATGAGTTTTTGGGTCAGGATTATATCAATCAAACACTCAGATCAAAAGGCGCATTTACCAGTTCTGTTATCAATCACAGGCTAAGCATTCCAAATCTTACTCCTGAAGATAACAGGCATACCAATGATATACGTTTTTTCAGAAATAATAGTATGCTATATGATAATAAAGGAACTTCAACAGAGATAGTATGGAAGCATGCTGCGCAAAATGCTGTAAAAGGAGTAGGATATCTCGATGCAAAAGATAGTTTGGTCAGCCAACCATTTGACTTTACTATGAAAAATTTTTACAATCTGAAAGACATGGAAGGCACGTTGCAACGTATCATCTTTCCGGATTTTTTCCCTGCAAATCAAAGATTTGACATTACTGCTGACGACTATGCATTTTTGAAAAAAAGTATGTCTGACTTACCTAAAACCTATAAGTTTTATCAAAACGATACCACTTATTATGACAGTTATGTGAAGTTTTTAATGTTTGGTGATAGTAAGGCTCCCATGCCTGAAAACATCAAAATTTACAACAAAGTGGGCAATGCATACGGATACCTGATTGATTGTGCATACATCGAAGATACATCAAAAGATATAGGCTTTTTCCTTACGGCTGTGATCCATGTAAATAAAAACAAAATCTACAATGACGGAAAGTATGAGTACAATGAGATAGGATTGCCATTTTTAGCGAAATTGGGGCAGGCTGTATATGAATATGAATTAAAAAATAAAAAATGATTTAACTCATAAAACAATCATCGTCATATGTTATCTTCTGTCATTGACTTTTTTGAAAACCTATCGTCTTTACATAAATTTCTGTGGATAGTCGGATGTTTGTCCCTTTTTTGGATTTTGGAAGGTATTTATCCGCTCGTTCAGTTCAAATATGACAAATGGAAACACAGTAGAGTGAATCTCATACTCTTAGTGACCACCATTATTATAAATTTATTATTTGGGATAGCTACAACCGGTATTTTTGAATGGACAAAAGAAACACAATTTGGGGTATTATACCTCGTTGACTGGCCACTATGGTTGGAGTTGCTGATTGCGGTGATGGCCCTGGACCTCATCGCCCAATATCTGGCTCATTTTCTATTGCATAAGGTAAGCTTTATGTGGAGATTTCATATGGTACATCATAGCGATACCGCTGTGGATGTGACCACCGGCACACGTCATCATCCTGGTGATTACGTGATCAGAGAGTTGTTTTCATTGGTTACTATTCTCATCGTGGGTATGCCGGTAGCATTTTATCTGATTTACAGGATATCAACGGTGTTTTTTACTTATTTGACTCATGCTAATATCAACATACCCGTAAGCGTTGACAAGGTGATCAGTTTGGTTTTCATCTCGCCCCATATGCACAAATTTCATCATCACTTTGAGCGGCCATGGACAGATACCAATTATGGAAATATCTTTTCGTTTTGGGATCGCATTTTTGGTACTTTGGTGTATGATGATCCAAGAAAAATCATTTATGGCCTTGATGTCACTGACGGAAGTAAGTCGCAGAATCTCACCTATCAGTTGAAGGTTCCATTTGACAAAAGTATCAAAACTGATTATTAAAATGCAGTATAAACTTACCTGGTCAGAATTTGAAAAAGTAGAAATGCATGTCGGTACTATCCTGACTGCGGAAGATTTTTTAGTGAAGTAATTAAGATCAATCAAATTTTGAAAATATGATAGAAAAAGCGACATTTGCGTCAATTTTGGAGCTTATTTTCAAAAAATCATCAAATAATCATGCCGAAGTACAATCCAGAAGAAAAACATCTAGATATTGTTTTGATTGGAAATTTCAATCCAAGGATATTTCAGCCGCAATGGTTTTCAAATCACAACATTATTTCTGCATCCGATCATAATTATATTATAGAAAATGATAATGTTTTAATTCACAAACAAATTACTCAATTCAAGTCAAGTTGGTTTCGATTAGAAATAACTGAAACTAGAATGCACATCAGTTGTACCCAAGAAGCTTACTTTGAAGCAATTATAGATTTACTATTTGCTACTTTTACAGTTTTAAGTCATACTCCAGTAAGTCAATTTGGTATAAATCTTACTATAATACAAAAATTTGACCACACTGAAGATTCAGAAAAATTCGAAAAAGATTATTTCCCAACCAATGCGTTGTCAAAGTTAGATGCTAATGTGACAACTTTTAACACTAAATCTGCGTTAAATAATGGCAATATAAAAATAGGTAAAAGTTGTCAAATAGAATTTAGCAAACAACAGATCTTGAATAGTTATCTTATAAATATCAATCAACATTTTGAATTGGACTTAAATTCAGATGGCGCAGAATTTATTAAGATTTTTGGAAAAGAAGCAAGGAATGCTGTGGGTGCTAGTGAGTTCGTTTTAAAGTCAATTATTGAAAATAAATAATCTATGAATACTAAATATTCAAAAATCAGCGAAAACAGTGATTTTGTTTTATTAGATGTAGTTATAAAAAACGAACCTGATTATCAAAACAATATAAATGACTCTACAATAAGTGGGCGTATCGCTTACATGGAAAATAATCAATTAAGTGTGTATAACGACTTCATCGAAAATAATCAATTACTGCATCATAGTATGGGTTATAAACTTAGACATCAAAGCTCTAGACAAAAGTTTCAAGTTTTGCAAAAATGGGAAGGAACTGTTGAAGAAATTGATGGAGAAACTATTCATGTTTCATTAAAAGATCTTTCACATAAAGGGCTTGACGAAGAAGCCTGTCTAGATTTTAATGATATTAGTCAAGACGATTTACCTTTGGTTAAACCTGGAGCTATGTTTTACTGGAGTTTGGGCTATGAAACTTACCTGGACAAACAAGTTAGAAAATCATCATTAATTAAATTTAAACGATTAGCAAACATCAACTCATCTGAATTTGATGCTATCCATGATAGAGCTAAAGAAATAGAGAATATGATTTTATTTGAATAAATTATGAATTATAATGCCCCGTTACCAAATCAAATTGAGATTAATCTTTTTGGTGGTGGAAATGCATATGGAGAAACAGTTTTAATTCATTTAGGATTCAATACTTGGATTGTTGTTGACTCAATATTAAACCCATATTCAAATATTCCAGTTGTATTGGAGTATTTTGAAAGTATTGGAGAAAATCCCAGTAATATTAAGCTTATAATCGCAACACATTGGCATGATGACCATATAAAAGGTATACATGATATTTATACTAAATCAGGTTCAGATTTTGTAATATCAGAAGCACTTTCTAAACCTTATTTGGCAAAATTGATCACTTTAGATGAGTATAAACAATCACAAAATTCAGGTTTAAAGGAATTTGGTAAAATAATTTCAACATCTTATTCTCGTAAAAATACTCTAAAAAAGGCTGTACAAGATAGAGTTTTATACAGTTCTGTTGTTAATAATACTACAATAAAAGTAACGGCTTTATCTCCATCAGATAGAGCAATTGAGTTGTTTCAACAAGAAATGACAGGAATAATAAATGAAGCCTATAATTTAAACTTAACTTTTAAGAAAAATAATCAAAATCATTCTTCTATAGTGATTTTAGTTGAAGTTGGTACCACAAAAATTTTACTTGGTGGTGACCTTGAAGTAACATCAGATTTTAAGACAGGATGGCATCAAGTTTGTAATTCGATTTTATCACCAAAAGACAAAAGCGTTGAAATCTTTAAAATCCCACATCATGGTTCTGTAAACGGCCATCATGATAATGTTTGGGAGACTATAATTTGCGATGATCACGTTGCTATTTTAACTCCTTACGGATTTGGTAAAAAGAAATTGCCATCTGCAGATGATAAGGCTAGATTATTGGAACGTTCTAATGAAAGTTACATAACATCTACAGATTTAACTTTAAAAAAGTCTAAGAAAAAAGATACAACTGTTAATAGAATTATAAAAGAATTTAATTATAATATTTTTGAAAAAAAATTTGATTTTGGTCAAATTCAATTAAGAAGAGATATTGATGCTGATGTTGGAGTAAAATTTGAAGTTGTATTATATGGAGAAGCTTCTAAACTTGCTGATTTAGTTCATGAATAGCCGATTAATTCAGAAGAAAAGAAGAAGGTTTTGGGGTTACCTTATTATCTTTTCGCTTTAGGGGCAAAAACCCACAATAAAATATACCATATGCTTACCTGGTCAGAATTTGAAAAAGTAGAAATGCATGTCGGTACTATCCTGACTGCGGAAGATTTTCCTAAAGCTAAAAGTCCGGCATATAAACTCACTATAGATTTTGGACCACTGGGTATTAAAAAAAGTTCGGCACAAATCACAAAACTGTACCGCAAAGAAGAGTTGCCTGGCAAACAGATCATCGCTGTTACCAATTTCCCACCCAAACAGATTGCCGATTTTATGTCAGAATGTCTGGTGCTTGGCGCTGTAGGGCCTGACAAGGAAGTGACACTGTTGAGTGCAGACAAAGTTGTGGAAAATGGATTGAGAATTGGATAGCTTTTTCGGATGGTCTCGACCGTCACTATTTCAATGTACTATCCATTGGATGCATTGATTTCATGTTTTGTACCGGTTTTGACTACTCTCACTTCATCAATTTTGGTTTCTGTACGGGAGATGATCTCAAAGCAGAAATTTTCCAGCTCTATACTTTCACCCACTTCAGGAATACTTCCATGTGTCATAACGATGTATCCTGATAGTGTTACATACTCTTCTTCAGGAAAGTCAAGATTTTCATATTTACTGTTGAGATAAGATAACTCAAGACGACCTGAAAATATATACTCATTTTCGGATATCATTTTTTCCGTAAAATCTTCCTCATCGTGCTCGTCGGCTATTTCTCCAAAGATTTCTTCAAGGATGTCTTCCAGGGTGATGATACCGGCAGTGCCCCCAAATTCGTCGACAACACAGGCAACGTTTGAACCATCTTTAATAAATTTATACATCAGGTCCTGCACATTCATCACATCAGGGACAAAGTCTAAGTCCATGATATTTCTTTTGAGTGATGAGATATTTTTAAAGAGTTGCTGATGATGGAAATACCCAATGATATTTTCGACATCTCCGTCAGCTACAATAAGACGCGAGTGTTTTGAGCTGATAAAGACTTCCTTAACCGTATTGAGGTCGTCATTTTTATCTACATAGACAATTTCATTTCGAGGTACCATACAGTCTCTGACCTTGAGTTGATTCAGGTTAAGTGCATTGGTCAATATCTCTTTATCAATTTCTTTTTCTTCATTTACATTGGTATTGATATAGTGTTCCAGATCCAGCTTGGTGATATTATTATCATCGTCAGTCTGAACTTTACCAAAAACGATCCGTATGATCAGATTGGATATTTTAGTAAGTATCCAACTGGGTATCAATAAGATCCAACTGAAAAATTTCAGCAGAGGCGCAAGTCTGTAAATCAGTTCATTGGCATACAGTCTGAATATAGTTTTAGGAATAAACTCACCTAATATCAATATGATGATAGTGAGAATGATCGTAGTGACAAATGTAACTGCAAATACACTACCCGGTATGATCATCGCAATCAAAGGAGAAATAATAGAACTGAGCAGCATCGTATATAGCACTAAGACTATATTGTTTCCGACCAGCATAGTGCTTAAAAATGATTTGGGATCTTTGTATAGATTGGTCAGCATCTGACCACGTTTTGACCCTTTGTTTTTTAGTACTTCTATCCCGAGTTTATTAGCAGACAGGTAGGCGATCTCTGATCCTGAAAAGAAAGCAGACAGAATAATGGTGATCAAAACAAGAACAATAGTAATGAACATAACTGTTTATTTCGCTGCAAAGTTAGTTATGTTGGGGTTTATTATGGAGAAATTGCCGTTTATTTTTTATCGTCAGTCCAGTACGGGAACTATTTCTGAGACATTAATTTTTCCCTGCACTTTTTTCTTGATTTCAAAACGCGTGAAATCCTGATTTGCTTTAAACCCAAAGCCATAGGTAGTATCTCCCTTTATTGGATTGGTGATACGTACTAGTTTTTCTGTGTATACTATGCGTTCTATCTCATCAAATATTAATTCTGATGTTTCAATTTTTTATTTTCATTGTCATAACATGTGACATTACCTTTGGCTATGATTTTTTTGATTTTATCATCTCTCACAGCTGATTCTGCTTTTATCCAGCTCTTGACCACCTTATTTTTTTCAAGAAACTCAAGTAAAATACCTTTAGGAAATACATCTTTAGAGTTGCCGGGCTCGTTGTATCTTTCCATCACAGGGGCATGGATGATGGCTTTGACCACGGCAGAGTCACTGTATATGATTCGAATATTTTTACCTCTTTCGATTCCGGAACGAATATCTGCGGCAAGGAGTTCGTCAATTTCTTCGGGCTTGTTGCTACAGGAATACAATGAAAGCATGGTCAAACTAAGTAAAAAGGCAGTTTTTACAACATACTTCATTATCTGACTAGAGTTAAGTCACCAGCAAAATTTTTCACTTCGTCATCTATAAACCTTACACGCGCTCTCCAGGCATATACTCCTGTCACAGCATCCTGGCCAGGATTAGTCTCGTTACTATCTCTACGCATTACAGTACCATCCCAACCGCTTTTAGTGTCATTTGTTATCAGCATACCCGGGATTGGTGCCTTGATATCTTTCCCCTGAAAGACCAGATTGCCCCATCGATCATATACTTCCAGCAGTTCAACATACTTCACAGCACGAGTTGTCCATATATTGAAAAACTCATTAGTTCCCGATCCATTGGGTGAAAAGATATTGGGAGCATGAATCATATAACTTTTATTGACACGAATGAGAACAGTATCTTGTTTTTTACATCCGTTTTTGTCCGTTAGTGTAAAAAGATATGGGGTGTCATCCTTAGGAAATACTTCAGGATTAGTAATGCCATTGATCCAAAAATCAGCTGCAGGTGTCCATAAAAGTGTGTCCACGCCATTGAAAGATACATATGATCCATTGAGTCTGGTAGAATCTCCAAATTCAATAGCCTGGTCATCACCTGCATCAATAAATATCTCAGGTGGCTCTGTAATCGATCGTATTAATGTGTCAGCACAGCCTTTGGAGTCCTGGACTATCAAACTATATATACCAGTATCTAACCTTGAAAACATAGGGTTGATGGTAAATGCGCCATTGTTGAGTCTGAATCTGTAATCAGGTGCACCTCCTGTGGGCTGAGCCAATATCGAACCCTCGGGAATATCATAGCACTTTAAATCCACTTTTGTAGCATTGAGACTCAAGGTACTTGTATCTCTACAGCACGGCTGAACAAAAAATTCTTTAATTTTGGTGACTACACAACCTCGCGATGTTTCAACTGTCAAAGCTGCTATCTTATCTCCAAAAGATTGGTAAGTGGTGTTATGAGGGCCTTTACCTGATTGTCTGTCAGGTACGGCTCTGTCACCCATATTCCATGTGTATGTGGTTATAGGATCTGTAGATGAGGTCGACTTATCAGTAAATACGATAGATTTGTCACATTCAAATGCAAGATTGGCATTGATGTC
The DNA here is from genome assembly GCA_016713025.1 of Saprospiraceae bacterium. Classification (NCBI taxonomy): domain Bacteria; kingdom Pseudomonadati; phylum Bacteroidota; class Saprospiria; order Saprospirales; family Saprospiraceae; species Saprospiraceae bacterium. The sequence goes on along the minus strand of JADJPZ010000002.1, from coordinate 176,688 downwards.
AAAATCCGGCTTAGGGCCGAGAAATGTTCCTGTTCCTCCAAATTGGATGCCGAAACCTAAGCCTGATCTGCTGTAATTGTTTATTACCAATACATAAGACTTACCCACTTCCATATTCAGTGCAGACACAAAGTTATTGTTTCCTGGTTGGCAACCGGGAGCTTCTGAAATATCATTATCACCAATCATAAGGCCAGTTGGGCCATTGCAGTTGATCCATGTTGATAAGGGATCTGTCGCACCTCCGGTACCATTAGCTCCGGATGCCATACATCTTACCAATCGTTTTGTTCTGCAATCATTGATGCCATTGGGCAATTCATACAAAGCAAAGTCAAGATCATCAGAAATCGTGTTTCTATCCCGATGATTGTTTGGAGTAAGTGTAAAAGTCAGGGGACCGGCTACATCACAAGTCCACTTGTACCAGGCCGATTGAAATTCAGCTTCCATACAGTTGCCGGCTTCAATTTCATTTCTGTCATTTCCAATTCCTGTAAGACTTTGCACTGAAAATGAAGATTTGTCACAAAGTACTACTGCTTGACTACAATCCGCTTCTGGTGATGGTACAGGAGTGAAATCATTTATACACAACTTAAATGTACCTTCACCACCAACGGGTGATTCGATCATAAAATAATATGTCTGTCCGATATTGAGATTATCGATGAGTAATTCATCATTGCCTATTGTTTTACCCGGAGAACATTGCAGATATACCCCGCATCTTTGAAACACTACGATTTTTGGGTTTCTGATAGTACCTCCCTGACCCAATCCAAAAACTCTTATTAAGGCCGCAGGTTTTTTTGGAACAAAACTAAACCATACTCCATTTTGCCATAAAAGCTGTACACATGTATTTGGAAAAACCGGATCTGTTTTGGCTCCTACATTACTAAACTGACCATCTGCAGAGCAATAATTGTCAGTAGAAGGTATCGGTGTAGCAAATTGACAATTGTCATTCAGTACCTGACCATAGATAGTAAATCCACATATCAGTGTGATAGTAGTTAATAATATTCGGTAAGCATTCAGCTTTGGTATATATTGCTCCATTTGGATTACCCTTCTAAACATCATAATAACGATCAAAAACTTATAACAGTTGTTTATAAGACCGCAATCAGATATCATTTTGACAACAAAAGTATGATTTTAACGGAATTTTAATGTTTTTATCCTTACTAAAAAGGTAATCATTACTTTTGTGCATCGATAAACCCCCAAAATGGAGATGATAGATTGTAAAAGTTCTTACTTAATGACATGCTGTATATAGTACCTACCCCTGTGGGCAATCTTGAGGATATGACTTTCAGGGCCATCACCGTCCTGAAAAGCTGTGATGTGATACTATCGGAAGACACCAGAACCAGTGGAGTCCTGCTCAAACATTTTATGATAGACAGACCACTTTGGGCCTTTCATGCATTCAATGAGCATCGTGCTCTGACCAATATCATAGATCATCTCCGGCAAGGGAAAAATATTGCCCTCATTTCCGATGCAGGAACGCCAGGTATATCGGACCCGGGATTTCTGCTGGTGCGCGCATGTGTCATTGAGGGAATAAAAGTAAGTTGTCTGCCGGGTGCCACAGCATTTGTGCCTGCATTGGTTTCCTCAGGAATGACGACTGATAAGTTTTATTTTGAAGGATTTTTGCCCCATAAAAAAGGAAGACAGACCAGACTGAAATACTTAGCAACCCTTGATGTCACTATCATTCTCTACGAGTCTCCGCATCGGCTGATGAAGTGTCTTGAAGAAATCAGGGAATATCTTGGGGAAGACAGAATGGTATGTGTAGCACGAGAGATTAGCAAAAAATTTGAAGAATTTAATACCTTGACCGTCGTAAATTCCATCTTGTATTATAAAAATCACCCGCCAAAAGGTGAAATCGTGATAGTAGTAGAAGGACAAAAAAATACAAAAGCAAATAAAAAGCAGGAAGATGATCGGGTATGAAAAAAGGGTATTGGAAAATGGTTTGAAAGTGATCATTCACGAAGACCCATCTACACCTATGGTAGCTGTAAATGTAGCCTACAATGTAGGATCAAAGGATGAAGACGTTGAAAAAACAGGATTTGCACATTTGTTCGAGCACCTAATGTTTGGAGGGTCCACCAATATTCCTGATTTTGATACACCCATACAGGAAGCAGGAGGGGAGAATAATGCTTTTACCAATAGTGATATCACCAATTTTTATGAATTGGTTCCTGCTCAAAATATTGAAACCGCACTTTGGCTTGAATCGGACCGGATGCTCCAACTCCGTTTCAGTAAAAAATCGCTGAATACTCAGAAAAAAGTGGTTATTGAGGAATTTAAAGAAACTTGTCTGAACGAACCATATGGAGATATGTGGCACCATCTGAGTGCGTTGTCGTATACCAAGCACCCATATCAATGGCCCACTATAGGTAAAGGAATGAATCATATAGCCAATGCAACCATCGAAGATGTCAAATCCTTTTTTTACCACTTTTACAGACCTGATAATGCTGTCTTAGTGATAGCCGGAAATATTACATCAGCGGAAGGGTTTTTTCTGGCACACAAATGGTTTGGAAGCATCCCTCCTGGTAAAAATCAAAAAAAACTACTTCCACAAGAACCCGAACAAATATCATCAAGGAAAAAAATCATCCATCAGGATACGATACCTCATGACGCTATTTACAGAGCCTATCACATGGATGGCAGGCTTACAGATGAATATTTTATCTGTGACCTTATATCTGATGTATTGGCCAATGGTCGCTCATCCAGATTTTATCAAAAACTATACAAAGAGCAGCAACTTTTCAGCACCATCGATGCATTTATATCAGGTTCATCTGATCCGGGGTTGTTCATTATAGAAGGAAAAACAATGCCTGGTGTGAGTATAGAACAAGCTTCTGAAGCCATAGATAGAGAACTGGGATTGCTCATGGAAGAAAATCTAACAGAAAGAGAACTCACTAAACTCAAAAACAGCCTTGAAAGCAGCCTTATTTTCTCTGAGATCAGTGTGCTCAACAAAGCGATAAGTCTTGCATATTTTGAGACTTTGGGAGATGCCGGTTTTATCAATGAAGAAGCTGAAAGATATCAAAAAATTACAGCTGGCGATATCCGAAATACCGCAAAAAAGATATTCAGAGTGGAAAACTGTAATGAGTTGATTTACTATAAAAAAGTCGGAATTTAGGCATCAAATTTGACTTATGTGTTTTAGAAACACACAAAATTTCATTGATAAATCGTAATTCTAAGCGTTTTTAACCAACTTCGGCCGCTGTATTTTGTTGATTTTCAGTATATTTTAATTTTTTAACTTCATTTTAGTGAATTTATCCTAAAATTTGTATTATCTTTGCACACTTTTTATAAAACTTCTTTAGACAACAAACTTCCTTATGAGCAGGAAAAAGGTATTGTTCGTAACTCAGGAACTCAACCCTTACACTGAAATTTCGATTATTTCTGATATAGCGAGGAGAATTCCTCATTATGCAGCCAATGATTATGAATTCAGGATATTGATGCCAAAATTTGGAATCATCAACGAAAGAAGGCACAGATTGCACGAAGTGGTTAGATTGTCAGGGATGAACATCATCGTAGATGACGAAGATTACCCGCTGATCATCAAAGTAGCTTCTCTACCAGGTGCCAGACTTCAGGTATATTTTTTGGACAATGAAGAGTTTTTTAAAAGAAAGTCAGTATTTGAAGATGACGATAAGGCAACGTATACAGATAATCAGGAGAGATTTGTATTTTTTTGCAAAGGTGTAATGGAAACTGTTAAAAAATTCGGATGGTCACCTGATATTGTACATTTGCATGGTCAGATAACAAGCCTTATACCTCTTTACATGAAAAAAGCATATCGCAATGACCCTGTCTTTAGCAATGCGAAAGTTATATATACCATGTATGACCAAGATTTAAGTCCCAGCTTTGATCTTAAATTTCTGAATTTGGCCGCAATCAATGATCTTGAAACAGAAGATCTTATCGATTTCAGAGAAGGAGATATGATAAATTTAAATCTTGGTGCAATAAAAAATGCAGATGCCATCATCGCAGGAAGCGAATCAGCCAATGACCTCGTTATACAATATGGACAGGAAAACGATCTGCCTTTTCAGACCAGTTCTTCGGAAATTGACGAAACAGCGCAGTTGTCAGTAAATTTTTATAACACACTTTTGGAAGACCAAGAAAAATAGTCGGGAGCATGCTTCAAAAATTTTATTTTCAGCAGATTTGGATATTGATAGCTGTATTGTTTATTTTACATTCGGGATGTCAGGATCCTCTTACTGTTGGAAATGACTTACTGGATGATCAAAAAATCAATATTGGAGTCATAGATTCATTTGACATCACCACTACTACCATACCAGGGGAAAGAGTAGTGACTCACAGACCCAATGTAGATTCCCGTCTGTATTATCTGGGGCAAATGAATGATCCACTGTTTGGAAAAACGAGTGCTGAGCTTTTTTTGAAATTTCAGATGGGGGCTGTAAAGCCAAATTATCATACCGAAAGCAGGCTGAAATTTGACTCTCTGGTACTTACATTACAATATGACTCTACGGCTATTTATGGCAATACGACAGGCAATCAGCAAATAGAAGTTTTTCAATTAGAAAATAGTTATTCTGAAAGAGATACTTTTTATTCTGATGTAAACTTCACAGCTTCTTCCCGATCCATAGCCTCGCAATCCAAGGGTATCAATATAAAGGACTCTGTGTCTATCACGGACCATATTACCAAGAATCCCATAAAACAAGCTCCGCATCTCAGGATCAGACTCAATGATGGATTCGGAATGGGACTTATAACTAATGAAGAAGCGGGAAAAAACGATACAGCCTTTGTTAATTTTATGAAAGGTTTCAAAATAACTTCAACTACTACTGATAATAACTCCCTTTTGTATGGTTTTAATCTTTCTAATAATGGGTTGAATGCCCAGGGTTCCCTGAATAAACTCACAATGTACTATAGTGTCGCTTCCGGAGACACCACTTTAAGAAAGACATACGAATATTTTATCAATTTTGCCACAATCAACAAGTTTGTCCATAACACATCGGGAAGTCAGCTTGCCAATGTTTTGAGAGATACATCATTGGCCAATGGACTTACTTATCTGCAACCGATGGCTGGAGCCAAAACAGTGGTCAGGATAAAAGACTTAAACAAACTTTCTGATAAACAGATCAACAAAGCGGAACTCACCGTTTACATCGCAGAACCAACAGGCAAAGAAGTATATAACCGTCCGCCTGCTCAGATAACTGCAGCATACAAACTTAGTGATGGAAGATTGGCTTTAGTTCCTGACATAGCTCAATTGGTCAACTCCAATACTAATTTTGAACCGGTATTTGGCGGAAGCCTGGATAATCGTACTACAGTTCATAAATATACAATGAATATCACCAATCATGTAAAAAGTGTATTGAAAGATAAGAATCACAGTCCTGATCTTTATCTGGGTATATTGACAGAATCAGAAGTTGCTCAGAGAGCAATCCTCTATGGTGGAAAACATGGGTTGTATCCTATAAAACTCAGTGTGACCCATACAAAAAACTAAAGATCATGTGTGGAATCGTTGCTTATATCGGCCATCAGCAAGCATTTCCGATCATCCTGGAAGGTTTGAAAAGACTCGAATACAGAGGTTATGACAGTGCCGGTATTTCTATATTGGACAATGAAATAAAAACAGTAAAGAAAAAAGGAAAGGTCTCTAAGCTGGAAGCAGCTGCTAAGGAGAAAAATGTATCAGGCACTATGGGAATCGGACATACGCGTTGGGCTACTCATGGCAAACCTGATGATATCAATGCACATCCACATCTTTCCGGAAATGGTCGTCTGGCGATCATACACAATGGTATAATTGAAAACTATAGCACGCTTAAAAAAGCCCTGTCCGAACGAGGACATACTTTTATCAGTGAAACCGATACTGAAGTTTTGGTCCATCTGATAGAGGAATACCAAAAAAAAGAAAACTTAGATATCACAGAGGCAGTCAGATTGGCACTTGAAAAAGCAGTAGGTGCTTATGCGATCGTGGTCATGGATAGAAATAATCCTGGTGTTTTGATCGGTGCCAGAAAATCAAGCCCCTTAGTCATGGGCATAGGTAATGGAGAATACTTCCTGGCATCAGATGCATCGCCTATCATCAAATACACCAACAAAGTCATCTATCTGAATGACGAAGAAATAGTAACTATCCATTCTAACGGAAATTATGAAGTAACCAATCTCAAAAATGAAGTCCAGGAGCATGAAATCAAAGAGCTGGATTTGAAAATTGAGGAATTGGAAAAAGAAGGGTACAGCCACTTCATGCTAAAAGAGATATATCAGCAGCCCACTACTATCCGCGAGAGTATGAGAGGACGTATCAATGCTCATGATGGATGGGTATTGGTAGGAGGAATGCAACAGTATATCAACAGAATCGTAAATGCAAAACGTATCATTTTTGCAGCTTGCGGTACGTCGTGGCATTCAGCACTGGTGGCCGAGTATATATTTGAGGAGCTTGCGAGAATTCCTGTTGAAGTAGAATATGCTTCAGAACTGAGATACAGAAATCCTATCATCAACGCTGATGATGTCGTCATAGCTATCTCACAGTCTGGAGAGACTGCAGATACACTTGCGGCACTCGAAATGGCAAAAGACAAAGGAGCTTTACTATATGGTATCGTCAATGTAATAGGTTCTTCAATTGCCAGATTTACACATTGCGGATCTTATACCCATGCAGGGCCTGAAATTGGGGTAGCTTCTACAAAAGCATTTACTTCACAGCTCACAGTCCTGACCTTGATGGCCTTAAACCTGGGGCATCGGAGAGGGACTATCTCAGAAGATTATTTCAGGCAACTGGCTTATGCGCTGGAGTCTATACCGGATAAAGTAGAAAAAGTATTGCAAGCCAATGAAAAGATAAAGTATATAGCACATGAAATAAAAGATGTGTCAAATGCTTTGTACCTTGGCAGAGGATACAATTTTCCGGTGGCTTTGGAAGGCGCGCTGAAATTAAAGGAAATTTCCTATATTCATGCTGAAGGATACCCGGCTGCTGAAATGAAACATGGTCCGATTGCTTTGATCGATGAAAATATGCCCGTGATCATCATTGCTACCAACATGTCAGCTTATGATAAAATTGTCAGCAACATTCAGGAAGTCAAAGCAAGAAAAGCCATAGTCATCTCGATAGTAACAGAAGGTGATACAAAGATAAAAGAAATGTCGGACTATACTATTGAAATACCTGAAACAGAAGAACCACTTTCGCCGCTTTTATCTGTCATACCTTTGCAATTGCTGGCTTACCATATAGCAGTGCTCAGAGGGTGTGATGTGGATCAACCCCGCAATCTTGCAAAATCAGTGACTGTAGAATAATTATATAAGCAAAAACATTCATAATGAAAAAGTCATTAAGCCTGGAATATAACTCAACAAGAGATAAATTAAAGTTTTCTGAATATGGCCGATCGGTTCAAAAATTGATCAGTTATGCCAAAACACTGGAAACCAAAGCTGAAAGACAGTCAGCTATGGAAGAAATCGTGGAAATAATCAATCAGCTTAATCCGCAAACTAAAAATGTCCTTGAATATAAACAAAAATTGTGGAGGCATATGTTTAAGATGGCAGATTATGATATTGATGTAGATAATCCATATGGTGGAATTCCTACTGAGGAAGATAATACATTCAGACCATCAAAAGTACCGTATCCTCAACATGAATTCAACTGGAGACATTATGGACACAATATCCGTATTATGATAGACAAGGCACTCAAAATGGAAGAAGGACCTGTCAAACAAGGATTTGTCGAAACCATTCTATCCTATATGAAATTGTCATATCGCACCTGGAATAAGGAACACTTTGTGAGTGACGATATCATTATTTCCGATCTTTCAGTCATGTCCGGCAATAAACTATCTGTTCATGAGGACCACACCATTCAGGTAGTAACCAAAGGTACTTCTCCTTCCAATGTAAATACCTTCAAAGATGGTAAAAACAGATATAAGAGCCGAAATCCGGGTCAAAATCAGAATCAGAATCAACCCCAAAAGAATAAAAAGCCCTTTACTAAACCAAGGAAAAAAATATAATACCGATAGGGGATATTAGTGTTATGTTAAGTTAATCTCACATTGGTACAATTGTTCTTAGCCTTCTTTTTGCTTTGCATATCCTGACCATTAAAAATCAGACTTTTACAGTTTTCCATGCTCCGCGTTTGAAGACAATATAAGCCACGATAGCAATAATGGTTTCTGCGATAGGTACTGCTGCAAATATCCCGTCTAATCCAAAATCTGTATAATACTGTATAAGATATGCCATAGGGATCTGTATCAACCAAAATCCAACAAAATTGATCCATGTGGGTGTGGAAGTGTCTCCGGCACCATTGAGTGCCTGAATCAGCACCATCCCGATGCCATAGAAGATAAATCCTGATCCTACGATTTGAAGTGCCCTGACACCTATATTTAATACTTCTGCATCTTGTGTAAAAAATCCAATAATAGGTCGTGATAAAAATATAAAAATCAGGCTTACAAATGCCATAAATATCGCGTTGTACTTCATAGCCAGCATCACACTTTTTTCAGCTCTTTCCGGACTTCCGGCACCTAAATTTTGACCTGTAAGAGTGGCCGCAGCATTGGATAATCCCCATGCAGGCAGGATAAAAAATACTACATTTCTTATTGCAATCTGATATCCGGCTGAGGCATCCGTTCCGCCTTCTTCCGCAACGAGTCTGGTAAGTATGATCCAACTACCTGATGCAATGATAAACTGAAAGGTGGCCGGCCAGGCCAGTTTTATCATAGATCTTATAACATCAAAATCAGGTACAACATCAGACCATCTGATCCTGATGACTCCACTACCACCAAAGAGATGATACAACTGATATACAACTCCGCTGCCACGACCTATACAAGTTGCAATGGCAGCCCCTTCAATTCCCCAACCATTCCAGGTTCCTATGCCATAAATCAGTAGAGGGTCCAGTATGATATTTAAAATACTTGCTATCCACAAGCTCCTCATCGCCAATGCTGCATTGCCTGCTCCTCTGAAGATACCATTGATCAAAAAAATAAGGACTATGACTATATTAAAACCAAACATGATTTTTGTAAACATGTGACCTTCGCGGATGACATCTTCAGAAGCACCCATAAATGCGAGAAGTGTATCAGCATAAATCCATCCTGAGATGCCCAGAATGATGGAAATAAATATCGAGATGATGATCGCCTGCACCGAAGCTTTGGAAGCACCTTCTGTATTTTTTTCGCCTATGCGTCTGGCAATTACCGCAGTAGCCGCAGTACTCAAACCTATGGCAATGGAATACACCAAGGTAATAAGTGATTCAGTAAATCCAATAATTGCAATGGCATTACTCCCCAACTTACCTACAAAAAATATATCCACCAAAGCAAAAACACTTTCAAGACTCAGCTCCAAAATCATAGGAATGGCCAAAAGAAAAATTGCAGTCCTTATACTCCCTTGTGTATAGTCCCGCTCTTCTCCTTTTAGTGAGTCCTTTATGATTTGCCAGCCTTGTTTGATTTTATTGGGCATCATGCTACCTAAAAATGGAATAAAAAGCACAAACATACTCTTTTCATGCAAAACGCCGGTTCGACAACTTTAAAAAAAATGATAACCCGATTCGATTGACATCAATATCACTCTTGGTGCCAAATGATGAAAGTTTAATCAAACCTAAACTGCAACTTTGGGATACACCCTATTTGAATCTACTTTTTCCACTTGATATTACATCCGGCACCCGGATATTGTTTTTGCATCGGAGGCTCGCCTCTGAGCAGGAGATCGAGTGCCAATCTGAGGTCTTTGCCTGTAAGTGGCTTGTCATTTCCGGGTCTTGACTCATCCAGTCTACCCCTATAATACAACTGGTCTTTACTATCAAAAACATAAATATCAGGAGTGCATGCTGCATCATAAGCATGGGCAACAGATTGGGTTTCATCATACAAATAAGGAAAAGGGTATCTCAATACCGTGGCAACAATTTTCATTTTATCAGGTGCATCGTCAGGATAATTGACCGCATCGTTGCTGCTGATAGCCACGAACCCAATGCCATTTTGCAGGTATTCCTGAGCAATTTTTACCAGTTCGTCATTGACATGGATGACATATGGGCAGTGATTACACAGAAATAATACAACTGTACCATTGACCCCTTGAATGTCTTTGTACGTTTTATGTACACCACTTTTTGTATCCGGTAGATTAAAATCCGGAGCAACGGTGCCGAGATCCATCATTTTTGATTCAGTAAGCGCCATACGGAATTTTTATTGTTGCGCAAAAATACAAAAGCCCTTCAGATGATTTATATTGGACAGAAAATATTACGCAAAAAATTTAAATCATAATGTATTGTAAATTAAATAATTATGAAAATAATTTTTCGCAATCAATTTTTTGTTTGGTATAATCCGAAGGGCTCTTGAAAATCTTTAGAATATTATCTTTTAATTATTGAACAGGTGCAGCAGCAGGTTTTGCTGTCAGATTGATCTTCAGCGCGATGTCGTCATTGATAAACTTGTCTCCTAAGTCAGAAAAAATACTTTTTGACTTGTAGTTGACACCCCAGTCTGTTCTGTTGATCGCAAAGGATGGAGTGGATACCGTTACACCTGCCTCATTGACAGCAACATTTGCAGGTATAGTTATCTCTTTTGTGATACCTTTGAGTGTAAGATTTCCTTTGACCAATGCATTCAGTCCGTTTTCGCCTGTAGTATCTGCAACAGAAGTAATTTCAAATTTTCCGGCAGGAAATTTAGTAACATTGAAGAAATGATCAGCTCCGTCAGCTTCTGTACCCTTAAGGTGAGCTTCAAGATCAGCTTTGTCATCTCCGGTGATGTCAGTCACTACGATGGTATTCATATCAAGATTGAAACCACCGGAAGTGAGTTTACCATTGCTTACAAACAGCTGACCATCAGAAATATTGATGGTTCCTGTATGTTTGTCACCTGTAGGCTTGGAGCCTTCCCAGTTGATGGTGGTCATATCCGGGGCTGCATTATATTGTACCCCTTCAGTAGTTGCTACTTCTCCTTTTTCGCCGGCAGTGGTTGCCTTTTCTTTGCAGGAGAACATTAAAATACTTATTCCTGAAATCAATATCAGATTAAATAAAACTTTCATTTTCTAAATTAAATTACGTTTTTAATAATGTAAAACCTCGCGTTTTTACTAACGCATACCAAACGAAAGGAATATGGCTTTTGTTGGAAATACATATTAAAATATTCATAATAACATGTTAACCTTATGTCTACATCAAAATTAAAAAATAACTTCTTTATTATAAAGCAGGAATGGGCAATATCTCAAAAGTCAAACTCTATCGTATCACCTGGTTTTAAGCCCGTTTTTCCGGCATCTTTATTTTCTTTCGAAGCCGAATCCTGTTTTTTGTCCGGATCTTTTGTCTCCGAAGGAAGTTTTAATTCCTTTTTGGGTACTGAAGGTGTGTCAATGATGTTTTCCGCAGGTGCATCAACATCAGTATCTTCTTCGGGAGAAGTCTCATCTGCTTGTATTAGTTCCACTTTAGTCAACTTGGTATCAATGAGTTTATTGCCCAAAGCTTTCCATCCTTTGACTTCAATAAATTCTGGCAGTACAAGCTCTTTGTATTCCTTAGCTTTACCCACATTGAAGTGATATCTGATCATTGGGTTCTTAGACATGGATGCAAAATACAGCTTAGTGCCTCCGGATTCCGGTAGAAAGATAAATCTCTGATCCATAGTACTTGTTTCAATTCTGAATCTTTTGACCATCGTCCATCCTTTTTCGCCTTCGTGATATACTGCGTTGATGATCGTTTCGTCGGTATAATTGCCGATCTCAACAATGTTATTTACATCAAATTTTTTGTTGAGATCAAGTTCGGTGACTTCATAACTTCCGTCCTTGTATATCGTCAGGAGTTTGCTACCTGTGTCGAATGCTCCGAGATATTTACCCCTTTCATCCTGATTGAGTTTGCCACTGACTTCATCCATGTATATCTGCATAGCACCGAGCGATGATTTGCCTACTGAAACCTGAGTGATCTTTCTGACGGGATATTTGGTGACTACATTGCCCTGTGAAGAACGTCCCTTGATGGCAAGGTCCGCAAAATCAAAATCAAATACTTTTTTCTTAGCTGTAGATCCTTGAGATAACTGGACATTGACTATTTCGGACTCACCATTGGCATTGGTAGTGAAATACGAGACTTTGGACCCTTTGCTACCTTGTGTGAGATCGTACTCCTTATCTCTGGTGATGGCAGTCACACTAAATCTTTTGGCAAAGGATTTTCCGGTTTTCCCATCCAGATATATCATATTGTAAGTAGTCCTGTCATCTGACTTGAGCCATACAGCTGTGTGGATGACATCCTTTCCTACAAATACCTTATCTGCGATTTTGACAACTTTAAACTTTCCATCTCTGGTAAAAGCGATGATATCGGCTATATCCGAACAATCACAAACAAACTCATCTTTTTCATACCCATCCCGATGAACCCTTCTTTACGATCCACGTATAGTTTGGCATTGTTGGCGACCACCTCTTTGATTTCTATTGTATCAAATGAACTGATGATTGTTTTTCGTTCCCGACCTTTACCATATTTCTCCAGTAATCGCTCAAAGTAAGCTATAGCGTATTCTGTCAGGTGTTCCAGATCAAATTTCACCTGTTCGAGATCGGCAAGAATTTGCGCCATCATCTCATCAGCTTTGAATTTATTGTACTTGGAGATTCTTTTGATTTTTATCTCTGTCAGCCTTATGATATCATCTTCAGTGATATCTCTCATGAGCAAAAGTCGGCCATCACCTGATTTCAATGGATCAGCAGGAGTTGCCACATATTTTTTCAATCCCAGATCTATTGCTTTTACTACCTCATCAAAGCTTTCGCACTCTTCTATGTCTCGGTATATTCTGTTTTCTATAAATATCTTTTCGAGACTGGATTGATGCCATTTTTCTTCGAGCTCAGCCTTTTTGATTTCCAGTTCCCGTCTGAGCAGTTCTTTGGTTTGCGCCGTGGATATGCGCAGGATCTCAGGTACGGACAAAAACATAGGCTTATTATCCACAATGACGCATGCATTGGGTGAGTATGAGACTTCACAATCCGTAAACGCATACAGAGCATCTATCGTCAGATCGGGGGATACACCGGGCATCAGTTCCAGCTGAATTTCCACATCTTTTGCTGTATTGTCATTTACTTTTTTGATTTTTATCTGACCTTTGTCATTGGCCTTAAGGATAGAATCAATGAGTGTATTGGTAGTGACACCAAATGGCAATTCGACAATATTTAGTATGTTTTTGTCTGCTTGTACTACTTTGGCTCTGATCTTCACTCTGCCCCCTCTGTGCCCGTCGTTGTATTCAGCTACATCCACCATGCCACCCGTCTCAAAGTCAGGATATACAGTCACTTTTTTACCTTCCAGTATCTTGACAGAAGCTTTGATCAACTCTATGAAGTTGTGTGGAAGTATCTTGGTGGATAACCCGACGGCGATGCCTTCCACTCCTTGTGACAAGACCAATGGGAATTTTACCGGAAGAGTTACCGGTTCCTTTTTACGACCATCATAAGTGAGCTGCCACTCCGTAGTCTGAGGATTGAAGAGTACTTCCAAAGCAAATTTTGTCAGCCTGGCTTCAATATACCTTGGTGCTGCTGCTGAGTCACCTGTCCTGACATCACCCCAGTTTCCCTGACAATCTATGAGAAGATCTTTCTGTCCCATATTGACAAGTGCATCACCTATGGCAGCATCACCATGAGGATGATACTGCATGGTCTGTCCTATGATATTGGCGACTTTATGATAGCGGCCGTCATCCATTTCTTTCATCGCATGGAGGATGCGTCGCTGTACAGGTTTCAATCCATCATCTATGTCCGGTACTGCTCTTTCGAGTATCACATAAGATGCATAATCAAGAAAATACTCCTTATACATACCCTTTAACGTAACTAATCCTTCATCTTCGTGCCCGGTATCAGTGATATGATGTTCAGCGTCCATGATATATTATTTGAAAAAAAAGACAAATATATAAAATATCTGTAATATAAATATCGGCCAGCCTCATGTTGAAGAAATTAGTTCCACTTTGACACCTATATTACTAAGCCATAAGCTATGGATTCTCTAAAAGATTATATTAGAAAAAGAGTCACTGTATTTTGAACAAAACTGAATAATTCGAAAATGATACTCCTATTGAAGATAAGATGTGCCGACAATGGGATAGTTGTTTATTCTTTTTACATTTGTCATTTTTATGAATGCATATAAGTCAAATTTATTCCACGCTGTAGTCCTGATTTTTCTCAGCATATGGGAATATTACTCAGCACTCAACCCATCTATTGTCCAGCTCCTTCCGTTGTTTTTTGGAGTTATATTCCTTTCATTGAACAATGGGGTTCAGTACGGATTGCAAGGACAGACCAAAGCAGCATTGGTTTTAAGCATATTTTCGATAGTATGCGTCATATTGATATTTTTGTATTTATACTCAAGTATTGATATTTTAAGTATATTCAGATATGCGACCATGATACTTGCCGGATGTATCTCCGTTTTTTACCTGTTCAAATCTGTTTTTAAAAATGTTAAGAATTAAATCTGTATTCATTTTGATAATCATTTCATTATGTATGATATCTTGTCAGCAAGCCCAAAAAGCTTCTACCGGACCTGAAAAGCAAAGTGTCCTGGTGAAGGTAATGCCTCCTGACACTGCTGTCACGATAGATTACTTAATGGGAAAATTTGAACCGTCAAAACATTCGGATTTTACAGAAATACCCATCAAATATGCTGATCGACCGGGTCAATTCATCAGAAAAGAAGTTTTTGAAGCTTTTGTAAAAATGTCAGATGCGGCATCAAAGGAGGGAATACGATTACAAATAAGATCAGCCACACGAAATTTTAATGATCAAAAAAGAATATGGGAAAATAAATGGACCGGCAAAACACTGCTCGAAGACAATCTGAATGCTGCAAAAGATGTAAGGGATGATCTGACAAGAGCAAAAAAAATATTGGAATACAGCTCAATGCCCGGCACATCAAGGCACCATTGGGGTACCGATATGGACTTCAATTCGTTTGATAACCAATGGTTTGAGAAAGGTGAAGGACTCAAATTGTATATCTGGATGAAAACTCATGCAGCTTCATATGGATTTTGTCAACCATACACAGCTTTAAAAACTGACAGAAAGACAGGTTATTTTGAAGAGAAATGGCATTGGACATATATGCACTTGTCGGTACATTATACAGCCATGGCAAAAATGAAACTCAAAAATGATATGATAACAGGTTTTTCAGGATCAGAAACAGCACCGTCTGTAGATATGGTCAATAACTACATTTTAGGAATAAGCCCTGCATGCAATAAAAACTAAATGACACTACAAAGCTCTCTGAAAGTTGATACATCCATCAAAGGTATCATATTACTGACACTGCCTATCAGCATGGCAAAGCTGATACCTGAGCTCAATTATCTTTTCAATGCAGCGTTTTTAGGTCATTTAGGTAGCAGAGAGCTTGCTTTGGCAGGCATTACAGGCGTATATTATCTTATTTTTTCTGCGATAGGATACGGACTCAACAACGCATTGCTGGCCATCATGTCGAGAAGAGCAGGAGAAAACAACAGAAATGAAATCTTTTCAACACTGTGGCACGGCCTGATTTTGGCTGTCATGCTTGCGTTGTTGTTTATTGTGATGACTCGGCTACTTGTTTATCCGATTATGATTTGGGCCGGAGTTGATGCAGAAAGTGCACTCATTGCAGGTGGATTTTTAAATATCCGGATCATTGGTCTGTTGTTTCTTTACAGTCTGCAGATGCAAAATGCATTTCTCATCAGTCTGCAGCAGACGAGGTTTCTGGTACTGATTGCTTTGGTACAATCCGGAGTAAACCTTTTTTTGGATTACACGATGATATTTGGGCATTGGGGATTTCCGGAAATGGGGTTTAATGGTGCTGCTGTCGCTTCCGTTATTTCAGAATTTATAGGAATGTGTACCGTAATGTTCATCATTTACAGTCTTGATATCAAAAAAAGATATCAGATCACTCCGGTTTTCAGCATCGCTTTCAAAAAACTGAAGTTGGTTTTCACTCAGGGTTTTCCGCTCATGAGCCAACTGGCTATCAGTACTGCTTCATGGTGGGTATTTTTTATATTGGTGAGTAAAAATTATACTTTTGAGGAGCAGGCAGTCTCCCAATCCATGCGAAATTTATTTGGCCTGGGTGGGGTATTTTCGTGGGCTTTTGGCTCATCAGCCAATACAATCATCAGTAATCTCATCGGCCAGGGAAGACAAAACGAAATCTTTAAAATCATCAACAAACTAAGTATCATAAGTACGACCGGTATGGCCATCTTCGTACTTATCCTGAATATTTTTCCGGCCTTATTCCTTGATCTATTTGGTCAGGAGAAAGGATTTATATCTGCTGGCTTAGGTCCTCTGAGAGTAGTCAGTGCTGCAATGTTGATATTGTGTATAGGCGTCATTTGGTTAAATGCAGTCGTAGCTACAGGAAAAACTAAAATCGTATTCTGGATTGAATTCTGGGGCATAGTGGTTTACCTGATATATGTCTGGTTAGTCATCGAAAGTTTAAAGTTGAGTCTTTCAGTAGCTTGGATGAGTGAATGGGTTTACTGGATATTGCTCTTTTCACTTTCATTTGTCTATCTCAGATTTGGAAGATGGAAGGATGATTTGGCCTACAGCAGTTAAAACTTACATTCCGGATAAAAGCTCTCGTGCTTGCCTGATCTGTATAGGTGCTTGCCGACTTCTGTGATTCCCTGATGGTCGCAGTTTGCAACTGCGATCCCATATTTTACGAATTTGCAATTCATCATCAACTATCAATATATCCAATAGTACTGTCTAACTCTAATAATTCTAACTCAATGAGACTGCCATAACCCACTGCTGGCGCAAGTTTGCAACTTGTGCCTTTAACACAAATTATTTACCTAAGATACATCCAATTTTTTTTTTAATACCTTTACTACAACTGCAAAAGTAAACAAAATAAATTCTAACCTTACACTGAAATCTGTAACTTGATCTCCTATTTTGATTTCGTTTTGAACCTAATCAACGATGTAAAGATAGTAGTGCACGAGTTACCAACTCCAGCCAGCAGGGGGGTATGGCATTGATGGATACATACCGATCTGGAACTCGACAGTAAAATGATACAACGCATTCAGGAAGTGACCAAAATGGATGCTAAAGCCAAAGAACACGTTTTCGCTATGCTCGATGCTTTTATCAGACAGACTAATATGGAAGGTATACTACAATAATACAAAAGCCACACAATTTTATTTGTCGTAAGGCTTTTGTGGTCTAATTACAAAACCTATCCAGCTTTAGCTGAATTTTTAATGTATGGCATCGCAGGTGCAAACTGCGACGATCTGGTTACAAAGCCCCCACGGATGCGATGACTTTTGTTGTTACTTTAAAGTATACTTACATTTTGTTTTTGTTAAAATACTCACACCGTCAAATCCTGTTATTTGGTTTATAACTTCACTTTGATCTATGTTGCAATCACCGTTTTTTATAAATCTGCCTTCTTCCCAAACATCTCCATTTTCATAAAACACCTTGCATTCTAAATTACCTTCGGTAAATGCCTTAACAATTATCCAACATCCCCCATCGGATCCCCCTTTCCAAATAGCATTCTCAGGGACATTGTTCGGTCGATTTTTATTAACTGGACTATTGCAACTGAGCATAAAAATTGTGAAAACTACAATAAATGATTTCATGGATTTAATTGTGATTTTAACTTACAAAAACTCTTTGTATCTTGATTTATTAACTCTTTCAACTGTACCCCCTGTTTTAGGACTATATTGCACCTTTCCAAACTCCTCTGCTGGCGCAAGTTTGCAACTTGTGCCTTTAACACAAATTATTTACCTAAGATACATCCAAATTTTTTTTTAATACCTTTACTACAACTGCAAAAGTAAACAATATAAATTCTAACCTTACACTGAAATTTGTAACTTGATCTCATATTTTGATTTCGTTTTGAACTTAAACAACATTGCAAAGGTAGAAGGGCACGAGTTACAAACTCGCGCCAGCAGGGATATTTTGTTTATTTCTAATCTAGTCTATGGAAGAGTTAAAAGCCACATAACTTTTAATTTTTTATGTGACTTTCGTTTATACTATTCCATATGGCTATGTCTCATGGCGCTTCCAAGTCTTCACACAGTGTGACCCAGATAATAAATCATTAATATTACTAAGACAATAATTTGAAAAATTATAAATACCAAGTGATTTTTAAAATATTTTTTATCAATTATAAAATTTACTAATATATTTGAAATTAAAAAATGCAAAGTATAAAACCTATTATTATAATTGTGGAAGAAATATCTTGGAAAAGATATCCTCTGAAAACGATATTGCAATTCTCAGAAATGAAATCATTTCTCAATTTCAAAACCATTCTAGCTATGTAAATAGAAGAATATACTAACAATCCATAAACTAGGTAACTGATAAATACCATCAACGTTTTTGTATTAAAATTCTCTATAATCCCCATGTTTCATTGAATTTTGTATTGTAAGAAATTACATTTTTAGATCCTGAAATATAAAAGTAGTTTATTGTTTGGCCTTTAGTATAATTAAATTTTAATGCATCACTACTCAACTTAATATTTCCAGCCTGCAAACTTTCTATATTCCAAATTGCAGTTCTGTTTGTGATATTAATGTCACTTTTTATTAATTTTAACCCTTGCTGGCGCAAGTTTGTAACTTGTGCCCCTTACTCTATTGTTATTAATAACAAAACACATAACCTTCAAGACTCATAGGTCTTTCTAATATTTCAACATCCAAAACGCCTTTTGTTCCTAAATAATCTCTGGCGCTATTATGTAAATAATGGTCGGCTTCACTCACTATACCTGCCACAACAGGGTTATTATGTACATAATCTATCTTCTGAAACGTAACAGCAGGACTAAAAAGTTCAATAGGGTGATTATCTTGTTGCCAAAATTGAAAATCTTTATTATTGCTTTTATTTTGTCCTGAACTTCTAAAAATATTTAACAACCATTCTTTTCTACTTTCAGTGGGATTGTTTTCTATAGCTTCGATGAGTTTTTTGGAAGTGAATTTTTTAAGATCACGCAAAATATCTGAATGGCTATAAAGGCCGGATTTAGAAAACACCAAATGTGCATGATTGCTCATCAAACACCACGCATGCAAGTTTAATCCTTTGTTTTGTTGACAATATTTTATGCTCTCGATAAATATTTCAATATAGGTGAGCCTAGTAAAAACATCTACCCATGATACCGTTGCAAAACTTACAAAGTATATACCATCATTATCTATAAACTTGTATTTTGTGCTCACTTTCATTTATATTTAAAGATGTATTTTGATATCATCAAAATTCTTACCAAAAACCTAAAGTCCATAAGGCGAAGGCTGTTTATAGGCACAAGTTACAAACTTGCGCCAGCATGGGGGTATTTATGTAGGTACGGCCTGCCACCTTTTAAGTAAAACAAAAGCCACCCAACTTATCCTGTCGTGTGGCTTTCGTGTATGGTTAGAAGCACGAGTTACAAACTCGCGCTAGCAGGGATTTGGCCTACAGCAGTTAAAACTTACATTCCGGATAAAAGCTCTCGTGCTTGCCTGATCTGTATAGGTGCTTGCCGACTTCTGTGATTCCCTGATGGTCGCAGTTTGCAACTGCGAATTTGCAATTCATCATCAACTATCAATATATCCAATAGTACTGTTTAACTCTAATAATTCTAACTCAATGAAACTGCCATACCACTCTGCTGGCGCAAGTTTGCAACTTGTGCCTTTAACACAAATTATTTACATAAGATACATCCAAAAAAAATTTAACTACCTTTACTACAACTGCAAAAGTAAACAAAATAAATTCTAACCTTACACTGAAATTTGTAACTTGAGCTCCTATTTTTATTTTTATCCCGTTTTGAACTTAAACAACAATGCAAAGGTAGAAGGGCACGAGTTACAAACTCGCGCCAGCAGGGAAGCTACCCTAATATCTTGATCAGCAAACTTAAGATAGCGGGCGCATAGCCTAACTTACCGTTTTAGCCTTTGTTCTGCCCAGTTTTTTCATTCTCAAAACATTTTAAATTTTCCTACTTTAATTTCTTTTTTAGGCGATTTTGATATTTTACTTATATACATTATTTGCTCTGGATAAGCAGTTTTTTGTGCTTTTATTCCATCTAAATCCCATTTAGAAACTAATTCAAAAATATTATCACAACATATTCCCTCCAACGGATTTAATTTTAGTCTTTCGCCTCCATATTTTTTATAATTCATATAGCAATAATTCAATGTATCACTTTCACTCCAAATTCGTCCGTAGATAGTTCCATTTTGATAATCATAATACTCCAATGTAAATATTTCTCTGCTATCCATTAATTTACTTAAAGAAGCTTTCTTTTCCAGTTCTCCTCTCGCCTTTGATATAACTTTTATTTCGTCATTTGAAAATCCTTTATCCTTAAATTCATTTATAATTGATTTAGATAATTCACTAAATGGACTTAATACCTTTTGCGAACAGGCTGCTGGGATAAGACAACTTAAAAATATGATAAATTTTGACATGACCTTATAATTTACTGGTTAATAAGTTAATCTATTTTTTCTTT
The DNA here is from genome assembly GCA_016713025.1 of Saprospiraceae bacterium. Classification (NCBI taxonomy): domain Bacteria; kingdom Pseudomonadati; phylum Bacteroidota; class Saprospiria; order Saprospirales; family Saprospiraceae; species Saprospiraceae bacterium. The sequence continues at coordinate 155,720 of JADJPZ010000002.1, read as the reverse complement.
TAACTGTCCTGAAATTTGTAAAACCTGTATTGTTATAATATAAGGACTGTCCATTTCTTACGATTCTTGTACTCGGGTCTCCTGTTCCTGTTGATGTAATTCCATAATATGCTCTTAATGATAGACCATTCTCTGCTCTAATTTGATTTTCCCTATGTGTAGCATAGATTTCAGCATTTTGAATAGAACCTCCACCTGGTAGATTTACCCATGTATTTAAATTAATTGTTCCATTTTTTATATCTTCTATGTGTGCAAGTTCATGTGCTAAACCTATATAGCTTGGTCTATTAATACTGCCTGTTTCATCAGGGGCACTTGTCAAACGGTTAGGATTCCAAGTTACATAAGAGCCATTTTGCATATCTGCACCATTACTCTGCCTTTGTACTAATTCAATGTCGCTTGGTTCATTAAATGCTAGTCCGTCAACTAATCCTCTTCCCTCAGCATTTTGTCTTAATGTGTTTAATGCTGCTCCAGCTTGATTGATGAATTGGTTATTACCTGTATAAATTCCTCCTGTTGAAGGGTCAATAAATCCATATGCACCATTTGCATCTTGACCGTAAAAATATCTTGTACTTTGGATTGATTGTTGTCCATTTGTTCCAGTTATAGCAGAATTAACAACAACTACAATACTGTCTCCATTGGGGTCAATGTTGCGTATCGGATTATTGGCTACATAATTATAAGGACTTAGGTCAGCATATTTACTTGCGAGTCTATCAACGCCCGTAAACCTCCCCAAAGTGGGATCATAAAATCTCGCCCCATAGTCATACCATCCCAGCCCTCCAAAGCTCTCAAGCTCCTTCCCATTATATTGATACGGTTTGTCATTGGCGGCGAGATCATTCATCCATGGGCCACCCATAGACATGCCGAAAGGATAGTACCCACCCTTCCGCTTACGCGGTTTCTTCGCTTGAAGCACTGCCGCACTTCACTCCGCATATGCGGAGATCGCTCAGTCACCTGCAGTATCTCGTTAGTACTACCATCAGTAGTAACATCTATCTGGCCATTATTGTTTTTGTCAGTAAAGGTGACGCGCGTATTGCCCAGATACGCTCATGAGGATGATAAGTTTACCTCGATATACTGGACCAAAAGTCCCAAAATGATAAAGGGATAACAAAAAATGTCATCCCTTTATGAAATAGACTTTAGAGTATGTTTAAAATTCCATCATTTGGCTGCAAGCGACAAATTTAATTTTATCCTTCGTTATATTTTTCGCCGTAGCTACCGGCTACGACTACAAAATCTGCCTCGTTTATAAGTAAATTTGTTCACTTTCGCTCAAACATGAAAATTTAAACATACTCTTACAAAAATGTGGCTTTGTGTATTTTTAAATATTTATGTTTAGCGAAGTTGATGAGATATTATAGTGGACAGAAAATATTCTGCGAAAAATTTGAATCATAATGTATTGTAAATTAAATAATTATGATTGCAAATTTTCGCAATCAATTTTCTGTTTGGTATAAATATACACTTAGCTTGATGCTATTACAAATTTTACAGGTAGGGTAAACAGTACTCTCACAGGCCTGCCTCTTTGTTTGCCTGGTACCCATTTATTTCCCATTTTATTCATACCATTGATGACGTTTACTGCTGCTTCGCCGCATCCGCCCCCGATGTCTCTTACGACATTGATATCAGTAATAGATCCATCTCTTTCCACTACAAACTGTAACACCACCTGACCTTCTATACCGTTTTCACGGGCGATTGCCGGATATTTCAGGTTACCATATATATATTCAAGAAGTTTTGTTCTTGAGCATTCTGATTTTTCTTTATCAGTGCCTTTGTCTTCACAGCCTGGAAATCTTGGCATTTGTTCTACCACCTTAAAGATTTCAGTTTCTTCTGCTGCTGGTGGTGGTGGTGGCGGTGGTGGTGGCGGTGCTGCCTTTTTTTCTACATATACAGGTGCTTCCACTTTTGATTCCATAGTTACCTCCTGATTTTCAAATACAGGTTGATCTTCTACAATAACTTCTGTATTTGGAACTTCCTGGATCACTGGTGGTGGCGGTGGCGGTGGCGGTGGCGGAGGTTCATTTGTTCGTGGAACTTCCACTTCGACTTCTTCACTCAATACCAGATCATTCAGATCTACTTTTATTTTTTTCTCATAGGTTGTCCAGTTCATGGTAACCAAAGCGAGTGCCATGGAGATTAATATTCCATAATTAAATAATGAAGATGAGTGTTTGAAAATATCCACATCCGGATATTTTGTGGATTCAGAAAAGGAGGATGCTTTTTTACCATCATACTTGCTTCGAAGATTTTTTGGATCAAGCCCTTTAAACTTATATTTAAAAACCCATACAATACCCACCGTGAGCAAGATAAATGCAAGGAAGAAGTATCCAACTCCTGAACCTGTGATTTCTAATTCTCTGAACATAAACGGTGATTTTAAGCTGTTATCGAAATTATTTTAATATCACCTGCAAAGTGAGTACTTTTCTTTAGTTAATACAATGATTTACATCACATTGCAGGATGATATAAGTTTGTAATTACTCCATTCTATTGTTTCGATTACAGCACTTTTTTTTAACTCGTTCATTTAAAGAGCAAAATGTATTGAACTAATCTTAAATTTAATTTACTTTTGTATTATGCAAAAAAAATATTTTTTGTATTTCCGAATTTTTAATAAGAAAAAACTTTTGATAGTAACCACCATGATATTGGTCATAGTGTGGTTGTGCATACCTTTACCTGATGACCGCAATGAATTCAGTCGAATACTCTACGCAGAGGATGGCAGAATGATGTCTGCTACTATATCAAAAGATCAGCAATGGTGTTTTCCACTGGATGAAAAAATACCCGAGCCTCTAAGACAATGTATCATCATATATGAAGATGAGTACTTCCCCTACCATCCGGGTGTAAATCCGGTATCTATGGTGAAAGCTATCATATCTCACTTGAAAACAGGAAATAAATTACGTGGAGCGAGTACTATTCCAATGCAGGTCATGCGCATGAAAAGAAAAAACCCTGACAGAACATTCATAAACAAGATCATTGAAATCATCTTTGCTTTAAAATACAGCCTGTTTACCATGGATGAGACCATCATTCAGGAATGGTGTACTATTGCTCCTTTTGGCGGAAATACCATAGGTGTAAAAGCAGCAGCACTCAGATATTTTGGCAGACCACTCGACAAGCTCTCCTGGGCAGAATATGCCTTGCTGGCAGTCATGCCCAACGGACCAACTCACGCGACGCTTTCAAAAAACAGAAATATCCTTAAATCCAAGCGTGACTTTTTACTTAAAAAAATGCACTCCAATGGATATTTTAATAGTGAAGAACTGCTACTTTATTTGGGTGAAGAAATTCCTTTTGAAACGAAGATTATACCACAGCATGGCTATCATCTATTGAGATATCTGACAGAAAAATATCCTGATCAATTCATCTTCCGAACCACATTGAACTCTGATATTCAACTAAAAAGTTTTGAATTGCTTTCCCGCGAAACAGAATTCTTAAAAATGGATGATATCAAAAACATAGCTGTTACTATCATTGATACCAGAAATAATAAACTAATAGCATATCATGGTAATGGACCATCACAAAGTGGCAACTTTTCATATGTCGATGTCGTTCAGGCGCCCAGAAGTTATGGCAGCTTATTGAAACCATTGTTGTATGCTCATGCACTGGAAACTTCAACCTTTTTGCCCAATGAAATGATTGCTGATATTCCAACTGCCATTGGTGATTTTCAGCCGGAAAACTTTGATAAAAAATACAGAGGGGCAGTCCCGCTCGAAGAAATGATCATACAATCACTTAATGTTCCTTCTGTACGATTGCTCAATACGGTAGGTCTGCATGGATTTTATGATTTGATAAAAAATCTCGGCATAAAACATCTCCAAAAAGGGGCTGATCATTATGGGTTGAGTATCATTCTGGGTGGTGGCGAAACATCTCTATGGGAGTTGAGTCGTATTTACAAAGGTTTGGCTCAGAATTATAGCGGCATAGCTGATCCTTTCAGAGAAGTGCAGATCCTTACGCAGAATAAACCTGAAAAGAGTAAATCTGCCTATGCGTTTTCTCCGTTTACTGTGGATCATCTGATAAAGGCTATGTCAGATCTCTCGCGGCCCAGAGAAGAAAAATCCTGGCAAATATTTGCAAATGACTATAAGGTGGCATGGAAGACAGGCACAAGTTTTGGTCACAAAGACGCATGGGCAATGGGTTTTAATGGCCATTACATGGTAGGAGTATGGGTAGGAAATGAAGGTGGAGAAGGGCGTTTTGACCTGACAGGTATCTCCAAAGCAGCTCCTGTCATGTTTAAGATTTTCAATATTTTGCCTGAAAACAGGTGGTTTGGAAGTACTCCAAGATATGCTTCAAAAGAAATCATCTCGATATGTAAGGAATCAGGAAAGATAGCTGGCCCACTTTGTAAGAACAAATCAAACCTTACGATTGAAAAATCATCTTTTAAATACCAACAATGCAATTATCATCAGGAAGTGATGTTGAGTAGAAACCAACTCAGACTTAGCCCTGCCTGCCACGACAATGCTGTACTGAAAGATACATTTTTTGTGCTGCCTTCATATATGGAGTATTATTACAAACAATCCAATACATCTTACAAGGTACTACCACCACTTGACCCGTTATGCCAGCAAAGTGAAGCTTCATGTAAAATTATCTATCCCCTGAATGATATAAAAATATTTTTGCCGAAAGAAAATGAATCAAAGCTTAATCACCTGATAGCAAAAGCGTATCACAGGCAAAATGGGGCAGCCTTACACTGGTTTCTTGACGGTCAATACTTATCCTCAACCAATAATCAACCTCATGACTGCCTGCTGAAGGCAGGAATCGGTCAGCACACCCTGATGATCATAGATCAATGGGGCAATAAGGATGAAGTAAATTTTGAAATTATTAATGAACACAAGGCCAATAAATAACTCCAATTGGTGTAATTTTTATCTACCTTTGCACGTTATTTATCATGTTTGTTTTTAAGAATGTCATTTTCAAATAAATATATAATTGCAGGGTTGATCGTTTTGATGTATATGCTTACATTGGAATCGGTATTCAGCCAAAATAATATCAAAGTGGAAACATCTCCATCAGTCACCAGACTTATGGCGAGGTATGTAGAAAATGGCAAAGCTAAGGATATGGTCAAAGTCTGGAGAATTCAGATACTGTCTTCATCAGATCGCAGGAGATGGAAAGTACACTGGCGACTTTCAGGGCTGTATACCCTGATATGATGTCCGACTGGAAACACGTCTCTCCTAATTATCAGGTGAGAGCGGGATATTTTGAAAGTAAAAATAAGCTCGTGCCAGTGTTGCTCGAAATCAAAAAGTCATTTCCTGCGGCAACTCCTGTATATGACAATGTTAGTAAAAAAGCGCTTTTAGGATTTTGAGTATTTCCCTGTGAATATGAGACAAATTTGCCATTTTGAAGCCCCATTTATTTTGCAGAATATTTTCTGTTCACTATAAAAACCTATCTTGAGATTCGTAGTGAGACCTGAGTTTCACTTAAGTATAAACATTTATGGCTCAAAAAGCTTCCATTTCAAAAGATAAAACATACGACTGGATCACACTTTCAGTATTTTTCAGCCTTGTGACCATTGGTTGGTTTATGGTTTATGCTGTCCTCCATGATCCGGCTCATCCGTATGCATTCCTTGATTTTAGTACTTTATTGGGTGCACAGACTGTTTGGGTAGTTTTATCCATTTTTACATTTATTGCAGTGCTGGTCATTGACTGGAAATTTTGGAATGCCCTCACTTTTCCTATCTATGGCATTACGATGTTACTGTTGGTTTTGGTTTTGATCATAGGTAAAGAGATCAACGGTGCCAAAGCTTGGTTTGCTATCGGCCCTTTTTCTATGCAACCATCAGAATGGGCAAAATTTGGTACTGCTTTGGCCCTATCAAGTTATCTTAGTTTTTTTAAGAGCAGCACTATGAACAGCAAAGTAGTATTAGTATCTATGGCATTGTTTATATCACCTGCCTTGCTCATTTTGCTTCAACCTGATTTTGGGTCTGCTTTGGTATATTTTTCATTTTTTATTTTATTATACAGGAGAGGGCAGTCACCATGGGTCATCATATCCGGGATAGGGTTGGCTGCAGTTTTCATATTATCATTATTATTCGGACCATTACTTGTCACCTCCTTTTTGTTGTTGCTTGGATTTGCAGTGTATGTCCTGGATCTTGAAAAACCGAATAATGCTGTGATTTCTATCACGGCTGTTCTCCTGATCATGGTATTTATGTTATTTCAAGATGAAAAAACCAATGTCATCATTCCTCCATCTCTGGCATTTTTGGTGTATCTATACAGAGAAATAAAAAAGAAAAATATCAAGATTGTCAGCCTTATTACATCATTGATAATAGCAGCCTCCTCGTTTGGATTTATGGCCACATATGTGTTTGATAATGTACTGAAACCTCACCAGCAAGAAAGGATCAATGTATGGCTGGCTCCTGAGAAATGTGATCCAAGAGGATCGTTATATAATATACTACAAGCCAAAATGGCCATTGGATCAGGCGGACTGACAGGAAAAGGATTTTTGAAAGGTGAAATGACAAAACTGGACTATGTACCAGAACAGGAAACAGACTTTATTTTCACTTCTATAGGAGAAGAACAGGGTTTTATAGGAATATTAGGGGTTATTTTTCTGTTCACTGTATTACTGACCAGATGTATCATCATTGCTGAAAGAGCAAATCTCGAATTTATTCGTAATTATGGCTATGCAATAGCAGGAATTTTATTTTTTCACTTTCTGTTCAATATCGGAATGACTATGGGTCTTTTGCCTGTGGTGGGCATTCCACTGCCCTTTATCAGTAAAGGTGGTTCAAGTCTAATTGCATTTACTATCATGGTAGCTGTGCTTGTAAAAATGGACATGGCAAGATACCGTGCAAATTAATTTGATGAAGTTTACACTCAAAAATAAAGACAAAGCCAGTGCAGCGAGAACAGGCATCATCAGCACTGCTCATGGCGATATCAAGACACCCATATTTATGCCTGTAGGTACGCAGGGAACTGTCAAAGGTGTACACCAGCATGAATTGTCAGAATCTGTTCAGGCACAAATAATACTTGGCAATACATATCATCTATATCTCAGGCCCGGGACTGAAATCCTGCAAAGAGCCGGAGGATTGCACCGGTTTATCCATTGGGACAAGCCTATACTGACAGATTCAGGTGGTTATCAGGTATATTCTCTCAAAGGCATGCGCAAAATCACAGAAGAAGGTGTCAAATTCCAATCTCATATAGATGGCTCTAAACACTTTTTTAGTCCTGAGTCAGTCATGGATATCCAAAGGATAATAGGAGCTGATATTGTCATGGCATTTGACGAGTGTACACCATATCCATGCGAATATAAATATGCCGGGAACTCCATGCATATGACCCACAGATGGCTTAAGAGATGTATAGACAGGATGAAGACTACCGATCCTGTATATGGATATGAACAGACATTTTCACCGATCGTTCAAGGCAGTACTTACCCTGATCTCAGGAAAGAATCTGCAGAATTTATATCTGCACAGGACCAGAATATGAACGCAATAGGTGGTCTTTCTGTAGGAGAACCTCATGAAGATATGTATGCTATGACTGAATTGGTCTGTGGGATATTACCAGCAGATAAGCCAAGGTATCTTATGGGCGTAGGACTTCCTGAAAATATACTGGAGAGTATAGCATTGGGTATCGACATGTTTGATTGTGTACTTCCGTCACGCAACGCCCGACACGGACTACTATACACCAAAAATGGTTTGATAAACATTAAAAATGCCAAATGGCAGGATGATTTCAGTCCAATAGATGAAGATAGTCCGGCACCTACCAGCAGGCATCACTCAAAAGCATATCTGAGACATCTGTTTAAGGTAGAAGAATTGCTGGCAGGACAGATTGCTACTTTGCACAACCTTAGCTTTTTTCTGTGGTTAGTATCAGAGAGCCGACGAAAAATCGAAGAAGGAACGTTTTATAACTGGAAAACAGAAATGGTAAAATCTGTAAGTCAAAGATTGTAAGCTATTATGAAGATTCTGGATTGGTATATTATCAAAAAATATTTAAGCACATTTTTTTTTACGATGATGCTTATCACGATGATTGCCGTATCTATCAATTACTTTGAGTGGATTGATAAATTTGTGAATTCCGGACTGAGTTTTCCCGAAATATTTGTACAGTACTATATCTACTTTATACCCTATATCAACGGACTGTTATGGCCTTTGTTTGCATTGCTGGCAGTAATATTTTTTACATCCAGAATGGCAAAAAACTCTGAAATAATCAGTATGCTCAGTTCGAAAGTGAGCTACTCAAGAATTATGAGACCCTATCTTGTAGGAGCAGCAATCATCAGTGGTTTACTGTGGATAGGCAATAACTATGTGATACCCAAAAGCAATGTACACAAAAATGCTTTTGAAGTCAAGTATATCAAACCATCGCTCCAATCCACACTCAATCACAATATCCATTTCTGGATTTCCAAGGATGAAAAAGTGTATATCAGAAGTTATTCGAGTTATGATAGTTCGGGCAGGGTTTTCCGGCTTGAAAAATTTAAGGACAATCAATTGGTGTATACTCTGAAGGCCAACCGATTAGTTTTCATTGGTCAACCCAATAAATGGAAACTCGAAGGATGGGAAGAAAGAAAATTTGAAGATAAATATGAAACTCTCGTAGCCAAACCCAACGAACATATAGACACATCTTTCAATTTTATACCTGAAGACTTTACACGCTATACCAATCAGATGGAACTGATGACCTCCGGGGAACTACGCAGGTTTTTACAATATGAACAAGACAAAGGACTTGATTCAGGAAAAAAATATAGTATTGAGTTGTATCGGAGGAGTGCAGAACCTTTTACTTTGTTTATTTTAACATTAATAGGAGTTGCAGTAGCATCAAGAAAAGTCCGAGGAGGTATGGGCTTTCATATCGCTGCAGGTGTCATCATGGGCGCTACATATGTGATCCTTTCAAAATTCAGTACTACATTTTCCACCAACCTGACGCTTCACCCTGCCTTGGGTGTCTGGATTCCCAATATTATTTTTTCGATAGTAGCCTTGTACCTGGTCAAGACGGCACAGAAATAAAATCACTTTTTGATCAACATATTAAAAATACTTAATGTATAGGATCGAAGTTACAAACTTCGACCATCTGAGATAAATTAGGGTCACAACTGTTGGAATTTGGCTTTTCTTACCCCTGCCCCTAAAAAGGAATTCATTGCTTTTATTAGGAGAATTTGGGCGGGTCGTCCCTTAAGGGAATGAGGGTAGCGGGCAGTTTAAACAATTTTAGTGCAAAAATGGGATTCACCCAATAAAATCACTTTTTGATCAACATATTAAAAATACTTAATGTATAGGATCGAAGCTACAAACTTCGACCATCTGAGATAAATTTGGGTCACAACTGTTGGGTTAACCCAACAGTTTCCAATCAATCGGAAAGTCCGTATAGTTTGACAAAGTTTATAGAATTAAATGGTAACTCCAATAAGGGTAGACCAGCCTTTCAATAAGATGTATCGGTTGGTGCGTCCCTATAGTGAATGAGCCTGCCTGCCTATGTAGTCGGGCAGTGGTAGCGAGGCATTTAATTCCTGCAAGGTTAAACTTATAAGTCTTTTTACTTTTTTCTAACATAAAAAGAAAAGCCACCTTCTGATCTGATCTTTAGGATATTCTGGTATTTTTCCAGTTCTGTGTTGTTTGACTTAGATACAAAATAGACATCTTTATCAATATCTCCCTTGACCAGCCATTCAATATCCGCATTTTTGGGATGAATTTGGGGTTTGGTCTTGGCATAAAAATATTGTGCATAGCTCTTAAATCCTATCGGCATCACATAGACATCCTGACCTGCCAGTGTTTTGTAAAAGTTGATGGCCGGTCCCTGACTAAGTCTCTCAACGGCAGGCAAAACCATAAAATTTGTAAGCATTAATGTCAATCCAACGGAAATCGATACTATCCACAATGCCCTGAAAAGTTTTTTCTGCATGATGTACCATATTGAAGTCAAAATTCCAGTGGCAAATATGATTCCGATGATGGGTTCGTAACCATTCAATGTTACAGGCATGAGCAGAGAGTTGATGACCACCTGGTCTGATATATAAGGTAATATGATGGATGGATTTATTATAATATATGGTATCAATATAAAAATCAAAGACCAAAAAACACCCAGTAAAATATATAGTATAAAAATGTACTTTTTTATTTTTTCCTGATTTGTGATCAATTTTTGAAAATATATCGCGGCCAAAAATGTCAGTGGCAAATATGTCATGGAGGAGTAGTGAACAATTTTTGTGGTACTCATACTAAAGATAATCATCACCACCCAAAACAAGGAAACCATCCAGGAAGTAAACAAAGATCCGGTTTTCGGTGCGAATTTTAATAGCTGTGGCAGTGCAAAAACGGAAGCCGGAAAGCAACCAAAAAATACTACCACAAAATGATAATAAAATGGCTGCCCATGTGATGCTACCGGTTCTGTAAATAACTCTATCTGGTATTGGATGAATTTGGAAAGGATCTCGCAACCGTGAAAATATAACTCTGCTCCTATCCAAATAGAAACTACAGATAAAAATCCAAACAGAAAAATAGATATTGGGTACCAGACAAAAGATTGGAAAAACAGACGTTTTATTGTGTTCACTCCACTTCTGAAATTAAATTTTGAGCTGTGCGAGTCATCAAAGAATAAGAGTATCATCGAAACAAGACCGATCGTACTTAAGAGCAACAATAAACCTACAGGACCTTTGGTCAGAAAACTTAGCCCGCAAAACAAACCGGCCAAAAAACTATCCTTCAGTGATTTCCCTTCAGAATCGAAAACCCTGTAAACAAAAAAGACAGACAGGAAGATAAAGTAATTGAAAACAGGATCAATTATGCCTGATTTAAAGTAGATGTGAGGAAGGAAAGATCCAAACATCAATAGCATCCATATCCTGTTCAAATTGGTACCCGGCATGATTTTTTTGCCGATGGCATATATTGTCATCAGGTAGATGACACCAAAAACGGCATTGGGAAACCTTGCGGCAAACTCATTGATACCAAAAATTTCATAGAGATAGCCTGCATCCAGAAAAACAGAGGTGGTTTTTCCCAGAATGGTTGATAGTTGATCTGAACAGAAAGATAGTTGCCGGTATGGATCATTTCTCTAGCTGACTCCGCAAAATTGATCTCATCCCAATCAAATAAATGTACATGTCCTAATCCCGCAAAAAAGAATACGGACATACCCAAAATCATCAATATATGCCAATATCTGCTCACAATGTCGGGCTTTCCCATGTGTTTTATCAGGCTTTTATGGATTTAAATTTAGACTGAACGAGCCTCCACCAAAGATATACCAATCCTATCATTAAGGCGATTATTCCTGACTTCCACAACAGAGTATACAAGGTGTTTTCTTCAGCAATCATATCTGCAGCCATCGTTACAGAGCTTCCCTGATATCTTACCAATGGATTTAAATATAAATTTTGTCCATGATTTTTTGCAATGACTCTGATGTAGGTATCATCAGGGGTGAAGGTATAAGTTGCCGTGTCAGTTGCTACGGTTTTCTGCCGGATCGCCCCATTTTGTCCTACAAAAAGTATGCTATCGGCCGGTTTGTCAAAAGTCCATTTGAATGTGTTTTCATTTATCTTTTCACATGACAAAAAGTTATTTTCTGCACGGGTATTAAAAGATTCAAGTCCATAGTTTTTTCCTTCCTTCATAGCATTCAGTACAGCATCCTTACTGTCACTAAATATGATGTTCCACCTTTGAAAGATTTCAGGGTCTTTCAAATCATGCACATCATCATCGGCAAGGATCCAGGATAATTTTCCTGTAGATAATGCTGCATCCCAATGTTCTTCTGAAGTCCTGTAATGATTCAGTACCTCAGTAAAATGGTATCCGGTGATCTGTTTCATGTGGTCAAACGATCTGCCACCACCAAACTTAGGATGAGCAATGGCTACCATCTCAGCATTTTCTCTCAACGTCTGGATCATACTTTGCTGATGAGATGATGATTGCCATAAGGGGAAATCCCAAAAACTTACTTTCTTAGCGTTGATGGCCAGGTAGTGGGCTTTTTTGATATTATATCCGTGTTCATATACCGGCACATTGATATTAGTTTTTGTGCCATTATAATGACTTATCTTATGATAGTTGGACAAACAGGCAAGATCATATCCTTTGTTGATATATGCTTCAATAAAGGCTTCATCTGAGTCGGTGCCATGAGTGATACCTCTCCATGCTCTGCTATGGCCATGAAAATTGGCTTTGTATGCGGTCGATGGAAGATTTTCATATGGATTATGGATTTTATCACCTGAGAAGGGTTTTGATTCGGTAAAGTTGTAAATAGATGTACCCCAATACAAAAAGAGTATCAGCATCAATATTCCAACTATGAACGTAGCAAGAATCTTTAGTATCCATGTAAAACACTGTATCAACCTAAAAATCATTCTTTATTTTGTATTAAGAAAAAAAACGGAGTTGTTTTAAGAGAAATACCATTGGTAATTTATAGAATTATACTAGCATTTCAAATAGCATAGGATTGTTGTTAAGGTGCTCAAAATTGATGTTGTGTGCGACCAACCTGTCCACCAATGGTTGAAAATCTTCTTTCCTTTTAAATTCCAGGCCGACTAAAGCCGGGCCACTGTCACGATTTGTTTTTTTGGTATATTCAAAATGAGCAATATCATCATCGGGACCTAAGAGGATAAAAAATCATTGAGTGCTCCTGATCTTTGCGGAAATCGAACGATAAAGTAATGTTTTCTGCCTTCCCATAGGAGTGCACGCTCACGTATTTCCTCAGTCCGCGTGATATCATTGTTGCCACCACAGACTATGATCATCACGTTTTTTCCGATGATCTGATCTTTGATATAATCCAATGCTGCAAAACTAATGGCTCCGGCGGGCTCCACCACTATGGCTTCGTCATTGTACAAGTACAGGATGGATGAACATATTTTGCCTTCCGGAACAAGTACCAATTCGTCGACGACCTCCTTACAAATCTCAAAGGTTTTGTCTCCCACCATCTGTACTGCAATACCATCAGCAAAAGAATCAATCTTATCTAGATGAACCACATGTCCGACTTTGATTGCTTCTGCCAGTGCAGGTGCTCCTTCTGCCTCGACAGCTATGATTCTTGTACCGGGGCTCTTCTGACGGAAGTATGATCCCGCACCGGATATCAAACCTCCACCACCCACTGCCACCAGGAGAAAATCCAGTGGTACATCAATTTCATCCAGTATCTCTTTGGCTAAAGTACCCTGGCCGGCCATCACATCTTCATCGTTGAAAGGGTGGATGTACGGGATATCTTCATCATCAGAAAACCTGAGTGCCACTTTATTGGCTACATCAAATGTATCTCCCACGAGCCTGATTTCGACCCACTCACCACCAAAATGTTTGACTTTGGTGATTTTCTGGTTGGGTGTCGTCGTCGGCATGTATATGATACCATGTGTTTTTAATGCAGAGCAGGCAAACGCTACTCCCTGTGCATGATTGCCCGCACTGGCACATGTCACACCCTTAGCGAGGGTAGCAGGATTCATCATTTTCATTTTGTTGTAAGCGCCTCTTATCTTAAATGAACGGACGACCTGCATATCTTCCCTTTTAAGGAAAATGTTGCACTGATATTTTTTGGATAGATTGTAATTTCTCATCAAAGGAGTGCGAATCACCACTTCTTTGATGTTGTCATATGCTTGATCTATCCTGGATGCTGGTATCATATCATTGGTGAATGATCTTTGGATATGGACATACCAATAGGTCCGTCTCCGAAAATCAGACGCAAATATACCAGTATTTTAGCTTGTATTTGATTTTGTGAGTGCATAATACTTTTCTTTAAACTGAAGAATAACTCAAAAAGTCATCTGAGTTTTAAAAATATTTCAACATACGAGGTAAATCATTGTTTTAATAAATGACAGCTTAACAACCAACACCATGACATATATAAAACATAAAAGATACAGGACCAGGAAAGATATCGTCCTGTCCTTTTACAAAAAGTTTAAGGTCGTACTGTGGTTTATGTTGATTGCATTGGTCATATTAGCTTGGATGTACCGGGTGTCTTTGACAGATTATCTCAAAACCTATTTTTATTGACGGAGTTTCAATTGTCCTGGCAGAAGCATAAAGTATGTTTAAAATTTTTCTTAGTTGTAAATCAAAAGATTATGGTTCTGGCGATAAAATAATTAACGAATTTAGCTCGCCTGACTTTTATAATATAGGCGGGCAGGTGAATTAAATGAGGCACTTAATTTGTAGTCAGGTTTTTAATATCTTGATTTTAAGCCAATAAAAATTTAAACAAACTCTTAGGATCAAGTATTCCCACATACATTGAATTCCTTTGAGTTATCACTTAACTTTATACTTTTTAAGAATAGGAATATTTTTAAAACATAAACTTTCATTATATTTGTAGTTGTTTAAATAAGACTGGAATGAAAAATATTTTACTCTTTATCATCTTCAATTGGATTTTGTTTCCTTTTTCAGGAGAGTGTCAGGGTTTGGTTTCAAATATCAATAAATCGACCGAAGCAAGTCTTCCACACACCTTTCGTGCCGGAACCAATCATTTTGTTTTTTCAGCAATCAGTGAAGAGTTTGGGAGAGAACTATTTGTCAGTGATGGTAATGAAGCAAATACCAAAATGTTAGGAGATGTTACAAATGGCCCGGAAAGTTCTTTCTTTTGGGATGTCGGCGTAATAGATAGTTCATGTTATTTCCTGACAAGTACTGGCGGAGATAAACTACATTTGTGGTATTCAAATTTGCAAAGCCCAAGTCCCGTATTGCTTAAAACATTTGATGTAAAAGGTATAGCGAGCGGGCAGCATGGAAAATTTACAAAAGTGGGAAATAGTGTTTATTTTATCACTCGAAATGTTAATTTTAATATGGAAATCTGGAAAACAGACGGCACAGTAGAAGGTACTATAAAAACCGGGGAACTACCGTCAAATACTTTTCCTGAAAGATTATTTGCATTCAATAATGACTTATATTTTTCTGTCCGTTCTTCACAGAACATCTTTCAATTATGGAAGTTAAACACCAATCTTAATTTTATTCAAATTATTACCCCGAATGTAAGAATATCAGACTTCGCAGTGTATAATAATAAAATATTTTTCAGTGCTGATAATGGAAGTAATGGATGGGAAATATGGGAATCTGATGGAACACCCGAAGGTACCAGACAATTTTTAGATATCTTACCAGGAAGCGCCAGTAGTTTTCCATCTGGTTTTACTGTGGTAAATAATTTTCTTTTCTTCACTGCAAATGATACAAGCAATGGGAGAGAACTTTGGAAAACTAATGGTACCGTATCCGGAACACAAATAATTAAGGATATAAGGCAAGGCGTTTCTGGTTCAGATCCATTTAATTTCACATCTTTTAAAAATGAACTCTATTTCACGGCTAATAATGGTGAAGTTGGAAGAGAGTTGTGGAAGAGTGATGGTACTAATCAAGGCACAAAATTGGTAAAGGATATTTTTTCCGGCTTAGGAAGTAGTTATATTAATAATACTATGATATCCATAAATAATGACAAATATT
Source organism: Saprospiraceae bacterium (assembly GCA_016713025.1). Lineage (NCBI taxonomy): Bacteria > Pseudomonadati > Bacteroidota > Saprospiria > Saprospirales > Saprospiraceae > Saprospiraceae bacterium. The sequence goes on along the minus strand of JADJPZ010000002.1, from coordinate 139,879 downwards.
TTTTCTTTGTGGCCAATGATAGCTTAAGAGGTGCTGAATTATGGCGAACTGATGGTACAACAGAAGGAACAACTATAGTAAAAGATATTTTTCAAGGAGTAAATTCATCCAGTATATCTGAATTAATAAACTTTAAAAACGAAATATTTTTCAATGCCAATGATGGGATAAATGGTAGTGAACTTTGGAAATCAGATGGGACTGAACAAGGCACAAAAATTCTTTTAAAATTAAATACCCGGAATGCAAGTTCATATCCAAACATGTTTAGAGTTGTAAATGACGTCTTATTTTTTTCAGCAAGAACAGAAGGAGAAGGTTATGAGCTTTGGAAAACAGATGGGACTGATAAGGGTACTGTGATGGTAAAGGACATCAATCCAGGACTACCGAGTTCGAATGTTTTGTTACCAACCATGTTTAAGAATCAATTGTTTTTTACAGCCGAAAATAGGATCAACCCTCCGAGAGAAATTTTTAAGTCTGACGGTACTAAAGATGGAACACACATTTTAAAATTTTTTTCAAATAGTGGGAGTTCTACAGAGGGTATGGCAGTCCTCAAAGAAAAACTCATTTTTAATGCATTTACTGTATCGCATGGTGAGGAGCTTTAGATTACAGATGGAACAGAAGTTGGAACTATTCTGTTGAAAGATATTAATCCAAATGGACAATCACTTCCTTTCATCCCCAATTCATCTATAGTAAATGATAGTTTACTGTTTTTTTCAGCTAGCGATGGTATCAATGGTGTAGAACTTTGGAAAACCAATGGAACAACTGAAGGTACCAATATGGTAGCAAACATCAGAATCAACGACCAAAATCCTAATGAATTTAATTTCCACATTTCAAACATGACAGCGATAGGAAATAAGTTGTATTTTTCTGCTGATAATAACATTAACGGTTCCGAACTGTGGGTATCAGATGGATCTCAAGGAGGTACAAAATTGGTTAAAGACATTTATCCGGGGCCAATATCTAGCTTTCCGGGTTCTTTTGTAGTTTTTAACAATAAACTATATTTTACTGCCCAAAATGATAACAATGGAAGAGAACTGTTTGTATCTGACGGCACCACTTCTGGAACAACAATAGTAAAAGACATATTCCCATTTGGTAGTACTTCACCAAATAATCTCATAATTCACAAAAATGAATTGTTTTTTGTAGTTAATGATGACGGAACTGACGCAGGAGCACTATATAAAACAGATGGTACCAGTGCAGGAACTGTAAAAATTGCAGGTTCAAGTATTATCAACAATTTTAAGTTTCCTCAAAATTTCTTTTCATGGGGCAATTATTTATATTTCTCATTAAATGATGGAGTACATGGAACAGAGCTTTGGAGAACAGATGGTACAAATTCCGGAACCAAAATGGTCTTTGACTTATTTACAGGCGCGGGATCAAGTAGCCCGGGTAATTTTACAATATTTAAAAATGATCTTTATTTTTCTGCAACTGATGCAAAATATGGTGGAGAATTATGGCGTTTAACAGAAAACCCTTCTACCAGCTTTAATGAAAACCTCATTTCAGATATCATAGTATTTCCCAATCCGGCTCATCAGATTCTGAACATTAAAGTTCCTCATTCTAGTATCGATTATGAAGTGAGATTGATAGATATTAATGGACTTACTTTATTACAGATTCCATCATTTATAAGTGAGAATGCTACTTTAGATGTGAGCAATTTGCAAGGCGGCTTTTATTTTCTGAGTCTTATTGATAAAACCGGTAAGTCCGTTTTTACGAAAAGAGTTGTTATTATTAGATAAGAGTTTGATTATCATATTTGTTTTCGCAGCAGGCTCACACTCAGAATTTTATATTTTGATGGTTTACTGATCTATTCACTCGAGGGAAAAGGTTGCTACATTGTATTAGGTAAGGTGGTTTACGACTTCGGCTTCCCGAGTCTCAAGGTGAGCAAGATGGAGAAGCTGCCGTTTATTAAGGATGGGAGGTATTAATGGAGAGATGTTATTGATATATATCTTTTCGATGGCCTATGCGACGAATATCAATAATCTTGATATCGTTTTCAAGGTGATACAAAACTCTATAGTTTCCGTGACGTATACGCCATAAGGATTCACTGGTAGCTTTAATTTTTACGCACCCTTTAAGGAAAAGGGTCATTTGTAAGGCGTTCAATTTTATCTAAAATTTTAAGTTGATCTTTTTGTGGAACAGATTTCAAATCTTTTACTACTCCTTCACTGAAGACAATCTCATAATGTACTATCCAGTACAAGTTTTTTCACATCATTAAATGCTACTTTCTTATCGTTTTTACGGGAATGAGCTATTATTATATCTAAAAAATCTGGCCAAAGGTCACCATATTTTTCAAGATCAATTTGTACAAATTTCTTATCTTCATTCTCGTCGGTTATATAAACTATACCTTCTAACATATTTTTATGTTTTGAAATTTATAACAAAATAAAGTATAGCTTAGTTCAGATTGACAAGCCGCAAATGAGCACGAAACAGCCGTTTGTTAAGGGGCAGAGTTGATCGGCTTCACCATGTGCAGCCTTCTTGATCTATCGCAGACGAAATTTCGTGGTGATATCACCGCCACACAGATGAAAGACCACCTCGGCAAAACGGTCCGTATGGTCGGATACTACGTATGTCGCAAATATGTAACCACTTCTAAAGGTGACCTCATGAATTTCGGTACGATGACCGACGTCAATGGCCACTTTTTTGATACGGTTCACTTTCCGCCGAGTCTAAAGGCATATCCATTCAAGGGTAAAGGTTACTACATCGTTCTCGGTAAGGTCGTCGATGATTTTGGCTTCACGAGCTGGGAAGTGAACAAGATAGAAAAGTTGCTGTGGGTGAAAGATGGGAGGTATTGAGGGGAATTACATCATTAGTGAATTAAAAGGAAAGCCAATTATGAAACAAGTATATACCAGGAGTATTTTTTGGCGCACATATCTATAATAAGAAATATAATTAGACTACAATAGTGAGAATAATGGAAACTAGATGCGTATGAAATAAAGTGAAGCACTACAAAAAAAGCTAAACTTTCCTTTAAATTTTCCGTAGCATCCAATTGTATTAAAGGAAGTAATAAATAGAGATAATTTTATGGATAATTTGTAATATAATCAATAAATTAACTAATTTTACATTCGAGTTTTATTATATAAATAATGAATTTTTACAATAGATATTTTAAATCCAAAATAATTACTTCTGTTTTACCATTAATATTATTTCTAATTTATTGTATACAGTTAAGTTATCAAAAGGAACTCAATAACTGGATATTTCCAAACTACAAGTTGAATTTCAATAATCCTGATGTTGCAATCACCATAAAAGATTACAAAACTTATTTCAGAGGATCTTCATCAATGAGTAATAAAGATGGTCAACTATTGTTTTATGTTAATGGTGCTCATGCCTGGAATAAAAATGGTGAATATCTTACAAATGGCAAAAACTTAGTTGATACAACTGACGTTCCATTTACTTCCAAAGCAATAATTCTCCAAAATAACGAATTTGATACACTTTATAATGTATTTATAACTAATCCTTATAATGGACAATCCAATTCCGGTTTATATTTTGGAAAAATTTCTATGTCTAAAAACGGAATAGATGGCGAAGTAATAGAGCCATTTATAAAAATAGAAAATAATACTACTCAGCAAATTTGTGCCATCCATCCCCAATGTACAGACTATGACTGGCTTGCAATTGTAAGCAATGTGGAGAAGCAAATAAAAATATATAAAGTGGGTTTAAATGGCGTAAATTTAAATGCTGTAATGCAAATAAATAATACTAATGCTATCAGTTCTTCATTCTTTGGGCAGATGAAATTTTCGCCGGATGGTACAAAGTTGGCATATTGTAATTATTCTGGAGGAGTGTTCTTATATGATTTTAATATCGAATCAGGAAGTTTGTCAAATCAAATCTATATTCCGGATGAGAGTATAATTCAGAATGGTTATATAGCTTTAGAATTTTCACCAAACAGTAGATTTTTATATACCTTTGGATTAACGAATCTTCCTCATAGCATATATCAATATGATTTAAGGAATTACAATTCTTCTTCAATAATTTCATCTAAGACTATTATCGGATTTGCAGAACAATTTGGTCATCGTGAGATGATGCTGGCCCCAAATGGTAAAATATATTTTTCATTTGGAGGAGGTTTTGGTCATAGAGTCCTTAGTGTTATCAACAACCCAAATATAAAAGGAATTGACTGCGACTACTCACATTTGAGTTTTGAGACTGGTGCTGAGCAAAATATATTTTTGCCAATATCTGTCACCAACGAGAGCAGAGAGGTTGATTTTGAAAAGATTGATTTATGTGGTAATGGCCATTTAAAATTTCAAACAACTTTATTCTCCAGATATGATTCTTTAAAATGGAAAATTAATGGAGTTTTTTACTCAGATAAAAAAGAGTTCGATTATCATTTAAATCATAGTGACTCAATTACAGTAAAATTGACCACATTTTTGTGTAATTCTATACAATCAGTTGAAAAGAAATACAATGTAATAGCAAAGCCAATCATTTCTGATACTATACATGTTTCAATCTGCGAAGATGAGCTATATGAAGGGTATTCAATCCCGGGAATTTATTTAGATACATTTAAAACAAACTTAAACTGTGACAGTACCAGAATTATTAAACTTGTGGTTCATCCTAAAGAAGAACAAATCTTAAATCTCAAGTTATGCAATGGTCAAACATTTGAAAAATATAAATCATCAGGAATATATGTAGATACAATTCAAACTAAAAACGGATGTATACAAAAGCGATTTATAAATTTAACTATTTTACCATTAAATTTATATAAAGACAGTGTTGAAATTTGTAAAGGAGAAAAATATTTAGGGTATAATGTTACGGGTACATATCAAAATATTTATAAAGATAGTAACGGGTGTGATAGTACCTATATAATTTATTTAAACGTCAACGATGTTTATTCACTTAGAATTTCTGACACTATTTGCAATGGAGATTCAGTAATTTTTTACAATAAAGTTTTATTTGACACTGGCATTTATTCGTACATTAAGCCAAATTTTAATGATTGTGACAGTATAATTGAATTGTCTTTATCTGTATTAGAAGATCATTTTCTTGGTGAAGATATTACATTAACTTCGAATCAGATATTTATTAAGAGCAAATATGATGCTACTTCCTGGTTCGACAATACAATTGGACCAGAAATAAAAATAGACAAGCCTGGTGTCTATTGGGCCTCCTTCACTATTGATAATTGCACAATTTATGATACAATTATTGTCTATCGTGAGAACAAAATATTTTTTCCAAACATTATAAAACTGAGCTCTCAGCAAAACAGCTCATTTGCTCCTACTTTTAACTTTGATGTAAACTTATTAGAATTTTATCAAATAATGATCTTCGATAGATATGGTAATAGGGTTTTTTATTCTACTGATTCACTTATACCATGGAATGGCTATTTCAATAACAGATCCGTAGAAATGGGAGTCTACACATCCTTGATAAGATACAAAGTTAAAAATGAAAATATAAAAATAATTAAAGGAGATATTACAGTCGTGAAATAAAGATTAATCCTTCAGCTGGAAAACAAAAACAACTGCTCAAGTTATCAGCGGCAATAATTCTTTTTTTATACTGAAATAGTTTTACGGTATCTCAAAAAATTGTTCTTGCATATATTTTAAGTCCGTTTCTTCTTGATCCATTTTTACAATTGTATTGAGATTTATGTTAAAAAGATGTGATTGGCACTGGCATATATTCTTCATCTTTAATAATTCTTACAGTCTCGATAATAAATAAAATTTCTGCCAAAAATTTGATCAAACTAAAATATTGGTAAACCCATTTTCATATATGCAATATTATCATTTGCTTCCTTAGTTTTAGGATCTTTTTAGTTTTCGGTACGATGACCGACGTCGATGGCCACTTCTTTGACACCGTACACTTCCCGCCGAGCCTCAAAGCCTACGCATTTCAGGGTAAAGGTTGCTACATCGTACTAGGCAAGGTAGTCGATGACTTAGGCTTCGTGAGTCTCGAAGTGAGCAAGATGGAGAAGTTGCCATTTGTTACGCACTAGTGAAATTGATGCAACTGCGAATGGGAGATACTGACAAGTCTCCGTACCACTCTACATTACTTCTTTTTCTCCAATTTCTCCAATATCATACAGTCATGATTCCAGATTTTCATTTGACGGAGATAATGGTCTTGTGTTTTAGTGATGAGCAATGTGTGTGGTGAGCCCTTTTTTATGGTTTGGGTTTTGAGATCAGCATTGGAGTTTCTGATTGTATACTCCATATCGTCTCTTTCCTTTTGTACTTTCCTATACTCAAATACCTGTGTAGTCGGAGACTGCATGAATGGTTCTAATATGGCCCAGTTATTTTTAAATCTAGTATCCTGAGGAATGGGTCTTGTCCAGTCCTTGGGAGGTTCGGGTTTGTTGTTTATTCTGATGCTATATCGTGTGATGGTTTCGTTCAGTATTTTTAGGATAAGAGGCATGATAGTTTTTATATCCAACATTGTCTTTGCCCAAACTTCTTCCAGATACTCGTAACTTTCACATCGGGTCAGCAAACCAAACATTGATGATATCCAAATTTCAGTTTGTGGCCAAGTGTTTTCCAACTCTGCGAGTTTTGTTAGCGTTTTTGCATCAATCGGAAATTCATTAACTCTTAGTTCTGCCATCATTTTGAAGTAATAGGATGGAAGAAGTGCCATTTGAATGCCTACAAATTCATCAAATCGGCGTTTTTCAGAAAATTCGTGTAGTATAGCTATTAGTTGTTTTACACGTTTTTGATTCCATAATTTAATATGGTTGTTAAATAGCTCATTGATGGATTCGACACCGTAATGTTGCCCTAATTCAAGCCATTTTTCAGCTTTTATTTTGAATAAATATCGCTCTAATAAATTATAACCCAAATCCTCTAATTGCGCTTTGTCATTTTCTAAAATCAACCAATCGATGACTGGATCGAAATCAAATTTATCCTTATCTTGTTCCTGCCCACTTAAGATTTGTACCAAATATCTGGCCATCTCCAATTCTTTACTGTCCAACTTATCTCTATTGGTATTGTAATAATCCAACCAGTTGATTCTAATGCTATCTGATGCACCCAAAAGAATCCTTTTATGTTGTGCTTCTGTCCAAACTGCTACCGCTCCATAGTGATACCAATAGGTGATATCAGGCCCATAATTGCCCATATAGCCCGAGTTTTCCACTTCATATGGCTCATCATTGTCCATATCGAATGAAGCTATGATGTGATCATCATCCAGATGAAAATCTCCCAGCTCAGGATAGTTTTCTTCTGCCCATTTTTCTATACTGATACTTTCATCAAATATCTCATCTATGATTTCACAATCATCATCATACTCTAAAGGCGAACCTTCTTTAGTGGCAGTAACCAAACAAAGATTAGCATTTAGTCCTACTTCTTTTGCCGCTTGCAACAATGCGATCGCTTTTGCCCGGTCATTTAATTTGAGTTGTTCCTGTATAAAATTTTCCGGTGTATATTGATGGTTTAAAAGTACAACCATCGGGCGATAGGAATCAGAAATTTGTGACTCTGCTTATGTCAAACAAGCTTTCAAACATTCTACGTGTTTTTTATATGATTGGATAGCAATCACTTTGCCTGATGATTTTTGAATCAAATTATACACCAAAACAACTCTGAATCCTTCCAGAAGTGGTTTTACTTCGTGATCACAGTCTGCATAAAAGGCACCAAATACAATCTTACCTTGACTGGAATAGTGGGAGAAATCAATGGACTTTTCTACTCCTTCAAATCTCACCAATAATTCTGCTCCTTTGTGAGTGGAAGGTAAAGCAACTATCAAGGTTCCGAACATACCTTTTTCTTTTTCGCTATCCTTATGGGTAAGGAAAAAATCACCTTTTTCATAAATCAGAAGCTTGTATATCTGAGCTTCGACAGTATAGTCTTCTATACCCAAGTTATTTTGGACATTTTTGAGGATACTGTCCATTAATTTGGGCCAATCCTTCCCTTCAAATTTTAATTGCGAAGCATCGATTTCCCAAGCACTACGAACATTTGGATCCAATATCGTGTCATGACCTTTGCCATAAGGAGCTTTGTGTGCCACATTGATGAGTGCACGTGCCTGGAGTTCATTGATAGGATATGCCAACTCACCTAAACCAAGAATGCTTAATTGAGGAAATACAAAATTTTTAACCCCATCAGTACAAAATGTTCCGCCACCCTTAATCTCATTGAGGCAATTTATAATCGAAGATTTCAGATTTTTATCAATCATTTTGAAGGGTTTTATTTGTTACTTTTTATTCCAATCACAACCAAATTATTGGCTTGTTGGTTCAAAAGAGATGTAATAATGGCTGACATACTTTACTGCACTTATAATTATTGGAAATTACAATAAGGTGAATATTTCCCCAGTTGCAGGGTCAATATCCAATGATTGAACCCTGCCTCGCCAATCACAACAAAAAAAAAGGCTTTTTTAGAGTATGTTTAAAATTTTTCTTAGTTGTAAATCAAGAGATTATGGTTCTGGCAATAAAATAATCAACGCATTGCGCAAGTCCACACTCCAGTTTTGTGGTATCAATCCGGTGAAAGTTTCGACACTATATGTTAAAAAAGATGCAAGCAAGCTAGAAGTTGAAAATAAAATTCGACTAATATATCAAGCTGGCTTGGATCGAAAATAGAAACTGCTAAAATCGGGTCTGACTAAAAAACTGATCCATCGTAACGATACTATCTATCTGAGCAAGGCTATGCTCATTGGTTTCTACTCCATATGTAGTGATGAGGGTATTGAGCAGAAGTTTGCGTGTTTTGGATAACTCCTTGAAGTTAGCTCTACGAAGTCTGAGCTTATCGGCGGTCTGCCTATCTATTGTCACTTCTTTGTTATAAAATTTCATCTCACAGATATTCATCACATTGTCTGCCCGATCGATGATCATATCAATCTGAAAGCCAACTGATTCTTTGTTCTTTTTGTGGTAGTAAGAGACATTTTCAGTGTACATTCCTGATATACCAAGTGCTGATTTGATGGCATCCATATGACGAAAACAAATATTCTCAAATGCATAGCCTTGCCAAACCGTAAAATGTGGCATATTTGCAAACTTGAGCCATGCATCTCCCGAGACTTTTTTATGTCCTTCGATAAAGTTGAAATAAAACAGGGTGTATTCATCTACTAGTTTGTAAATGATCTCTTTTGATTTTTTGTCTAAGGAAGAAAGCCTAAGCACAAACGAGCAAGCGACTAACTCATTGAGTACTTTCGATAAGCCACCACCATCACTCAAACCTGTCAGCCTTACTATTTCCTGACGAGTCAGCCCCTTATGCTTTGAAGCTAATGCTTTGACTACACTAATGTGATTTTCAGCATGTTTAAACAGTGCTTTATACAAAAAATCAAACTCATTTTTGAGCAATCCTTTGTTTTCAAAGCATAATCGATTGATAGCTTGTGTGGCAGATTCTCCACGTTTCACTTCCCTTAGATAATAGGGAATACCACCCATGACCATATAAAGCTGTACCAAGTGATAATGATCCAAAGTTATATTATTTTTGGTGAGAAACAATTTAGTTTCATACAAAGAAAATGGCTTGATCTCTATGCGTTTGGTCACCCTATTGTGTAAGCCTCCTGTATCTTTTTCAAAACTATCTATCAAATAAGATGTAGCAGATCCAGCAACTACAACAATAATATTTTGTTTTGAAGCCCAATTATTCCACCAATAGGTAAACTCGTTCAGGAAATTTGATTTGTGTGTATCAATCCATGGGAACTCATCAAAGAAGATGACACGTTTCTTTTTTGACTTCCTCAAACCAGAGATAGATTTGCTCAATAAATTGAGTGATTCGGCCCAATTTTTAATATTAATTTCAAGTACATTTTTATCAAAATATTTTTCGATTTGTTGTCCAAATTTTTCAATTTGATTTTCGACTTCTGCATCTTTTGTGCCTGTGAAATGAAAGGCCATACCTTCACTAAAAGCATGCTCAATAAAAAAAGTTTTGCCAACCCTTCTTCGGCCTATAACTAACAGTAATTCAGACTTTTGAGACTCATAAATATCGTCAACTATGGATAATTCTCCATCTCTACCTATCATGTCATTCATATAAATACTTGTTAAAATATCATGCTGCAAAGATACAATATTCACACCAACTATACAAATATTACTCGCTGAATCTATAATTTATCAACCACATTCAGCGACTAATAAAATACTTATTACTCGCTGAATCTATATATTTACAAGTACATTCAGCGACTATTATTATACTTATTATTCGCTGAATCTATGTATTACCAACCACTTTCAGCGACTAATATATCTTTGATATAAGTGTAAATCGATATCAGATTCAGTCTTTTTCGTTATTTACAAACGCTTTTGATGGCAATCATTTACAATTCACAGGCCTTTTTCGACGGTTCATAGAAAAGCGTACTCAAGACCAATATCGAACTCTTACCTTTGACCTAAATTAAAATATTTATTATGAGATCATCATTTATCATCCTATTTTTTACATTCTTTCAACTACTCTCAGCTCAAAATTCTACCATAAAAGGTACTGTCAAAGACCGCGTTACTGAAATCTCACTCATTGGGGCAGCAGTGGAGGTCTTAGAAAATAATGTTACGACTCAAGGTTCAGTCACAGACGAAAATGGGAAGTTTACAATTGATAACTTAGCACCTGGCAGGTATAACCTCAGGGTTAGTTATATCGGTTATGAAACCGTAACCATTCCAAATATTCTTGTTACTTCTGGTAAAGAGATGATAATGGAAGTCACAATGGAAGAAAGCATCAATGCTCTGGATGAAGTTGTGATATCCGCTAAAACAGATAAGGACAAACCCATCAACGAAATGGCAAATATCAGTGCGCGGACATTCTCGCTCGAAGAAGTAACTCGATACAGCGGTGGCAGAAATGATGCCAGTAGATTGGTATCCAATTTTGCAGGTGTAGCTACAGCGAATGATTCGCGAAATGATATAGTAGTACGTGGTAATAGCCCAGCGGGCATTCTCTGGAGACTCGAAGGTGTACCGATACCTAATCCAAATCACTTTTCTACCTTAGGTACTACAGGCGGTCCAGTCAGTGCACTTAATACCAATTTACTCAAAAATTCCGATTTCCTGACTTCTGCTTTTCCCGCAGAATATGGCAATGCAGTCTCTGGTGTTTTTGATGTAGGTTTCAGGTCAGGAAACAAGGACAAAAGAGAGTATACTTTCCAATTGGCGGCATTTAGTGGACTAGAAGCTATGGTCGAAGGTCCTTTAGGCAAATCAGGTAATAAATCTTACTTAGTTAGCTATAGGTATAGTTTTGTTCAACTAGCTGATGCATTTGGTCTGAAATTTGGAACCAACGCGACGCCAAAATACCAGGACCTCACTTTCAATATTGATTTAGGAAATTCAAAATGGGGTAATTTTCGTATATTTGGCATCGGTGGACTGAGTGATGTCAACTTTATAGGTAAAGAGCTGGAAGATGAAGACTTTTTTGCAGCAAAGGATGCAGACTCGAGAGCTCAATCTCAATTTGCAGTTGCAGGAATCAAACACACCTACAATGTAAATGACAAACATTTCATCAGGTCAACAATTTCATTTTCAAAATCTAAAAACAGCTTTGATGAAAAGCGTTTTACTGATACAACATATCAGGAAAGTTATACCTACACTGATGTAAATGATGACATGAATCGTATCAATCTTCACACATTACTCAATAGTAAATACACTGCAAAACTCAGTAGTCGTATAGGATTGACCATTGACAATCGCTCACTCATCTCTACAGTAGATAGTCGTGACAACAATCCTGATTTGGATAAAGATGGCCGTCCTGATTTACTCCCGTCCAGAGATATTGACGGTCGTATCATGACCATAGAGCCTTATGCATCGTTTAAATATAAATCGAGTGAAAAATCAACCTGGATAGCAGGACTTCATGGTCAGATACAGACTTTCAAGACTAAGGCAGCTATCGAGCCAAGAATAGGTTACACGTATGCTATCACAGATAAAACATCATTCAATGCTGGATACGGCTGACATTCTCAAATTCAACCATTGCCAGTATTCTTCTTATTGACACCAAATAATAACGGTCAGTTTTTAGCTTCAAATGAGGATCTGGGATTTACTAGATCTCACCATTTTGTCACAGGAATCGACTACAAACCAGCCAATGATTGGAGAGTGAAATTGGAAACTTACTATCAGCATCTATTTAATGTTCCTATTGAAAAATCACCTTCTTCTTTTTCTATTCTGAATGCCGGGGCTGATTTTGTTTTTCCTACTATTGGAAACCTTACCAATGACGGAACAGGGCGCAATTATGGTTTTGAATGGACAGTAGAGAAATTTTTTAGCAAATCATATTATGGATTATTTACAGGTTCAGTCTTTCAGAGTAAGTACAAAGGAAGTGATGGTATAGAAAGAAATACAGCCTTCAATAATGAATATGTTTTCAATGTATTGGGCGGTAAAGAGTGGAAAGCTGGTAAAAAGATGGTGTTGACCACTGATTTTAAATGTACCTTTGCGGGCGGTAGATTTATCACACCTGTAAATCTCGAAGCGTCTAGAAAACTTGGTTTTGAAATCCTGGAAAACGATAAGGCATTCAGCAATAAATTGACTAATTATTTTAGATTAGACGCGAAGATCGGTGTCCGTATGAATGGCAAAAAGGTAAGCCAACAGTTCTTTTTGGATTTCCAAAATGTAACAAACCAGCAAAATATATTTTCGAAGAGATACAATAGAGTGAACAATAAAGTAGATACCTTGTACCAGATAGGATTCTTTCCTGATATACTGTGGAGGGTTCAGTTTTAAATACTTGGAGATGGGAGAACGGAACAAGGAGAATGGAGAACGGAACAAGGAGAATGGAGAACGGAACAAGGAGAATGGAGAACGGAACAAGGAGAATGGAGAACGGAACAAGGAGAATGGAACAAGGAGATGGGAGAAAGGGAGAAAGGAAGAAAGGAACAAGGAGATGGGAACAAGGAGATGGGAGAATGGATCGCTTCAGTGACTTTTTATGATGATTTTTAAGTAAAATTCTTAGAAAAACAAATATGACCACATTACCAGCTTTAATTTTAATAATCATATTTACATTTCTCTCAGGTCTGCACATTTATTGGGCTTTCGGAGGAAGATGGGCAAGCGATGGAGTTTTTCCGACTAAGGAAGACAAAACTGAATTTCCTATGCCAGGTATTATCCCGACCTTGATAGTAGCCTTTGGCTTATTATTTTTTGCTTTTATAGCATCCCTGAAAATATTTCATTTCCGATTACCATTTTTCCATGAAATCATCAGTAAATATGGATTATGGGCAATAGCAGGTATCTTTCTTGTACGTGCCATTGGCGAGTTTAATTATGTTGGCTTGTTCAAAAAAGTAAGGCATACGACCTTTGGCATCAAAGACACAAAAATTTACACTCCACTATGTTTGGTCATAGGTATATCAGCGTTAATCTTAGCACTTAGTAACTAAAATTATGTTAAAGTCACGTAAAGACATAATTGGTTTTGATGATAGATGGATACTGCTGTTCGGTGTACCAGTGACGGCTTTATTGATCAATACTTTACTTTTTGGTCATTTGCTAAAAGATGGTCAATTTGTGGTATTTAGTGAGTGTTTCCCTGTTTCCGTTTATTTTACCACCATTTTTTGGTTAGTATTTAGGGGAGCTTACTATTTATTGGTGAGAAAATATCCCGGATTTGAAGACATCCGCAAGCGTCAGATGATTTCCGTTATTTGTATTTTCATAGGATATTTCATCATTGATTTTGTAGGAATGTTGATACTAAGTTTTGTTTTTCAATATAAATTGGAAGATGAACTGACTCCCAATCCCGCTATCAAAATCATAACGAGTATTGTTTTTACATTTTTAATTTTTGTAGTATATGAAAGTTTTTTCTTAGCACAGCTTTTAGGTAAAAGTATGGTAGAAAAACAAAAACTCGTGGCTGAAAATATTCAAACTAAACTGTCGAGTCTTCAAAGTCAGATCAACCCACATTTTTTATTCAATAGTTTGAATACTTTATCGTCATTGATCCAAGAAGACCCAAATAGAGCTGATAAATTTGTCACTAAACTATCCAAAGTATATCGTCACATCCTTGAACAAAAAGAAGGAGGTTTGGTCACCATTGAGAGTGAATTGGCTTATTTACGAGCCTATATTCACTTACTCAAAGAAAGATTTGGAGATACGCTTGTATACGAAGAACAGATAGACCCAGGTCTGATACATAAATACATATTGCCATTTAGCCTGCAGATTACATTTGAAAATTGTGTCAAACATAACATGACTACAAAAGAAAATCCATTGCATGTGAAATTGTATTCGGACCCATCCACTCATTATCTTTGCATTGAAAACAACATCAGTCCGATTGTCGATAAAGATGAATCAACGTCTGTAGGGCTGGAAAATATACGCAATAGGTATGCTTTCTTTACAGATGCCGAAGTTATAATATGTAATGATGGAAGCATCTTTCAAGTGTGCTTGCCAGTTTTGGATTACAATAACCATAATGGTCAAACATCATGACACCTATCCGAATTTGTATTGTAGAAGATGAAAGCCCCGCAGCTCGAAGGATAGAAAGATTGCTTTCCGAAGCACCTTATACGTCAGAAGTAATATTGCATTGTGCCAGCGTCGCCGAGGGTATCAAACTGCTGGATAAACGACGCGACATCGACCTGATACTGATGGATATCAGACTCGGGGATGGCACGAGCCTCGAAATCCTGGAGAAAGCTGATATCAATATCCCCATCATATTTACCACAGCTTATGATGAGTATACACTCAAAGCATTCAAACACCAAAGCATCGATTATCTGCTTAAGCCTGTAGATGCTGACGAATTGTATGCCGCTATGGAAAAATATGTGCACATATATAAAACCAATGAACTTGCTCCTCCAACTGAGAAGTCATTTACATACAAAGAGCGCTTTCTGGTCAAATCTGGTACTCACCTTCGGGTCATCCGCAAAGGAGAAATAGCTTACTTCTACTCCGATGAAGGATATACTCACATAGTCTGCGATCATGGCAAAAAATACCTCATGGATGAGACATTAGATACTGTCTTCAAACTACTCGACCCCAAAGACTTTTTTCGCATCAATAGATCTATGATCGTACACCAACCTTCGATCGAAAAGATCGAAACTTACTTCAATTCCAGATATACATTGAAACTACTGCCAGATTTTAAAGATACCGTCATCGTATCCAGAGAGAGGGTTAAAGATTTTAAGGATTGGCTGGAAGGGTGATGGAAAGTGTATATGAACTTATTCTTTCTTGTTCTTTATGAGCTTAGTTTATTATGTATGCTTTTTCTCAACTTGGCGTTCATAGTATCATACTTTCTGTTTCCTTCTACCGATAAACTTAGTATTATTTCTCAAAATCAAAAATTTATACCATATTTGTGGTATCACACATATATATGGAAAACCAAAATGATAAATTAGATATCCTGCTCGATCGACTGGAATCCATCATTAAGCGACAAGAGAGTTTTTCAGCTGAGATCGATACTATTCGTAAAGAAATCATTCGCATCAAAATGTCAACGCCTGATGGTGTTAAGGAGTATAATGAAGAACTTGTGCCGGAAATTTCGCAGACACAGCAACCTGATGTATCTAAACAAGAAACTGATCCACCATTGGTTAATACTGGATCAAACGACTTGGAACCAATCAATCAGCCCATTGAGATAACCCAAACAACACAGAAAATCAAAGTTCAACCTGATGCGAAATTAGGAGTAAATTTTGAAAAACTCATTGGAGAGAACCTGATCAATAAATTGGGAATAGCGATTACCATCATAGGTGTAGCGATTGGTGCCAAATATTCGATTGACAATAATCTCATCAATCCATTGACACGGATCATCCTTGGATATTTGATGGGAGTAGCTTTGCTGGGTGTTGGAATGAAGTTAAAACAAAATTATCGCAACTTCAGTGCAGTACTTGTAAGTGGTGCGATAGCTATCATGTATTTTATTACATATGCTGCTTACAGTTTTTATGGTCTGTTTTCTATGGAAGTTGCATTTGGCTTGATGTTGTTGTTTACTGTTTTTACGGTCGTCGCAGCCATACATTATGACAAACAAGTAGTTGCCCATATTGGCTTAGTAGGTGCGTATGCTGTTCCGTTTTTATTAAGTGAAGGATCGGGCAAAGTCCTGATTTTATTCACTTATATGTCCATCATTAATCTAGGAATTCTAATTTTGGCATTCAAAAAATACTGGAAAGTACTGTACTACGTTTCTTTTGCGCTTACATGGATCATTTTTGCCAGTTGGTACAATTTCA
The DNA here is from genome assembly GCA_016713025.1 of Saprospiraceae bacterium. Classification (NCBI taxonomy): domain Bacteria; kingdom Pseudomonadati; phylum Bacteroidota; class Saprospiria; order Saprospirales; family Saprospiraceae; species Saprospiraceae bacterium. The sequence goes on along the minus strand of JADJPZ010000002.1, from coordinate 123,289 downwards.
ATTATCTTCATGCACAACATTTTGGCCTGGCGTTTTTGTTTTTGATCATCTTTTTCGTTATTTTTTATGTGGTATTTTTGGCTTACAAATTGGTTAGAAAAGAACGATTTGATGTATTTGATATTCTACTATTATTTACCAATTCTTTTATTTTTTATGGACTGGGCTATTCGCTGCTCAATGCAGATGCCCAATTTAATCAGCTGCTTGGTTTATTTACATTAGGAAACGGGTTGATTCATTTTGTTGTGACGATGTTGGTCTACAGGATGAAACTTGCTGATAGCGGACTATTTTATTTTGTAGCTGGTTTGGTGTTGGTCTTTATTACCTTGGCTATTCCTGTACAGTTGGATGGGCATTGGGTCACTCTGATTTGGGCCTTTGAAGCGACACTATTGTTTTGGATAGGTAGAACAAAAAATATAGCCGCCTACGAGTATATGTCATATCCATTGATGATTTTAGCAGTGGGAAGCCTTGGTGAAGATTGGTCCAAATATCAACTTCAAGGTGATGAGACGACTAACTTAATGCCTGTATTTAATATTTATTTCCTGACAGCATTATTGGTTATTCTGTCATTTGTGTTTATATTTTTTATTCACCGGAAGCATAAAATCACTGAGCCTTTACTCGGCATCAAATCCTGGGATCAAGTGCTGACTATATTTCTGAGTCTTACACTAGTGATGTTGGTTTTTGCTACTGCTCAAATCGAAATAGACACTTACTGGCAGCGAGCTTACGAAGCATCTGTGGAGCAAAACAAAACCGATCCTAACAATAGTTATCCTGTCTATAATTATGATTTGCTTACTTTTGGAAGTCTTTGGTCGTTATATTTTTCTTTGATCTATACTGCTGTTTTGTTGTGGGTCAATAAAAAGTTTGTACGAAACAGAGTAGTCGGAATGATATTGTCTTTAGCGGTAGTTTGGGTCTTGTTGTCGTTTTTGACCGTAGGATTGTTTAATACCGGTGCTTTAAGAACAAGTTATTTAGGCAACTACACGGCAGAGTATTATGAAAGGGGAATTTGGCATCTGGGTATAAAATATCTTGGGATTATATTATCAGGTTTTGCATTTTATAGCTTGTTTTTGCATGCCAAATCTTCATTTATGGAGACCACCAGAAGAATATGGGTGATGTTGGAATTGTTTATAGCAATTTTTGTTTGTATCATTCTTAGCAATGAACTTTTGACGTGGATGGATCTGAATTATGCCACAGATTCATTTAAGCTTGGCATGAGTATTTTGTGGGGCACCTTAGCATTATTGTATATCATTTTTGGCTTGTGGAAAGGAAAGAAACATATTCGTATTTTTGCCATTGTACTTTTTGCAATCACTCTCCTTAAACTGTTTTTCTACGATATTTCGCATCTTGGGACCATTGCCAAAACGATCATTTTTATTTCTCTTGGAATTCTCTTACTCATTATTTCGTTCCTGTACAACAAATACAATAACCTCACAGATGTGGAAGAAAAATAAGTGTATAGTCTTGTTTTTTGTTTTGTTTTTTTGCCCATTTTCATATGGTCAGATCCAAGAATACTATTATAAGAGACCTTTAAATGGTGTGAATGATCGATGGCACAAAATTGTCTTACCACTTGATATGTACGCCAGGATTTCTGAGAATTTGTCTGATGTAAGGATATATGGCTTACCGGCAAATGGAGATACTTTGGAGGTACCATACGTTTGGCAATTTCCGGACAGTAAGGTCGTGACCAAAGAGCTAACTTTTAATCTTATCAATAGTGCAACTAAGTCAGATGGATTTTATTTTACTTTTGAATTGGCTCAACAAGTGCTCATCAACGAGATCATATTGTCTTTTGTGGAACAAAATTATGATTGGAAAATTAAACTTGAAGGTAGTCAGGACCTGAACGAATGGTTTACTGTGGTAGATGATTACAGGATTCTTTCTATCAAAAATAATATGACCGATTATCAATTTGGTAAAGTGGTTTTTCCTCCATCAAAGTATAAGTACTATCGATTTTTTATCAAATCCAAAGGAAAACCGACCTTGAATCATGCAAAAGTTTTGGCCGCTGAAAAATCAGAAACTCCGCCATCATATAGGTCAAGTAAATTTGAAATTACTGAAAGTAAAAAAGATAAAACCACCACAGTTGATATCAATTTATCAGCTTATGTGCCTGTCTCTGAAGTAGCCATATATTCTGACAAGAAGGTAGAATTCTACAGACCATTTGAGTTGAAAGTACTCAGAGATAGTTCAAAACTTGCTTCGGGGTCATGGATATATCATTTCGGGTCGGTAATGACCGGTACATTGAGTTCACTTGATGAAAATCGTTTTTCATTCAATAATACATGGGCCAAACAGCTTAGATTTATCATTCAAAACCACGATAACGTAGCCATAAAGATAGATTCTATTCAAGTATTGGGTCCTGACTATGCTCTTTTAGGTAGATTTGAAGACAAAAGCATACCCTATTATTTACTGTATGGTGATAAAAGATTACAAAAACCGATGTACGATATCACCCATTTTACTGCGCCTGATAGTGTGAAAAAGCTGGAATTGGGTGAAGAAGAAAAAATAATGATAAATGAAGCCACTCCAACTCCTCCCCTCTTTGAAAGTAAATGGTGGCTGTGGATTTTAATGGTTTCTATTATCCTAATTTTAGGTGGACTTACCTTAAGGATGATGGAGGAAACCTGACATTACTCGTGACTTAGATATTTCTATTTTCTGATGGTGAAACTAAATCCAATATTGAACATAGATCCTGAGATAACGTCCCAATAAAAATTTTCCAGTAATTGAATAATTTGTAAAAGGATCGAAATTTTATTTATTTATGATCACTCTGTGAGGAATTGGTCCATCAACACCATGTGCGTCAAATGCATTTTTTACAGCTTCCTGAGCTCCAAAAAATACAGTCCAGTAATCTTTTTGAGCACAATATGGTCTGATGGCAAGTGTTGTCATTCCGTCACCTACTTTTAAGACGCTTACTTCAGGAGCAGGAGTGTGTAATACATCAGGAAGGGCTAACATGGCATCTATGGCTACTTTTCTGGCTTTCTCAATGCTTACTCCGGGATCAATAGCCATATTTATATCTACTCTGAGGTTACCATGTGTGGTATAGTTTACAATGGTTCCTGTAGATAGCGCACCATTTGCCAGAATTACAGTTTTATTTTCAGGTGAAAGCAGGAAAGTATTGAAAATGCCTTGTTCTGTGACATTCCCAACATGTCCTTGTGCTTCTATCAGATCTCCAAGCTTGAATGGTTTAAATAATAACATCATTACACCGCCGGCAAAGTTGCCAAGTGTCCCGTTTAGCGCGGCTCCGACGCCTACTGCTAAGCCAGCAAGAATGGCTGCGAATGAAGTAAGGTTTACACCCAACATACCAAACACGGTCAACAGAAGTAAGATGGTGAGCAATACTTTGACCATTGAATATAAAAATGACTGAAGCGATGGATCAACTTTTTTGGCATTCAGACCTTTGTTCACAGCCTTGCCTATCCATCCGATGAGAAAAGAACCAATAATATAAACGACGACTGCCCCAGCTAATTTAGGTGCATACTCTATCGCTATGTTAGTGATTTGGGTAATTAGGTTGATTGGGGCAGTGACTACATTTGTTGCTTGAAGTAACATAACTTTAGTTTTTGATTTGGTGATTGATTGATTTTTTGACATTATCTTTATGAAAAAGTCACTTTTATTTTAACAATATTTTTGGTCAAACAGAGACATAATTTTTAGGATAGTAAGAATTTCCCTACTTTTGGTCGATGATAATCTCTCCATTTAAGGCTTTCAGATGGTTTCTCTCCATTATTACTGCAATAGTATGGATATATACTTTGATTTATCTTATGTCAGGAATGGAAGACATCAAATTGTGGTATTCCAGCAATTTGCACGACTTTTATCAAATGGATATCTGGAGAAACTCAATTTTCACCCCTGATGTGAAAAAATCCGGCAATATACTCTCTCTTATACTCTCCATATTGATGACTTTGACAACAGCTTATCTGTGGAGAATCAGAGATGATGACAACAACTTGAGATTATATCTTAGAGTAAGTATGTGGCAAATTGCTATTGGTTTCTTTTGTCTTTGTGTTTGGTTGTGGTATGGTCATCACTGTCCTTATGCCTACGACGAAGTATTCTCAGCGTACCACCTTGCTGCCCGGTCCCCTTGGCTTTCTTTGTCGTATTATCCCCTACCCAATAACCATATATTATTCAACTTGCTCAATTCCTTTGCAGGGATGATTACCGATGATTACCTGCTGTCCGGAAGAATCGTTTCATTAATTGCATTAATGATTACGGGGTGGTGTACATTCTATATATTGTCTTCCGTTTCCAAAAACAATATAATAAACATCTTACTTACTGTCTTGGTCATCAGCCAATTTCCTGTCCTGGGTTTTGCTACGCAGGCAAGAGGTTACAGTATGTTGATCACGTATGCCGCTCTGGCGATAACCGGACTTAGAACAGAAAGAAAATACGGACATTACCTATGGAGTTTCAGTATTGTAAGTGGTATGGCTATCATGCCTTCCTTTCTGTATATATGGTGTGGTTTAGGTATGGCATATTTATTTTTGCAAAGAAATGAACGGTCTCGCTTGATAGATTTTATATGTCAGAATCTTGTCACCTTACTCATGGTGTGGGTATTTTATCTTCCTGCATTGACGTTGTCGGGTTGGAAATCTCTGTTTGCCAATAAATATGTTGCTTCTACATCTACTGGTATTGTTGATTTTACATCGAATACTGAATGGTTTCCTTATATGGATGGTCTTTTGAAAGAATGGTTTGGTATCTCAGCTCCTGTAGCTATTTCAATAGTGATGATTACACTGATGATATCAGTTATTTTTCTGCATAAAGATGTAAAGATCAGAAGCTGGTGGATGTATATGGCAGGAATGATTGCCGGAACAGTTTTGATCATCTTTGTCACCATGAAACTGCCGTTTTACAGAAATCTGGCACCCTTATGCCTTCTGATATGGATTGGAATATCTATGCTTTTGGCACATTTGGCAAATCAAGCCAATTACCTCAAATATGTAGTTTTCGGAGCAGCTTTATTGATACTTTTCAGTACACATATGCGTAACAGTAGAATGTTGCCAGACTCTTTGTACTACTATGATGTCCGGAGTACGGCAGAGCGCTATCAAGCTTGTGTTAACAAAAATATTATTGATGCCAGTTACAACATCACACTCCACGAAAACGCTTTTTACTGGTATTCCATTCTTCCAAAAGAAAAATGTCATTTCCAAACTTCCAAAACACCTTGGAGTGGTGATATATATATGGCTCCGTCAGATGTCAAAGAAGCAGATGTGCGTACAACTTTACTGTGGGAATGTGAAGGATATAAATGTTACAAGATGGGTGGTAAATGAAGATAGAATTATAACCTAAAAATCTAAAATGATAATCTATTACAACCTCCAAATACTGTATTCTGACCTATGAAACAACATGACCATGCAGTCAGGTGTGCTGATGGTTCCTTCACTAAATTGAGCTCCCACTCAATTTTGCTGTCGCACCGTTCACTCATGCACCATACGGTGTGCAGCTATGCTGTAGTGGTGACTACAGCATAGCTGCACACCGTATGATTTGTCGCTAAAAGTGCTTCCGCCGCGGCGGATTGTATTTGAAGCTCTCACTACGAATCTCATTTTAGATATTTAGGTATAAGCTTTTTAGTTGTGCATTACTATATCCAGCCTGTTGTTTTCCCCATTTACCCATCACTGAGTTTCCCGTTTTGAATCAGTCGGTCTCTGAGCTCGATATCAGCAAAAATCACCATTTTATTATTTCGCGATTCGGGCAAGATGCCTGTCTATATTGCATCGTAGCTGGAAGCTACGACGAACAAACGAAACTTGATAAGAAATCGAGCAAAGGGGAGAAAAAATGAAATGCACCCATGATTTAAAGCAGTAAAAATATTGATTTCAAAGTACAAATCCACCACTGATAGCTATCGATGTATTATTTTTTGCAAGGGTAATGCCGGGTACAATCCTTAATTTCTGATGCACCACATTTAATTCAAAACCAAACACCCTTGAATACTTTTTTCCTGAATATCTTGACTGATTTTGAAATAAAACTAAAAAAACCGGTGTGATGGATGTTTTCGGGGAGATTTGATTCTTTAATGCAACGCCGCCGCCACCTAAAAATACATCTTTATTATTTACTTTTGAATAAGATGCAACTAGAGGATACGTCCATACTCTATTAACTTTTTCAGATTTATAAAGTGCAAGATTTAAACTATAAGTATTAAATCCGTTATCATAATCATATTTTGAAAAGGTTCGGCTAAACCCGAAGCTAAGGTATCCACTAATTGTAGCTTCAGCACCAAAAAAAGCAGCATTTTGTCTTGTATAACTTCTAACACTAAACACACCGACCATGGCTGAAAACCCACTCTTATTTCCATTAAATAGGTATGTTTGACAAATATTTTCAGAAACAAATACAAAATGGATGGTAATAATTAAGATATAAATTTTCTTCATATTTCAAAGAGCTTAGTTTGTAGTATCATCAAAATTTTTCTGTAACTCTTTTATGTTCCTTCAAAATTTTAATGATATCACTATCACGCAATCCCGTGATTTTGGAAATTCTTGCCACTTCCAATCCGTCATCATAACTGGCCAAAATAACTTCAACCTTACCTTCGAATATACCTTCAAGTTTCCCTTCGAGTTTACCTTCGAGTTTTCCTTCAATTTTTCCTTCGAGTTTTCCTTCAAGTTTTCCTTCAATTTTACCTTCGAGTCTGCTTTTTTCTGTTATTTGCTGGTAGAGTGTCATAAAAAGTCTATTTCATTTTTTTATGCTCTTTTAATATTTTAATGATATCACTATCACGCAATCCCGTGATTTTGGAAATTCTTGACAATTCCAATCCGTCATCATAACTGGCCAAAATAACTTCAACCTTACCTTCGAATATACCTTCAAGTTTTCCTTCAAGTTTTCCTTCAAGTTTTCCTTCAATTTTTCCTTCAAGTTTTCCTTCAATTTTTCCTTCGAGTTTTCCTTCAATTTTTCCTTCGAGTTTACCTTCAATTCTGCTTTTTTCTGTTATTTGCTGGTAGAGTGTCATAAAAAACTGATTTATAGGTTTATGAATACTTTTTTTAATAATATCTATTGCATTGTCTTCTTTTTTAAAAACATGCAATATGTAAACAAAAATCGAACTAAAAGAGTTCCGTTCTTCGGCAGTTTGAAGAGATTCAAATATTTTTTCTAATCTGTCCATCAACACATGAATATCATTATCATGCTTTTGGGTCATCAGCATTGATGCAATTGCTATATTACGAATTGCTAAAATTGACTCATCTTGCATTGATTTTACATCAAAGAAAATGGTTTCAAACTTTGGAACAAATTTTAAAAAATCTTTGAACTTGTCCTCAAAGAAAGCTTCAACTGGTTGAAATTCCCATTTTTGCTCGTGATGATAAAATAGTATTGGGATAATAATTTTAAAATGATCTTTATTTTTTATCTGATGTCTGTATGCACTAAAGAGATATTCCCCAATCTGAAAGCCTGCATAAGGATCTTTGTAACTTTTATGTTCAATCAGTACAGCACAATAAGCATCATCTCCTGACTTCATTTTGCATTCAAATAAGATATCAGAAAACAACTCCTTCATATCCTTATTTACAAAAGAGTTTTTGACATGTACAATTGTATTTAAATCTAACAAGTCTAATTGATCTGGCGATATTGAAATTTTCAGGAAATCTATCGCATTTTGCTTGACAGAAAGACGCTCTTTTATAAATTTATCATGAAAACTGTTCATAACTCAAATTTAATGCGCCTCCAACCAGTTATTTCCTTCACCCATTTCAACCAAAATAGGCACCTTCAGTCCTGGGATGGCATTGCGCATTTTATCACCGATGATTGCTTTTACTGTTTCAAGTTCTGGTTTATATATATCAAATACCAATTCGTCATGTACCTGAAGTACCATGACGGATTTTAGGTTCTGTGACTTAAATTCCTTGTGGATATTGATCATGGCTATTTTTATCATATCTGCCGCCGTACCCTGAATAGGTGTATTGATGGCTACTCTTTCTGCATTGGAAGCTGTAAGTGAATTTCTTGAATTGATGTCCCTCAAATTTCTCCTCCTTCCCAACAATGTTTTGACATATCCATACTCCCTGGCCATTCGGACCGTCTCATCCATATAGTTTTTCAAACCGCTGAATTCTCTGAAGTAACTTTGTATAAGTTCGGTAGCTTCTTTTCGGGATATACCAAGTTGTCGGGAAAGATTGGTCGCGCCGGCACCATAAGTGATAGAAAAATTGACAGTTTTAGCATTGCGTCGTTGATCTGAAGTGACTTCATCATAAGGCACTCCATATACTTTTGCAGCTGTGGCTTTGTGGAAATCATTTCCTGCAATAAAAGCATCCAGCATGGCCTGATCATGACTTATCTCAGCAATGATCCTAAGTTCTATCTGCGAATAGTCAGCTGCAAGCAATATATGATTATCATCCCTGGGTATAAAAGCTTTTCTTATTTCACGACCAGCTTCATCTTTGATGGGGATATTTTGCAGGTTGGGGTTTTCAGAACTCAATCTGCCAGTAGCTGCTCTTGCCTGATTAAAATTGCTATGGACTCTTCCCGTACGCGGATTGATCATTGTAGGCAGAGCATCTACATAGGTGGATTTTAGTTTTGAAAATTTCCTGTACTCCAGTATGGTATCGATGACAATGTGCTCACCCGCCAACTCTGTCAGCTTGTCAAAATCAGTAGAATACTGCCCTGAAGAAGTTTTTTTCCATCGATACGGTACCTTTAATCTGTCAAACAAGACTTCTCCAACCTGTCTTGGTGATGAAATATTGAATTGAACGCCTGCATTTCGGTATATTTCCTGTTCTTTTTCAAGGATTAGTTTATCAAGTTCTTTAGAATATTCTTTGAGAAAATCTCCGTTGATTCTGATACCTTCATACTCCAGATCGCACAATACTCTGATCAGAGGCTCCTCGATGGTTTTGTACAATTCGTCGAGTTCGTTTTCGGCCATCATTTTTTTCATCACCGGAACAAGCTGTAAAGTAAGGTCCGCATCTTCACCTGCATATTCCTTCACTTTTTCAAGAGCTACCTGACGCATTGACAATTGATTTTTTCCCCCTTTGCCGATAAGATCTTCTATTGGCACCATTTTGTAATCCAGATATGATTCAGTAAGATAGTCTAGTTTATGTCTCAGGTCCGGTTCACACAGATAGTGTGTGATCATGGTATCGTACAAAAATCCCTGCAATTCTATCCCATACCATTTCATCATGGTCATATCATATTTGATATTTTGACCAATTTTGGTTATGAAGGGGTTTTCAAGGATGGGTCTGAAGTATTCAAGAGTTTTTTTTACTTCTTTTTGATCAGAAGGGGTCGGTATGTAATATGCCTCACCAGGAACAATACTAAATGAAAGCCCTACCAGTTCTGCCTGATGGGCGTCGATACCTGTAGTTTCAGTATCGAAACTGATCATTTCTGCCTTTTGGAGTTTATTGACCAGATCAAGGATTTCCACTTCTGATTGTACAAGATGATAGGTGTGAGTTGTGTTGTCAATATTCTTTTTTGCAATCTGATAGTCAGGTTTTTCTGTGCTGCTTGGAGCTGAAGACTGAATTGGTTCCTCTCCGAAAAGTGACTGTTGAACACCGGTTTGATTGACAGGTTTACCTACGGAATCATTTCCAAGGATCTGTTGAGCCAATGTTCTGAATTCCAGTTCCAGAAAAATTTCTTTTAATTTTTCTTTGTTCATAGGATCAAGATTGAACCTTGTAGCATCAAATTGTATTGGAGAATTTAAGTCAATCGTTGCCAGTCTTTTTGAGAGAAGTGCCTGCTCAGCATAAGTGATGACATTTTCTTTTTGTTTTCCTTTGAGACTTTCTGCATTGGCAATGATATTTTCGACTGATCCGTATTCTTTCAAAAGTGCAACAGCTGTTTTAGGTCCGATACCAGGTATGCCAGGTATATTGTCCACACTATCGCCTTGGAGGCCAAGTACATCAATCACTTGTTCTACTTTTTCTATATCCCAATTTTTTAAAATTTCTTTAACCCCAAGTATCTCCACTTCATTTCCCTGACGACCAGGTTTATACATATATATATTTTCTGAAACAAGCTGAGCATAATCTTTATCAGGAGTCACCATATAAACTGTATACCCTTCTTTTTCTGCCTGTTTTGCAAGCGTTCCTATGACATCATCTGCTTCATAATTGGGCACCATCACAACAGGTATGTTGAATGCATCTATAATATCAGGAATGTACTTCATGGCAATGGTAATATCTTCCGGTTGAGCGTCTCTGTTTGCCTTGTATTGCGGATAATATTCGTGCCTGAAAGTTCCGCCCTTAGGATCAAAAGCCACAGCTATATGAGTGGGTTTTTGGTTGACCATCAGGTCCCACAAAGTGCGCACAAATCCGGTGATTGCTGAAGTATTTAAACCTTTAGAATTGATCAAAGGTCTGGTAATAAATGCAAAATGTGCCCGGTAAACCAAGGCGTGACCGTCAAGCAAAAACAATCTTTTATCTTCCATCATAATTACTATTTTCACATAAAAAATTCCAAAGGTAATAATTAAAACTGAAAAAGGGATGCACCTTTACGATGCATCCCTTAAGGAATTAATTTAAGCAAATTGTTGTTACTCGAGCCCGATCATCTTTTTGGTGGCAGCATTTACTCCACTTTCTACCTGATAAATCATCACACCCTTGGATGGAAGATCATTTCTGGTGATTGTAAAGCTATTGATACCTTTACCAAAAGATCCAATATTTTTATATACTACTTGTCCTGTTACATCGAAAACTTTTAGGGTAGCTTCTCCTGCTTCAGGCAAGTTGAAAGAAATTACAGTTTTATCATTGAATGGATTTGGTTCATTCTGATATAGAGTGAATTCTGATGAACCTGCACCGCCAAATCTTAGTGACAATTTGTTGGTTTGAAGATCATTTCCACTATATATTTCAGAAGAAGTCACAGAAGAGTTAATTGAAATCAAGTCTGAAATCTGTGCATCTGCCTTAGAGATCAATTGAAGTGTAAGTATTTCATTTCCATCCTTTGCGTTGACATCGTTCCAACTGATAGTGTATTTATTGTCAGAAATTTGTGCAATATTTCCCTGTCCCAATTTCTGATCACCAACGAATACATCCTTAAGTTCAGCATTATTTACATTAAGAGTAAACTGCATACCAAATACATTTGTAACAGAGGAATTCAATACGATATTATGAGTTTCTCCTGCCTTTACTGTTTTGTCTTCAGTTGTCAATTCGACAGTACTCCTTACTTCAGTATTACTATTAGCAACATTGCCAGAGGCAGACCCGTTTACATCACCTATCTTGACAGCTACAAAATTTTGATTAGTCATTGACTTATTCATCTCCGAGATGGCAATTTTTTCATTCAAAGGCCATGGTTGTTTGGCGTTTTCAAAAGTCTGGTTGCTGTTTATAAATTTCCAGCTATTAGATTTTGGAAGTTTAGAATATATACCTAAAATCAATTTTCGCAATTCGGTAAGGTCAGAAGCTGTCACTTTCTGGTCGCCATTGGCGTCTGCAGCTATGATATAATAAGGGTTAGTAAGCTCTTCAAGACCCAAAACATGTTTTTGTATTATCACAAGGTCAAGTGTACTTACTCCATTCAGATAGTCATCAGTTTTTCGGCCTTCAATAGTATACGAATAGTTCATTAGTGTAGAAAAATTGTATTCACCACTACTATTTGTTGAGGTCATTTTCAACATTTCTGCTATACCATTTTCCAGTACGACATCTGCATTAACGACACCTTGGCCTATTTGTGAAACCATCTTACCTGCAATATTGCCTGTTGTTACATTTCCACCACAAGCTCCCTGATTGTCGAGCAAACTAAGTTTAACAAGACAAAAGTCAAAGTTGAGCTTTTCATCCCATACAGTCATTTTAACATCAACAGATGGCAAATTGCGACATCCGAAGATCATTCCTGAAGATTTTGATGCTGGAATCCACTTCTGTGCATTACCGGCATTGTATTCAGCTAAAGTAGCATCCAATCCCTTACCTTTGAAGTAGTGGGTCTGAGTTATTTTTGTCAAAACAGGATGTGCTTCATTGAATGTGTATAATAAATTACTTGCTGCTGAGCAATTATCAAATGACGCAACATTGAAGTCAACAGCCCATAATTCAACCTCTCCGTTTTTCATCAAGGCGGAGCTAAGATTGAGACAGTACGGTGTAGGTTTCTTTTTATCCACTACCATGAAGTCCTGAAAGCAAGATGTTACGTTTCCACAGCCATCAGTTACTCTCCATGTGATCTTATGGTTGGACATGCTACCAGAGATTTCGGGTATCGTAATGCTTACCTGACCACCTCTACCTGTTGGAGCTACATATCTATCATTGATGCCGTTTCCATTGGAATCATTAGTGATATTTCCATCAGTAACAGGCAAAAATGATGAATACTCCAGATCATTAGTTCCATCACCCCAAAGGTCAACAAAGACTATCCATTTCAACCAATCAGATGCACATTGTCCCTGATCGTCGGCTGTTTGAGTGATCACAAGATCTTTTACAGAACAGGTGTTGCCTGCTACTTCATACATTGCTGGTGCACATGAGCCTAGAGTAGGTTTGACATTATCAACCACCTTTACTACTGTCGAACGCTGCCATATTCCTGGTTGAGTACCTGATCCATTCCAGTTTGGATTATAAGTACACCAGTTGATGATAGTCCATCGGTTGATGATTTTCATACACGCATTGCCTTCAAAGTAGAAAGTATCAGACTTCAGACTCAATCCTACCTGATCACAGGCTCCGCTTCTCCATGTTGGTTTTATCAATGCAACATCAGTGGCACAGTTGGTTGTGATTAAAGAGTCTGGCCATGTGATTCGATCGGGGTTGATTTCTTCACCTCTTTCTTGTTTGTATATTCTTTGTGTACATGTGATGGTCGGTCTGGATTTGATAAACCATGTCCGTGTTATGGTTCCTTTTCCGCAACTATTAGCCCCATTACTGTCTCTGTAGTCTACATCAAGATCAAGGCAGTTTGAATAAGCTCTTGCTTTTCCTACCATAGCAAGATTTGAAGCATCATCATCACAATAAATAGTAACATCAGCCGGACATACAATCTTAGGAGTCAATTTGTCTTCCACTCTAACATTGGCCCAAGTCTCATTGTAATTGTCTGTATGGCCATTGATAGTATCACCATATATTCCTGACATATTGCCATCATCCCACACTCTCATCCATACTTTTACTATCCCAAAAGGTACTGCGCCTTCTCTGTTGGTGATGTCATCACAACAGAATTTTACAAACAATCCACCGTCAGGATCATAATCAGGAGAAGCTGGATTTTTAGAGCCGTCATTTGGATGACCGTCGGCATTATAGGTTTTATTGCCTTTGACACCGCATCCATCATTATCTCTGGTATCGTCTTCTTCTCTTCTTAGTTCAAGATGCACAGGTGTACAGCTATCATACGAACCGTTGTCAACTGAATTAGAAAAGAGTTTTGCAATACCATCGTTTTCTCCACCTGTAGTAAGAGATATTACAATGTTTTGTTTTGCCACTGCCACAGGAGGAGTTCGATCCACTATGGTAACGGTGATTAGATCTAATCCTTCATGACCGCAACAATCCTTTCCAACATAGTAAAACTCATGAATACCTTTTGGCGCACCTACAGCAATCCATTTCTTACTTACAGGATCTTTGATGATGTTAATACCAAGAGGACCTCTGACTTCGTACGTAGGGTTTGGATCACACGCATCATGTAGGATGGTAGGATCAGGGAAAGTAAAATTGGAAGCGCATGCCCAAGGATCGACACTTGCAGTGATATCATTTGCTTCTATCGTAGGGCCATCCGGATTAGACTTTTCTATGATTTGTGTACATTCTTTTGTACTTCCGGTACACCAATCGATCACTAACCATTTTCTTATTGTTTTTGTCTTAGCACTACAAGTAGGGCCGCAAGGATATATCAACTGATCACTGTAGGTTGTTAAAAATCCGCAAACACCTTCTATTCTGCCAAATTTTTTATTGGCAGTAGCTGTCACATTTACATCATAAGCTGCTCTTCCTAATATATCTTTAAAAAATGGATAAGCTGCTTTTAGAGCTGTAGTATCTTTTGTCACATTAGAACCCGAAGTTCTGGCAAAAACCTCATCATAAATCTGATCAGGAGTTGTTCCCGAAGTACATTTTATCTGAACATATGCATCAGGACACATTATCCTTGTATCAGGAAGTGGTGATAAAAAGATAGTATCTTTGCATTCTCCTTTCGTCCCTCCACAGTCTGTATAAGACCAGTGTCTGGCTATATACCCACCACAATTGGTTCTTTTGTCCTGCACGACCAAAGAAGAATCTGTAAATCCACAGTTGTCTCTCACTGAAAGTGGTCTACGAAGGATTGAAGTACTTCTGATGTCGGTATTTAAATAAAGTCTGGCATCAACACAAGCCACAGTTCTGTTAGGTTGGCAAGTCACGGTTGGAGCCAGCTTGTCTTCCAAAAGGAAGGTACCCCAGCACTTGTTAGTACTTGTGGTGTGATAAATTTCATAGGTGTGTACTTTACCTAGCATGAGCTTTACAGCTGCACTACTCAGAACTTGAATCCCTAAGAAATTCACCGGATTGGGCCCTAATACTAATTGTCCATTAACTCCGACGGTGAGTTGCTGCAAATACATCGAACCATTGTTTGGTTTGATACGTATCCTTAATGGTGCGATTGGCAATGTACCTTCTTGAAATTTATCTATTTCAAGGAGAAGCGTACATTCATCTGATACTGAAATATTAACTCTGTCATTACATGCAATCGAGGATTGGGCTTCGACAGAATCAACAATTGAAAAAGTGAATAAAAACAGGAGACTCAACAGCGAAAAATTAAATGCCGGAATCCCCTTACATCGTGTAAGTAAATCTTTCTTTACCATGGGTAAAAAGTTTTTGGTTATTAAAAAAATGAGTTCAGGCCTGCGACGTGCAGGCTTAGGTCAGATTTAAATAAAGATTTACTTTATTAAGTGGGAATGGTGCAAAGGTATAGCATCAGACCACCTGAAAGGGTAAAAATGTGGTGGTATTTTTAGTATATTTTTTCTTTTAATACCAGTAAAATATTAACATCTGAATGTAATATACTATGTAAAATATTGATCAATAGAGATTTAAAAAATCATATATCATATTTGAATGATATACATCTATTTTGCATTTGGGTATGCTTCTCTTTTTCAATCTAACCCATTGTCAAAAGGTATCTAGATATAAAAACAAAAACTGTGCCAAAATCAAGAATGATAGATGACACAGTTTTTGAAAAAAATAAATGCAGAAAAGGATGGGAGTATTTCACTTTTTCGCTTCACATTAAAAATCACCATTTTATTATTTAGCAATTCAGGCAAGATGCCTGTCTATATTACATCGTAGCTGGAAGCTACGACGAACAAACGAAACTTGATAAGAAATCGAGCAAAGGGCGAAAAAATGAAATGCACCCAAAAGTATTTAGTTCTTTACAAACTTTTCACTTGCAAGGTTATGGTTTGAAATGACGGATACTGTATATAGGCCTGCAGGCAAATGCTGCACTTCCAGGCTCAATGATGATTCATTGCCTGAATGATGTATGCTGTACACTTCTCTACCAAAGACGTCATGAATCATGATTTTTGGTGACGAAATCAACTCTGAAGATAAAGTCAAAACTAGTTTTTCGGATACAGGATTGCCCGTGATTTTAATCCATGATGCCTGGATTTGATCATCTTTGGTATCAGAAAGTACTCTTTTGCCATTGCTGAACCATATTGCCCACCTTTTTGAGGGAATTACTTGAGAGGTCGAAGATGAAGATGGTTCTATTTTGGTAGATTTCAGTCCTATGGTTTTCAGATTAAAGCTCGTCAGGGATTTTTCTTCAAAAATAAGACGATTATCTTTACTGCTGAAATTGGGATATCCTAAAGCATTGTTTTTGAAAATGACACCTGACTTACCTGTCTCTATATTGGCACCAAAGAGATTAAATTCAGTGCCATTAGTAATATAATCAAAAGCGATGATGTACGGGCTGTTTTTCGAAAAAGTGGGATTGCCTATACTTACGTTTTTAGGAAGCGAAGAATACAGTTTCTCTACTTTACCCAGTGAAAATGTCTTTGTGCTATTGTTCCATACTTTAATAAAACCTATGTCCCAGTACTCTATCGCTCCTGCTGTAGCACTCTTTATCTCATTTTCAGCATCGTACATGATCCACTCTCCTGTGGCATCAAACTCCATGGCATCTGCCTGCAGTACATCTCCCGTACTTACTCCTTGTGTATATGTCGGGTTGTACAATTCAAAATCACTTTCTCCTTTTGACGCCACATCATACACATTGATAGTATTCTTATCATCACTATATATAGCGGCAATTTTCGAACCATCCTTAGATATGATCGCATTATGCCATAAACCTCTTGAGTCAAAAACCTGATCAGGTTTAAATTCTGCTTTGGCCCAGTCTATTGTAGCAAAATATATTTTTTTATCTGATGCCACATACACTATGATAGCACCATCATCTGTAACGCTTGGTTTGCTGATGACTTTTTTAGATGTAATTTTTGCCAATTCCTTACCGCTCGAATCATGGATGAACATACCTGTGCCGTCAGGTCCTGTCGCCAATATAAATTCATCACCCGGATTGACCTGTGTATCATTCTGATAATTTCCTGTGACTTCACCTAAAATTCCGACTTCATCAAATGCTTTTTTGGCGGCATTGACTTCGGTAACTGTATATAGATCAGTTGCAGCTTTTATAACAGCAATCCTGCAATCTGTAAATTTGGAAGACTTTGTAAGATAGGTAGTCAAGGCTCTGTAATAGACTTTTTCCGCTTTGTCCTTACCAATAGCAGTTGCAAATTTGAAAAATGCCCAATTGGGGATACCGCTATTGATATGTACGCCACCGTTGTCTTCAGACCCTTTGTACCTTTCACTATATATTCTTGGTTGCCATCCTTTATTAAAATCATTGGCAGGTGCTCCATTGTAAGGGTTTTCCATACTGCGCAAAGCGCCTGAAGGAAATGCTGTAGTTTTGACCACATCTTCGCCTATCTTCCAGTCATCCCTGTCTATCAATACACCAAATACATCTGCAAAGGATTCATTAAGTGCCCCGGATTCACCCTGATACTCCAGATTGGCAGTGCTTTGTATGACTCCATGCGACATCTCATGACCAGCCACATCAAGACCTCGAGCCAATGGTTGGAAAGCACCATCACCATTGCCATAAAACATGGCCTGACCATTCCAGAATGCATTGCCCATAGATGATCCATCATCATCTGCTACATTGATGAGAGATATGATGTTTCCACCCTGACCGTTGATGGATTTACGGCCGTGCACATTTCTGAAATACTCATATGCCTGACCACCATTATAGTGTGATGATACAGCTGTCTTGCTGCTCCAGGCATTATTGGTAGAAGTGACGTGGTCGTATTTGAAATTGTCTTTTTGAGGTGATGTATTGAAGGCATCGATGGTCCAGATGACGCCATCCGGGTCATTGGGCATATTGGCGGGACTGGTATTAAAGATATCTCTGGACCCATCTATCATATAGTATTTTGACCCTACCTGATAGGTATTGATCAGTCTGGAGATGTTAAGCAAATCCATGGAATTGGAGGTAGCTTTTCCGTCCATCAAATCTTCAGCATTTGAGTCGCAGATTTCTGACTTTTTATGATTATGAAATTTACAGATACTTTGATATTTATTTATTACTTCTCCTGTATGAGCATCTATGAAGTACTCCCATCGGTCGATGATATTTTTATACTTTGTCACATGATACGCAAGATGAAATGCCCCATCGTAGGGATACACTACCAGTTCACTGTTTTCTTTGATGCCCTTGAATAACATTTTGACCTCATCACTATAGGCTGATATTGATTCAAGATTTTTTTCTACAATCTGTTTTGCTAAGGCTGGGTTCAATGAAGGTTTTGTATTCAAATCCTCGATAGAAGGATAGAATGTGCCGTTCAGAAAATCAAAAGAATTATTTCTTCCGTGCATCAACACTTCTGCCCCATATACCGGCACACCATCTTTTTCTTGCCTTGTCCGCACATGAGTCATTCCCAATTCATCAGTCTCCACTGACGTGATAGAAAATTCTTTTTCAGGCTGGTTGATTTTCATGACACTACCTGCGGTGGTAAGGTATTCCATGGCAAGGTTTTGTGGTGATGTACCACGACGCCCGCTAACTTTTAGTTTACCTTCTATATATAACGGAACACCCAGCTCATTGTACATTCCGGCTTTAAGTCCGGATTCCAGGAATTCAACTGAAGGTCCGGAGACTGTCTTTACATTGAAGTCCGCCGTAGGGATTGAAGCTCTGTTTTGAGAAAAGGGCAAGTTGCTTCTTGTGTTTTCTGATGCTTTAGGATCCTGAGTATGATCCACTCTCCTGAGCTGTGCAGAAAGACTTACTGCTATCAAAACAAAAGTCAGAAATAAGATTTGCTTCATAATAGATTGAGATTTGTATATTAACATTATTTTGTATTCTCAGTTTTTTGTTTTACTAAATTCATAAGGATATTGTATAGTTTTTCTATATTTGGATTGTGCAACTCGTTTTTCCCCCATTTCATAGCATGATTCAAATCCTTAGTATTCAGTTCCAAAAAATAATAACGATTTCCAGGCTCGCTGAGTATATTCTTATCTAGACCGAGTTTCAGGTAGCTTCCAAATATTTGGGCACTGGTTTTTTCCGGAATTTGGGCGATGAACTTTATACTGTCCGCCTCCTGAAAATAAATGTCGCCGTCATTTGTAAAATAATATTTCTTTATGGCACCGGTGATGCCTCCGCCATTGCCAAAGGTAATGAATGCTTTATTGGTTTTTTCAGGATCGAATGAATATTTTGTCGTTTTGCACGAAGCCATAATCATGATAATTAAAATTGAAGTAATTTTTATAATTGATAAAATTTTATTCATTTGTATATTATTTATTAGGCTAACTTTACTGCTTGACGTAAAAGAACTCTTCATACGATTATTATGAGATGGATGTATGCTAAACCAAATTTGTTCATATTGTTTATACAAAGTATTTAGACTACATTTTTTATCAAAGTAACAAAAACTATAGGCCAACAAAGCATTTCCGAGTAACTCGCGGCATGAAATCAAAAGCTAACCACTAAAGGCCAAAACTCCTAATCCCCATGCATCAAACCTCGGTTGATAAATGAAAGAAATGGCTTTAATGAAGTAAAATGCTTCACACATGCAGAAATCATATCTTCTGACATCAGAACATCGTCTTTTATCGGTGTACTTGCTGTAAAACTTTTTAATTTCAGATATTCTATGGCGGGATCATCAGCTTCATAACCCTTGGGTGGACGGCTCAATTTTTGTCCTGCTTCGACATCTAGGTCACCATACAAGTTACTGAAGTTCGGATCATCAAGTACACTTTTAAGATCATCATAAAAATAGGAAATCTCTTTTCTTAATTTCTGAAGAAGCTGAGATTCAGGCATCCATAAGCCACCTCCAACAAATGAACTTCCGGGTTCTATGTGAAGGTAATATGCAGCAAGGTTAAATTTTTTACCGTGTGGATGGAGGACAATACCCAGATTGGTTTTATATGGTGACTTATCCGCCGAAAATCTTACATCCCTGTTGATGCGAAATATACAATCTTTGGGATTGAGCACCTCGAGAGAACTATCGATTTTCTGCATCTCTGCGAGGATATCTCCGGCACACCTTAAGTAGTTTGATTTTGCATTTTCGTATTCTTTTCTATGCTCGTCAAACCAAGTTTTATTATTATTTTCTTTAAGTTCTTTAAGAAAATTTAATGTTGAAGGGTTTACCATGCTGAATCATATTGCTTTGAATAACAAAGATAGGTAAATATATTTTATAATGTGATATATTAAATCATAAACAATAGGGTTAGTAGGCCGAATGATGGGGTAAATAGTGAAAAAAGAAGTACTTCATTTATTTATATTGTTTAATTATATCTTCACATAAGTTAAACAAAATATACTTGCCGGTGTTACTGTTGGAAAATATAAAAAATGCAGAATACCATAGCAGCAAAACCCCAAAAACTTAAAATAGATAAACCGGATGACTACTTTTATTCTTCGGAGCATCACATGCCTACTCAAAGGTATGAAATGGATGGAGATGATCACATTTTCACAAGCATAGATACTCCCATGAGGTCAGACGCTTTTTATAAATCTGATGATCAAAAGATTATGGAAATCGAGCATCATTTTGGACAAATCATGGACATCCTTGGATTGGACAGGACAGATGACAGTCTCAAAGGAACACCTTATCGTGTGGCCAAAATGTATGTCAAAGAGATATTTAGCGGCCTAAATCCTGAAAATAAACCAGACATCAAATTATTTGACAACAAATACAAATACAATGAAATGTTGGTTGAAAAAGATATCACGTTCTACTCCAATTGTGAACATCATTTTGTACCTATAATCGGTAAAGCTCATGTTGCATATATTTCAAGTGGTAAAGTAATAGGTTTGTCCAAGCTCAACCGTATCGTACAGTTTTTTGCCAAAAGACCGCAGGTGCAGGAAAGATTAACCATTCAGATTGCAGAAGAAATTAAAAAAGCTGTCCAAACTGAAGATGTGGCGGTGGTGATAGAAGCCACACATTTATGCGTTTCTTCCAGAGGTGTTCAGGATAATTCATCCAGTACAGTCACATCGTCTTATTCAGGAAAATTTATGGATGAATCAAAAAAGTCAGAATTCTTTAAATATATTTGAAATATTTAGGGTCAAAATGTAATTATGATTAATTCTATTTTGTCAAATTATACGGACTTTCCGATTGATTGGAAAACTGTTGGGTTAACCCAACAGTTGTGACCCTAATTTACCCATACATTTATCTTTAACTATCAAAAATTATCAGGTTTCCGGTTGATTACATTTTGATGAAAGTGTAATTGACTTAGATTTTTGAAGATGACAAAGTAGAATTAATAAAATATAAAATTTTTGTTTCCTCAAATATAGCAAATTAAAAACAAACGTTTGTGGAAACGATTGTATGTTTTATTGACCCAAGAAGTTGGTAAATTGAACTAACAAAAAAAGCCCGAAGATATATTTTCGGGCTTTTTTTATTAGTCAAATTTTATTTATTCTATTTTATTGTAACATTGGTAGGGCTGAGTGTCCTTCTGGCCGATACTAAATTGTTGGCCGTCACTGCCTCTACCTGCAGGCTAAATGATTTTCCTTTTTCATTAGGCACGGTATACGGTACAGTGAGCACATGTACTCTCTCCGCTTCCGAAAAATTAGGGGCAAAAGCCACACTTCGTGTGAATGTATAGGTGCCTGTCGTCCCTATCCGCTGATAAAACTTCAGCTCCTTGATTTCAGTATTGAGGGCATGGCATTTGATCGTAAGATTGATGGTACTATTGGCATCAGCCGTGGAAACTGGGGATACCATAGACGAAACCTGTGCGACATCACCCAATATATCAAACAAATCACCTGTTGGCTCATATTCCTTATGGCAACTCGCCAGCGAAAGGGTGAGCACAAAAAGGCAAACAATATTTATATAATTCTTCATTTTCTATCTTTTTACTTTTATTAATTAATTAAAAATCCACATTTTGGCATCCAGATCCTTGAAGTTTTGGGTAGCCACTGCAGAGTTTCTTGATGTTTCTGATGTCGGATAAGAACCTCTCTGAATCCATTTGCCCTTCAGGTCAGGATTGTGGTTGGCCGGCAATGCAAGACCAGGAATGACGGTATTGCTGTAATCATATCTCCTAAGGTCAGTCCATGCTTCAGGATTGAGAAACAATGCTTTATATTTTTCAGTTATGATATTGCTAATGGTAAGCTTATCAGCACCTACTGCAATTTTCGGATGGGTAGTGAAAGTAGTAATATTTGCTGCAGTCACTCCTATCTTGGTCATATTAGCCCTGATACCATCCAGATAAGCATTGTATGACTCTGTATTTCCTTTACTGCCGTTTTGCAAAAATCTGACTTCAGCTTCAATAAATCTTGCTTCTGCATTGGTGACCATCTGCATTGGTGCTAAAAGTGCGAAGTTCCATCCAAAAAATACTGTCCTGTCATTGTAAGTGGTATTAGCTCCGCCGCCTGTGCCGGGATTGGTTCCCTTAAATACCGGGTCAGTAGTAGATGTTTTCCATGCCAACAACGATACTCTTGGGTCAACAGCTTCCTGTACGGTACCATTCATTAAATTCATAAACTGGCCGCCGAAGGTTGTTGTTAAGTTTCCCGTATTATTGGCCAAAGCTGTAGCATGCCACGGATTAAAATTTCTGTCTGTATATACTAGCTGAAAATCTTCTGCGTTGGATTTGATACCTTTGTTCAGCGCGTCCAGTATAGCCGCATAAGACGCAGCTCCGGTTTTTTTGGATGTATGCAGCAAATACCTGGCCTTCAGCGTATTGGCCGTTTTGAGCCAGTTGGCTATATTGCCCTTAAATACGATATCATCTGTGCCCGGCTTAAACAATGATTCAGTTTTGCTCAGATCTATGATAGCTTCATCGAGTAGTCGTTGTATATCTTTGTATACTTCTTCCTGTGTGTCATATTTGGGGGCAAAATCCGTCAGCTGATTGTCTGAGCTTTTATAGGGTACATTCTCCCATATACTAGTAGCTAGCCCCAGATTATAGGCAATGACAACTTTAGCAAGACCGCTGTAAAAAGGAGAACCTGTGCTCTCTGCCTTCTTAATCATGGCATTGGCATTGGGGATGATATTCAGATACAAATTGATCCACGCTCCGTCAAATGTACTTCTGAGATGTGAGTCAGTACCAGCTGCCACCAGACTGCCTATGTGCTGTATGTAAGAATTTGCAACCGTAGCAGCACTCCCGGTAGAGTTGGCAGAGTAAAATAATATAGTAGGTGTCAGCGTATTTAAGCTGGCATCATTGGTTTTGTTAGGATCTATATTGGTATCGCCACCCAGATAACTTTCACACCCCGTGACGGCAAAAATCATCACAACCCAGATGACCGTTCTAAAAATTGAATTATTCATATTTCTTTTATTTTGTGATTTCAAAATGTTCGTTAATTAAAATCCAACACTCAGGTTAAAGTTAAAATTCCTGGTATTGGGAGTATTTCGGCCCGTAAAACCTATCAGGTTGGATCCTGATCCAAAAGCAAGGGCTTCAGGGTCATATCCTCTGAATGGTGTTGACAAAAATACATTATTGGCAGAAATACCTACTCTGACAGATTTGAAAGTTCTGCCGAAGACCGACTTGGGTATATCGTAAGAGAAATTTACATTTCTGATCCTGAACCATGACGCATCCTGTATATTGAATGAATGATGTGCATTGATACCAAAGGCACGATAGGTATTTTCATCCAAAAGGGCAGGTATGGTATTTGGGTTGCCATCTGCTGTCACACCTTTCCATATTACCATCTTATTACGATCCTCTGTAAACAAGGTAGTACCGTTTCTGATAGCGTTCATTTCACCAAGATCTACCACATCTCCACCTTGTCTTACTTCAAGCAGGATATTCAGGACCAAACCTTTGTATGAAAACGTATTATTCATACCCCCGGACCAGTCGGGGAGTGCACTGCCTATTTTGATATATTTGCTTTGATCCAGAGTAGGTAGTCCTGTAGCTCCTATCAAAACGTCTCCATTAGCATTTTTTTGCCATTCATATCCATACAGGTCCCCCATAGATCCACCCTCTACGATTCTGAGTGCTGATCGGCCCTGATCATAAAAAGTGATCTCCTTAAGATTTTCAGGCATAGTTTTCACCTTGTTTCTGATACGGGTCCAGTTGAAGTCAACATCCCATTGAAAAGCTCCTTTCAGAGGCCTCACTCCCAAAAGTACTTCAACCCCGCGATTGACGATCACACCGGCATTGGTGGTATATCTGGAATATCCTATGACATTACTGATGGGTACATCAATGATCTGATTTTTACTGTTTCTCACAAAATAGTTTGCTTCCAGTGAAATCAGGTTTTTAAATAGTCTTGTTTCGATACCTATCTCTGACTCCGTGGTGATTTCAGGCAACAAATCATAGTTGCCTATGTCCTGATCTCTCCTGAATCCCCCTATAGTCCCGAACGGGAAGCCTGGTACTGGTGCAAAATAAGAACCAATCTGATAAGGGCTGGCATCTTTTCCAACCTGAGCCACAGATCCTCTCAGTTTTGCATAATTTACAGTGCTGTTTTCCTTAAGTATAGAGTTGGTAAGTATGTATGAAATACTGGCAGACGGATAGAAAAACGACCTGTTGTCAGCCGGTAAGGTAGATGACCAGTCATTACGTCCCGTGACATTAAAAAACAGGTAATCCTTATAATCCAGTCTTGCGTCAGCAAACACACCTATGATTCTTCTCAACGAATTGGTTTTGCGTATGAAGGCATTGGAAGTATTCAGGATGTTAAAAAATCCGGGAGCAATAAATCCTTCACCCCTGGCACCTAAAGACTCTCCTTTGATGTCTGTGATGGTATTGCCCACTGTAACATTCAGATTAAAATCATCGTTTAGCTTCTTGTCAGCTGTTAATATAAAATTGGAATTCAACTCTGTAGAATTGATTCCTTCTTCTGTGATAAATCCACGTACCTGTGTACCCAGATCAAGATCGGGAGGTACTACCCTTACCCTTTTATCATTGTAGTAATCTGCGGTGATCTGATATCGGGCGCTTAGCCATGTATTAAATTTATAATTAAGATTGATATCTCCAAATAGTCTGTTGACATCAGATGTCTGTGGACTTACTTCAGCAAGGTATCTTGGATTGTCGATTGTACCGGCGGTGATATTTTTCTGAGTTCCATCAGCCTTCAGATAGTCATTTACATCAAATGAAGGAGACCAGAAGGACAATGAACTATATATAGATTTATCACCTGAAGCAGGATTGACACCCTTAGAGTTAACGAAATTGATCTGACCGCCTACATTAAATTTGTCTGTCATCTGATGACTGGCAGCTAACTTAGTGGTGATACGTTGAAAACTTGTGTTGTAAGTGATGCCTGAATTATTAAAATAAGAAGCTGATGTTATAAAACTCGTTTTATCTGATCCACCCGCAAAAGACAAGGAATGATTTACAGTTTTCCCAGTGCGGAAGAAATCCCTGAAATGCTCATAAAATGTATCTCTGGCCAATGCTGGCGGACCATACTGCTGGAATACTGGTATGGATCCAGTCCTGGCAAGTCCAGTAATACCATGAGAATATAATTTTTGAACCTGAGGGACTTTATCTACGTTCTGAACACCATATGAGGTGGAGTATGTTATGTTGGTCTTACCGGCTTTTCCTTTTTTAGTAGTTATGATGACTGCTCCGTTGGATGCTCTTTGACCGTACAGCGCAGTTGCGGCTGCTCCTTTCAGTATGTTGATGCTTTCGATATCGTCATTATTGATATCTGCGGCGCGGTTTGTGTTCATAAACTGTTCATTGCTATTTACAGCATTACTACCGGCTGATGGAAGCACATTACCTGCATTGGTAGCATTGCTGATGATGATCCCATCTACAACAAACAGAGGTTGGTTGTCGTTGCCACTACCGATGGAGTTGATCCCACGGATATTGATATTGGCTCCGGCTCCGGGAGCTCCGCCGGCACTGTTGATAGTGACCCCGGCGACCTTGCCTTGCAGTGCATTGACCACATTCGTCTGACTTGACCTCATAAGCTCCTCTCCTGAAACTTTCTGAGAGCCGTAGCCCAGTACCTTTTTGTCTTTGGCTATGCCAAAGGATGTAACAACCACTTCATTAAGTACATTACTGTTGGACATGCTGACATCGATCACAGTCTGACTGTTTACCTGTACTTCTTTTCTTTCAAAACCCACATAACTAAAAACAAGCGTTCCATTAGATGGTACATTTGATAGTGAGTAATTACCATCTATGTCGGTGATGGTTCCGGAGGTAGTACCTTTGATGGTAACATTGACTCCGATCAGGACCTCATCGTCCAGTGCAGAGGCCACCTTGCCGGATACTGAGATGTTTTGAGCCGATAGCTGTAAGGCACTAAGCAACAAAACAAAAATAAGTAAAGAGTATCTCATATGTGATAGAATTTTGGTGATAAAATTGTTTAATGCTGGCAAATGTAAAGTTAAAAGTTAAATAATTGTAAATTTAAAACCAATTTTTTATCAAGAGTAAATGTAATAAATCCATATAAATTAATGCTTTTCCCCATTTTATGCGTTTCATCTGTTTAAATTTAGTTTGGTCACCTTTGGCGACCTGTTATTAAGGCCTGATGGAATTCGCATGAAAAATATTCATCACGTTTTGTGTGTTACTGATTATGCTCATTTCATCTTTAAATTCAGTCCATTCATCTATTTATTTGAGTAAACTTTAAACATTTACCGACTTTTGTCATTTTAATGTCAATTTTTAAACAAAACATAAATCGTGAAACTTCAACTTAGCTTTATTTTAACATTATTGACTTTTTCCATTTTTGCTCAATTTCCCGGCGCGGGAGGTAACCAAGCACCTGTGATCAAAGGAAAAATAGAAGGGAAGGTAGTGGACTCTCTTTCAGGGCAGCCGGTAGGGTTTGCCACCATATCATTAAAGAAAAAAGGGAGCACCATATTGCAGGATGGTGTATTGTCTGAAGAAAACGGAACATTCAAATTTGAAAATGTAGTCAAAGGATCATATGATATTTATTTTTCCTTTTTGGGTTATACAGAGAAAAAAGTTGCTGCAGTCGAAACTACTTTAAAGAACCCTGATGTCAATATAGGACATATCAAACTGGCATCCACTAGTATTATATGGATGCTGTGGAAATTACAGAACAAAAGGTGCTAGTTGAAAACAAGGCTGATAAACTTGTTTTTAATGCTGAAAATGATGCATCCATCGCTGGTGGAGATGCGACAGATGTGCTCAGAAAGGTGCCTACACTATCGGTAGATCTCAATGGTAATGTATCATTAAGGGGCTCACAAAATGTCAGAATCCTCATAAATGGCAAACCATCGGGTATGTTTTCGAGTAATGTGGCTGATGCACTGAAGATGTTTCCTGCAGATCAGATCAAAAAGGTAGAAGTGATCACCTCACCATCAGCCAAGTATGACGCTGAAGGCAGCGCAGGTCTTATCAATATTATCACAAAAAAAGCGGATATCCAAGGTGTTGCCGGTAGTATCAATACATCCATTGGCAATCGTCAGAACACACTTTTTACCAATCTCAATGCTGGAAAAGGTCGTTTTGGTTCAAGCGCAAGTGGCGCATTATTTTATTCAACACCTGCTGATGGTATTTCATCTTTTTTAAGGGAGGACAATACAACATCCGGTGTCAGAAAGTTTGAATCAAATGGTACACAAAGATCAAGCCGTCTGGGTGGTAATGGATCGGTAAGTGCTTTTTATGATTTTAACGGATACAACAGCATCAATAGTTCATTCAATTTCAGAGGCTTTGGTTTTGATTTAGATGGTTCAACAGTAGGGACACTTACAGACCCTTCTTCAGGACTTAATAATAGATTTACAAGAACCAATACGGGCGATAATTTTTTTGGCGGGTTTGACTGGAACACTGATTACACCAGAAAATTTGAAAAAAGAGAAGGCCAGGAACTGTCACTCGGTGTACAATATTCCAAACAAAACAACAATCAGGATTTCACGGTAAAGGAAGTCCATAGCCTTGAACTGCTCAACAGAGATACAGAAGTTTTTAATAAGGGAACAAATCACGAAACAACACTTCAGGTAGATTACACACACCCATTTACGAAGACTGTTAAGTTAGAGACTGGGGCAAAAGCCGTCATACGAAATATCATCAGTGATTATACCACGCAGGTTCTGGTACTTCCTACAGGTTATCAACCGCTTCAGGAAACTTTCAATTATGATCAGGATGTATATTCAGGCTATGCATCTATGACATTCAATATAGCCAAGAAGTACTCAGTCATCACTGGTGTCAGGTATGAAAAAACAGAAATCGCCGGAAGGTTCAATGTACTTGATTCACTCAATTTCAGTGGCTTAGGTTATAACAATTTGTTACCAAATTTCACAATCAGCCGTACTTTCAAAGGTTTCAGGACACTCAAACTCGGTTACAGCCAAAGATTACAGAGACCTAGTCTGCAGTTTATCAACCCATTCAACAATAATGCTGATTTCCTCAACAGGGTAGAAGGTAATCCATATCTCGATCCTGAGATAGTTCAGCAGGTAGAGTTGGGATATAATTTTACATATAAAGGATTTACTACATTCTCATCTTTATTTTATAAACATACAGATGGTATTATTGAGCAAATTCTGAGCATTGACAAAAATGGTCTTTCGGTCAATACTTTCAAAAACATTGGTACCAATAACTCGATTGGATTTAATACATTTGTCAGCAAGTCAGTAAAACTTGTTACTGTTCGGGTAGGTGGAAATTTGGCGACTTATAATGCCAGCGGTATCGTCAATGGTGCAAAAGTATCACGAAACAGTTACGAATATAACATGTTTCTGAATGGTGAGGTAAAAATCACAGGAACTTTGAAAGCCGATTTTTTCAGCTTCTTCAGGTCTCCGGTCAGAACTATCCAGGGAGACAACCCGGCATTTACGATCTATGGTATGGGAATCAGAAAAGAATTTAAAAAGTCCAGTCTTGGACTCACCCTGATAGAACCTTTCAATGCAGATAAGTTTTTCAATTCGAATGTAGCAACGGAAGCTTTTGTACAAAGAACATCTTTCAGCATCCCTTTCCGATCGATTGGAGTCAATTTCCGTTATAAATTTGGAAACGTGGACTTTAAAGAGCGTAAAACCAAGGTTAAAAATACCGACCTGAAACAGGGTCAGGACAATCAACAGCAAGGCCCCGGACAGAATAATTGATTTTTTTCCATTGTCTCTTTAAAATGACTGGAAAACAATATCTTTGTGTGTACAAAACATTAGTTAGTATACATGAAATGAGCATGAGCAATAGCAGACAAACCGTCATGATTATTTTCATGCGAAACGTATGTTCGATGACACTAAAGATGGAGCTAAGTTATCAATACCATCTGACTTCTTTAAACAGGCATTCAGAGAATGCCAATTAAAAAAATAAACAGATGAAAATCCAGGCGTTAAAATACTTGTTTGTTTATATTGTGCCTGTTGTGGTTATTTTTTCAATTTCTTCATCAGGAATATGGACATTTACCGCACTGATATTACTATATGGTATCCTGCCCTTTCTGGAATTATTTACCAAAGGCTCTACTGAAAATATGACCCAGGTCGAAGAAGATATGGCTTTGAAAAATATAGGCTACGATTTACTCCTGTATAGTTTGGTTCCGATTCAGTACTTTACAGTGGTATATTTTTTATACAGTATCAGTGATGAACATCTGACTTTAGCATCAAAGATTGGAATGACCATTGCCATGGGTTTGTCATGTGGTGTACTCGGAATCAACGCAGCACATGAGTTGGGGCATCGCAGTACCTGGTACGAACAGCTGATGAGCAAAATGTTGTTATTGACAAGTATGTACATGCACTTTTTTATTGAACACAATCGTGGACATCATAAAAATGTTTCTACTGATGAAGATCCTGCTTCTGCGAAATATGGCGAGAACATTTATAGATTCTATGTAAGGACGATTACTGAAAGTTGGATATCTGCCTGGCGCCTTGAAATTGATCGTTTGAACAAATCAGGGTTTTCATTTTGGTCTTTTCGCAATGAAATGATTGTGTTTCAGGTCATTCAGATTTCCTTCCTGGCAGTAATTTACTTTGTTTTTGGTTTTTCAATCATGTTGTGGTATTTTGCTGCTGCGCATATAGGTTTTATGCTTCTTGAAACAGTCAACTACATAGAGCACTATGGACTACGCAGAAAAAAAATTGGTAATCGGTATGAGCGCACATTACCCATTCATTCCTGGAACTCCAATCACCCTTTTGGCAGATTAGTACTCCTCGAGCTATCCCGACATTCAGATCACCATTATCTGGCAACCAGAAAATATCAGGTCTTAAGACATTTTGATGAAAGCCCTCAGATGCCTACGGGATACCCCGGTATGATGATTCTGGCATTGGTGCCACCTTTGTGGTTTCGACTGATGCACAAAGAAATTGAGAAGTACCAATTGGGTTAAAAAGACACAAATTGAAAATATTGGTATAGACACAAGTTACAAACTTGCTCCAGAAGCACCAGAGAAGAGTATATACCCAACAGAAAATGATTTGTAAAATTTAAAAATCACAATTATTTGAAAATTAATAACTTGAGATTTAAATTTTTCGCACAATATTTTCTGTTCACTATATTATTTTCTGACTACATAAATTCCTTTACCTCCACATAATTGCGGTGCTGGATGACAAGGCCTTCATTTTCAAGTTTTTCATGAGGCGGGATATCACTACTCTGGAGGAATGCAGGTCGTTGGCAATTTCAAAGTGAGTGATATGCAGTTTTGATGCTTTTGTCACCATCACTTTATCGCGCAAGTACTTATACAGTCTTTCTTCCATATTGTTGAAAGCAAGATTGTCTATGGCATCGAGCATTTCATTCATCCTGTAATTGTAACTATCCAGCACAAAACTCCTCCAGGATTTATAACGCACCATCCACTCTTCCATTTTTTCTACTGGTATGAAGAGTATTTCTGCATCTGTTTCCGTCACTGCTTTGATAGAACTTTTGGTAGGCTTGGTACAGCAACTCAAAGTAACCGCACAGGTATCACCAAGCTCAAGGTAGTACAAAAGTAATTCATTGCCTTCCTTATCTTCTTTCATGATTTTTACTGAGCCTGTGATTACTAATGGCATATGTGTCAATGTCTGACCGATATCCATAAGTATCGTCCCCTCCCTGTAACTTTTTATATCGCCGGAATTGCACATCTCATTGATGAGATCTGGCTCAAAAAGGTATTGAAATTTTTCAGTAAGTTTTTCAAAACAAGATTTGTTGATAGTTGCCAATGATGGAGGCATATAATTTTATATTTAATCATGCAAATATATTTTAAATTAAGTAAATTCCATCTATTAAACATACTCTGTGCGTATAACAAATTGCACTTTTTCAGTGTTCTTTTTAATAAATGGTAGAAACGTGGTTGAATTGGGTGGGTCGTCTCAAGCGTAACTTGACAGGCTCTTCAGGGAATGAGGGTAGCGATGAAGAAAATTTGAATTCGTGCAGTTTTTTATACACACATACTCTAACATTAACCAAAGAAAATGTTTGATGTATAAATCAAACATTTTCTTCATCTGATCCAATCTTTAAAATACTGAGAATTACTTAATTCTTAAAATACCCTTCTTCTCTCATTTTTCAATACCCTTCTTTCTCCTGGTGTAACCCTTCCATCTATAGCTGCCATCCGACGCATTTTACGATGGTGTCTGATTTTGGCTTTTTTACATCGTCCTCCTCGTTCAGGTCCGTTTCTGAATTGATTTCTTTCAATTCTGCGTTGTTCGATTCTTTCACCCTGCAATCTGTTTTGTGCAGTGGAGTCATAAGTGAAAAGGGCACCCATAAAGATCAAAATAATCATTACTTTTTTCATTTTTTTATTGGTTTTGATGATGAATTAAAAATTTTGATACTTTGATTGATGTCAGTGATTAAGGTTTAAAATGTTATGATTTATTTAACTCAAACGTATATATAAAAAATCGGGCACAGACCAAAATGATGATCTATGCCCGATTTTAATGATTGATATTTTATAATCTAACTCAACAATTATTTCTTTTTCCAGGGCAACCTGTGTGTTGCACGTCCGATCTCAGTACCGAATCTTACACCTTCTTCACAATCCATTCTGAAGTGTACCCCAAGTGGAACTCTTGACCATGCGTTTTCGAGTCCCATCTCATAAAAGCTGGAGAATGTTCTTGGTACTCCGATAAACTCTGATCTGTTTTTATGACAATTGTCAGTCATGCCGTAATTGTATCCAAAGATATAGCCAAGGGCTTCAGCTCCTGCAGCACCCATAGTGGAGTGTCCTGACGGGTAAGCCGGAAATGATGGTGATATTCCCTTGTCCCCTGTCAGAGGATTGTCAAGAATTGGCTCCCAGCTTGGATCTATGACTCTTTTGATGTATGTTTCCGGTCTTTCGACATTGTAGAAATATTTAGAATGCCAGCAGGCAATACCTGCATCATTAGAAGCAACACCAACTAAAGCTGTCATAAATACTGCCGTCTCAAGATTGCTTTTTTCCAGTTTGAGCACCTGATCACCTATTGCCAAAAATCTTACACCAGGGCTAAATGTCAAATTGACCAGATCATCACTCCAAAACTCACCTACCCATTCCGTCTCATAAGATAATGTTGGTGTGTTTTGAGAATACACTTCTATAGCCTGAGCATAGAGATGTGATTTTGTATTGGCACTGTACGGTATTGGTTTTTTGCAAAGTTTCTGATCATCTTTTAATGAGAAAGTACGGGCATTACCCCAGACACCTCCCATAGGTGCGCCAGGACCAGGAACAGTAGGTCTCCAGTCACCGTCTTTTTTGAATGCTTTTTGCCAGTCATATCTTTGGAAAGGGTCCAGATAGTGATCATGACCCCATGTGTCTGTTTTGGAGTAGTTCCACACGGCATCTGATACTTCTCTACCTCTGTTGACAGATCGGTCAAAAACTTCTTGTGATACCTGACTTTTGTATTCATTTCGGATTCTGTTGGATGTAGAGGCTATCAAATCCAGTTGTTCTTTGGTCGCTTTTCCAAAAAACTTAGGTAACAGGTTTTCATAAGATGCGTTGATCACCAGCGGCCAGCAATATTCTTTATCAGTATCCGCAGCAGGGACATCAAATCCTGACCAGTAATTATCGAACGATTTGAAATCAGGCATACCGGCTACAACTCCTTCATAAGCTGATAAGCCGAGATATGCAACTGCCCTTGGTGCAGGACCTGGTCTGAAACCTGCAGAATATCTTTCGATTTGTAAAAATACTTCATTCCAGTCGTGTACCACATCATTGGGATACTCTGCAACTTTCCTAAACTCAGTTTTACCATCTTCCTGATTGTCTACAGAACAGGAAAATACAAACATTGACAAGGCTATTAAGCAAATAAACTTAAAGTTTTTAAGCAACATGATTGATGTTTTTTAGTTTCGCCTGCAAAATTAACTCCCGTCTAAACTTTTTGAGTAAATTTTGTAATTAGAAAATTATTAGAAATTGGGTCATTGCATCATATCGCATTTTATAAATATATATTTGCTTCTCCTTAAGAGATTTGAAATTTTGAAATTTGAAATGATATTATGAAAATATTGATTGTAGAAGACCAGTACAAAATCCAGCAATCACTTTGTACATGCCTTGAACAGAATGGTTTTAAAGTAGATTGTGCTTCGGATGGCAGTACCGGATATGAAAAAGTTTCGACAACTCTATATGATGTAATAATACTGGATGTCCTATTACCTGGTATCAACGGATTAGACTTGTGTAAAAAAATCCGATTTCAAGGGGTAAGTACTCCCATTTTATTTTTATCTGCGCTGGATTCTGTAGATGATAAAATTATGGGACTTGAAGCCGGAGGAGACGACTATCTCGCAAAACCTTTCTCCCTCGATGAAGTTGTCGCTAGAGTAAAAGCAATGATAAGACGAAACAATCAAACCAAACAAATAGTCAATACCGGCAATCTCGAAATCAATATCGATACCAAAGAGGCATTCAGAAATGGAAAAAATTTAAATCTAACAAAAAAAGAGTTCAGACTGCTGGAATATTTTCTGAATAATCAAGGTAAATTACTTACCAAAAGCGAAATAGCTGAACATGTTTGGGATATCACATTTGATACAGGAACTAATATAGTCGAAGTGTATGTCAATTATCTGAGAAATAAACTCGATAAAGGATATGAGGAGAAACTAATACAAACTAAATTTGGCCTTGGATATATTTTTGGTCAATTGTAATATTACAATAGTATGCAAATACGTGCTAAACTAACACTAACCTATTTTATTATTTCCTTTATTCTGCTGATTTCGTCCTTGTTATTTATATATTATAGCTTCAGGAACTATATCTATACGGAATTCTATGATACATTAAGGTCAAAAGCGCTCATGACGGTGATGATGGTAGAAAAATCCAATCCTGATCTTACGTTTGAAAATGACAATCAATCATCAGAAACTTCCTTATCAGAAACCGAAAACATCATCATTTACGACCTATCCTTCAAGAAATTGTTTTCAATAAACAATAATTTAAATATTGAAAACTTTATCCTTGATAACATCGTAAATAAAAAGGAACTCAAATTTAGCTTAGGAAATGTCAATGCTATAGGTATAAAGCATAATACTTCATTCGGAAAAGATATCATTATAGTTGCGACTGACAAATTTATGTCTGAAGAACTTGCCAGCCTTAGAAATATCATGATTTATACTTCTTTTTTATTTCTGCTTATAATCGCTGTATCAGGGTATTATTTTTCAGGTCAGGCACTAGCCCCTATCAATACAACCATAAGAAATCTTAAAGAAATATTTCCAAACGATCTGTCGAGACGCTTAAATATAAATCAAAAAAATAAAGATGAGATTTCAAGACTTAATATGACCTTCAATGAACTGCTGGACCGGATCGAAGATTCTTTTATCACACAAAAAGGATTTCTGTCTAATATATCACATGAAATTAGGAATCCTTTGGCCTCCATAATTTCAACCATTCAAGTAAAGCTAACTAAAGAAGGTACTGAGGACGAATATCGACAATGTCTTAATTCAGTACTTGATGATGCCAGAGAGATGGAACACACAACACTTCAGCTCATGGAATTGGCCAGACTTACGGACACCGGTAGTAAAATATCATTCAGTTCGCTAAGGTTGGATGAAATGATATGGCAGGCAAAAGCATCAGTAAGAAAAAATAATCCTGAATATAATTTCAAATTTGACACTACAGCGTTCCCGGAAGACAGTGATGCCTTAATCATCAATGGCAATGAAACACTAATAAAAATAGCCTTGTACAATCTTTTGGAAAATGCCTGCAAGTTTTCGCCTGATCATACAGCATCAGTTAAAGTTTTTATTGATGGTTCCAACAAAATATTTATCCAGATAAAAGATACCGCACATATAATCGATGATCATGAAAAAGAATCCATTTTTAAACCCTTTTATAGGAGAAAAATCAGTACCAATGTCAAAGGTACCGGCATAGGACTGACGCTGGTTGCAGGTATATTAAAAGTGCATCATGCCGCTCTTGAAATCACTAATAATGACAACTCCGGCAATTTGTTTACTTTATGTTTTTCAGGGAAAGATATTTCTAATTAATTTCTAATGAGTTGATAATGAAATACTAATTAATTTTGTCGAACAAAATTTGAAGTGACAAGGTATAACATTCATAGGTTACAATTTCATCATCTTGTTTTGCTAATTTTATTAGCTTCTGTCCACTTATTATTTACTTCTTTCAATACATTACCCCAAAATGATATCAACCAACATCGAATCATCGTAGATTGGTACGATTTGTATTTGGAATTGGAAAGCAAAGATCCACTCGCTTATCCTCCCATTTCAGGAGAGCGATTATCTCAACTTGGTATAGCAGGTTACCTCACCCATAATATTGTGGTTGAAAAAAGCCAGGAAGGTGAGATGCTTTTTTTAAACGTATACAACAAACTTTTTTGCCATTTGCTTAAAGAAATATACCATGAAAAAGTATTTAACAGCCATCGTAAAACAGAGGAACTTCAAAATAAAAATACAAGATTTTTAAATCCAACTACAAAAGATGAATTAAAAGCCAAACAATATGTTGAAATTGTTCTGGATTCTCTTCAAAGCATCAAAAAAAGACTTCCAAACAAAGTTGATTTATATTTTGAAAATCCGGCTTTTACAGAAAATAATCTCCAATATCAAAAACCTGAAAAGATATTGCCTGAATGGGGTAGGAAACCAACATGGATCATATCAAGGGAAGATTTTAGGTTAGATCCACCTTATTCAAAAAATATCTCCAAATCAGATGCTATAAAAAAAGACGCCTTATCGGTCTATTCTGTTACTTCCCAACTTTCAAAAGAAGAAAAATGGATTGCTGAATTTTGGAGTGATGATGTGAGAGGCCTTACTTTTTCTCCATTGAGCAGATGGTATGCCGTGGCGAATCAAATCCTAAATTCCGAAAAAATGAGCATAAAGGATATGATCCATATCTACTTTAAGTTAGGAGTGGGTCTTAATGACGCTGCAATCATGACCTGGCACTTTAAGTATCATTATAATATACTGAGACCTTCTGACTATATTGCAAAAAACCTGGATCAAAACTGGAAACCTTTTCATAGTGATCCAAACTTTCCTTCCTATCCTTCCGGCCATGCAGTATTTGGAGCTGTAGCTTCATCCATTTTAGAAACTTATGTTGGCGAAAACTATTATTTTACAGACAACAGCCACGAAAACAGGAGAGAATTCTTAAGTAAAAAAAGATCCTTTCCTTCACTTGATGCAATGGCCAAAGAAAGTGCCTGGTCAAGAATCCTTCTTGGGGTTCATTTTTATGAAGACTGCGATGCCGGGCTGAAATATGGACAGAAAATAGGAAAGTATGTGAGTAAAAACGCTGAAACTGTATTTTTAGCAAAATTCTTTGATCTCAATAGCGACCTGAGTAAAATTAAGGAATTAAACTAATAAGGCACAGTTTATCAATGCCTTTGTGGCACTTGAGTTAAGCCACCAAGTCTATCAGCGGCTGTACTCAAGCATGTAAAAACCAGTTGATAATTATTCCTCAATGATCTGAGCCATTTCACCTGGCTTCCTGCTGGCTTTTTCCATCAATGCTACACATTCTTTTTTATGAGGATCATCGGCTAGTATTTTACTTCGGGCTATCAATGATTTATAATTGGATTTTGCTTTATATTCGCTGTTCCTTAGCAGCAATCCAAATTCTGCTACTGCAAATGACCACTTCACAGATGGACTCAAATCATCTTCAGGAGTCAACTCTGCCACAATCACCTGCTCCATTTTTTTGGATACATCGCCTAAATTTTCTTTGTATCTCGACTTGATGGTTGCTAATTCTTTATGATTGGATCCCGGCACAGTATTCTTAGTATACTTCAAAGGATCTATTGAACCTGCTACATTTGATTTACTTTCCTTGGGGACGATTTCATAGATGACAGTGACGATATGACCTGCTCCCAACTCACCCGCATCCTTGGTATCGTCATTAAAGTCGGCATTGGCCAGTTGTCTGTTTTCATAGCCTACTACTCTGTAAGATTTGACAAAATTGGGATTGAACTCGATCTGAATCTTCACATCATTGGCTATGGAGTACATCGTACTTCCATATTCATGCATGAGACTTTTTTTAGCTTCTTCGATATTATCAATGTAAAAGTGATTGCCGTTTCCTGCTTTGGACAGTTCCTGCATTTTACTTTCCTGATAGTTGCCCATACCATAGCCCAGGATAGAAAGGTAGATACCTGTCTTTCTTTTTTCCTCTATCAATCTTACCAGGTCTCCTTCACTGCTCACTCCTACATTGAAGTCGCCGTCTGTGGCTAAGATCACTCTGTTGTTTCCTTCGGAAATAAAATACTTCTTTCCCAACTGATATGCTCTTTGAATTCCTGCTGCTCCGGCCGTGGACCCACCGGATTGTAATTCGTCGAGTATTCCATAAAGTGTTTCTTTATCACTTCCTTTGACTCCTTCAGCGACGACCCTTTCATGCCCGGCATAGGTCACTACGGAGACTACATCTTTTTCGCTGAGCTGATTGATCAGGAGTTTGAACGACTCCAGAACCAATGGAAGCTTATTACTACTCTGCATACTACCGGAGATATCAATGAGGAATACCATATTGCTGGCAGCAAGGTTTTTTCGATCCAGTTCTTTGGCTTTCATGGCCACATGTAGGAGTTTATGATCCTGATTCCATGGACAGTCGGCATAAGTAGTGTACATTTTAAATGGTATATTTTCATTGTTTGAAGGACATTTATAGTCATAGTGAAAGTAATTGATCATTTCTTCTACTCTTACAGCATCTTTTGGTGGCATAGAGCCTTGGTTCAGAAATCTTCTGATATTGCTGTAAGAAGCACGATCTACATCGATGGACATGGTGGAAAGAGGCTCGTCTTTGGTACTTTTGAAAGGATTATCATTGAAGTGTTTGTAGTTTTCGGGGCTGCTCATGTCGGAAGTACTTATAAATGGTGCAGAGTTTTGATAAGAAGGTTTTTCTCCTTTTAACTTGTTGAAAACTGTTTTAAAGAAAGAATTCTTTGCTGATCCGACCACCACTACATCTTCCATAAGGAGCCAGCTTTTCATTACAATGTTCATGTCTTTTGTAAAATCCGGTGTAATTATTTGGGAATTAAAACCCACATAAGCCACTTGAATCTGTTTCTTAGGGTTGAGTAGGGTGAGAGAAAACTTTCCATCAATATCTGTCACAGTTCCGTTTTGAGTACCCAATTCAGTAACATTAGCACCGATTAAAGGTGTTCCGGATTCGTCAGTGACTACACCTTTCACAACATGTGAAGTTGCAGAGAAGCAATACAAAATGGCGAGAGAAAGTACACTGATGAATATTTTTAAATTTTTCATGGTAAAAGGTTTAAAAAGTTATGTAATTTCGTAGGGACGTACGTCTTGTTATTATTACATAAAACATTTTTAACTTTTTTATGTCCAATCTGAAATATAGGTGGCAAAATAAAAATCCTGAGTGGTCTGATGAAAGACTCATAACGGCCTATATTTCTACTGAAAATGCTGCTTATGTCGGAGAATTATTCTACAGGTACTCAGATATGATTTTCGGATTGTGTCTCAAACACCTCAAAAATGTCCAGGAAAGTGAAGATGCTTCATATGAGTTGTTTGAACTTCTGATTTCCAAATTGAAAACCCAGCAAATCCTGATATTCAAACCGTGGCTTTACAGGACTGCCAGTAACTTTTGTATTGATAAACTCAGAAAAAGTAAAACAAATATCATTATTTCACTTGAAGACAGGTTTGAAAATGCCCGGGATTCAATGGACATCAGTGTTGATATTTCAGAAAGAGAAGCTTTGCTGGCAAGAATTGATCACTGCCTCAACCAACTCAATGATGATCAAAAAGTATGTATTGATTTATTTTATTTTCAGGAAAAATCCTATCAGGATATAGCACAACAGTTGAACATCTCATGGTCGACCACCAGATCTTATATCCAGAATGGCAAAAGGAATCTTAAAATTTGTATGGAAAAACATGGTAACTGAAGCATATAAAAGAGAGTTGCTCCGCAAATTGGTAGAAGGTACTATCAATCCATCCGAATATCGGCAATTGGAATTGACAGCAATGGATGATCCATTTCTTTTTGAAGCATTGGAAGGTTTTGCTTTAAATAAGGGAAATGATTTTACAAAAAGTATGGCAAACATTCATCAAAATGTCGATCAATATCTCAATAAAAAGAAACGAAATAAACCGGCGAAACTCTATATTGCTGCTGCTGTCGTAGCCGGTATTGTTTTCACTAGTATTATCGTACTCAATATATCAAAAAAGGAAAATAGTATCTTAAGCAAAGAAACAGTCGCAGTCGGTCCTGATAATTACGATTACATGACAAACACTGACACCAATTTATCCATGTCAGAAAATGTCATATCAAATAACTATGAAAAAGAACAGAAGTCACCTGTTGGTCAGGCAATAAATAACTATTCCAAAAGCGGAATTGATTATGAATTGGAAAATAAATCAACGCAAAAAACAGTATCTTCTTTTGTTAAAGATGATATAGCAGGTGTTAATCCATTGCCAAAAATAAGTATTCCGGACTCAGCTGATGCGCTTGCAGCAATAAATACAGTAGTTCAGAGCCCAAAAACGACTTTTTATGTTCAGCCGTCCACTGAAACAATGAGCGGTGTTTCAGAAAACAATTTTCAGCTACAGCCCCAAGTTACTAAAAGGATAATATCAGGTGTAGTTACAGATACCCATGGAGAGCCATTGATCGGGGCAAATGTCAAAGCAGGAAACTCCGGAACCATTACAGATATAGAAGGAAATTTCGTACTGGAAATCACCAACAGGGATCAATTGCTTAAAGTGAATTTTGTTGGATATGAAGCCAATGAGATAGCGCTTGAACAAAATGTGGAAAAATACAATGTATCACTCAAAGATGGACTTGTATTGGATGAAGTAGTGGTATTAGGTTACAAAACAGGTGCAGAACGAAAAAACATGGCCTTAAGTAGCTCCTCAATTACTTCAAACAAAAAAACCAAAATCAAAGACAAGGAAGCAGACTGGAAAAAATTTGATGCAACTGTCTATTCTGACATCAAAAAGGGACTTCAGAAAATGAAGTATTCTGATAGTTTTACGGCAACTGTCGTTTACAAAATCAATGAGAAAAATCAGGTGACTGAAATTCTGATAGAAAACACCACAGATTCCGGGCTGGATGAGTCAGTTTTGAAAATATTGAACAAAACGAGGAAGAAAATACCTCCTACAACCAAGATTGTTTATAGGTTAGAAGTCAGGATAAATGAATAATTGAAACCCTGCTTTTTCCACGGATCAATACTCGACAAATACTTCCGTGCGTCGGTTGAAAGCATGATCAGTTTCCTTGCATGGAACTTTGTCTGTACATTTGTTTCTGAGTTTGGTTTCACCCCATCCTCTTATTTTGATTCTGTCAGATGTCACCCCAAGATTTACAAGATATGACCTTGCAGCTTCTGCTCTGCTGATAGATAGCTGCAAGTTATAAGGACCTGCCCCTCGACTATCAGTATGTGATTCCAGTCGGATTTTCATCTCAGGTTTGGACAACATTGCACTTGCTAATGCATCTAATTCCAAAGCAGCCCCACTTTTAATACTACTGCTGTTGTAATCATAAAATATTTGATCAAAAACAATACTTTTTCCAGGTTCAACGGGTATGTTGATAGTAGCATTTTTTTGAATATTTAAAGTATCCACAGGTGTTTCATCGACCAAGTCAGATGTTGGCTCAATGACTATATTAAAATCATCACCAAACAGATCATAATCAAAAATCAGTGACAAGTTCCCGTATCCATCAGCCAAGGCAGAGATCAGATATTTTTGACCTTTATTTGCCAAAAAATGTACAGTCCCATCCTTTTCAGCGATGGTATTTTGAATAATAGTTCCTTTTTTTGGAGTAAGCTTGAGTACGATATCTCCCGGATTTCTCCCGGACAACATATCGACATTATAGCTCGAAAGCGCAAAATCATTGATATCAATTTCCAGCGGAGTTACCGAAAACTTAACATTTGGTACTGCTTCCAGTGATAATTTGTCCAGAATGTGTGCTGTGACTTTAAGTGGCTTTTTTTCTTCCGGACCAAATAGAGGAATGTCTGTTTCAAATCTATAAATATCATCTTTCCCAGACCCTCCGGGGCGATTGCTCGCAAAATATCCAGATTTCATATTTTCTCTGACGATCATACCCAGATCATCATATGTTGAATTAAAAGGAGCTGGTAATAATTCTGAACTTGTCCACGATCCGCTGTTAAGCTCTGAAACATACAAATCAAGACCACCCATGCCATTTGACCTTGGAGAAGAAAATATCAGGATGGAATTATTTAATAAAAAAGGAAAAACTTCATGAGACGAAGTATTGATCCGAGGACCCAGATTTATGATACCTGTCCACTCTTGTCCATCGTAGTAAGTCATATACAAATCATAACCGCCAAATCCTCCAGGCATATTGGAAGCAAAAATCATTGTTTTGCCATCAGGTGTCAGAGTAGGGTGACAAACAGAATATTTTCCTGTAACGATGTTTAATGGTTTTACTTCAGGATTTGCTACATTAAAATCAGCTTCCATGATACGTAGATATGTAGTATCCGTCTCTACATTTTTTACAATTCTTTTTTCTTTAAGTGACCTTGTGAAGTAAAGTTTGTTCAGATTGATATCATACCCCATCGGGCCT
Source organism: Saprospiraceae bacterium (assembly GCA_016713025.1). Lineage (NCBI taxonomy): Bacteria > Pseudomonadati > Bacteroidota > Saprospiria > Saprospirales > Saprospiraceae > Saprospiraceae bacterium. Next base: position 80,722 of record JADJPZ010000002.1, on the reverse strand, counting down.
TCGTGCAATTCAGAGTTATATTTCTTATTCAGTGGTTTAGGTGAAGTTAATGAATTATCAGAATTGACATCGGCAAGGCTCAACTCAAAAAAAGCTTCATTGATTTCTTTGTCAAAAAGTTTTGATTTTGTGGTTGTATAGACCAATCCGATTTTATCCCCAATGAAAGCAGGAGAAGTTTCTAAATTTGCAGTATTGATTTGTTTTTCATTGATGATACGAGCACTTTTCACAGCATTTTTATTGACCATTTCACCTTGAGCCAATAGTACATTATTGCTATGCACACATAAGTACAAAAAGATAAACAATAGGATATTTGACCGATGCTTCATTAAAAATATCTGGGATTTACTATGATTGTTTTAATTTTTCTTGGTATCAGATTGTAGGACATGATCACTTCAAGACTTCCCGTGTCTATTGTCCTTAATTTTGACATGGGAATATCGTACGCTACTCCCAACATCATTCTTTCAGAAATCTGTAAGCCGGCTATCACATCTATGGATTCGCCCAGATCACCTGTATTGCCACCTGTCCTGTATGTAAGCCCTAAAGAATACTTATCCTTCCATGTGCTGCTGACATTCAGATCAAGATTCCATGGACTGAATTCTGCCATTCTGAACATCAGTTGAGGAGTAAGGCGAACATCATTGTTGAGTATAAAAGTACCACCGGTCATTAATAAAAGGTGCCTCACTTCTGTCGAAAAGAGATTATTGGCATCAAAGTCAAGGTCGGTCCTGATCATTCGGGGCAATGAAGCGCCGAGATAAAATTTATTGGTGTTGAAATATACTCCAAAACCTGCATTCAAAAGATTTCTCGTCTGTTGGGTTGCAGGTATTGACGGATCAAGCTGTATATCCTGAATAGCAAATAATCTGCTGTCAGTATAGTCCTGAACAAATTTTCGGCCTGAAACATTCATACCCATACTTAAGGTGCCTTCGCCAAGAAAAAACTTATACGCATACATCATTTCATAGGTTAGTTTTTCTGTTATACCAAGTGATTGCCTTTCAATATTAAACCCAATTCCTATCCTGTTTGCAATACGAGGCAGATTGACCGAGAAAGTTTGGGCTTTGGGTGCACCCGGAAACCCACTCCATTGGTCCCGGTAAATAAGTGTACCGGACAGATAGGTTTCATTTCCGGCATATGCGGCATTCAATCCCATCTTGTTGTACATAAATTGGGTGTACATCTGTTGTTGCTGTGCGGATAAAAGAACACACACAGTGGAAAATATCATGATGTTAATATATACTCTGATGGTCATCGCTGCAAGATTAAAAAGCCATTTAAAGGTTTTTTACCATCACCTACGTCAATGATATAGAAGTATGTGCCCACAGGCAGACTTGCGCCGCTAAAAGTGCCTTCCCAATCATTTTTGTATGGATTGGCATAGAAAACTTCTGTTCCCCATTCATTGAATATATATACTTTGGAGTTTGGAAATCGGCCGGTATCAAGACATGGAATGACAAACTGATCATTGATACCGTCACTATTAGGTGTAAAGATAGTAGGAGCCTTACACGTTATGTTTTCATCAAATTCTATACTTACAGTAGCCTCAGAACAGAGTTCATCACAAAAATCAGCACAAACTTTATACTTAAATGTCAGAGGTCTCAAGAACCTCTGATCTGGTGTAAATTCAATCATTCTGTTTTTTATATCCACCTTGCCATGCTGCGGTTGAGTTACACTTCTGATTGCGTTTTGGCTATTGAGCAGATCATTTTGCATGACATTGAGTAGTTGCTTTTCGCCATAAACCAATCTGTAAGTATCATCTTTTAATACCGGCATCGAATCCACAGTAATAAATACAGTATCCCTGCTGAAATCCGGGCATCCGTTGATGCTGTATGACAGAGATATTAAGTTTATTCCTTTTTGAAAACCAGATACAAGTGGTGAGACTGCATTTCTATCAGAAAATATTATACCCGGAGTAAGGGCAGTCCATCCTATATTTACTAATGGTGGTCCCGAAAGTGAGACAAGCTTTATACTTTCTCCTGGACAAGTCTTTATATTATCTTCCACTGTCCGGGCAACAATATCAGGTGGTTGGTTGACCGTAATATTGAGTGTATCTGAAGACCTGGAATTACAACCGGATCTGATCGTTTCAAGTGTATATTTGCCCGAATTGATAGAAGATGCCGAAGCGATAGTCAATACCGGTTCTATGGTATTAAACTTACCGAGAGGGGTGTTCCATATAAATCCTTCAACAATTCCGGTATTGGAAGCCTGCAATCTGATAGTATCTTTGGTACAATAAACTAATGGAGAAATAACTGTTGGTTTTGATGGAATGACATTAAACAGCACTTTGGTTTCCAGTTTATTGGATGGGCATTTACCATTTAATATCACCAATTGGTACATACCGGTGTCTTTTGCGCTGAGATTAGTAATGACAGGGTTTCTCAAAGCAGAGGTATATCCATTGGGTCCGCTCCATTGGAATGTATAGGTATCTGAATTTGGAAAAACTGAAGGTGTAAATCTGATTTGATCGGAAGCTACCATACAAGGTTTTGAATCATTACTTAAAGCAGTGATTTCTGGTACACTTATCAGTTTTACATTTGTTGATGCATTGTTTTGACATCCGGTAGGAGTGGTGATGACCACTGAATAGTCTCCGGGTACGCCTGGTACTTTCGGATCAAAAACGTCGGGAATGCTGGATATAGGACCTCTCCATTTATATGATGCATTTGGAACAAATGTTGCCTGGAGTTGGACACTATCACCCATACATACCGGACCGCTATTAATGGCGCCAACCTCAAGACTATTATCGATTGCTACAAATTTTGTCAAAGAAACTACAGACCGGCAATTGCCCTTGGTGGCTACTACTGTCCATGATCCCTGCAACGCTGACTGAGCATTGTTTACTATTAGGCTATTTTCCTGTGTCGTTGTGAATAAGGTGCCGTTTTTGTACCATTCGTATTTTTCAGTATTGGAAGTTGATGCAGCTACCATTGAAAAAATTGCCCCTTCGCAAAAGATATCTGCTGAAATAATGGTCGGTTGTGGTGGCTTTTCAAGCACAATTACCCTGGTAGTAATAGTATCAGATATACAATTTCCATTAGCAGCTAAGAGCCTGTACTCTCCGGCATTGGCTGATGATGTGTTTTTTATAATCTCCGGATTGAGACTTATACCCTGATATCCTGCAGGACCACGCCATGTATAAGTCAGTGCCGGATTCCCTTTTGCACAGAGTACAAGGTCATTGCCTTCACACAATGAAATAAAACTATTGCACAATTCAGGTTTGGGTATAGGTTTTACTTCAGCTTTGAGCAAGGATGATGGATTGGAACTGCAATCCGGACCTTTTGCAATAATATAGTAAAAATGTACACCATCAGTTGGTTTTAATATCAATTCAGGGACATTTGTTTTTTTGATAAGGACACCTGTAGGAAAGATACCTTCATACCACAAATATTCTATACCTCCACTGTATGATGTAGAGGTCAAAATAATTTCTTCTCCTGAACAGACTTCTTTTACATTGGAGGTTAGATCCGGTTTGATGAGTGGCTTTATATTTACAGTGAGAGATGCGGTGGTAGTACAATTATTAAAACCCTTAACCGTAAGGATATAAACACCATTGAAGGATTCATCCGGATTTGGAATATGAGGATTTTCTACAAAAAAATCTTTGCTGCCCGGGCCATCCCACTGGAATGAATATGTGCCGGAGATAGATGCAGGAGGTACATTGGAAAATAGTTTAAGCGTATCACTGGTACAGAGGCCTGCTGAAAATGTAGGTTTAATTTCTGCCACTTTCACTTTTATGACAGATATACATGAATCCACATTTCCATACTCATCTTCTACAATTAATTTGACATTGACATCACTTCCTGCCGATGTACAATCCAAAGCTGCGGGAATTGTGGTTTTCTTTTTAATCTTACAATTATCTGTACTACCATTGTCTATGATTTCCGGATCGATGATGTAAGATACCAAACCTGAAGGGTGCATATCTACAACTATATTTTTGCATTTGGCTATCGGTCTTTCATTGTCTTTTACCTCAATGCTAAAACTACAACCTGCATTATTCTCCGAGTTGTCTTTGGTTTGCAACAAAACCTGGTTCACACCGGCATTTAAAATGAGATTATATAAATCTGCACCTTTTGGTATTTCAACCTCAGATATACTGGTGGCCCCTGAGACAGATAATGAAAATGAGGCATCGGAATACTTCAAGGTAGCCGAAAGTCTGCTTATTTTGTCTGTTGTTTGGCCCGCAGAGAGGTCAATGCAGGGATTTATGCCATCTCCATCATTTTTTGGAATGGCCAAAAACGTGATTTGCTTATTTTGAATCCAGCTGTTAAACAGATTTTTATTGATTTCAAATCTGCTTATCGAGGTTCCACATACATTGGGTTCATTTGTAAGTCTGGTATTGCCTATGAGGGCACCTCCTGGTCCAAAAACGTCAAAATACTCTCCGGAACTATTATTATCTCCAGTAAACTCTACTTCAAGGACTACAGGTACATTGATATGTTTGACAGGAAATACATCTGCAAAAACGATTTCTTTACTTCTTGCCTCAAACTTCATTTTATTTTCATTATATATAAAAGAAAGGAGGGAAGCATCAGATGATACAGGTGAAATCTTGTTGTATTGGTGTAGTCCTCCACAGTTTTCAGTAACTGAAAAATTTATTGGCAATGGGATAGTATCTGTACATTGCCCGATTGAAAGACCCGTGATAATATTATCCGGACATTTTAAGACAGGTTTTACGGCATCCCTGACTATGACTGGGACGGAACACTCAGCTTTGTTATTGGCACAATCTCTGAAAATAAATAAAACTTTGTGATCTCCTTTTTCAAAGGTACTTTTAATTTGAGTTTCAGTGGTAAGAGGAATTTCCTGTCCGCCATTAATTTGATATGATCTTCTGATTGTATTAACAATATCGATATCAAATGAAACAGATACATCAATCGTGCTATTTGAACATAAATTATTGATAGACAGTGATGGAAAACCCGACACCATATTTGGTACAAATTTAAGTTCGATAAAACCATCCTGAATCCATGAAAAAAGCTTGTCTTTATTTACGGTAAGTTCAAAATCCACATTGGAACATTCATCCTTTCCAAATGGTGATCTTCCAAGACTTACACCATCTTCTCCGATGACATTAAAATATTCTGTTACGTCTCCAATGTCAAAATTCCTAAGTTTGATACTAAATTTTCCATCACTCAACGGTGCAGCGAGGGTAGGATTAAATGTACCAATTTTGGCAACAAGGGTGGGCACTATGACTTCATTTCCTTTGGGACCAGTGACCGGTACAGTTGTTTTTCTTACTAAAGGTGTCACTGACTCAATACAATTGTCCGTAGCAGTAGGGATGTTTAATGTAATTTCAGTCTGACAAATATTTTCTGACACTGAGACAGTGATAGGTTGCGGACAGCTATCAATCACGGGATGGATAGTATCATCAATACCAAATACTGCAGAAGTCAAAGCTGCATTTCCACATGAGTCATAATAAACAAAGTCAACTTCTAAGAACCTCACAAATTGATTTTGAGTTGAAGGACATTGTTGTTTGGGTATCGAGACCGGCAATTGGCCCGGATAAGTGGCAGGATTATTTATGTTATATGAACCTTTGACAGCGGCAAAAGATTTTAATGGACCGCAAGCTTCAGTGGCCGAAGATCCACCTAATTTTTTTACCCACTCTGCTAGCAGACCTTCTATGTTTTTTTCATCAGTACAAGGATAGCTTTCATTTTTGGCAAACGCAATTATTTCTGGTTTAGCATTATTAAGTATGTTGATGTTTTGTTTGAATACTGTTCTGTTGTGGCAAGTATCAGTTAGTGTATATGTACGCTCAAGCTTATTGACACATCCGGTTGATCTGACCGTATCCGAAAAAACAACTTTCACTTTCGAGCAGTCATCTACAAAGGCAATATATATACTGTCTTTTGATTTGGCAAATTCCAGACAGCCTACAGTAATATCTTTCATGGAATTTACCATTGGACCAATAGTATCCTTCACCGTAATTACTTGGGTATGAGTAGCAGTATTGCCGCATTTGTCTGTTGAAGTCCATGTCCTACTGATGGTATATGAAAAATGCTGGCACGAAGTGCTATCAGGAGATTTTGTTGATGTTTCCTGCAATAAGGCAGTGACTGACCGGTCGCAATCATCATTTACCGTAATACTGGCAGCCGCGGGAATTTTATTGCATGTAGTGAAGGTATCAGATGGCGGATTTAAAAAGTACGGTGCTACATTGTCATTTAAAGTAAAAGTAGTGGTACCCGGTGTTGCTGATTCATTACCACACTCATCAGCCGCTATCCATGATATATTCATTGTCCAGTTACATATTCCATTCGGTAGCTGAGGATAAGGCCCATTGTCTATTGATCCGCCCCCGGTTTGGATGATGGTGTTGGAAGAAGTAATGCTGAAATTGAAATTTTTCCAGGTGATGCTGTTGGAACAAAGATCAGAAGCTGTATAACCTCCTTTATTTTTTATCCATGCTATCAGTGTATCCCTAACTCCTCTCACACAATTAAAAGTAAGATTGGATACAGTATTGGTAATCCTTGGCCCTTGGGTATCGACTGTAAAAAATGAAGCCATCAATGCAATACCTTTATTACCCGCCTTGTCTTCCGGTGTGAATATCACATCCACCTTTTGTTTATTTCCACAAAGGATATCTAATGAATTGTTGAAAATGGTGATAGATTGCTGCAATGTCAGATTTTGCTTCCAGATGACAGTATCAGAATTGTCGGTAGCTTTTGCTCCTCCGGCATTATTATACCAGGCAGTAAGTTTGGCAATCAGATCCGATGCAGTACCACATTCAAATGAAGTATCCTGTGGCGGAGTGATGATTTGTGGTGCTATGGTATCCTGAGCAAATAAGGCATTTGTCATTATTGAAATAAAGACCAACGCCGTTAACTTCCACCTGGAATTAAATTTTGAATATAATATGATACTTGCTTTTATCATTCCGGATTCTCAGATTTTATTTTTAACAGAAAACGGTATGTTTTCCTAAAAATTATTGAAACAAGTAAATATCTATATGTATCAGACTGCTCAAAAATTGTGGCAAAGATAAACAATAAAACCAATAAAGTATCATCGGTTTACCTGTTGAATTATCTGTTTGTAATAGTCTTCATATTGTGGCAGAATTTCCGTGATATCAAATTTCTTAGCTTGCAAATAGGCATTTTTGCGGAAAACAGACAAGCTCTCATCATCTTGTAATAGTTCGATACATTTTGCAGCCATGCCTTCCACATCTCCTACATCACACATATATCCGGTGACGCCGTCTATATTTACCTCCGGCAATCCACCAGCATTGGATGAAATGACGGGTACTTCACATGCCATAGCCTCAAGTGCGGCCAATCCGAAACTCTCATTTTCTGATGGTAGTATAAAAAGATCTGAGACTGCCAGCAATTCTTCCACCGCTTCCTGCTTACCTAAAAACCTGATTTCATCACATAGGTGCAGTGTTCTGCAAAGTTCTTCCATATGTTTTCTTTCTGGGCCATCACCGATCATCAGCAATTTGGATTTTATTTTTTTACTCACTTTTTCGAACACATGGATGACATCGTCTACTCTTTTTACCTTCCTGAAATTGGAGATGTGGACAAGGACTTTCTCCCCATCGGGAGCTATGGCTTTCTTAAAATGGTCTTTGTTGATCTTTCTGAACCTGCTGAAGTCAATAAAATTATGTATAACTTTGATTTCTTTATTTATTTTAAAAGTTTTGTTGGTTTCATCTCTGAGTTGATCAGAAACTGCAGTAACACCGTCAGATGCATTGATACTAAATTCTACCACAGGTGCAAAAGAGTGATCATTGCCCACCAAAGTGATATCCGTACCATGGAGAGTCGTCACGACAGGTATATTAATGCCATACGATTTTAGAATTTGTTTTGCCATAAATGCTACCGCAGCATGAGGGATCGCATAGTGGACATGCAACAAATCCATTTTTTCATATCTCACCACATCCACCATCTTACTGGCGAGTGATGTTTCATATGGTGTATATTCAAAAAGTGGATAATCCATAGCAGCCACTTCATGAAAATACACATTGGGGTGAAAAGATGTAAGTCTGACTGGTCTTTTGTAGGTGATGAAATGAACATCATGACCTTTATCAGCCAAGCCCAAACCCAGTTCAGTGGCAACTACTCCACTACCTCCAAATGTAGGATAACACACTATACCGATCTTCATGAATTTGGTTTTGATATCCTGACATAACAATTATCTGATAAAATCGTTTTGTTTAACCTAAAAATCTCAGGCAATTCCACTTTCATCAAAATGTAATCAACCGGAAACCTGAAATTTTTTCATTGTTAAAGATATACTCAAAATAAATTGGTTTGCGAAAAATTCATCTATTAATGTATTCATTTTGAGTATAATGGCGATAGAATTATTTTATATATGATAAAGACACGTGTATCATCCTCTTTAGAAAAATAAATTCTCGTCGGTATAAATTTATGGGTAAATTAGGTTCACAACGTGTGTTTAACAAATTGCACTTTTTCAGAGTTCTTTTTAACAGAAAAATCGTGGTTGAATTGGGTGGCTCGTCTCAAGCGTAGCTTGACAAGCTCTTCAGGAATGAGGGTAGCGAGGAAGAAACTTTGAATTTGTGCAGTTTGTTATACACACTGTCACAACTGTTGGGTTAACCCAACAGGTGCCAATCAATCGGAAAGTCCGTATAATTTGACAAAGTAGAACTATGTAGCCGCCAGGTTAGCTGGCGGTTTCTTCACTAAATTGAGCTGCCACTCAATTTTGCTAAAGCACCGTTCAGTCATGCACCATACCATGTGCAGCTATGCTGTAGCGATGCCATGATTTGTCGTCCAAAATAACTGATTTTCCCCGTAAGGTATGTATCCATCGGGTTAAATTGTGCTTTTGGCCTGTCTCGCCGCAAAGTAATCCAGGCAGATCATCACTACGGAACTCATTATAGATATTTAGGTTCAACCTTGTAATTTATTTCAAATATGCTGACCTTTCCTGATCTTTTCAAAAAGAATGGATGCTATCAATTCAAGAGATTCATGTGTCCAGCCAGCGATATGTGGTGTTAAAACTACATTTTGAAATGCATACAGTGATGAATATAATTCTTTTTCGCTATCTGAGAATGTTTCCGGTTTTTCGTTTTCAAACACATCTAAGCAAGCACCTCCTACATGCCCTGTGTGTAAATGTTCAATCAATGCTTTAGTGTCCACTATCTGACCTCGTGAAGTATTGGAGATGATGACTCCTTGTTTGCATTGTTGTAGGAAACTGCCATTGATCATGTTTTTTGTCTCAGATGTAAGTGGCAGGTGAAGGGAAATGATGTCAGCTTCATTTATGATGGTACGGAGATCTGTTTTTTCAACAAAGGCTACTGTAGCAGGGTATTTGGTTTTATATTTATCATAACTGATGACTCGTGCTCCCCAATTGTACAGTTTTTCAGCAAAGGAGCATCCTGTATGTCCCAAACCTATTATGCCGATGGTTTTTCCTCTTAATTCAGATCCTCGATTTTTTTCACGGTTCCATGAAAATTTTCTTACTTCAGCATCAGCCCGCAGGATATTGTTCATCAATGCCAATAGCATACCCATTTCGTGTTCAGCTACAGCATTTCTATTGCCTTCAGGCGAATTGTACACATTTATTCCTTTACTTTCAGCATATGCCACATCTATGATTTCCAATCCTGACCCGAGTCTGCCTATAAATTTCAGATGAATACCTTTATCAATCCTGAAACTGTTCATAATGATCTTGCTATTGATGATAATGCCATCATAGAGATGTATTATTTTCTCCAAAGCCTGATTATCGATACTTGTATCATAGGTGACCTCGCATCCTCTTTGTTTAAGATTATTGATAAGCACGTCATGCACCTTATCAGTGATCAGTATTTTCCTTGGCATCATGTCAGATATGACTTTTTATAAATCTAAAATGCAAAGTTCCTGAAATAGATCAGATTTTTTATTTTTATATATAAAGTAATAATCAGTTTTATACAAATACCAAATTTGTATATGTAAAAAATAAATTTGAAAGTTAGCTCATTTTGGGTATATGCTGTTTACATTTGTGATTAACTTTAATGATGATAATGCATTAATAATCAATATATTAATGATTGTTTTAATGTTTTAACTTTGTAAATATTTCAAACCGATCCCAATGAAAACTTACTCCCAAACTCAAAACAAAACTCTTTTCAAACTTTTTTTTCTTGTTAGTCTGATTGCCCAGTTTTCTTTTGTAATTCCTTTGGAAATTGCAAAATGCCCATCTACCAGCTTTATGATGAACTGTGTGGATGCCATCTGGAATCAAGACACAGAGTGTGTTACAGTCTCAAATATGACACCTGCATGCAGTCCCGTGGTTTCCAGTACCTATGAATGGCGGGACGAATCAGGCATCTGGAGACCTGTACCTTCTTCAGGTCAACTATGCGGGTGTGATGTATATGAATATCTGGATGTCACTCCTGTATGTCAGGTGCAAGGTGGTAATTTCATTTTGGGTGGCAGACAATTTAATAAATGTCCCGGAAGGTGTCTTACAAGAACAGATTTTACATTTTCGCAAGGTAGCTCAAATGTGGTCAACTATCCTGCATGTACACAGGACCTCAATTGTATAGAGATCACACCTGCGCAGCTACTTGCCAATGGCGGATCAATGACGGCCTACTACAGGTCCAACACACCGTCTGGCAGCGTAGTCACTATATTAAGATTTACATATAACGGACTTGGTCTCAGCTGTGCCAATATCAATGCTCAGGTAGTACAAAGGGGCAAAATATACAAACATATCTATGTGAGGAGAACAGTAACATGTGGAGGTGGTGTAACTGAAGTGTGCGAGGTTGATAAAGATATCCGGCAAGACAATTGTCTTTTGGAGGCGTTTATCAATACAGTGAATCTGGGCTCTCCATGTAATAGTTCAGGATATTCGGCATCGACGATCAATCTGTCTACTCCGGCTATTTACCAATGGACATATAATGGTACAAATTTATCAGCTTATGATCCTCCTTCACTTTATTGTCTGGCTGGAAGACCTTTTGGCACTTATTGTGCTGAGATCACTGACGCTTCGGGTTGTATGAAAGAGGTATGCAGAGTGCATCAGTCTGCAGGGTGCACCACCGGTGTCATCATAGGTCAGCTGGGCAGTAATCTTGTCGCTGAGGTAACCAATTGCGGACCTCATATGTCATCTTATCAATGGGCGAGATGGAATGGTGTCAGTTGGTCCAATGTGGGTACCAACTCCAATAGCTTCAATACCGGAGGTTTGGCGGGTGACTATAGGGTTCAGGTCACTTGTGGACCATGTATGGCATATGGCAATATTGTTATTGCAGCACCACTATTGGCAGGACCATTGCCTGTATTATTACAAAAATTCGAAGCCCTATCAGCTGTATGCGCACCGATTCAGTTGACATGGAATACCGTTTCGGAACAAAACTCCTGGGAGTTTGTCATTGAAAGAAGTATGGATGGAAAACAATTTGACAAAATCGGTCATGTCATGAGTCAAAACAAAAATAACGGATCAAATTATACATTCCTTGATAGTGAAGCTCAAAACAAGTCAGATAAAACGATATTTTACAGGCTTCGGCATTTTGATTTTGATGGTACTGAAAACATCCACAAGGTCATCAGGCATCATTACAAGTGTTCCGACGCTATACCTTCCCTATCTGTCAGCCCAAATCCTGCAGCAAACCTTATCACGATCCATCTTGCCCATGCAAAAGATGAAGATGATGTAAATATTATTATAAGATCTATTCAAGGCAGCGTCGTCAAAACGGCTAATTTGAGCGAAACAAATCAGGCTTATCAGATCAACATATCGAACCTTCCCACAGGTGTATACAGTGTCGAAGCCAATGGGAAATATGTGAAAACTTCAACAGTTTTTACTAAGGTGGACTGATAGCATTCTGGTATCTTACATCATTTTCCTCAGGACTTAGAGTTGTAAGGGAGTGTAGAGTCATTCATGACCTTTTACTAATTTGTGCACTTGTAGCAACACATTGGCTGGATTCTACCCCATAATTAGCAAGCTATTCGTACATTTGCTTTTTTTTCTAAAATAGTAATGCTACCATTCAGATTGTTGATTTTTTCTTTGTTGTCGTGTTCACTCATATTTTGTGAATACGCTTCTGCACAGGACTCTACCCAATACAGGGTAAAACAAGCTGTTATTGAATTCGGATTTGGAATGGGTGGAAATATACCGGCAGGTGACTTAAAAAACAGATATGGGCCCAACCTGAATCTGTCTACCCATACCCACTACATATCTCCAAAAGATTTTGTGATGGGTGGTGGTTTGATGTTCATCTTTGGAGACAATGTCAAAGAAGACGTACTTGCCCCTTACAGAACCACCACTGGTGTGGTCCTGGGAGATGATAATCAGATAGCTGATGTATTTTTGAGGCAAAGAGGACTTTACTTAAGCGCAGACTTTGGTAAATTGTTTCCTGTCTCTAAAAAATCCAGATCCGGTATTATGGTCATGGTTTCAGGTGGCATATTGCAGTACAATATCAGATTTACTGATGAACGCAACTCTGTGGCACAAATCAGAGCAGGCAGAAGTGTGGGTTATGACAGGCTGACAAGAGGTTTTGGGCTGAGACAATCGATAGGATACAAGCACATGAGTAATGATAAAAGGGTGAACTTTGAAGTCCTTTTTGATTTTGTTCAGGGATTTACTTCAGAAATCAGGGCTGTCAATTTTGATACTGGATTAGCCACTATACCTTCACGCAAGGACTTGATGTTTGGAGTCAGAGTGAAGTGGGACTTACCTTTTTTCTTTAGTGGCACTGAAGATATCATATATTACTGATCACGGCGACATGGAGAAGACATTGACATTCTGGGTGTACTCTTTGTTGATTTACTTGGGCAACGGGTATATCTCCTTTGGAAGTCTGGGTTCAAAAAAACTTAAACTACTTAAGTCAGGCAGAGCATCCACATGGCAAATATTAAGCACCAGAAGTCTTACAACTGGCAAGCGGATCTGGATGCACTGTGCTTCACTCGGTGAGTTTGAACAAGGTCGTCCTCTTATTGAAAAGTTTAAAGAAGAGCATCCTGATACTACGATTTTCTTAAGTTTTTTTTCGCCATCAGGTTACGAAATACAAAAAAACTATGATAAAGCAGATGTGATTTTTTACCTTCCTTCTGATACAAATGCCAATGCTGAAAAACTGCTGCAACTCATCCGGCCTGACATGGTGATATTTATAAAATATGAATTTTGGTGGAATCTGACCAGATATCTTATAAAATGTAAGATCCCGGTATTTTTGATTTCTTCAGTATTCCGGCCAAATGATTATTTCTGGCATCCATTTGTACAGCCATTCAAGCAAATTTTGAAAGAATACACACATATATGTACTCAGGATGATATTTCAGCTCAGGTTCTTTCTATACAGGGTTTTGACAATTATAGTATCGCCGGAGATACAAGGATCGACAGAGTTATTCAAAGATCAAAAATTCCTGGTAATGCGGATGCAATAAAAGAATATATCAATGGCAATCCGGTAATCGTCTACGGAAGTGTGTGGATGTCTGATATGCATGTCGTTTCAGCTACCGTATCTGCATTTCCTGATTATATTCACATCATAGCGCCACATGATATCTCAGAAAAAAATATCCATCAAATAAGATCTCAACTTCATCCATCATCAGACTTGTATTCTGCAAATGACTGGAAGGCAAATGTCATCATCATTGATAATATAGGTATGTTGGCTGGTTTGTACGCATTTGCAAAATATGTTTATGTCGGAGGTGGTTTTCAGAAAGGTATCCATAATATCCTTGAACCTGCAGTGTATAAAATCCCGGTATTCTTCGGGCCCAACCATCAAAAATTTAATGAAGCTGTCACTCTGACTACCATGAATGCAGCTATTCCTGTAGAGAATTTTGATCCAATGATTGAAAAAATCAAAAGGTTAGATTTACATCCCGTTGAATACCAAGGTATTGCTGACAGATTGGATCAATATTTTAATAAGAATAAAGGTGCTACTGAAAAAACATATAATATGATCAATTCGCTCCGTCCAGTTCAATGAGGTCAATTCGCTGCGCTCAATTCAATTAGTTCAATTGTCCTGTGGACGCAATTAGTTCAATTGTCCTGCGGACGCAATGAGTTCAATTCAATCCGCTCAATTCAATGAATTCAATTGTCCTGCATTGAACTATATTGAAGTACATTGAACTCCATTGAACTCCATTGAAGTACATTGAAGTACATTGAACTCCATTGAACTCCATTGAACTATATTGAACTTCATTGAACTTCATTGAACTATATTGAATCACATTGAACTATATTGAATCACATTCCTTACTTTTGCCCCATGAACAATCATCAAACCACCCATCTTCCGGAATTTAATGATCTGCACATAGTAGTGATCGGGGATATCATGATAGACCGATACATTTCAGGTACAGTCAGGAGAATATCACCTGAAGCACCTGTTCCCGTAGTAGATATGGACAGTATTGAAAACAGACTCGGAGGTGCGGCCAATGTAGCTATGAATCTACTTGCTTTAGGCGCGAAAGTGACACTGATATCTATCACAGGGGATGATGACGAAGGAGAAAACTTCATCCACTTGTGCGCTGCTCAAGGTCAGTTAAATCACAAAATTCTGCGTATACCCGGGCGAAAAACGACTATAAAATCCCGTATCATGGCTGGAAATCAACACCTGCTGAGGATAGATAGTGAGGATAGGACAGAATTGACCAAACAATCGTATGACAGGATTTTTCATTTTTTCTCAGGTCTCACAGAAACAAATAAAATTGATGGCCTGATATTGCAGGATTACAATAAGGGATTACTTTCTGATTATCTGATACATCGACTGATAGAGTTTTGTTTCACCAAAAAAATAGCGACCTTTGTGGATCCTAAAGAAAAAAATTTTTTCTCATATACAGGATGTACCATCTTCAAACCCAACAAAAAGGAAGTACAGAGTGCCACTGCGAATTTTACTAATGACTATAAGACTATAGGTGAAAAACTGCAAAAACAGCTTCAATGTGACACTGTGATCATCACATTGGGTAGTATGGGTATATATATTTATAGAGATAATAACGGCCATTTATATCCTACTGCTCCACGGGTGGTGGCAGATGTATGTGGTGCAGGCGACTCGGTGATCAGTATCGTCGCACTATGCTATCTGAAAAAGATGAATTTGCAGGACATTGCTAAAATTGCAAATATAGCGGGTGGTCAGGTTTGTGAGATACCAGGAGTTGGGCTGGTGAATCGGGACAAAGTACTAAAGGAATTAAAATTATTCTGGGAATAATATTTTTAAAATATTGAACAAAATGTATTTCTCATTATTCTAAAAATGTTACTTTTACAACGCTTAAAACATTTATTATATTTATAATCAAAATTAATGTTATGGAAAGATTTTTTACAAAATTTTTATTGACAGTATTAGTTTTTGGATATGTTGCGGTCAATGCACAAAAAAATAATACTTTTACGATCACTGCCCCTGATGCAATCAAGGGAGATTACAAATTAGAACGATTTTCCTGGGGTCCTTCTCCTGCAACTCCTATTGCAGGTGATGCCATATTGGTTACAGACTTAGTGGCTCCATTTCCTGATGGGTGTGACTCAATATCAACCAATCTTACTGGTAAAATTGCTTTCATAGACAGAGGTACATGTGGTATTTCTGACAAATCAGTAAATGCGCAAAAAAAGGGTGCTATCGCTGTTATCATTTGCAATACAGCTACTGGTAGTGCAGCAGGAGTAGTTGCAGCAGGAGCTACTGCGGGTACACTAAAAATTCCATCTTATATGATGAGTAATGCGGACTGTGTAAAGATAAGGACTCAACTTACTAACAATGAAATAAAAGGGACTCTAAAGAATATCACCTGTACTACTAATATAACCTACCCAGCTAATACTATCTGGGGTAAAAACCCAAAAGAAGGAGATTTTAATGGTGGGCTGAATGATTGGACAGTGTCAAACCCAAATACCTGGGAATGGGCAAGCGAAGGTGAGATGTTAAGGGGTACTTTCGGTGGTGTGGTGATGAAATCGCTATCTGCATGCAACGGAGTTGCTGAGTTTAATAGTGACTACTTAGACAACTCCGGACTTTGTCCGGAACCTTGTAGCGGGTCACTCATTTCACCATCTATTACAATTCCTCCAGGTGTAAAGGGTTTAGCCATAGAGTTTTCTCAAGCTGTCAGACATTTTCAGGGGTCTGTTTACAGACTAGTCCTGAGTAAAGATGGCGGAGTTACCTGGCCAGATACAATTAACCTAAATAATGGCCTGTATGGTAACGATGCAGCAGCAGAAAGTATAAGAGAACGTGTTGCATTGCCGGCAGCATATACTACTTTGCCGAAATTGAGATTTAGATTTGACCATGTAGGGGCTTATTATTTTTGGGGTATTGATGATGTTATTGTATTGGATCAGGCACCATATAACGATGTAGAAGTCAGACAAAATTTTTATGCTGTTGCACCATCTTTTAAGACACCTATATCACAGGCACAAGAAATCCCACTTTTAGCTGACCTAGGAAATAAAGGAAATGTGAACGCCCAAAATGTTATCTTGACTGCCACTATGAAATCAGGAACCACAGTATTACAGCAGGAAACAAATAATTACAATGTTGTCCCTGCCTATGGTTCTAATGAAAATAAAGTTTTCCCAAAAACAATGACTCAACCTACTACCGCCGGGGTATATAATATTGAGTACAAGGTAAATTCAACAGGAGACATTGACTCTACAAATAACAAACAAGATTTTAATTTTGTAATGACCCCGAGTACTTTCGGAAAAATACCTACCGAACTGGAAAATGGTAGTAACTACTTAGGATTTGTGTATAACAATCTCACCTTTTGGAGAGATGTAAAACACTATTCTATTGGGAATGCATTTTATGTCAAAAACAGTAAAAACTCAAGCGGAAGTGCGTTATTGCTGGCAAAAGTTAGATTTGGTATCGGAAACACTATAGCTAGCGTTGCTAATTCAGTGATCAAAATAGATGTATATGAATTTTTGGATAAGAATGGTGATGGAGATGTGACTGACGCAAGCGAAAAGAAGAAAGTTGGAACAAATGTTGTTTTTTTGACATCAGATATCACAACACCACGCAGAATTGAAGCAGATGTTTTTGTGCCTGAAGCTGATGGTAGTATATCAGATAAGAAATTAAGAGTAAAATCTGAAACTCTCTATCTTGTCGTCTTACACACTGAACCTGCAGCTGCATCCACACCTCAAATTCAGATATTGGGTTATGATCCAAGGACTCTAAACACCATTGGAAGAGATTATTATTATGGAGCTACTAATTTGGCTTATGATTCTTTAGGGTTATTACGGTCTGCAAGTAGTTTTGGAGGTAAAGGAGATTCTCCTGATGACAATGATACTCGAGAGATATTCAGAGTTGACTTCAAAACTGCGTTTATAGAGATGGATCTAGCCTTAGCTTCTTCAACATATGACATTGCAACATCCGGCGAAGCCACTCTCTTCCCCAATCCGGCATCATCTGAACTATATATAGACCTTTCCCTACATCAAGTATCTAAAAATGTAAGAGTGGATCTGATGTCTATAGATGGAAGAACAGTGACTTCAGCTTCATTCCAACAAGTACAGGAATCGAGATTGAGATTGGACCTTACAGATATCGTATCAGGTACATACAACGCACTCATTCATACAGATCAAGGAGTCATCACTCGAAAAGTAGTGATACAAAAGTAAATCACAGTATTTTTAAATATAGGGAAAGGGAAGATGTTTTATTAATATCTTCCCTTTTTATTGTGCGCCAAGCATGTTTAATATCTAAGGGGTGAAAGTCCTCGACGAGCCAGCCGATAGGAATCGTTAGCCAATAGCAAGGGTGTCTTGAGTAATTGAGAATCTGAAGGAAGCAGGCGGCAAAAGTGTGATTGAACGAACAGAAACATATTATAAGGCTTACATTGTGGGTAAGTGAGCAATAGATTGCGAAGCCCAATAGTCGGACGTAAACAATGGTAGTAAAATATGTCAGTTACACGGAAAGAGATTGAACTTACCTTGGAAGATCTGACATCACGTCGACGTGGGATCAGTCTGGATCAGTTGATAAAGGAAGTAAATAGCTTATTGCGTGGTTGGTTACAATACTTCAAGAGATCAGAAATGAAATCGAAGATAGAAAGAATCAACAGCTGGCTGAAAAGACGAATAAGATGCTTTAGGATAAAACAATGCAAACGCAAGATTGGTATTGTCAGATTCCTAAGGAGCCAAGGCGTAGGTGAGAAATTGAGCTGGCTGACAGCCCTAAGTGGCAAAGGTTGGTGGCGTATATCTAACACTCCAGGCACCAATATCGGGATGAATAACGAGTGGTTTACAAAGATTGGATACTACGATTTAGTCTCCAACTACAACCATCTGCACAAATCCACCTAAAGAAACCGCCGTACACGTAAGTACATACGGTGGTGTGAGAAGACGACAAAGGTAATCTATTTTTTTAATTACCTTTGTCTCTTACTCGATTTTCACAATGATGATTTTCAAAATTTTACAAAATTTTTTCTGCAAAAGGAGCGTTTTAATGCTAAATTCATTCTATTAAGGTATAAGCGTACATTTTGAAGCTTAAAAGCCTTATTTTTAAATTTTGAATCACATAGCATGATCTTAAGATTTCAATATATAATATTACTGACATTGCTGATGATGGTATCATGTCATAAAGATACAGAGACATTTACATCAGAAGTCATCAAAGTTCATACACCTTTGGTAGTAAAAGAAATTACCGGAACTGTGATAGGCTATGTTTACGACGAAAAAAATCTACCGGTAGCAGATGCAGATGTCATGACATACAGCGCCTCGACAAAGACCAACCGGCATGGAGCTTTTGTTTTTGAAAATGTAAGAATGGACGAGCAAGGCACTTATATCAGAATCACAAAAAATGGCTGGTTTCATGCCTCCGACTTCATCTATCCGGCAGCCCAATCCACTACATATTCCTACACCAGGATATATAGATTGGAAAATGAAATTTCGATGGATGCAAGTTCAGGTGGAGCAATATCTATAAGTGGTGGAGCAAAAGTGATATTCCCATCCGGAGCTATTGCTGATAATAAAGGAAGCAACTACTCAGGTATGGTAAAAATATTTTCAAAATACCTCCATCCTGATGATCGTGATCTGGGACATAAAATGCCCGGTGGCCTGATCGCTGATGCAGCCAATGGCAACACCGTAGCTCTGGGAACATTAGGTATGGTCGCTGTCGAACTCAGAGATCTTCAGGGTAATCCGCTCCAAATAGCTAAAGGCAAAAAAGCCACCATAGAGTTTCCTGTCAATACATCATACAAGCCCTCGGAAATCCCTTTATGGTCTTTTGACGAGGTCAAAGGTAGGTGGAAGGAAGAAGGAAAAGCAATGCTTTCAGGCAATAAGTACATAGGTGAAGTAACTCACTTCAGTTTCTGGAACATTGATGCACCATTTCCATTGGTAGACGTCTGCGGCAAAGTAGTAAATGAAGACGGCAGCCCTGCTCCAAATATTTCTGTAAAGGTCGAAGCAGAAGGTATCGGAACACATTTTGGAGCGACAAACTCCAAAGGAGAATTCTGTGGTAAAATGCCAAAAGGAAAACGACTTCGGATTGTAGCCTTTCACCCGGCATGTAAAAATGACATTTCTGAAGTCAATTTGGGTCCTTTTGATGTCAAAACTGTCTTGGATAACATCAAAATAAAGGCTCTAAAATCTTTTAAAATCAAAGGAAAAATACAATGTAACAATAACGCTGTCACTAATGGAATTGCCGTCATCAAAGTAAAAGAATCCAGCCTGATCATCAAAGCAGAAAGCGATGGATCCATCAATGCTGACCTTTCATCATTTCTATGTGGTGAAGATGCACCTGTCATGATTTTTGCTTTTGACAGTAAAACATCCGAAACCAGTCCCTCTATCAATGTGACAACTGCCAATGCTCAAAACCTGATCCTGAATGTTTGTGCTGCAGCAGCATGTGACCTTAAAGTAGATATGGTGTATGACTGCAACAAAACCATTACGGCCAATGTATCCGGAGGCAGCGGTAACTATACTTATACATGGAAAGACAATACCAGTAAGGATAAATCTCTTGACATTCCAGGCCAGGACTCCATCTTTGAGAGTAAAACATATTGTGTGACGGTAAAAGATGTCACCAACAATTGTGAAAAAACATTCTGTAAGGAAGCAGGAGGAAAGTTGGTTGCAGGTATAGAAGCTGATTGTGAAAACGGAAAGCTGTATGTATATGTTAGGGGTGGTGTTCAGCCTATCAAATTTAAGTGGACGGATGGCAGTACTGATAAAGAGTTTAAAGCTCAGGCTGATGGCAAATATTGTGTGACCGTCACAGATGGTGCAGGATGTACAACTTCTATCTGCGAGGAGATTTCCAAATCAATTAATCTCTCCAATAGTGCAGCTTCATGCAGTAAAAACATCTACAATATAACAAGCGGGCCATTTGAATCAGGAAAAGTGTTGGGTTCAGGGTTAAGCGGTAATCAGGATTTGACCTTCCCTATCAAAATTGATGTTTTCAAAACAGGATTTAATTTTGGGATTCAACTGAAAAGTGGACAATGTACTATCGTCAAGCAGTACAAATTACCTCAATTGATACAGGGAGTCACTTTCAATATTGTCAATCCTACCTGCAGCAATTGCACTGACGGAAAGATCAATGTCACTGTGAATAATAATGCTCCATGTAATGAGTGCAAAATAGGTGAGATAAAAATATTTAAAATAGACGATATTGCTTCAGACCTGTCGACAACGAATAAGGATGGGAAAATGGCAAAAGGAGAATATTACGTGGTCATTACAGATGCTGTATCAGGTTGTTATATCTCAATAAATAAGGTAAAAGTTAATTAGTCTAAAAATGTGAACCCGGACCATATAGAAGATATAATCAAAGGATGTAAAGAGGGAAACCGAAGATGTCAGGATGCTCTGGTGCAAAAGTTCGCTCCGGGGCTCCTGTCTTTATGCCTGCGATATTCTTCTGACAGAGAGTCAGCCCGTGATGCTTTGCAGGATTGTTTTATCAATGCGTTCAAATACATTCATTCATTTGAAGGCAAAGGCTCATTTGAAGGATGGTTGAAAAGGATTGCTGTCACTGCTGCGATCACCCACCAAAAGAAGTATAAAAAGATATACTTTGAAGAAATCACTGAGGAAGCCAACTGGGCATATGCTGATATTCCTGATATATACAGCAAAATTGGGAAAGATGAAATTCTGGCGTTGTTGAAGAAACTGCCGGAGAGTCTTTATCTCGTATTCAATCTATATGTAATAGAAGGATATCAACATAATGAAATCGCAGAAATGCTCGGAATAACAGAAAGTACATCAAGAGCCGCTTTGTGTAAAGCCAGAAACAGACTGTCAGATATTTTAAAAAATCAGAATGAGCTATATGTAGCTCACGCGTCATAAATACATCGATATGGAATATAATAAACTTGAAGACCATATAGCCAATGTGCTGCGTCAGGATCAGGCAGAGATAGACATCGAAGCCTTCATTCAGGATCTGCACCCCAAAAAAAATCGTCGATTTCCAGCCTGGATCTGGATATCAGGCATATTTGTCATTGGACTGATTGGAGGAGGACTTTACATCTCATCACACAATAATACCAAAATCACTTCGGGTATAGCTAAAGATACAAAAATTCAAAACAATGCTTTATCATACGATCATTCACTTTCCAAATCAGCTACTCAACAATCAATAGATGATTCAAATAAAACGGAATTATCAAATACAATATCTGTTAACGAAGAAAATAGTCATCAAAAAAGTTCCAAAAGTATTGTACAGTCTGAAAATAATAGAAAAAATGTCTATACCCGAGATTCAAAAATTAAAAAGTCAAATTCACTTTTGAATGAAAATGAAAATGGTGTTTTAATGGACCAATATGAAAACATCAATAAAAATAACGTGAGTAACTCGATCTCTTCTAGTAATCAATCCATGGAAAATAAGGAAAATTATTCCACTATTCAAAACAAGATTAATATATCTCCTTTGACATTTGAAAATGAAAATCTTTCATCTTCCGTTTTTGGTAAAATAAAAACAGGTAATGTCATCTGCCCTACTTTTCAGAAAAAAGGAAGATTTGCCTTGGACATCATTCCTGAAATCGGATACTTCAGACCTTTTAAAAAACTAGAATATGATGGCAATGAACCAAACAATATTTATACACTGAGAAATCAAAATGAATCAACATTGGAAGGCTTAAATGCCGGGATATATTTCAGGCTATCTAATGACAAACTTCCGTTATTTTTTCAGGCAGGAACTTCATTTTCTCGTATGACTGAAAAGATGCCTTTGGATTATGCTTATACCAAAAGAGATACAACGCGAGGTATTATATCTATTACCCAGTCTCAATCCGGAGATACTGTAACAGTCATCTATGGCGACATTATTCAGGAAAACAAAATATCTGGAAGGAAAACAAGTCATCATCATTTTACACTGATCGATGTGCCGGTTTCAATAGGCTTTGAAAAAAGTTTTGGATCCTGGTCTGCGGGTATAGAAGGTGGGGTTGTTATTAATTTAGCTCTGAAAGCTGGTGGCCAGATATTGGCATCAGATACATCATTTACGGCAATAGACCAACCTGTGGAAGCCTACAAAAACCGATTGGGTCTCAGTTATTTCGGAGGTCTCTTTATCACAAGAAGTATTGACAGAGTGGGCAAATTTTATATTGCATTAAGAGGCAGATACATGCCGAATAGCTTTTCATCAGAATTTAACAGAATCAGGCAATCATATCATATTTTAGGATTGAATGCCGGATATGTGTACTCGTTTTGAGCCGATTTGCAGATAAATTAGCCTAAGTTATCTGAGAAAAAGAATTCCTGATTTTGATTTATCAGGATTACATGGTTTATTTCCTACTTTTGAGCCTGAAATAATATCAAATCCATCTTTGAGATACTTTGTCAGACTTTCTTATTGCGGGACAGCGTATAATGGATGGCAAAACCAACCACATGCCGGTACTGTGACCGTACAGGATGTCCTGGAAAAAGCCATGTCCACTTATCTCCGCACCACAATCCAACTTACAGGTTGTGGACGCACAGATACAGGTGTGCACGCACGCGACTACTATGCACATTTTGATGTAGAAGCGCAAATCACAGATATAAAACTTTTTGTATACCGCATCAATAAGATATTGCCAGCAGATATTGCAGTACACGATACCTTTGTGGTACAGGATGATGCACATGCCAGATTTGATGCCATATCCAGGTCATATGAATACCATCTGCATACATCCAAATCTCCTTTTCTTGTTCACTCTATGTACTATCATTATGACATCAATGACTTTGATCTGTTAAATCAGGCAGCAGCATTGATCAGTGAGTATCAGGATTTTACCACTTTTTGCAAATTGCATAGTGATGCGAAGACGATGGACTGCAATATAACTGAAAGCACATGGATAAAAAACGAAAATACGTATATTTACAGAATCACTTCAGACAGGTTTTTGCGTGGGATGATACGCCTTATCGTAGGTATGTGTCTGAATGTATCATCGGGAAAACTGACGATTGATGAAGTCAGAGAAGCTATGGAGGCCCGTAAAAGAACCGGCCATGACTGGAGTGTGCCTGCGGTAGGACTTGTGCTTTGTGATATTAAGTATCCTTATTTGATGTGAATGGAAAGCTATTTTTCATCCATATCTATTAAATCTCCAGCAGTTCAGCATAGTGGAAAACATCCTTTTCGGGAAATAAAACTAAAATTCTAATGTAAAAAATCAGAAATGTAAATTAAATGCTTTATTTTTACAAAACATATCAGCGATATAGAACTAAACTATTGTATATGAAATGGAGATCGCCGATAAAAATTTAATCATTTGAATAATTGAAAAGTTATGAAATTAACATTAAAGTATTTAGACAAGGTTAGGAGTGTTTTCTGAATTCACTCCTTAATAAAAATCAGTCAAACTACGATACTAAATTTATTTTGTAAAAAAAAACATAATGATGAAAAATTTAACTCCGATAATTATTATCATGCTTATTGCATTGACCCATTCATACTCTCAGGTATTTACACGACACTTGTCTGAAGAACAAAATATAAAAGACTTCGTACCATATCCATTGGATAAAGAAATTGAATACTATCGTCAACCCGATATCGATTTTAATCGGGTACTAGAAGATGACAGAAAAAATGGGATAACATTACTGAGAGTTGCTGTAAAAGTAAACAAAAACTACACTGTAGATGATGGAATTTGGACCCAATATGGTGATATCATGATATGGCAGATAGGGTTTTCAGCCCCTAAGGCCAGATCGCTTAATTTTTTGATAAGTGAGCTCAACTTACCAACGGGCTCTGAGATGTATATGATCTCCAAAGACAAAAACATAGTACATGGGCCCATCTTGCCATAGATGATATACGAAAAATTTTACGCATCAGATATTATACAATCGACAGATGTAAGTATCATGGTCAAAACTGATAAAGTGAATATGCAACTATTTACCATCCTCATCGACGCAGTATGTCAGGGAATCAAATATGGATCGGGTGATCGAAACGGGTTTGGATCTGCTGCTTCCTGCAATTATGATGTAAATTGTCCATATGGGATAACGCGACAGCCTGAAATTGATGCCGCTGTTTTAACATTAGTAGATGGTGCGTTCCATTGTTCAGCAACATTATTAAACAATCAGTGCCAGGATTTTAAACCATTTGTACTGACTGCTGATCACTGTGTGGCTCACCCAAGTTGGCAACAATATCATTTATGGACATTTAGATTTAAATACGAGTCGGGAAATCCATTATGTCCGGGAAAACAATCAGTTTATGGAAACCAGGGTACATGGTTTACTATGAGTGGTTCACAACTAAGAGCACGATATGCACCTACGGATTGTGCATTATTGGAAATAAACGGTAGTTTGCCACAAAGACCAGACATTTCGCTAGCAGGGTGGGACAGGAGTGGAATCACACCTACTTTTGGCTTTGGTATCCATCACCCTGTCAGTGATGCAAAAAAAATTAGTTTAGAAATTAATCCGTTCACACCATATGACCGTTTCAACATAGGCATACAAGACCATTGGAGAGTGGTGTTTGACTATGGTATTATTCAAAATGGATCTTCAGGCTCTGGATTATTTGATAATAACAAAAGGATAGTTGGTAATTTACGAGGTAACCCAAATAACCCATGTCCTCAAGGAAGCCCATCGTTTTTTGATGACAACTGTTGGTGTGTAAATAATCCATCTGTAGGAGCTTATGGCAGGTTTGACTATTCTTGGGAGGGCGGTGGCTCTAATAGTACACGACTTAGAAATTGGCTTAATAATTCAAACTCGTTAATGACTTTAAATACAATACGCACTTCGTGGATAAGCCCTTATGTGCCCAATAATGGGGTTGAATATGTTTGTACGACAAATAAACTATTTACACTGAATGATCAGATACCCGGCAGCACGGTATCCTGGTCGGTATCCAATCCATCTCTGTTTGCAATTTCAGGAGGGGCAGCTACCTCAGGCACTGGTTTTAATGCCACACTTAGAGCTGCGTCACCTCATGTATTTGGTAGTGCGATATTAACATTTACCATGGCTAATACTGGATGTAACAATACTTTAATTGTAACCCGGCAAATTTGGGTTGGCAAACCAGGTCTACCTATAACATCCCCTACAGGAATTCCAGCTGTTGAACTAATAGTGGGTAATACACATACAGTCTATCTCAGCTCTGCACCTGGAGCTACTACATTTACTGCAGACTGGTTTGGAGGTGGTGCAGTTTCCAGGGTCGATGGAGGGACGTACACTATGTCTGCTACTTTTCAGGGCAACTATGTTGGTAGTGGTAGATGGCAGGTAGTCACATCCAATTCTTGTGGTACCAAGATCAATACTGGTCAATACAATGTGGTACAAACGTGCCAAATATGTCCCAGGATAAATTTAAATAATCCAGTACAAAATGTATTGACGGCTATGGTGCCTGAAACTTATATAACTAAAGATGCCTCAGGTAATAGATTAAACATAGAAGGTGATTTTATCCTAATGGATCAAAATGGGTTGACGGTCAGATCAGAAAAATTTCAGGATGATCGGCATACTACTGATGTATCAAGTATAAAATCAGGTTTGTACATATTGAGGATGAAGACTCAAGACTATGATCTTACAGAAAAAGTAGTCATCATCAAATAAGTAAAACATTACAGAACCGGGGCAGGTTATTTAAACAAAGCCTGTTCCTGTTCTATATTGTTCTTTTCTTAAAAATTTTAAATACTCATCACCATGCAAAAAATCATAAATACCTTAGTCTTTTTTATGGTCATAATTTTTTTCATGACAACTTGTGACAAGGATGGACCCGTGGAAGATATACCTGTTATACCTGAAGATACCACTTTTTGCGGATATATCCATGCAGAAAAATTTGATAGTACTTATCGATTTTTAAATCAAATTTTGTCCAAAATTCCATTTGATGAAGACTCTATGAAAAAATTTGAAAAACGTCTTATTGAAGAAAATTGTGTAGTAGAAGTAGAGTGGATATGTAATTCATGTTTATTCTCGTTGCCGGCACAAAGTGAGGTACTCGTTAGAATCAAAACAAATCAAGGATTTATCCGTGTAGTAATTAGAGTTGTCATGATGGAACCTATGAAATCTAATGGAATGTATAAGCTGTAGCTTTATGAAATTGCAATTATCATTATGTACTGATAACTTCGATCGTCGCAGTTTGCAACTGCGATGCACTATTTTATGAATCTTTGATTCAATACGCACCTCACAAAAAATAAAGCACAAAACTATTTGCTTCTAGATTTTGTGCTTTATTGTATTAATATTTGTGTTGACGAATTTAAAATTCTTAAAAAATAGGATCGAAGTTGCAAACTTCGACCATCGTCTCCGAGCTTGGCTGAGTAAGAGTAGGTCTGGGCGGCATACTTCGGCAATCGGGGTTACAAACTTCGACCATCGGGGTATATAGACAGTTAATTTTGAATTTTAGAAAATAAACGATCGTCGCAGTAACGCCACGGCGTCACAAGTTATGCAACTGCGATGCACTATTTTATGAATCTTTGATTCAATACGCATCCGATCGTCGCAATTTGCAACTGCGATGCACTATTTCAAGCATTTTTAATGCGTTATCCACTAATTTCAATCGTTGCAGTGTCGCAACGGCGTCAACGATGCTAAGTTTTGTGCTTTATTGTATTATTATTTGTGGTGACGAATTTAAAAACTTGTCCAGCTTTAGCGGGATTCTTAAATAATAGGATCGAAGTTGCAAACTTCGACCATCGTCCGCTGCTGGCGCAAGTTTGTAACTTGTGCCTTTACTCTACACCTATCAATAACTAAACACATAACCTTCAAGACTCATAGGTCTTTCTAAAATCTCTACATCCAAAACACCATTTATTCCTAAATAATCTCTTGCACTACTATGTAAATAATGGTCGGGTTCGCTCACTATACCTGCCACAACAGGGTTATTATGCACATAATCTATCTTTTGAAACGTAACAGCAGGACTAAAAAGTTCAATAGGGTGATTGTCTTGTTGCCAAAATTGATATACCTTATTGTTGCTTTTGTTTTGACCAGCGTTTCTGAAAATGCTCATCATCCACTCTTTTCTACTTTCAGATGGATTGTTTTCAATAGCTTCGATAAGGTTTTTAGAAGTAAATTTTTTGAGATCACGTAAAATATCTGAATGACTATATTGACCTGATCTAGAAAATACCAAATGTGCATGATTGCTCATCAAGCACCAAGCATGGAGATTTAATCCTTTGTTTTGTTGACAATATCTTACACTCTCAATAAATATTTCCATATAGGTGAGCCTGGTAAAAACATCTACCCATGATACCGTTGCAAAACTTACAAAGTATATACCATTAGTATCTATAAACTTGTACTTAGTACTCACTCTCTTTTATAATTAGGCCGTATATAGAGATTATCAAAATTCTTACCAAAAAAGTTTATGGCACGAGTTGCAAACTCGCGCCAGCAGGGGATTTATCGATGTTTTTTGAATTCCATGTTTAGTTTTTACATCACAAATTGCCCAGGGAAATATTTCCATCTCATTATGTTCACTGTCATATATTTTATTTTAAAAAGATGAGCTTAATCACAAAAAAACAATAATTGGAAACCACCATTTTGCCTTCCTATGAAGTTTGTATTTAGGTTTAAAATTTATTGGTTTGGTCTCAAAAGCTTTAGTATCAATTGTACCAGTTAGGAAAAACTCATTAATCACTTTTCTATAATTTTCAGGCTGAGCATTTGACACATCTGAATGAGACATGTTTTTAAGAACAATTTGTTTTGAGTTGGTCATGTAAGGCAAGAGCTCTTTGTTTGTATAATCAACAGGTGTTGATACATCTAATTCGCCATTAAGAATCAAAGTTTCAGTTTCAGAGATCCGTAATTTTTGATATTCTATTGGGATCGATTCAGTATCCAAAGTCCCTGAGCTACCAAAGACTAGCAAGGAAACGTTTGCACCTAAAATAGTTTTATTATCAAAAGACCGAAGATATTCCCGATACTTTACTTCATTATCATAATCAGCACTATGCCCTTTTTGAAAAAAATCTCCCCAAATCATTCGAGGTGAATTAATATCAAATGATTTTTGCATCAAAAAAAGTCCGCTATAATCGGCATCTTCTGCAGCTTTAAAGTATGAATCAAAAGCCATCACTGCCGTTTCGGTAGAAAAAAGTAACAGAAATGTAGCAGCCTTTATTTTATCTTTATCTAGTTTAAAGATTGACCATTTATCAGGCATATTTTTGAATGATTTGTCCATAGCCTCTTTGATAGACCCTTTGTTATTGTTCTTGTAAATGGAATCCCATTTACTGAGAATTTCTTCGGTTTTTTCGGGATACCATAAAAAGTGACCTGGTGGATTTGACCCATTCATTACAGTTCGATGTATGATGCTCGGGTATTTGTAGCTATAAATCAAAGCTACCCTAGTCCCATAACTTTCACTTAACAAATTGATTTTTTTATAGTTTAGTGCTTTTCTTGCATATTCTATATCATCAATAACATTCAATATGGTATAAGAATTTATGTCAATGCCATTGCTCCTTATTTTTTCGAAGTATTCTTTTTTAATCTTTTGAATATTATCAAGCGAAGTATCACTTAGCAATTGATTATTTAGACCTTTCATAGCTTTTGAAAGCTCTTTAGACTTTAACTGTATGGATCCATCTACGCCACGATAACCTATGAACACAAAGTCATGGTTTTTAAGTAAGTCAGTATTAGATATTGTTTTGGGGATATTCGATTCTCCTGGACCACCCGACAATTTAAAGACTGGCTCCGAAGAATTAGAGTTGATAGACTTATAAATGACAACAGGGAGTTGAATTAATCTTGAATTTTTAATATTTCGGTTTTCAGGCACATAGATGCCTCCGGAAATTCGGGTAAACTTTTTATTTTGAATCTTGATTACTTTGGATTGTTCAATCACCATAACAGGCTTATCATTTAATTTTTGGCTATATCCAATATAATATAGGGATTTGCAAAAATTAAAGCGACCCATAATAAGCTAATATGGCTGACTATACTGTTTATTTTTTTTATTTTTGAATTCATGGAATTGATCATTAATGATTTTATTAAACTTTCCCTCCTGCCCAAAGGACAAGGGAAAAATTCTTGAAATACCCCATTTAGGCTTTGAAATTGAAATTAAAATCGCACATTTAAACCCAAACTAAGATAAAATGGCAACTCAGGCTCCGATTTAAAATCTTGAGCGATCACTTTGCCAATAGAAAGTGTCAAATCAAATTTGCTAATCGAAAAACCAGCTTGACCACCATAGTTAAAATTGCCTCCAGTAGCAGGTTCGTACCAGCCATCTTTTACTTCGGCATAGACATCTTTCTTGAATTTGTCACTATGCTTAAAGTGGGTCACAATGGCCTTATCAAAGCCAACGTCTGCAGCAATAAACCAGCTCTTTTTATAATATCCAATATTGCCCTTTAACTCAGAGCCAAAATTTTGAAGGCGCACGAAATCATTTTCATATTTTCGGTATATGCCATTGAATATGATAGCAGCTTTGAAAGAATTTTGATTTAAAAGTAAAACTTGAGCACCAATTTTAGTTTTAAAATCATCGATAATAGTCTCACCTGCAGGCTTTGAAAAATTAGCATTCACAAAGATGGGTATTTTACTATCAAGTTTGTAGGCATAGCCAAGACTATAAGCCACAGAATAATCTAAACCAAAACTTGCATGGGCAATATGTTTGGTGGTTTCTATATTATTCCAGTTTATGCTTTGAGCTCTAAGAGCATTTGATAAAATAAATAGGCTTAACACAAGGAGGATATATTTTGATTGTTTCATATTTTATTTTTTTTAGCATTTAGGAATTTTGGTTTATATTGATTTCAGAAATTGAAGTACTTTTGGTTCTGTAATGGTGATCCAGGTATTTCTTTGGTCAAAAAAGCCAGAGTGGCCCACACCTTGAACTTTGAAGAGTTCTTTGTTGGGGATACCAGAAGATATTTTTTGAGCCCATGAATCCGTATGTGATTTATTTTCACTGCTATAGATGTATAATGTTTTTTTCTTGTATTGCTCTATCCCCGCAGAAAAATCAACCTGGTATTTTTCTCCATTAGCTAATATAGCAGAGTAAACTACAGCACCAGCCCTGGTATTTTTGTAAAACACCGTATTATTACCAATATCCGGAGTTCTCTCGCCCACTATGTCATTTTTGGCAGAAGTTAAGCCCCATTGATAATCCAAGATTTCATGCTGATTTTCTTTCCCTGAAACAATCTGATCCTTAAATGTTATATCATTTAATGTTTCTCCAAAAAATTTAAATGCTATTGAATTTTTAACATAGGTTTCAATATCTGCCCATTTTAAGCCACCTGGTTCACCTACTATCAGACCGTCAATTTCATTAGGATATTTGCCAGCGTAGCCTACAGCCATTATTCCTCCCCATGAGTCGCCTAAGATTACTACTTTCTGTTTTGCATTTTGTTTGTAAAAATTTATTACACCTCTGAGTTCATCATAATAGACTTTGTTAAGTGCTTCAGCCTCAAATTTGGTATAATATTCATAAGGAAATCTTTGAGATAATCCAGATCCAATCTGATCATAAAAAACTACACGATATCCTTTATCTGCCAAGCTTTTACAATTGAGCATATACTTAAAATCACCACCTGGACCTCCATGAAGTATAACTATTATGGTGCTATCTTTATGACCAAAAGCTTGAGCATGAAGTTTTGCTCCATTGATGTTGATTGTAGGTAGACTAGGGTCTTCTACTACTGTTTTTGGTACTAAATTACCACTGTCTTTGATATCACGATCATCTGTGCAAGAAGACATGAGCAAAGAATAAAAAGCAAAAAATAAAATTACGTTTTTGTACATATAAAATATTTAAATTAAAAAAAATTATTTCTGATTATAAAAGTGTTCATCATTATGACAATTAGGCAAATTGCATTTGACTTGTATTTTTTGACCTATTTTGATTGACCCACCATGCAATACCTAGATTTGGTAGCCAAGACATCCACGCAATGATAGAATAAGCTAAAATATATTCAATTTCCAAAGCAAATGAAAGTGGTATATATATTCTTAATGTGACTGCTGCTAAACATGCCGCATAACTATAAGTCATCATATTTTGGTGGGCAACAATCTGTTTATTTCTTATGGTCAGATAACCCTGTAATGTAGTATAAAAGTAGACAATAGCAACAGAGATAAACCCACTTGCAGCTACCCAGCCACCTGTGGCATAAAAGCCTATATAAAGGCCTGAAATAGCACAGAGTAATGCAGCTACTACGTATACTTTACCTATCGTACGGTGCCATTGTGTATATCTGGTTTGCATCTTTTTACTAAATTGCATCCAGCCAATTAAGACAGCGAGAGAACCTGTGGCAATATGGGTATAAAGAAAACCCCACCACGTATTACTTCCTATGACTTCTTTAGATTTGAGTTCTAAAAACCCTTCAGAGACACCGTAAAATAAATACATTGAAGTAACTACTCCAACTAATAAAGCAAGAAGTACGATGAATATCCAAACTACCTTTTTCATGCAAAATTAATATTTTCTGCAAAGGTGATATAGATGGAGACAACTAAAGCTTTTCCTTGTAAGTTGGCACTCTATAAAAGCAAACTGATGGGCCCAACTTATAAGATAGTGACTTTATACAGCTGATTATCAACTGCTTAAAATAATTTAATGCTTTTAAAAATAAAAGGTCAAATTCTTTGAAAAAATGATTACAAGTCTTTTATGTTTTTGATTCCTTGTTCTTTCATATACTCAGTGGGAGATAGGTTAGTATGTTTTTTGAAGATACGATTGAAGGCTGATTTAGAATTAAACCCACATTCATAAGCCAAAGCTATGATTGTATATTTTTGATTTTCAGGTAATAGTAATAATCTTTTAAATTCTTCCACCCTGAGTCCATTGATGTAATCATAAAAATTGACCTCTTCTTTTTCGTTAATCACTTGTGATAGGTAGTTGGGATGAACATTTAAATAATTGGACAATTCGACCAAAGTCAATTCTGCTTCTTGAAAAAGTTGCTTCTCCTGCATTAGGCTTTTTAAGTTTTCATGTAATGAAAAAGCAGCGTCCTCGGTTAATCCTGATTTAGCATACTTTTTCTTTTCTTCTGTAGGTTCAATATCTTCTATTACTTCAGAATTGTTCACAGATTCCAGAGCAACAGAATTATTAGTAAATATACCCACTTGATTAATTCCAAAATAACCAAGCACAACAACATAAATGCTGGATAAGGAGAAAATCCACGGGTCGCTTTCACTGAAAATGATAAATATCCAAATGACAGCCATCATATAAATCAAAATACGCAACCAGTTGAGATTTATATTTTCTTGATTGGAAAACTGAGCCAAAACCCTTTTTTTATGCTCATTGAGCAATTTGAAATTCAAAAACAAGTAAATTAATCCAGAGATGCTCAATAGAATTTGCGATATCAATACGGCATTTTCAAAGCCTTTTCCACTATTTTTAAAAACAAAAATCTTTGCTTCGCTTTCTAACATAAAGAATGGAAGATCCAAAATTAAGATAAAAACAGGAAGAGCAGCATGAGTCAAAAACAACTTTAAATTTAAATCTTGTGGTTTCGTAAGTGTTACAATATAATAAAAGAGTAAAGGGCCATGTAAAAAAGGCATTATCAATGATATTCCCAACAGATGCGGATATTTGTCGATCTGATTATTGATAAATCCAGAAAACATCCAGATATGAAACCCAATCACAAGCAACCAAATACCTAAAATAATATCGGCAGTACTTTTACCCTTTTTCGTAAAGAGCAAAACAGCTAAAAAAAGCGAAACAAATACCCCAAGAATATAATGATTGAAGGAATTATCCATCTAACATGTTTTGATCAAGGACGCAAAGATAGACTTTTTAGTTGCATTTATCTGCCAGTAGGCAGAAACAGCGACGATCGTACGTGCTACGATCATCGGGATTCTATTCAATTTATTGAGCTTTTATTTAAGTGAAACTGCATGCAATTCAAAAGTTATATCCTATATTTAAGCCAGGCTCCGGAAAGATAAATTTTGACCATTTATCATCCAACTGTTTAAAGCCATCAGGTAATTGGGTATGATATGCACGATGTGTCACACAGATCGATGGTTGAAAGAAAAATCTATCATGAAAGAGCTTAATGTGATAACCCACACGGTATGAATTAAAAATTTGGAAACCATTATCTATTTTCTTTTTATTATCATTTACAAAAACTTGATGCGTAGGCATTACATCTAATTGTGTATATAATCCTTTCCACACAAATCGTTGATAAGAGACCGTCACACCATACTCACGTACGTACCCAGGAAACTTTTCTTCTGGCTTTCCATAAGCATCATTAAGAAATGGATGAATGCCGTTGGGCCATGCATATTTCCAGGTTTTTGGCGAAAATCTGATTACATCTTTTCCAGTAAGCCTATAACCTAAATCGAGTTGGACAAAATTGGGAGGATTTCCGCCGTCGGCTATATTACCAATTATGACAAATAGTGAAGTACCTACGAAATATTTTTTGTATTCGCTTTCATTTCCATAATACTGAGCTTTGATGTGGAGAGTACTAGTCATCATCAGAATAAGATTCACCATTAAAAATTTCTTTTGCATTTTTTACAATTTTTTATGATTATATAATGGTGCAAAGGTAAAGGCCCGGTTTAGTACCTAACGTTCACTTAAGTTAATAAAAGGATGTTCTAATAACTGACGTTTTTTGCTATAGAAAATGCAATTTTTATAACCACTTTAAAGATATATTTACTTCTTACTTTTGTCAACTATCCTTGCTCTCATTCTACTCAATGACTGAGGTTTGATACCCAGATAACTTGCTATTTGATGTTGAGGAACTCTTTGTATGAGATCAGGTCTTTTTTCAACTAAATTTAGATATCGTTGTTCCGGGGAAGATGTTTTGAACTCGTCAAAGTTGATTTGTTGCTTTGCCAATAATTCTTCTGAAACTTTTTTGCACATAGTATCAAATTTTGGGAACTTCTGATTCATTTCCATTCCCATTTTTTCATTTGCAATTACCAATAATGAATCTTCCAAGCAAGAAACATAATATTCTGATGGAGTCTTTGTAAGTACGCAAGGTGGATTAAAGCCTTCCATTTCTGTGTAAAAGGCCGTTGTTTTTTCTTCACCATCTATTATGTAGTACACTCTAATACAGCCTTTTAATACAAAAAAACTTCTATCTGTTATTTGACCTTCTCTCAGCAATATCTCGCCCTTTTTGAACAAATGAAATAAGTCTAAAGCTGTAAGTGCATTTTTCTCCTCATCAGTGAGAGTTATGTATGTGGAGATATAATCAAAAAGTAAATTTTGCATTTTTTGGATTAAGGTCTTAAATTCCTACAAAAGTATTTAGTTTTATCATTCTATTTCGAAAAACCCCTACAAATAAAAGATCGATTTTGGAATGATGCTTTGACAAATACAACTTTGGATGCAGAGCACCAACAAAGTGATTTTATATCACTATCATAATCACATTGATATCTTATCATCATCCAGCTAATGAATTCTAAACCTGCCAGGCAATAGGTTGGTTCATAAAATATTGTATTGCAGTTGCATTTATCTGCAAACAAACAGAAATTGTGAGTTTCGGGTGATTATGGCACAAGTTGATTTTATCATGTCTAATGTATATCACTCAGTTTTGATTTGTCTTGAAAAATTGCCATTCCGGATACATCAACGTTAGTAAACAAGCAATAAGTAACACATTAAACTCAATACCATTTCGACCGCCGCCAACTACAAACCAGCCATCAGGCCAATGTACCATAATGATACCTACTACAAGCACTGCAATAGTAATCCATCCCATGACTTTCAAAAATCTATCTGTCAAAATACTGAAGATAAGACCTATATGCGATAGCTTGATCATCCATGCCAGATAGATACCAAAGGGCGCAAAACCCTGCGTATCGAGATACATTTTACCAAAGCCATATACATCGCCTGTATATATGCTTGGGATGGAGTGCATGGCAAAGATGGCGATGAGTGCTAACTTAAGGATGGAGTATTGTTCTAATGATTTCATATTTCTACATTTTATTTTTAATTACTTGCTGATGAGCTATTTTTCTTCTTCAGATTGATGCAAATATAATTTTAAAACCAATATCATCCGTTAATCTTCCACAATAGTAAGCAATTATCAATGTAATGACAACAAATGTCTTTTCAAATGCTGTTTTCGCAATAAAATTACCTATGGTATTTAACCGAGAATTTGCAGTTGAATCTCTACTACAAGCAGAAATGCCTGCAAAGATTGGCACTTTCTCATATTTTTGTCTTCACCATAGCTCTGCTATGTTTGCGGGAAAAATACTCCGAGAGTACCAATCTTTATTGGCATTTCAGCTTTCGCAACGAATCCAACTTCAAAATCTCGGTTTAGGCAAAATATCCCAAAAAACATCCACAATATAATGGTGATAGTCCTTTCACTGAAGAAGTTTTTAACATAACTTCCTTTCTGTAAAAGAATGTAAATGAAGAAAGAATTGACAAGAATCGAAAATGCTTCAAAAACATACATCTCCTGGTCTGTCTTTAATCTTCCACCCCAAGTGATGTCGTAAGGGATGATTTTTAGCAATATCAGCATATGAAAAATTAAGGCCAATGATGTGATGCCTACAAGGATTTTGATATAAGTTGGTTTATTCATTATTTGTACTTAATTACCTTTTACGATCTACATCCTTGATTCAGCAAAATTCTTATTAGTACGGTATTTATGTTTATTGATTTATTTTTTGCTCCCAAATCAGTTTGCCTTCTGTGTTAAAATACTTAATTCCTGTGAAGGATTCCTTGTTCTGCAAGAGCTCTCCTGGTTTTTTAGCCATACCTATGCGAAGACTACCATGCTCATCACCTAAAATGATTGCTTTACTGCCATCTTCAAAAGTAATCATATGTATAGCTTCGCCAGATTCATCATCAACACCAAAGCCTTGTCTTGTTTTACCATTTTCAAGCGTATTTACCCCTGCTCCTATGCGTTCCCAACCTTCTTGGTTATTGACAAGTAGCCCGGAAATTTTATACATCCGGACTCCTACATTTGCATCTGCCAATTCTTCCCCGACAAGGACTTCATCAAAACCCTTATCATTCATAAATACGATGCCATTTGCAGAATTTTTATACTTTCTATACCAACCCATGTATTGGTCAGGATTGTCAAACTGACTTGCCCAATGTTTTCTTACTTTCGCTGTATCTGTTCTGACTCTATCTTTTGAATGTGGTATCGGTGCTCCAATAAGTATTCTATCTTTTCCCTTGACATCTTCAATCACAATGCCTTTTGCTCTGATGATATCAAATCTCTTGATTTCGGAGAATGAAAGGGATAGTATTCCTATGTTGATAATTAAGAAAATACCTAAAGAGACATTCTTAAATCTATGGTAAGACTTTTTTAAGTCTAAAATTTCTTGTTCTAAATTGACTTTCATATTTTTTGATTTAAAAATTTACCCTAAGAATAAAATCATTTATTTTTTTTGCAAATTTCAAATGGAAATTTATAATAATTAACCTTTGTTACTTAATATTGAATTCTCCTATTTCATTAGATGTAAATAGATTTTTTTAAACCTATTTTTTAGACAATATGAGATTTAAAATCTGCTTTTTAAAGGATAAACAAATAATACTATTTTATGCCATTATAAAAATCATAAGTCACTTTCGCTATATCTGCTATGATTTTAGCATTGGTTTCTTCACTCTCCATAGAATCAGTCACCAACACGCTTATCATAAAGTGATCACCATTGGGCAAAAATACAATACCAATATCATTAGTGGCAGGTGTAAGGCCTTCTGCATTTGTGCCCGAAGTGCCAGTCTTGTGCGCTACTACTGTATTTTGTGGCAATGCGCTTTTTAATCTGTCTGCACCTGTAGAAGTTTCCTTCATGGTTTGCCATAGAAAGTCATAACTTGTCTTGGATAGCAATTGGTTCTTATTTTCATAGAACAACTTTAACACTTCACTTGATGCTTTTGGTGTGATCCAGTTTAGAAACATATTCTCCCATTTGGCTTGCATGACTTCTTCGTTCACATTAATAGCAATGTCTGGAATATTCTGTTTCTTAATGTATTCTTCCACTGTTTTAGCTGTTCCTATGAGTCGTATAAGTACATCACATGCCACGTTATCACTTTGTGAAACTGAATATTGTATCAGCTTCGCAATCGTAAAACTGCCGCCATCAGGGTGCTCATCTCTCAGTGGACTATACAAATCAGGTAACATTTCATCTTTTTTGACTTCCACTTTATGGTCTAACGTAAACTTTCCTTTGTCAATTTCAGCTAAAACAGCCAATGCAATGTGAAACTTAAACACACTTTGTAGCGGACAATGCTTATTTCCATTAAATGATATGGTGTCTTTGCCATCATTTCCAATAATGGATATACCGACAGTGGCTTTCTTGTCAGAAATTATTTGTTGTATTTCTTTTCGCAATACATCCGTACTTTTGTCCGACGACTTACAGCCAATAATAAGTATAAAAAACACCGCTAAGTACAATAATCTTCTCATCATAAGTATGTTTTATTTGACCCTGCAAATATGCAACTTCTTTATGTTTTTGATAGGTTTATTCCCTTTTTATCTCCCATAATCAATAACCACAGACAAGTTCCTATTTCACCCAGTGATGCAGGCATGGAAACAAAGCTTGCAATGCCAAGTTTACCATAATCAGCTATCAATAAATCTCCAAATATATTGACACAATAACCAAAACATCCCAGCATTAAAAGGACACCCAACACCTTTGGTAAAAAGCCACTATGATACACCAGCCAGCCAAATGGAAACAACCACAATCCCCAAAAAATCGAAGCCATAGAAATGCCATTTTCATATTTATGAAGCAAGGAGAAAGTCAAATTCATTTTCTCATTTTCAGTATATAAATTTGAAAGTGTTGGGTTGGTCAATAAAGAAATGATATCAAGTTTGTTTGCTAAATTTGAAAAAGTAATGGGTATGCTTACCAGGACTAAAATAACCATTACTGCAGCAAAAGTTTTATGGACAGGTGACAATAGCTTGTATAATATCAAAGGCAGAGCAATGTAGGCTAAGTAGCAAATAATGCTTGTGAAAACACCAATACGAAACAAAGACAAATTATTCGAAATATTTTGATAGGTCAATTGTGGATCTTTCCAGGCTATGAGTTCATTGGGAATGTACATCAGAGTGATGATACCAGAAATTACGATAATGAGATAGCATAAACCTACCAGATGTGTCCATTGTTTCCTTTGATTCATGTTACTATGATTGTGTCTATATTTATTCGAAAATTCTATGTTTAAATAATTCCTTCATTTGGTCAAAATTTTGTTTAGGATTTTTACAAATGTATATTCTTTGATACAGTTCTTCTTCGTTTTCAGAGTATGGATTGTAAATTTCTCTGACCAGGGTTACTTCTTCAAAATAAGGTAAAAAGAAGTCTCCTACTCTATAGCTTAATGCGATAATTGTCCTGGGCATCTCTTCTCCTCTTGGTGCCCATCTGTAAAAACTCCCGTGATAAGAAAATGCTTTTGGCAAATTGTATTCTCTGCCAATCAGATTTACTGCTCCTGCTTGCCCATAATGTTTGCCCCAAATAAGTGTTTTTTCTTTTTCTTTGATTGGTAAACTATCATGCACAGTTTTTAATAATTGCATTGTTTCTTTCCATTTTTCTTTGGTATAATATTCATCATATTTTATTCCATACTTTCCGCCTTCTATGTCTTTTTTTTCAAATTTGTAAACGTATTTTAAATAATCGTCAAATGAATAAACTGGCATCCCGAAAGGTATCAATATTACACCCATAAAGATCAAGGCAAAAACAGGATACATCAACCATTTTCTTTTTTGAATGATCAGCTCTTCCCAAAACAATGCACCAAATGGTAAAATTGTCAAAATAATAGGATAGAAGTAATAGGATTTTCCATTCGTCAGTGATAATAAAGTAGCAGACAAAGAGATAGCAATTATTAGAGGCAGATTTGTTCTATTTTCTTTCCTGAACGAGTAAATGATTGCTGGAATTATTATCATCAGCGTTGTTAATGGGTTGACACTAATGAGGAGATCCTGAATAACTTCCAGACGAGAAAGTTGGTCCAAGTGTTTTTCATAAAGACGACTAAACATTTGAAATACAGGATATTCGTTGGAATATTGCCAAATTAAATTAGGTGTCAACAGTGCAAGGGCAACTATGATCTTTTGCCAAAATCGATGTTGAACCAATGCTTGTCGGGTTTCTTTAAACAAAAAAAGAGCAGATAAACCAAATATATAAAAAACGGCATCATACTTAACCGAAATGCCTAAAACAGCAAGTAATGTTAAGTACCAAAGACTTCTGTTGTCAGGATGTTTTACAAATCTTGTCAGTTGATAAAAACCCAGTACCCAAAATAATTGGCTAAATACAACGGGTTGAAATAGTTGCTGGGAACGTCCAAAGCTTGGAGCTATGATGATAGAAAGCAGAACAAGAATGATGGCCTTTTCTTTACCACCCAACTCTACGGTTATTTTGGCAACATAGATGATGATTATCAAACTTGCTAAATGAGAAAAAATATGGTGCACATATACAGAATTACTTCCAAATAAATTTTGAATAAATGCAAAAAGCCCAATCAATGGTGGAAACTCCATATAACCAAAAGCCAAGTGCTTTCCTGTTTCAATATGTAGCAACTCGTCACCTTGAAAGCCAGAATTACCATCTGCAATCAAATGAAGTGTCAATTTGATAATGCAGAAAATAGTGATAATCAGTATATTCTGTCTGCTCATTTTTGATTAATTTTCTTAACTTTCCGGTGACGCTTCTTTATTATATGTTAAGTAAGTCAATTATCTCCTTTGATCCATGTTTAAGATTCTGTTTGTGGCCAAAGATAAGCTTTTCTCGCAATGAGCGCAGCCAGCACTATTTCAATCGCTGCAAACATCATGTAGAATTTATACCATTCAAAATCCAACGAAGTCAATATGAGCGCTAAAAAAAGTGCAAAAAATACGCCAAATCCAATGTTCAATAATCTATTTATTTTTGGTGGAAGTGATATCGAGAGATAGATCATCATAGATGGGATAGCTAGTAACACCGAAGCTGCAAATAATTTCCAAGGATCGTTCAGCATGCTCGTACCCTCAATGATTTCTGATATTTTGTCAGGGGTATATAGTTCAAAATAATCACAATAGATATAACAAAACATCAGCGATGTCCACATGAAGGCCAATTGGATTCTGATGTCGATAGAGTTGACTTGATTGCTTATCATATTTTGGGATTATTAAATTCCAATGAGTATGACTACAAATCTGTTGATAAGGTTGTAAGAGGGGTGAAGAATTATTAAAATTATGTATAAAAATAGTTAAGTGTACCGATCTTCGCAGTTTCAGACCGTTATAGGTCAGATAAATTTTACCGTTGTTAGGTTAGATAAATGCAACTGCGACGCTTTATTTTAAGTATTTTTAATGCCTTATCTACTAATTACTAAAAAACCGGCTATGTATACTGATCATTTTGCTATTGAATTACAAAATCATAAATACCAAGGATCGCAGTTGCACCTGTCTGCCGAATTAGGCAGAAACTGCGACCATCATCTCCGAGTTTGGCGGTATTAGTGCAATTCGAGTCGGTATGCTTCAGTGATAGGTATTTTGATCTACCTTATGTTAATGGTAACTCAAATTTCCAAAACAAACACCAAATATTAAAAAGCTATCATAATCAAATAATGTATAAATTTGCACAGGTAAATTTTCAAAAGCAGTAAGGATTAAGTACCAATGACATATTTTGAACATATTCCGACAGGACTTTTAAGCAAGTATATCGATAAATTTTGGTATTGTCAGGCAGATGATTTGACGCACACAACCATGACAATTCCGCTGCTATATCACGAATTAGTTTTCAATTTTTCTGACAATTATTCCATTTCACATGTTCCCGGGTATGACAATATCTTAAATAACACTACTTCATGGATTTGTGGCATCCAAAAAAGACCGGTTATCTCAAAAAGTGCTGGCAAACACGAAATGATGGGTGTACTCTTCAAACCTAATGGATTAAAAGCATTTACAAAATATCACGCAAGCGACTTTGCTTACAGTTTTATTGAAGCAGATCTGGTTTTTGATACATCTTTTGCGGGTTTGATCGATCAATTACAAAATGTTACTATTGCTAAAGACAAAATTTCACTTATTGAAAATTATTTGGTAAAAAATCTAAATCCAGACCATACTCCAGCTTATTTGACCAAATCCTTAGATCTTTTTGGAGTCCATAGCGACGAAAAAATTTATGTAAAAGATACTTGCAGTAAAATCTCGATTTCTAAAAACTCGCTAATAAAGTCATATCAAAAACATATAGGTATAAGCCCCGTTAAATATTTACAACTACTATCTATCAATAAAGCTTTAAGTAAATTGTCAATAGATCCGCAACAATCTCTGACAAAATTAGCTTATGACTTAAACTTCTATGATCAGGCACATTTTATTCATTTATTCAAATCCACAACCAACATTACACCTAAACAATATGCAGATTTTGTAGACAAAAATAAAATTGATGCAAGCTCTCCAAACTTTATTTCATTTCAGGGTTAATTTTTTACAATTTTATACTAAAATGGCCTGGTATCTTTGCATTGTTAAAATTAAAAATGAATGCGAACATTTCTATTTTTCATCTCGTTTGTCACCATATTTGGACTTGGATATGCAACAAAAAGCAGTATTTCTCATCACTTTAAAAACAATACTAAAATGAAAAAAGTAACAGGTATCGGTGGTATCTTCTTTAAATGCAAAGACCCCAATAAAATGAAAGAATGGTATAAAGCTCACTTGGGTTTGGACACCGATCAATGGGGTACAAATTTCGAATGGAGGCAAGGTGCGGATAGTACCAAAAAAGGATTTACGCAATGGAGTCCATTTACAGAAAAAACCAAACATTTTGAGCCATCTACAAAAGAGTTTATGATCAATTACAGAGTGGAAAACCTGGAATTGCTTGTAGCGCAACTCAAAAGCGAAGGCGTAACTGTAACTGACCAAATTGAGTCGTTTGAGTATGGAAAATTTGTGCACATCATGGATATTGAAGGCAATAAAATAGAATTGTGGGAACCTAATGACATCGAATATGATAAAATTGTAGAAGGAAGAACGAAGTAAATTTTTCAATATTTTTAAATCCACATAACAAAATCCGGAATGTAAGGCAAATCTTACTTCAATTTTAAAGACACAGCCGATATGCTTCTTGCAGAATTAAACTCTTTGACTAAAAAGTCGTTTGATTAATACTGATTATTAGATAACAATATAAAAGTCAAATGATAAAAGGACTTTTTGAAACTCATTTATTTGTTAAAAATCTGGAACGATCCATAGATTTCTAACCCAATATTTTGGGACTCAAGTTATATCTGTTTGATGAGGAAAACAGCTTCATTGTGTATTTGCAATGATAATGTATGCAGTGTAACTGTAAATGTTTTGGCTTGATTATCTTCAGGTAGGTCGGCATCGCTTTCGAATATTTCTTGAATTAATTTCCTGCGATTATTTTAAGTATTTTTATATACGGGTGTGATTATATTCTTTATGTCTACCAACTAAAAAAAAGAGGGTTTTACCTCATTTCATCTTTATCAATTGGCTTTAATGAATTTAACTGAAACTGATTGTTCAGATTCAATGATTCTCATTAAATAAACACCATTGGGGATACTATTTAAATCAATACTTTTGTCTGATCCTATTAATGTAGTATGTATAACCTCCTTTCCGCCCAGATCATATATAATAATTGAAGGATGCCTGTTTAATGTTGAAGAGATATTAATTGTATTTCGGGCTGGGTTTGGAAACACTTTATACCCGTTTGCTGCAAGTTCGTCTGTTGCAACAGAAATAATCACATTATCCCGTATGTATGTCCAATTGAAATATTCCCAGGCTTGAGCTGTTTTTCTGGTACACGGCATGCCTGTTGTTGCCCCATTTTCTGAAGAAACGTAAAGATTATTAAACCCTTTAAACGAAAGCGCCCCGGATAAATCTTCCATGGTAAATTTTTCCTTTGTTCCAATTGCTGATGCGCTGCAATAAAGGAGATTATCAGAACCAACACTTACAAATTTATTATTACTTCCTTT
The DNA here is from genome assembly GCA_016713025.1 of Saprospiraceae bacterium. Classification (NCBI taxonomy): domain Bacteria; kingdom Pseudomonadati; phylum Bacteroidota; class Saprospiria; order Saprospirales; family Saprospiraceae; species Saprospiraceae bacterium. The sequence goes on along the minus strand of JADJPZ010000002.1, from coordinate 36,219 downwards.
TAAAGCCACCAAACCATTGCCTGCATCAACTATGGTAAACTCTTCAATAGTACCTTGGGTTGATCCTGTACAGGATATCAGATTGGCAGGACCTGAAAATGTCACATATTTACTGTTGTTTCCTTTAAGACTGATTACTTTTTGAGATGGTGGAATAGTCACTTTTGCGGGTAAAGAAGAGTTCTCAAATACAAAATTGATAGAGTTAACATTAAATTCTCCAATCGTATTAACCATTCTGATTTCCTGCAATCCGGATGTTCGGAAAACTCCGTTAACACTAATAGATGTCCAGGTGCCCCACCCACCCGTCGGTGGAACTGTTGCTGTTGCCAGAAGTTCTGTTCCATCACCATTTTGTATTTGTACTATGCCGTTTTTAGAAAATCCGTTGGCAACCCTGAATTGAAGCTTATAAGTGCCCGCTTCAGCTACGTCTACCGTATATTTTAACCATTCACCTTTATTAAACCATCCCACAGTGTACCCATTTGATCCTGGGTCAAAAGTCCTTTCCAAATCCACGCCATTATTACGGTATACCCAACCATTATTCCAGGCAGTATAAATACCTGTTGTTAATCTCACGTCTTCCCAGGACTGATCTGAATAAGCATATCCATTCATTCCTTTATCATAGTTCGGAGTGAACAATTTACCTGGTATCTGATTGTTTGAAAATGGTTCTGTTTTTCTATTACCAGATTGTGTAAAAACAGATCGCAGTACTTCAGTTTGAATGGTACAATTAGCCAATTTTACATTTTCTGCCAACTGCATTAGTGTATTAAAGGCCTTTGCGGGATCAAGCCCGGGATTAGTCCCTCCCATATAATTCAAAAGTTCGGTATAGCCAACCGGAAATTTTGCATCTGCAAAATCATTTATACTCTCAAATTTTTTCATCGGCCACCAGCCAAAACCAGTACCATTTGCTGTAAATGTTTCAACAATTTTTGTAAAATGATCATTGCTGTTCTCTCCATGTTCTCCGCACCATATTGGCCTGTTTTGTGCATCTCTAAAGTCAGTAATCCATTTTATATCCTCAGTAGTAGCATTCGACCAGTACTTGTGAAAAGAATAAACCATATTTGTATCCCACGCGGGTGTAAGTCCTGTAAAATCATTTGCATACCAGTTTCCTTCAATAAACAAAATATGACTATCGCCCGTTGATCTGATGGCGTCTGTTATCCTTCCATATAGATTTCTCAGGTCTGTCCCATTAGGTAAATTCCATGCAGGTTCGTTTAGTAAATCATAACCTGCTACCCAAACTTCATGCTTGTACCGTTCAGAAAGCCGCCGCCAAAGGTTGATTGTCTTTAATTTGTTGGCCTCACTTTCCCATAAAGAAGGTTTCGTACTGTCATAATCACTGATGGCACCATTACTTTGCCCTCCGGGTGCAGCATGTAAATCAATGATAACATAAACACCTGCAGCAGTGCACCAGGAAATAATATTATCTAAAAGATTAAATCCCTGGTCATCCCAGACATCAGGTGAGCCCGCATTAACAAAATATTCGTAGTGAATAGGTAGCCGTACTGAATTAAATCCCCAGGACTTAATCTGATTGATGTCGGCCTGAGCAACATGATTTGTCAGCCAGGCATTATAAAAAATAGTTGTATTTGAACTTCCGATCAGATTTGTTAACTTATTTTTCCAGGTATGTTGGTCAGGTGCCTGATCGGATGAGTTCATCATGTAGCCTTCCATGACCATCCAGTTTCCAAAATTCACAGCATTCAAGATGACCTCCTGATTAGTCGAAGAGTTTACTATTTTTTTACCGTTTACTTTGAGAAGTTGTGCTTTTGCATTTGTTTGTAACAAAAGGAATATTACTGCTAAGAACAGATTTAGATTAGTTGAATTTTTTTTGATCATTATATTTAATGGCTTTGTTACAGTATATATATGATAAGTCAAATGGATGTAAATGAAGGATTTATACCAAACAGAAAATTGATTGCGAAAATTTACAATCATAATTATTTAATTTACAATACATTATGAATTGGTTTTTTCGCAGAATATTTTCTGTCTACTATAAGTTACCTATTGGTAAAATCTTAGTTCAAATCTCCTTTAACAAAGCTTTTTAATTTAATTTGTTATTAAAATATATAATTGTATCTCCTCAGCAAAAGTATAACAATACTTTTATTTTGCAGTTACTTTTTAACTTCCTTAACTTTGTAGCTTTTAAAGATTTAGGAAGATGGGCTATAAATTCAGAAGTAAATGTCCGTTTACTTCAGCCCTTGACATCCTGAGTGATAGATGAATGTTGGTTATCGTGAAGCAAATACACATCGAAGGCAAAGAAGCTTTTAATGGTATGGTAGCACGTCGATGCGGTTTTTATGACACCAATGGTAAATGAGCAATAGAAGGAGTGGGCATCTCACCCGACATCCTGATCGAACAAACACCAAAAGATGTCACCAATGAAAGGAGCGAAATGATGTAAAAAAATGTTCTTTGCATGCAAACGGAGCTAAAAAATGGCACAACATTAAATATTTTTTTATATTTGACTGTTTGTACAATAAAGTAAAATTCAATATAACCAAATGAAAAAATTAATAATTTGCTTATTTTCCATAATAATGATTCAGGGATGTCATATTCCATTCCCACAGTTCAAAGGTAAATATGTTCAATTTTTGGATAAGGATGAAAAAGAAGTATCTTCAGAATACCACACCGTACTTTCCAAAAAGCCAGATGGAAGTTTCGTTTTCAGACAGTTTTTTCCTGAGACAAATCAAATGACAGTAAAATTTTCTGTATCACCTGATAAAAAATATAAAGTTGGACTATATCAGGAATGGTGGGATGACGGCACGCTCATGGCCGAAGGACAGTTCGAAAATGGAAAAGAGACAGGTGAATGGTATAAACATACATCAGGAAGGGGAAATTACGTAAATGGGAAAATGGAAGGTGAGTGGAAAGAAAGTAACCAGAAAGGTCAGTTGACATCTGTCTATAACTACAAAAATGGAATAAGAGATGGTGCATTCATTAAGTACGATTCTCTGGGTCGAATATACAATGAAGGCATCTACAGAGCCGATACTATTTTTTCTCAATTGGAAGAAAAAAGAGAATTATCCGAAAGTGAAATCATGCCAATGTTAGCTTCATGTACTTCAGATGATCGTAAGGAAAGACAAGAATGCTCAAATTTAGCTCTGCTGAATTATATTTACAAAAACCTTAAGTATCCTCGTATGGCGAGGGAATATGGCGTACAGGGATCAGCAATAGCTAGTTTTGTCATAGATAAAGATGGAAGTATCGCTGATATATATATAAAAAGAGGCCTCTGCCAGGACATTAAAAATGAAATTATAAGACTACTTCATAATATGCCTGTCTGGAATCCCGGCATTCAGAGGGGTAAACCTGTACGGGTTTTATTTACCTTGCCCATTAAGTTTCGGCTGAAAGGTTGAGAATATGGTATACAACGCCATGGCGCATTTGGCAATATCCAACACAACAAGTAAGCTATAGTGGAAAATAAATGCCCAAAAAGTAGTTATAATGGAAAATAAGTGACTATTTTTGTGCATATTTAGTTTATAATGGAAAATAAAAGATTGTTGAAACTTCCGGAAGTAATTTTTCCTGAACAAAACAGTAAGTGGATTTCAAACCTTATGAAAAAGGGGAAAATACGAAAAGTAGCTCCCAGGATCTATACATCCAATTTTGAGGAAGAAGATAGTGAAATAGTTAAAAGAAATATCTGGCAAATTATTGGAAAATTATACCCCGGTGCCCTTTTAAGTCATAGATCAGCTTTGGAATTTAAACCAACGTCAACAGGAAATATTTTTATTACTTACTCTTATACAAAGGCTATAAAACTACCTGGTGTAAATATAAGATTTTTAGAAGGTAAGGATCGTTTGCCTAATGACAATTTGCTAACAGAAGGTCTTTATGTATCCCAACTCGAACGTGCTCTACTCGAAAACTTACAAGTTTCAAGACAAACAGGACCTGATTCCAAAACACTTCCGCTGCCAACCATAGAGGAAAAACTGGAAGAAATTATTAGGATAAAAGGAGATGTGGCCTTAAACGAAATACGAGATAAAGCCAAAACAATTGCTGCAGCTACAGATATGGAAGTTGAATTTCAAAAGCTAAGCAAAATCATCAGCTCAATATTAGGCACAAAACCATCGAAAATTCTTACATCACCACAATCTGTGGCAAGAGCAAAAGGGCTGCCTTATGATCCTGATAGGATTAATTTGTTTCATATCCTTTTCTCTGCATTGCAACAATTGACATTCCCGGATCTGAGAGACCAAAATGTATCGAAACAAGCTATCAGAAATTTTGCGTTTTTTGAAGCTTATTTTTCAAATTATATAGAAGGAACCATTTTTGAAATTGATGAGGCAAAACAAATAATTCAAACAGGCATTCCCATACCTAATAGAAGTGGTGATTCTCACGACATAACAGGAACTTATAAGATCGTATCTGATATAGTAGAAATGAGCATTGTTCCCGAAAGACCACAAGAACTTCTGGATATCATGATGTATCGTCATGCAATCATCATGGGAGGCAGACCAGACAAATTGCCCGGATCGTTTAAAGATAAAAACAACAGAGCAGGCGAGACATTCTTTGTAGACCATACGCTTGTAAAAGGTACATTGATCCAATCTTTTGATTACTATAGAAATCTGGAACATCCGTTGGCTAAAGCCATGTATATCATGTTTGTCATTAGCGAAGTTCATCCATTTTTGGATGGAAATGGCAGGGTAGCCAGGATCATGATGAATGCTGAACTGATGCATAAAGGCCATTCAAAAATAATGATTCCTACTGTGTATCGGGATGACTATATGGGAGCTTTAAGGCGCCTCACTCGTCAGAGAGATACCTTACCTTATACAAAAATGATGAGCCGCATCCACAACTTTAGTTATAGTATTTATGGGGAAGATATAGATGCAATGGAATCAAAACTCAGAGAATGTAATGCCTTTAAAAATCAGGATGAGTCACGTTTGATTTTCTGAAAAAACTTTTATAATGGAAATTAAATGCCTAATAAGTAGTTATAGTGGAAAATAAGTGGCCAATTTAGTCAATAATGGCCGTTATAGTGGAAAATACAGTTTTAGACAATTCAACCCCAGTCGTCAGCAACGCATATTGAAGTGCATCAAACAATCCAACCCAATAGACAGTTAGACAAAGACACAAACAGATATCAATAATGGACGTCCACGATCCGACTACCCGCTCCTACAACATTAGCCGCATCAAAGGCAAAAATACCCAACCGGAGATGTTGGTGAGGAAGTTTTTGTTTTCTTAGGGATACCGATATCGGCTAAATTGGATGTAAGGTGATCAGGGTTAATGAGAGCGCATTGTGACTTATAGTCTGTTGTTTGCAAAATGACTTCTATATACCTTTGTGTGAAAAAAATGATCAACTTTCATCAGGTTTATGATTTATCGGACCAACATACCACTTGCCCAAAATGTTGAATAAGGACTGAAATACTGTTAGAATTGAAATTATTGACGAAAGTAATCCAAATTCATCGATGTATAGGAAAAAATTGTACATTTGAATTCTCAACAGAATACAATATTACAAAAATGACGAGGGATGATTTTATGGCATTCTTTAGAGATACTGATTGTCTCAATATCTTAAGTGTGGATGATAGGATTGAAGTGTTTTCAACTATTTTACTGGGCTCAAGTGACTTTAAAAAATCGTTGCTTGATGAAATATTTTCAGATTATGGAGTGGAACATCTTGAAGTTATAGATCATGGTGGTTGAAGTGGTTTGTGGTGTGATTTTCAGCGACAATAGAGTGCTTTGTGTGCAAAGAAGTGAAAAAATGTCATTGCCCCTTAAATGGGAATTCCCCGGCGGGAAAATTGAAGAGAATGAAACAGCAGAACTTTGTTTACATAGAGAATTAAAGGAAGAGTTAGGTATATCCACTGAAATTATGCAAAAATTATCAATAAGCTACTATGACTACGGGACTTTTGAGATTGTTTTAATTCCATATCTTTGTAAGTATCTTGGAGATGAAATAATTCTAAATGAACATAAAGAATTTCAATGGCTTCTATATTCCCAACTTTTATTGTTGGATTGGGCACCAGCAGATGTACCGATTGTAAAAGAAATTATAAACCTAAAAACAAACTATGATAGAAGGGCTATATGAGCAATTGATTAATAAGTTAGTAATATCAAGATTAAATGAACTTGATAAGAATCATTTTTATATAAAGAATACGATTCTGGATAAATCAGAAGCAGCAAAAATTCTAACTCAATATTTGGCTGATGTTATTAAAATTGGCCTTGGTATTTATTCTGGTGAAGAAACTGTGGAAAAGCAAATAGAACTTTCCAATAAAATCATCTTTTTATTAAGGGATGAACTCAACAATGCCGATTTTAATGATGATATTATCGATACTGAAGGTAAAATATTAACTGCCATCTTTAATAAGGTTGATTCAAGGTTTGGTGATTTTGACAAACACATAAAAGAAATAACACCATACACTAGATTGTCTCACAGTGAATTATTTACTGGAAGTAATGCTGGTATTTCTTTAGAAAGTGAATTGAAAAAGGAAATCCTATCTGCAGATAATATTTATTTTTTGGTTTCATTTATTAAGTGGACAGGTATAAGAATATTTGAAAAAGAACTGTTTGAGTTCACAGAAAATGGTGGAAAATTGAACATCATTACAACTTCATATATGGGAGCAACTGACCTAAAAGCAGTTGAATATCTTTCAACCTTAAAGAACACAGAAATAAAGGTTTCCTATAATACTGAAAATGAGCGATTGCATGCAAAAGCATATTTATTCCACAGGAATACAGGCTATCACACAGGATATATTGGATCTTCAAATATTTCTCGATCTGCACTTACTAGCGGATTAGAATGGAATATGAAAATTACAACTAAAGAAATTAGCCATATTATAGATAAGTTTAAGAAGACATTTGACACATATTGGCAGGATAAAGAATTTGAGTCCTATAATTTAGATAGACATCACGAAAAATTAAAAAGTGCGCTAAAAAGAGGTTCAATTAATAATCAAGGAATTAATACTTATTTTGATTTAAAACCATTCCCATTTCAAGAAGAAATATTAGAAAAATTAGAAGTAGAAAGAACTGTGCACAATCGCCATAAAAATTTGGTAGTTGCAGCTACAGGAACGGGAAAAACAGTCATTTCTGCATTTGATTATAAGAGATTTAAAAGTACAAATACCAGATCAAGAATACTTTTTATAGCTCATAGAAAAGAGATACTGCAACAAGCACAGGCAACTTACCAAGGAGTTTTAAAAGATAATAATTTTGGTGAATTATGGGTAGATGGCATTGAACCGCAAAAATATGACCATGTTTTTGCCTCGGTTCAGACACTTAATAACCAACTTGGAAAACTAAATTTGACCTCGAATTTTTATGATTACATTGTTATTGATGAAGTACATCATATTGCCGCATCAAGCTACAGACCGATAATAAATCAGTTTGAGCCAACAATCCTATTAGGCTTAACTGCTACACCTGAAAGAATGGATGGTGAAGATATATTATCGGATTTTTGCAACACAATTGCAGCTGAAATAAGGCTTCCTGAGGCATTAAATAGAAAATTATTATGCCCTTTTCAATACTTTGGAGTAACTGATAGCATAGACCTAACCAATGTTGATTGGAAAAATGGAAGGTATGTACCAAGTGAATTATCTAAAGTATATACTAAAAGTGATAACAGAGTTAGAGAGATCATTCAAAATCTTGATAAATATTTAAGGGATTATCAAGATGTCAGGGCTTTGGGTTTTTGTATTACTCAAGAGCACGCACAGTTTATGGCTGAAAAATTTTTATTGGCTGGATTGAAGGCAGACTATTTAGTTAGTAATAGAAGTGTGTTGAGAAAGGAAATAAGGGAAAGGCTAACAAATAAAGAAATCAATTATTTATTTGTTGTCGATATTTTTAACGAAGGAGTTGATATTCCAGAGATTGATACTGTATTGTTTCTTAGGCCCACAGAAAGTTTAACTGTTTTCTTGCAGCAGTTGGGAAGAGGCTTGCGACTAGCTGAAGGAAAAGATTGTTTGACTGTCTTAGATTTTGTTGGCAATTCTCGACCAGAATATAATTTTGAAGGTAAGTTTAGAGCATTAATTGGAAAAACCAATACACCAATCCAAAAAGAGATAGAAGATGAGTTTCCTCATTTACCATTGGGATGTAGTATTATTTTAGAGAAGAAAGCTAAAGATTATATTCTTGACAATATCAAGAAAGCAACAAGATTAAATATCAATCAACTCATTGCAAAAATTAGATTTTTTAAAGAACAAACAGCTTTGCCATTAACCCTGAAGAATTTTGTAAAGCTAAATAATATTCCTTTACAGTTAATCTATAAAAAAGATAGCTGGTCTAGACTTTGTGCTCGAGCAGGACAATTGGAAAATTTCTCTGATAGTTATGAAAAAGAGATATTGGGTACGATTAATAATAAATGGTTGTCATGCAGTTCATTTTCATATTTTAGTTTTATTCTTAAGTTAGCCAAACAAGCTTTTCAAATAGATATTGACCGTTTGGATGAAGTTGAAAGGTCAATGTGTTTAATGCTTCACTATGATGTATGGCAAAATGCGGAAGGATTTGATTCTTTGGAAAGTAGCATTAGTAGTATTGGTAAAAACAAAGTTCTTATTCAAGAAATTATTGAAGTTCTTGAATTACTCAGTGACAAAATTGATTTTGAAGAGAAGGAAATATTATTACCATATAAACAACCATTAAAAGTTCACGGTAGGTATACTCGAGATCAAATACTTGCTGCTTTTGGAGATAGTACTTTTAACAAAAAATCCAGCAATAGAGAAGGTAATGCTATTATAAAAGATAAGAATACAGATATTTTGTTTATAACACTGAATAAATCTGAAAAAGACTTTTCTCCTACTACACTTTATGAAGATTTTGCAATAAGCGACACATTATTTCACTGGCAATCTCACAATGCTGTAAGGAGTGATCGTGGGAGAGGATTAGATTACATTCACCATGATGAAATAGGTAGAAAGATCCTTCTATTTGTTCGGGAACAAAATACTGATGAATTCGGCAACACCATGTCTTATGTTTTCATAGGTGAAGGTAAACTTGCAGAACACTATGGTTCAAAACCCATGAGCATAAAATGGGAACTGAACGAGCCGATGCCACCATATCTTTGGAAAGATTCAGCTAAGATGGCGGTTGGATAAAGAATCTTATCTTTTCCAACCATGATCAATAAAGAACCTCGTCAAAAACCTTTCTACTCCCGCACCCAATACACCCGCTCATTCACTCCCAAAGCCGTGACGAGCCCTTTGATATCATGGCTCAATGACGCGATATGTTTATTGTACACCCGTCTGATCGCCTTTGTTTTGCTGCCGTCCATATAGTCGTTTTCCAGATACCAATCCCTGTTTTCCATGATGATGCTCAGGGCAAAGGCATTTTTGATACGTGTCAGTATGGATTTTTCAGGCGATTCTTCCAGTTCTTCCAGTTTTCTTACCATCATACGATAGGCGAGCCGCTCTATGTATGCCCGGCCGGCATCGATCATATGGAGTTGACATTTCAGGAAAGCTTCGTTGGGTTCCATCCTTTTGTCTATGTAGGATTTCATTCGGTCTGCAAGCGCAATGAGCACTTTCTTTTCGCGGTATTTGAGTGCATCGGAGAGAAACTCATCACTCTCCAGGTGTTCCACAGAGGTATTTCTGGTAAATAAAGGATTGTATTCCGATAACCTGAACTGGATCTTTCCGCCTATATATCGCAATACAGCTGTAAATCCGGCCTCATGAAACTCCTGATTAAATTCTGTCAGCAATCCCTTGGCTACCAGCTGCATAAGTACTGTATTATCACCTTCAAAAGTGGTAAAAATATCCGCATCTGCCCTCAGGCGACCGAAGGTATTTTCGCTAAGATAACCCTTGCCACCGCATGCTTCGCGGCAGGTTTGAATGGTTTCTGAACTCAGCCATGTTGCCAGTGATTTCAGTCCGGCGGCTTTGGTTTCTATTTTTCTGATTTCTGATTCATCAGGTTGTGAGGCAAATTCTTCTGCCAGGAAAGACAAGGCATTATGGAAAATAATATTTTTGACCAATTTGGGTATCAGCCGGTGTTGATGCGTCGGATAATCCATAATGACGGTTTCAGGTAATCCATCCTTAGGAGAGAATTGCCTTCTTTTTGTTGCATAGTTGATGGCAATACTCAGGGCAGTTTTTGCGGCACTCAACGCCCCCAATCCCACACATATGCGCCCACCCACGAGCGTACCCAGCATCGTGAAAAATCGTTTGTTGGGATTTTCTATCGGGCTGATGTACTTTCCGGTTTGTGCTATATCACCGAATCTGTTGAGAAGATTTCGTTTGGGGACCGAAACCCGGTCAAACCATATCCGTCCATTATCCACGCCGTTAAGGCCGATTTTATGACCGCAATCCATTACCCTGATGCCCGGAAGGAGATTATTTTGAGCATCTCTGATCTGCACCAATACCGTATGGATGCCATGATTGGTACCATCTACTATCAGTTGGGCAAATACTGCTGCAAAGTGGGCATGAAGTGCGTTGCCTATATATTCTTTACCTGAGCTTTCGGTGGGCGAATGGACGATGATATTTCCGGTGGTATGGTCATATGTGGCTGTAGTCTCCAGATCTTTAACATTGCTGCCATGGCCTGTCTCCGTCATCGCAAAACAACCGAGATATTCGCCAGTGCCCGTTTTCGGCAGGTAGGTATCGTGGTGATATTTTGTACCCAGGTTGAGGATGGCACCACCAAAAAGACCGAACTGTACACCGAATTTGACACTCAGACTCAGGTCATGGTATGCCAGTGTCTCAAAAACTGCCATGTAAGCGCCTATATCATTTCGCCCACCGGTTGCTATCGGGTATGATAAAGCGCCAAATCCCTGTTTTGCCAGTGCCTGAACTCTTTCCAGTGTTTTATCACGTAATACATCCTTGTCTACCAGTGACTCATCAATATTAAACAAAGGATCGAGCAGTAGATTTTTAGTAACTTTTTTGATTTTGAGTTGGTAAGAATTTGTGATATCGTGCAGTTTTGCCGGATCAAATAAGTAATCATGATCGGTGTCTGCTATTTGTGACCATCCTAACTGATTAAATAATCGCTGATGAATGCCCGGATCGTCGATACCCATTGCTTTTTCAAGTGATGTGATGGCTTCTATCATATCCTGCGCATCTGAAGAAGACGCGTTGGGTAACAGCAGCAATGACATCTCTGCTCCGAGTTGTGCGAGACCCGACTTTTCGCGATGACTGAGTTGTGCAGCCTGAGATTTGATGGCGTGAAGCCATTCTTTGTACACTTCCGGTTTGGGTGGATGAGCGGGATTAGTATGTGCTATCAGATATTTGACATCTTCTGCTGTCAGGTGGTCCAGTTTTTTAATCCGCTCGTGGATGAGTTTCATTTCTGAGGGGCTAAGGATGCTGTCTTTCCATCCTACATAAAACAAGGGCAACATGCTGATGACTCCGGGCGAAAAGGTGGGTGGCATAAGGCTTATTTATATATTCAGCACAATTTACAAATTAATTGTTTAATTACTTTTACTTTTGCCATGCCTTACATAAATATACTCTAAAAATCAATAGTATGAGTCGGTATCTCACCCGACATCTTGGTCGAATTTGTTAGAAATATTCCCTTTTGGGGATTGTAATCTAAAATAGTTATACGAATTTATGATTAATCTCCTACATGATAAATAGTGCACTTATTTGAAACTATCGTGGTGGTATTTTCATTAGATCATAATAGGCATGCATACTGTCTTTTTTCATATCAATGTCTTTATATAGTTCTTTCAACTCATTAATAAAAATCCTTAATGGGACAGGTTCATTATCAAATCCATATACAGATGTTTTTATTATTTTGTCTTTGAGCCTAATAGAAATTTTACACGTTTCATCATCAGTCCACATAGCTTCATAATGCTCATCTAGTGTTCAAAAATTCAAATAACTTAGGTTTCTCTTCACGAAATTCAATTGAGTACCTGTGAGTTTGCCGGAGTAATAACCATTCTTTTCAGTGTAATCTATTCCTTCAAAGGACACTGCACCAGTTTTATTGATTTTCAATTTCATTTGAGGACATGTACCATAACAGCCGGTTGTCTCAAATTCTATCGACTCAAAATTACCACTATTTTTAGGATAAGTTCTGGAAAATACCAATGTATCACGTAGTTGTCCATTGATAAGACCGAACCATCTTTTTAATATTTTGGGCCCAATAAGAAATAAGCTATCTTTATTTTCAGAGACTACCGAAAAGTTTATCTCTTTTGTTGCAGATTTTATTTTTTTATTGGCAGGGTTGATAAAAACATACGATGTATCAGTTACTGCAAATTTTTCAAAATGTCCTATCGGATAAAGATAAGGGTTTGCTTTTTCAATGTGAAACCAGATTTTGTGATTTTCAGCTGACAACCACAACCCGTATGATTTACTGCAATTCATTCTATTTGGAACACATGAAGAAACAAAAATGATAGTTAAACTTGCTGTTGCAATAAAAATTCTGAACATCTTTGAGTTTATTATAATAGATGTTTTAATATTTTTTTGGTGTATTTTATATTTTTAATGCCAAAAAACTCACTTTTTGAGATCATAATCGCAAATAATGATAAAAAGAGCGCTTTTCGAAATTATTAAAGCAAAAATTGATTTTAAGAAAGCCATTATTTTGCTAGGGCCAAGACAAGTGGGCAAAACTTTTCTTATTTAAAAAATAGCAGAAGAACTGAAGCTGACTTTCTTAATGGTCAATGGAGATAACCCTGCAGACAGACTCTTATGGTCCAATCCGGATTTTCAGTTGATTAAATCATTGATTGCAGTTCTCTGTCCGGCAGTTATCTCTACAAAGACATTCTGGAGTCAGGAGGTATTCGAAAACCGGAAGTAGATTATTACAAGCATTGGCATGGCAAGTGGGAAGCGAAGTCTCCTACAATGAACTTTCAAAAACCGTAGGTATAGATAAGGAAACGGTAGTGAATTATATCGATTTGCTTGAAAAGAGTTTTGTCGTCTATCGGTTAAATCCATTATCACGAAATGACAGAAAGGAGATCTCTACCTCAAGGAAATTTACTTTTATGACAATGGTATCCGCAATGCAATTATCAATAATTTTAATCCTATAGGACAGCGTAACGATATAGGGGCATTGTGGGAAAACTATTTTATCACAGAAAAACTGAAGTTTAACAGCTACCAAAAACTACCGGTAAAAAGTTGGTTCTGGCTTAGTAAAATGCATGCAGAAATTGATTATGTAGAGGAAGGAAGAGATGGTATCAGTGCTTTTGAATTGAAATGGAACGAAAAAAAGAATGCTAAATTCAGTACAACATTTACTGATTTTTACCAGCCCAAAGAGACATTTATTATCAATCGCAGTAATTTCTGGAATCAGTTGTAAAAAGCTTGTTTTTTTGACCAACACTCGCTTTTGGCGATCGTAATCGCCAATAAGTATATTTATTTGCTATTATGATCGCTAAAAACGATATGAATTGAGTTTTAGAGTCAATCCTTCTCCTCAAAAAACTTTATATCTGCTTCATACTCTCCTTTTTCAATATCTTCTTTCTCCACCCAATAGCGGGAAGTGATGATCTCATACGTATTTTTCTCTTTTTGGTTGTATGTCCAAATGATTTTTTCAGCATCTCCGAAATCAGCTTGTCCCGTCACCTGATCTTCATAGAGTCGCTGTATGATACTTCTTTCGCTCAGGCTTTGTGCCAGCGCTTTGGTCAGGATTTCCTTATTGACTTCAGTGTTTTCATCTGCGGTCAGTTCCATCATGATGACAGAAGCCTCAGTATTGGGAAATTTGCCTTTGTATGCCCTATACAATAGCTGATTGATATTGAACAGATCATAATGAAATGAAGGATTAGCATAGGTTTCAGCTACTTTTTCATCCTCCATATCGTGGCTGATGTCTTGTATCTGACCTGCTGTAAGCTGGCCACCGAGCTTGTAAGTCAAGATGATTTCTGCAGCTTCACTGGGCTCAAAATCTGTAATGGCCATATAGAGCAATTCTTTGAGTTCTTCAGGTTTCACTTTGTCCGCATCGGGCAAATCCATTTTGTCCAGCAATTGGATGAAATCATCATTAGTCCAATAACCAGGAAGTTCATTGACTGTTTTAATATTGAGTATTTTTACTTGTATTTTCATGTGCTGTAATAATTTAGCATTTTATCTTTTTGATCGTTGGCATTAGACTTTCCATACAGTTTTTGTAAAGCTGCAAAAATAATGTTTCTCCTACAACTCATCCTCCATAATCCACAACTGAGTCCATTTATTTTGCCTAAAGAGCAGGATGTCTCCACTTTTGCTTCATAAATCAAATAAAATGAAGCAAATATTCAACATTCTTTTCCTTTTAAGTAGCATATCGATCTGGTCTCAAAATAGTATTAATGGCCGTGTCGTTGATCAGCAAGGCATAGCCATCATCGGCGCCAATGTATTTATCGAAGGTAGTTATGATGGATCTGTCACAGATGAAAATGGTGACTACCAATTCAAAACATCAGAAACAGGTGTACAAACGCTTGTGATCAGCTATCTCTCTTACGAAACATTCAAAAAAACAGACGATGTGTCTGCTTTGTCAGGACTTACCGTCAAGTTAAAGGAAAGTGTCACATCACTGGATGCTGTTGTCATTACGGCAGGAACTTTTGAAGCCGGTGATAAAGCAAGAGTATCTGTCCTGAAACCACTCGACATAGTCACTACGGCAGGTGCTGCAGGAGATATCATAGGTGCATTGACTACTTTGCCTGGCACACAGACTGTCGGTGAAGATGGAAGATTGTTTGTCAGAGGTGGCGAAGCCAATGAAACACAGACATTTGTTGATGGCATGCGAGTAGCACAACCTTACGGACCGACAGCCAATAATACACCCACACGAAGTCGTTTTTCACCTTTTTTGTTTAATGGCGTGTCTTTTTCTACGGGTGGATATAGTGCCGAATACGGTGAAGCATTGTCTAGTGTCTTATCATTGAATACCATAGCAGAACCTACTCAAAATCAAACCGATATATCTTTAATGACAGTAGGTCTAGGACTCGGTAAAACCCAAAAATGGGACAATCAGTCCGTTACACTTAATTTGTCATACATCAATCTCGGGCCGTATCAGAAGATCGTACCACAAGACTTAGACTGGAATAAACCGGTACAATCTGGTGGTGGAGAAATCGTGTATAGATATAAATTTAAAAATGGTCTATTGAGAGCCTATGCAGCTTTTGATGGTTCTCATTTGGATATCAATGATGAAGATATCAACCGTCCGGAGAAAGTAAGATTTGCACTCAAAAATAAGAATACTTATGGCAATATCACTTATAAGGGTACCTTAGGAAAGGATTGGATGATTCATACAGGTGTAAGTTATGGTCAGGGAATCAATAGGATTTCTATAGACAAAGACCAATTAAACAATACTGAAAATGCCATGCATACTAAACTCAAACTCACACGCACTATCTCTGACAGAATCTCGATTTATGGCGGATTGGATTACTTTTATACTGATTTTGACGAGAAATACGCAGAAGCTTCAGGTATGGAATATCCTCTAGGTTTTACCAATCACATTGGTGCAGCTTACATCGAATCAGACATATTTTTAAGCAAAAACCTAGCATTCAAAATTGGTGGAAGGGCTTCAAGAAATGACTTATTGGACGAGATTCACTTTAATCCAAGGGCGTCTATGGCTTACAAAATATCTAAAAGTAGCCAGTTTTCCTTTGCTTATGGAGATTTTACCCAAATGCCCAATTATGAAGTCATCAAGTTCAATCAAAACCTAAGCACAGAGCGTGCTAAGCACTACATTCTCAATTATCAATACAATAAGGAAGGCCGTTTACTTCGCACGGAAGCCTACATCAAAGATTACAGCAATCTTATAAAGTACAATACTGTGCGTCCACAATTCAATGCCATGTACAACAATAACGGTAGTGGATATGCTCGTGGTTTCGATGTTTTCTGGCGAGATAGCAAAACTGTCAAGTACACAGATTACTGGATTTCGTACTCATATATTGACTCTGAGCGTGACTACCAAAACTTTCCTGTCCGAGCCACACCTTCATTTATTGCAAATCATACACTTTCCATCGTCACCAAACACTGGATCGAAAAACTCACTTCGCAAATTGGCTTTTCTTACACCGTCAACTCAGGCAGACCATACAATAATCCCAATGAAAACACCTTTATGAATGGTAAAACCAAAGCTTTCCAAAACCTAAGTTTCAACTGGGCCTACTTGATTACGCAACAAAAGATTTTGTACTTTTCTGTATCCAATATCTTAGGCACCGACAATGTATTTGGGTATCAATATGCCAATACGTCTGACATGGATGGACAATTCCAAAGACGTGCCATCGGACAGCCGGCAGATCGGTTTGTATTCCTAGGATTTTTCTGGACCATCAGTGCCGATAAGAACAAAAATCAATTGAATAATTTGTAAAAGTGGTAAATCCACATATCAGAATTATAGTGAATAGAAAATATTCTGCGAAAAATTTAAATCACAATTAATTAAAAATCAGATTATTGTGATTTTTAATTTTCGCAATCAATTTTCTATTAGGTATAATCCTTAAAATTTTCGATTATGGACCTTACTTTCCCAGCTGCATAGACAGGTATATTTATAAGTGTAAATGGTTTTCCGTTTATTGTTTTTACATCCTCTACAAAGTATTTATTTGTACTAATCCTTACTGCGAGATTATGGTCAACTCTATCCATGAATTCAAACAATGATCTAAGCCGCCCTGTTGGACCGGCTTTTACTTCGATCGGTATGATTCTGTTATTATGATTAATTACAAGATCAACCTCTGCGTTGCTATCTTTTGATTCTTTAACCCAAAACATGTATTTTTCTATTAGAGAGTAAGAATGAGACATCACTTCTTGAAGGCAGACATGGTTATAAATTGCTCCCCTAAACTGATCGTTCATGTCTTCATTTAAGATTAAGTCCACAGCCTTATTATTAACATAAAGCAACAAACCTGTATCTAAAAACTGAATTCTAGGTCTTTTTTTGAGATCAACCATGGTTGGAACTTTAAGAGATGTCGTAGGATATATTAATTGAAGAATTCTTGCTTGCTGGAGTTTACGGAAGCTTTCTGATATCTCTTTACCTTTATACATGGATTGACCAAATGAATTAAAACTAAAGCGATCCAATACATAAGGAGCATTTTCTATGACATAATTCAAAACTTTTTTTTCTGAATTATTTTTTCCATATTTATTTATATCTTCTAAATAATTGAACCAAATATTTTCATAAATAAGATTTAGACCTTTCATTGACTCATTATCATCCACATATGTCTTTATTGCTTCCGGCAAGCCTCCTACTGCCATATAGGATCTAAAGTATTTTAAAAACATCTGATGATAATTACTATCAAAATTTAGTGAATCCCACTTTTCAAATAACACATCCTGACCGATGGCTTTCAAAAACTCATCAAATGATAGTGGATGCAATAATACTTGTTCTACTCTACCTACAGGCATAGCAGTGATATCACCTAATACAAATTCTAATAATGATCCCGCAGCAATAACATGTATTTTAGGTAGCTCTTCATAAAAATACCTCAATAAACCAATACACTCGGGCATTTGCTGTATTTCATCAATAAAAAATAAAATATATTCACCCTCTGATATCTTTATCTTTCTATCTATTATTATCAAATCAACGATTAGACTGACGTTATCTTGATTCTCAAAATATTTTCGATCTTCCTTTTTTTCCAGGTTTAACTGAATAAAATGATCGAAAGACCTACTTACTTTCTTTACCAAGGTAGTCTTACCTACTTGCCTGGCACCTCTTATGATTAAGGGCTTCCGTTGGCTTCGATTTTTCCAATCTTCAATATACTTCTCTAAATTTCTGTAAAACAATGTATTATAATTATTATTTTGACACAAATATAATACAAAATATCATATCGTTACTTATTTTCCATTAATATTTACTCATATCGGCACTTAATTAATGTATTTATTTACTCATATCGTAACCTATTTGTTGTTATTATTAACTCATAACGGCACTTAATGTAGAAAATTGCAGTGAATTGTCATTACCAAAATAGTACACTTGGAATTTTTTCTAATTGCATTAAAATGTTTACAAGACTATGCCTTTCCAGCATTTAACTTATCTTATTGGATAGTTAAAATGCACCCACTGAGCGAAATCTATGTTATTTTGACTACATTTCGCTCAATAACTCATTCTTTTATAAAAATATCAGCGTCCAATACCTAAGATAAAAGAGATTTTATATTAAATTTATCAAAAATCAACGTATGTATCCAAAAAAACGTTTAACATAAGTATAAAATGGTAGCTTATGAAACTTGTTGTATTTAGTCTTTTATTATTGTTTGCATTTTCTTCCACTTTTGGACAAAATACCGAGCCTATTCCCAATTTGCTATATGAAAATTTTGTCAAGGCGTATGATGAGTTGGATGCAGAGAAACTCGCAAATCTGTACACAATCAATGCAGAAGCACTCAACCTATACGACAGAAGCAATCCGAACTCATTGAAAGGAAAGGAAGATATAAAAAAATATTTTGCTAAATTCTTTCAAGCTATTAAAGACAATAATCAGAAACTGCAACTCACATTTAAGATTATTGACAGAAAAAAAGTAGGTGATAATGTATTGGATAATGGATTTTACAGGCTTGAAGTATTAACACCCAATAAACCATCTTCATTTTCATTTGGCAAAATATCTACTGTCCTTGAACTGCAAGATGGTGTATGGAAGTTTAAAACGGATGCCACTACCAATACCGACTTTATAGAATATGAAAATGCGGGCCACAAAACCATACCCGAAAGGGAAGAATTGCTTTATCCGCAATATTATGATGAACTTTTGGGAGATTATGTCACTGAAACCAACCAAATCATCGTCATAGGTCGGTCGCAAGTTAGATTATATGTCTATTTTGAAAAAACCAATGAATATCGTGGCCTAGGCAAAGTAAATGCAACGACCTGGACTGTTGGGAATGCTGTCAGATCTGATGAAGTAGTACAAACATTTAAGTTTAAAGACGACAAACTAGAAATTTATGAAAAGGAAAAACTAATAGCATCAGCTACCAAAAAACCATTTTATATAAATGAAAAAGTGACTTATTTAAACATTAAGGGTATAAAATTGGGCGGTACTATATTTATTCCGCAAAAACCAAGTGGAAAGGCAATTGTATTGGTACACGGCTCGGGTCAACAAGACAGAAACGGATATGTATCTATCATAAGATTATGTGCTGATATTTTTGCAAGAGAAGGCATTACAGTTCTGACATACGATAAGCAAGGCGTCGGACAATCAGAAGGAAATAGCGAATATGAAAGTTTTGCTGAGTTGGCAGATGATGCTCTTGGTGGGCTTGACTATCTAAAGACTAGGAAGGATTTGAGATTAACTAAGATTGGCTTAGGAGGTAGTAGTCAAGCGGGATGGATCATCGCAAAAGCCATAGAAAAAAGGAAAAACGATATTGGTTTTGCTTTGACGATAGGTGCAGCAGGTAGTGGTATCAATGTGATAGATCAAAACTTATACAACACAGAAGTCTCAATGAAATGTGCAAATATTTACGCTAAAACCCAAATAGAAAATGCACTTACCCAACAGCGGTACTTTTTTGATTATTTACAAAATCAATCTCATGCTGCAAAATTGGACGATTTTACCAAGAAGATTGAAAAAGACACGCTTATCAGAGATTGGCTATTTCCTAGAAGTTATCAAATCGATTTGAACAATAGAAATCAATGGTTTACGGCATTGGAAATAAACTTTAATCCATTGCCCATTTGGAAAGGCTTTAACAAACCTACATTGATGCTATTTTCTGAACATGACGATTCTACACCATCCAAAGATGTAAAATCCAAAGTAGATAACTTACAAAATAAAAACATAAAAACTATTTTGCTAAACAATAGCCAACATATCGGCCTTGAGACCAATTCAGTGTGCAGGAATGACTTTGCAGACCTGACAAAATTTCATAAAGATTTTTTTGCAAACATGAAAAGTTGGCTGAAGGCACTTTAAAAAAAATTGAAAATGAAAAATTGGTTCCAAACAGTAACAAAACGCTTTTTGGATCGTCCTTCTTTTGATCAATCGATATGTTTAGCACTCATACCTACAACTTATGTTAAGCTCGATGGTATGGTCAATACATAATTGACAAGATTGAAGATTCTGAGTACAAGCATATGATCATCAGTGAGTGTGAAGATATCAGGAAATTGGTTAATTGAAATTGAAATGTCAATAAAATACTGACTTTTAAAGACTCATCTAACGTAAGTCGTAGTTAAACCAGTCGTTGATTTAATACCTTAAAATTTCAATTTGGTCATATACATTCAAAATAGTTACTTTAAAATTGCAACCTTCATTACATTAATTTCGTCCTTATGCCATATTGCTTAATACAAAAACAATCTGACATGACGCTTAAATTTATACATCTAATAATATTTTGCTCGTTTACTTTACCTATATTTAGTCAAACTCCTACCCAGGATTTAGAAGTATTGATGATTGGAGCATCGCACAGTTACGATCCAAACTCTAATCAGGACCTAACGAGAATACACGAAAAAATTAGGATTTTCAAACCAGATGCTTTTTTTGGTGAGTGGCTCTCTCCTGAGGATGAGAAGAGTATCAAAAACTATTGGAATAAGGCTAACGTTTTGAAACGAACATCAAGATTAATGAGTCGTAAACCGATAAAAGAAAATGACCTGAATTCAGAGATTAATCAACTTGAAAACCATGAAAATCACAATCCCGATGACATGAAGGCACATATAGATTTAGCCTTTGCATATTATCTAAATTTAGATGCTGGCAATGGTTATTTTCAAATGTGGCAAGTAGCTAAATATCTCAAGTCAAACCAACAAGATACTGCTGTTTTTAATTATGCTAGAAGGTTGTTTTTACCTGTTTCTATAGATTCTCTTCATAAAATGATAAATTATTATAGTGATGACGAGTATGATTATATTGCTCATCCGATGATGATCAAATTTGGCATGAAAAAAATGTATCCTATGGACTCACAAAGATGGGACGAAAAATGGAATAAGGCTTGGGCGGAAGCAGATTCAATTTTTAAAACTAGACTTGAAGTTTACAAAACTGATTCTTTGAGCCAAACTGGGATCAAAGTAAACCAATTGAATAAATTAGTGCAAAAACGAATGGATTATCTAATGGAAGATGCAGTGAAAAAATATGGTGAAAATCATTTTACAGAAGTCTTGAACAGTCCACAAATTACAGAGTGGATTTATAGGATTAATTTTGTCTCAGATGAATACAGACAATTAGATTTTTTCCCAGCTGACTTCTATGGATGGATGCTCCATTATTGGTGGCTTAGGAATAATGATATGTGTGACAATACAATTAATAGAGCAAAATCAAATTTATTTAAAAAAGTAGTTATAGTAGTTGGTACAAATCATGCAGCTATAATGACGAAACTTTTCAAAGAAAAAGGAATTAAAGTTACTAATATCAATGACGCACCTGAAGAATAACCACATTTAGCTGTTGTTTTTTTGCTCCACAAAGATTTTTGTGCAAGCATAATAAGTTGGCTGAAGGCACTTTGAAAAAAGAATGAAAATGAAAAATTGGTTCCAAACAGTAACAAAACACTTATTGGATCGTCCTTCCTTTGATCCATCGATATGTTTATAATTTATTTCAGATCAAAGGTATTTTATATGAAATCAGAATCAATTCGAAAAGCATCATCCTTTGGGATATTTTTCATAATTATGTTTTACTGCCAATTTTCAATAGCTCAAGAAGATTTAGTAAAAGTACAGCAGTTTGAAAATAGTTTGTTAAGTAATCAACAGATTAAAGATAGTACTAAGCAATTATTCAATATTGAAGAGCGAATGAAATTCAGAAAAGTACCTGCTCTTTCAATATCTGTTATAAAGAATGGACAGATAGTACTATCCAAATCTTACGGCAATGCAAACATTACAAAAAATATAAAGTCCGATAACAACACTCTTTTTCACTTTGCATCGGTTAGTAAGACTGCGAATGCACTTTGCATCATGAAATTAGTGGAAGAAGGTAAGCTCTCACTTACAGCGGATTTTAGAGAATATATTAAAGACGGAAGTTTTAAAGAAAATAAATACTCCAAAGGACAAAAAATAACGATTGCCAATTTATTGAGTCACACAGCAGGGATCAATAGAGATGATGGACCTTCGGGAGATTATAGCCATGATAAGCCTTTGCCAACAATTATACAGATCGTAAAAGGGGAAAAACCGGCATTAGGAGATGGAGCTTACTGTGTGACCAAACTCAATGAAGCCTACCAATATTCCAATCAAGCGATCTGTATCTTGCAAAAAATACTTCATGATAATTTTGACAAAGATTATAATCGTCTCTTAACTAGTACGATTTTCAATCCTTTACAAATGAGCAATAGTACTTTTGTATTGAAATTGGATGCTACAAAACAATCTAATCTTGCATGTGGCTACGTCTTTGATTACCAAGTGGTTCCGCAATGGGTATTTCCATGCCAGGCTGAAGGTGGATTGGTCTCAACATCTCATGATATTGCAAAGATGGTAATTGCCATCCAAAATTCTTTGCTAGGAAAAGATAATGCTTTACTCAAGAAAGAAACAGTAGATAAAATGGTGAACCCACAGCTGGAATCGATCACTTATACCGGCAACCTTGATCTTCCATATAAAAATGGATTGGGTCTTATGCTTTTTGAAAAAGGTGGACGAAAATATTTTACACATACAGGAAGCATAGATGGATATACATCAATCTTCATAGGCAGTATAGACGGAATCGACGGAGCAGTCATCACTTTAAACTCATCGTATGCTGGTATCATACCCGAAGTGATCAATAGCGTTGCTACTACATTTGAATGGGACAAATTTGTAGAATTCAAATACAATCATGCTATACCAACACAACCATTACCAAATAGCGCTTTTATAGGGAAATATAAATTGCCATCATCAAAAAAGGAATACTCATTTTCAATAACCCAAGACAAAGATCATTGGTACATACAGACTATCAATGATGGCCACGCTGAACGACTTTATTTTTCTTCAGAAAATAATGCTTTTGTACTATCTAGAGGATACACGCTAGAGTTTACCAAAGGAAATAGTATTATCTTAAAAAACAACGGAGAATATTCTGGTGAAGTAATCAAAACTAATTGAATATGGCTTCAAAACTCTCAACTCTCTTTTTTTAAGTTATAAATCGAAAAAATGGATCTATATTGTTTGTTTTTATTGATATATCAATTATATTTGCATCAAATAAATCAAATATATGAAAAGTTTAGACCAAGTAATATTTTATAGTATAGAAAAGACTATCAAAATGTACAGACAATTTGCTCAAAAAAGCATTAAAGATGCTGGTTTCGACATCACTATTGACCAATGGTTGGTGCTTAAAACAATCCAAGAAGATGCCACTATCAGTCAGCAACAGTTGGCAATAAAAGTATTTAAAGATTTTGCTTCAATCACAAGAATGATAGAGTTATTGGTAAAACATGGCTTTTTGAACAGAGATTTTCACCAAGAAGACAGGCGACGATTTAAACTATCACTAACCGAAAAAGGAATACAAATAATTGAATCTCTTGAACCAATTATTAGTGCCAACAGAACAAAGGCTTTGGTTCAAATATCAAGTGTTGAAGTTGAGCAATTACAGGCTATTCTTTTAAAAATAACAACTAATATTAAAAGTAAATAATATGAAAAAGTACATCCTGTTATTCGTATTCGTAATCGTAACCTGCAATGGGTTATTTGCACAAGACAAATCTGCTTTTCAAATAAATTCGGCATCAAAAAATACTTTGATTACTAATCTTTGTAAAACATTGAATAGAAACTATGTCTATCCTGAAAAAGCAAAGTCAATGATTGAGTTTCTGGTGCAACAAAACGTAAAAGGCATTTATGATTCACTTAGAAATGAAAACGAATTGGCGAATAGGGTAACCAAAGACCTTCGCTCAATTTATGGTGATAAACATTTGCGGATAGAGTACAATCCAGAACTTGAAAAAGAAATTTTGGAATTTTTATCTTCTAAAAAAGGATCTAAAAAAATTACTTCCGAAGATATTGAAATTGATAAGAAAAAGAATTTTCATTTTAGAAAAGTAGAAATTCTCTCATCAAATATTGGCTACATAGAATTAAATGGATTTGCCGTTCCAAGTCAATCTACGAGTAAAACCATTCACGCTGCCATGCAATTGGTGGCAAATACTGATGCCTTAATAATTGATTTGAGGAATAATTTTGGTGGAAATGGGAAAGTAACGGGTGAAATTTTAGGTTATTTTTTTAGTGCAAAAACTTTGACAGGCAGGAGTTTTAATAGAATTGAAAATAAATGGACGGATGAATATGTAAAAAATAGCAATGACTTGGTTTTGAACATGCCTATCTATTTGCTAACAAGCCATAGAACTTTCTCTGCTGCTGAGTCATTTGCCTATAATTTACAAAATTTAAAAAATGCAGTAATAATTGGTGAAAACACAAGAGGTGGGGCTCATTTAACCAGAAGTTTTAGTTTGGGCAATGGTTTTGTTGGTTTTATCCCTTTTATGCGTGGAGAAAATGTGATAACCAAAACAGATTGGGAAGGAACGGGCGTAATTCCAATTTTTAAGGTAGAGGAAGAATACAGTTTGGCAGCTGCCAAAACGAAAATTTTAGAGGCAAAACTAAGTAAGGCAAAATCAGATGATGAAAAAAGGCAAATCAACTATTTAATTAATTATTCCAAATCAAAAAATACAAAGTTTAACCCTGATTTGTCAGTAATTTCATCTTTTGTAGGTGAATACGAATATTTTGAAGTTACACTCAAAGATAATCAGGTGCATTTTATGGATAAGAAAAACCATAAAATGCCAATAAAAACAAAGGCAATCACTGATACACTTTATCAAATAGAAGATGATTATCAGATTGAATTTGTAATGGATGAAAAAGGTAAATGCACTGCCTTCAAAATGTATTGGGACGATGGTTATGAAGAAACTATATTGAAAAACAAAAAATAATCGATGACATACGCTATAGAAATAAATAATCTTAGCCACTATTTTGATAATAAACAAAAGGTGCTCAACAAAATCAATATCACAGTACCTGAAAGCAGTATTTACGGCTTCCTAGGTCCGAATGGTGCAGGTAAAACCACATCATTGCGATTGATGCTCGGATTGCTTCAAAAGCAAGATGGGAAAATTAATATTTTTGGAAAATCATTCGATAAAAATCGAATAGAAATATTAAAACAAACGGGTTCATTAATAGAATATCCTTCCATTTACGGTCAACTCTCTGCAAAACAAAACTTACTTGTTTGGCAAAAAATATACCAATGTCCAATCCAGAGTATAGAAAATGTGCTTAACATCGTAGGCTTATCAGACACAGGAAATAAAAAGGCTACAGACTTTTCGCTGGGAATGAAACAAAGATTAGGCCTAGCTATAGCCTTGCTAAATAATCCAAGACTTTTGATATTGGACGAACCAACCAACGGGCTTGATCCCAACGGCATCATCGAAATCAGAGATTTACTCATTCACCTAAATAAAGAACGAGGAATTACAATATTGATCTCAAGCCATTTATTGAGTGAAATTGAAAAATTAGTGACACATATCGGTCTTATTAATAAGGGAAATATGTTGTTTGAAGGTACCTATCATGATTTGCTTATCACCAATAAAAAAACAAGTGGTGTAATGCTTCAAACTTCACAAAATGAAAAGGCCATGTCGATTTTGAAAAACAGCTATGAGGTGACTATGATAGATAATAAGATACAGATTGCAGCATACACAGATGAAGAAATTGGGAGTATAGTGCAGTGCATCGTCCAAAACGACATCAGGGTCTATGAGGTGCAGAGAAGAGATACCGATCTGGAAGATATTTTTATGAATTACATCAATTGAGCTACCTATGAATTTTATAAATAGTTTTCAAAGTGAATGGATAAAAACCAAAAATAGTGCAGTAATGTGGTTGACTATTGCCGGTGCTTTATTTGTTCCCGTTATCATTACTATTAGTAGATTGGTACAACACAACCAAACCTTACTTGTCAATTCATCTCAAGGTGCCTGGATGAAAATATTCAATCAGAATTGGCAATTTATGGCAGTTTTGTTATTGCCGATGGGTATCATTTTAGCGAGTAGTTTACTTGCTCAAATTGAGTTTCGAAACAATACCTGGAAGCAGGTTTATACCACTCCACAAAAAATATCGACGATATTTTGGGCTAAATATGCCATCGTCTTTTTTGTGCTCATTCAATTTTTCTTTTTGTTCAATCTAGGTATTTACTTATCAGTCGTCTTGCCTTCATTTTTACTTAAGGATGTCCCTTATCCTACAGATGCCTTTCCTTATCTGGAATATATAGAACGAAGTTCATATTACTTTTTATGGTGTCTGCCTATTGTTGCCCTACAATACTTACTTAGTTTACATATTAGAAATTTTATTATCCCAATGGGTATTGGTTTGGCATTGACGGTGGCGGCACTCATTGCGATCAACAATCAGTATGGATATATTATGCCATACACATATGGAGGCATGAAGTTTCTTGTAGCGGACAACAGAATAGACGAAAGCATTAATATATCAAAATGGGCATTGGGGTATTTTTTATATTTTAGCTTGGCCAATTATTTGATTTTCTTTTGTAAAACGCAAGTCACACAATCTAAATATTTGCGAGTAAAACCATTGATTTTTGTTTTGTCTGTAGGATTAGTTTTAGCTTTGTTTTTACTACTCAGTTACAATAAAAATAACAATAAAAAATCTTTCTCAAGTCATAATCCCGAAGAGATAGAACAACTTATAAGACAGGTAGAAAATAATTTAGGTGCACATGACCTTGATGACAATAATGATAATCCTGAATGGACTCTCACTGAAAGAATGAAATTTCACAAAGTAAAAGGACTCAGTATCGCTGTTATACATAATTATAAAATAGAGTGGGCAAAAGGCTATGGCTTGGCCAATGAAGAAGAGAACGTACCTGTAACCACCAATACTTTATTTGAGCCAGGCTCTTTGAGCAAATCAGTAAATGCATTAGCTCTTATGCACCTGGTACAAAATAAAAAAATTGACTTATTTGCAGATATAAACCTATACTTACATACCTGGAAGTTTCCCTATGATCAACAATACAAGGGTAAAACTATCTCACTTGCAAATTTATTAAGTCATACCGCAGGCTTAAGTGTAAGAGGATTTGAAGGATATAGACAAGGAGATAGTTTACCGAACATGCTTCAAATATTAGATGGTCAAAAACCTGCAAATTCCAAAGCAGTAAGGTCTATCTTTGAGCCCAATAAAAAAATGGAATATTCTGGTGGTGGTACGATGATAAGTCAATTGATGATGATGGATGTTGCCAAAAGTAAATATGACAATTATATGGCTGAACATATTTTAAAACCACTACAAATGACTAACAGCTTTTACTCACAACCTATTCCGGAAAGTAAAAAACCAATAGCTGCTACAGGTTATGACAGTCTGGGTAAAGTCTTACCATATAAATATCCTATCATGGTAGAACAAGCAGCAGCTGGGCTTTGGACGACACCCACAGACATGTGTAAATTTATAATTGAGATTCAAAAATCTTTAATGGGTACTTCCAATAAAATCATTAATCAAAAAAACACAGAACTTATGTTGACACCATACATAGACGAAAGATCAGCATTAGGCTTTTTCGTAGACGATATCAAAGGGCACAAATATTTTAGTCACGAAGCAGGTAATTGGGGCTTTAGCGGTGCCTATTATGGCAGTATGAAGGATGGCTATGGCGTAGCAATTTTTATCAATTCTGAAAATGATCAAATTATTAAAGAACTAGGCAACAACGTGATTGAAGTGTATAATTGGGGTGGTTTTGATAAAAAGGAAAAAAGAAAAACTGTAGTTGTTCAAGATAACACATCAAATCAATATCTTGGTGCTTATGAAGCAAAAGTGGAAAAAAGAAAGCTCGAAATCGTGAAAGAAAACAACACTTTATACCTTGTAACTAATAAACAAAAAATGAAAATATATTTCGTAAGCAATAGTGAATTTGTAAATATGGAAAACCCGAGTATAAAAACATTCCAATTTGAAAACAAAAAGGTTAGAGGTTTAAAAATTAAATTCAGACATCATGAAACATACTTTGCAAAGACCAGATAAGTTATTTATTCTGAGCACAAGATATTCACTGTTAATGCTACTTTGTTCATTATTAATACCTTCTATGTTTTTGAGTTGTCAAAAACTTGAAGGCAATTTCCCTATAATAATCAGAAATAATACTCTATATACACTGAAAGAACTCAAGGTTGAATGTGGTGCTGATCCAATATTTTTTGATGTAGGACCAAATGCATTGTCAAAGGAAAAATTACTCGAAATCGGAGGGCGAGAAGTAGTGAATGAGATATTCGTTTCTATAAGTTTAGCACACTACCAAATAGATACCCAAAAGGTGATATATAATAAAGGGAATCTAGAAAAAAGAAATAAGTTAAAAAGTAATAGTGTAAATTACATCAAAGCAAGGATAGATAGTAGTGCACTACCTATTGTAAATTTTAGATTTTCAATCGAAGAATAGAGTGAAGCTTGGGAGTGTAAGAAAGATTGTGTAAACTAGTATCAAGGAGTTAGGCTTCCATCTGTGGGGGGTACCCCCCACAGATGGAAAATTTTTTAATATGTTTGTGCGACCAAGTACAGACACATTTTTTAACCTAACAAATTTAATAGTTATGCAAAGTAACAAATTTAATCTTAATCTCTCTGAATTTCTTCAGGATGTCAAGTCTCTTAATGATTTTGACAATGTTATGAATGGTCTTTACAAAGATGGCATTCAAGAACTTTTAAAAGCTGAACTAAGTCATCATTTAGGCTATTCAAAACACTCGCCCGATGGGATTAATTCAGGTAATTCCCGGAATGGGTCTTATAAGAAAAAGATACGCACTACACAAGGACAGGTAGAGTTGGATATTCCACGGGATCGTAACGGTGAATTTGAGCCTATCATGTTCCCAAGGGCCAAACTACCACTGAGAAAGTAGAATCTGTCATTACATCTCTTTACAGCAGAGGTATGAGCACCGATGACATAACAGCTCAAATTCAGGAAATTTATGGCTTAGACGTTTCTAAAACCTTTGTTTCAGATATTACAAACAAAATGATTCCGGCTATCCAGGAATGGCAAAACAGACCTTTGGATAATACTTATTACATCGTTTGGATGGATTGTATTTGTTTTAAAATCCGGCAGGATAATAAAATCATCAACAAGAGTATTTATATCGTTATAGGACTGAAAACCAATGGGATCAAAGAAGTTTTGGGCATCTGGATGAGCGCCAACGAGTCTGCCGCGTTTTGGCTTTCTGTCTTAAATGAGCTCAAAGACAGGGGCGTTAAAAGATGCTCATTGCATGCACTGACAATCTTACAGGATTCACTCAGGCCATTCAAACTGCTTTCCCCGATACCGTATCCCAGCTTTGTATCGTTCATCAAATCAGAAACTCTATGAAGTTTGTCCCATGGAAAGATAGAAGGGCCTTCCTGGCTGATTTAAAAACTGTTTATGCCGCTTTAAATATGGAAACTGCTCTCATTGCTTTTGAAGCTTTTAAAGCAAAATGGGGGTCTAAATATGCCTATGCCATTAAAAGTTGGGAAGCAAACTGGTCAAATCTATCTCCCATGTTTCAGTATCCTACTAACATTCGTAAAATTATGTATACCACTAATACCATTGAAGGCCTCAACAGAGCCATCAGAAAATTTACCAAAACCAAAACACTTTTTCCAAATGATCAGGCAGCCTTGAAATCTGTATATCTTGCTATTCAGCAAATTCAAGTTAAATGGACAATGCCAATTCATAACTGGCATATTACTCATAATGAAATTTTAATTATCTTTGAGGATAATTTGATTCAGCCATAATTCTTTGAAGTTTTGTTTACACAAAATATTTTACAGCCTCGGAATTTTACCTTTCCACTCTGAAAGCTTCAACAGGAATTTCTGTTTTTTCCTTCTGGACAATTTGTTTTACCAATAATCCAGTAGCTGCTGCCAATGATATGCCCAACATGGCGTGGCCACCCGCAATAGTTACATTTTGATGATGCGGGCTGTTGCCTAAATACGGTAATCCATCCGGCGAACAAGGACGAAGTCCACTCCATACTTTTTCCACTTGTGCCTCCGGGAGGTGTAAATCAGGATAATAATCATTTGCCGCATCTACTATAGGTTTGACCCTTTTCATATTGATATCGCTATTGATGCCTGTCAGCTCCATAGTACCACCTACCCTAAGTGAATTGCCTAGTGGCGTCATAGCTACTCTCGCATCTACTAAAATGGAAGGATGGGCCAAATTATAGGGCCTGTTATTATAGGTGACACTATATCCTTTTCCAGCTTGAAGCAAAAGACTGATACCAAGCTTAGCAGACAATATTTCCAGCCAAGAACCTACTGCTACTACCAAATGATCGCAAGTGATTTTGCCCTTATCGGTTATTACCGCTTTAACTTGTCCTGATTCTACTGAAATCCCGGACCTCATGTTGATATAAAATTTTTACACCTGCATAGGTCAGCCATTGAGTGATGGACGCCATCATGTAATGGATGAAGATGACAATCGATAGGAAAATAGACGCCCCCAATTACATCTACCGTGACAGCCGGTTCCATCTTTTGTATTTCTGACTGAGACATCACCGTCGCTTCCATTCCGTATTTTTTTGCTTCTCGGGCTAGTTCGGCTTCGTGGTGGCCGGTTTCTTCTGTTTTGTACAACATAAAGCAACCTTTGGTCTCCAATGAAAAACCCTTATTAAGATCATTGTTGAGATCGATAGTCAGTTTTCTGGATAGTTGCAAGATATTATTGAGATGCGGAGCATTTTTTGCAACAGTTTTTTCGTTGGCATTGGAGTAAAACTTTAGTCCCCATTTTACTAATGATGTGTCGAGCCTGGGCTTGATATAAAAAGGACTGGAGGAACTCAGCATCCATTTAAGCCCCTGAGCCACTATCCCCGGTGATGCCAAGGGTATAAAATGACTGGGAGAGATATATCCTGCATTTCCAAACGAACAATTGTTAGTGCCATCACTTTTCTCGATAATGGTCACTTCATGTCCTGCTTTAGTGAGGTAGTATGCTGTTGTCATTCCTATGACTCCGGCTCCGATTATGGTAATGTGCATTAAGTATTCTGTGTATTATTCATTAAAAAAGAAAGTGCTGATATATTATTATTTTATATCAGTAAAGATTTCTTCCAATTTGTAAGTCAAGTCAGGGTGTATATGATGTCACCTCATCATCCTGCGCGTAGGTTTTGATACGACGGTATTTATTGTTTTCAAGGATAAATACTTCGATGAGCTTTTCCTGAGGCATAACTATCCAATATTCCTTTACGCCTGCTTCTTCATATACATCATATTTCAGTTGAAGGTCCTTTTTACTGGTATGTGGAGACAGGATTTCTATAATCCAGTCCGGCACTCCAAAACAACCTGCATCCTCAACTATTTCAGGATTACAAATCACACAAATATCAGGTTGAACCACTGTAGTGGCTTTATCTCTTTCTTATTGGCGATAGGTAGTATGACATCAAACGGAGCTATAAATGCCCTGCATGTCGACTTTCTAAGCAATTGCCACATAGGCCCATGCAAATTCCCGGCAGCAATCTGGTGTGATGACCTTGGTGCTGGGCTCATTCTGAAGATCTTACCGCGTATAAGCTCGACCATTTCTTCAAATTCAAATTTCATATAGTCGGCATAAGTATATTCAATACCATATTCACCCGCAGGCTCACTGACAACATTTTCTTTAATATTTTCAGACATATGTTTAAGATATTTTCTGAACACAAATATAAGACTGTTTTACATCTCACAAGATAGATATCCGGTTTATAGGAAAATATATTTTTCAAATCACCTGAAATCCACCGGCATATGGATCGTCTTCAGGGTCAACAAGAATGGTATTGTACCCATATATTTTTGCCCAGCCTTCGATACCGGGAATGATGGCATCAAATGGTCCAACTTTGGTGAGTCCTTCGATTGTACCTGTAAACTTACTGCCAATAAAACTTTCGTGAACAAACTTATCGCCTTCTTTCAGTTTTCCTTTGCGTACCACTGTGCCATTCTCGCCGAAGTACCTGTGCCACATGGTGATCTGTCGATGGCTTTATCACCATAAAATACCGCATTTCTGGCGGTAGAAGTTGGATCGATCGTGGCACCCGTCCACAATACATGGCTACACCAGTTGATATCGGAAATCTCGGGATGCTGAAATGTATATTTTTGGTTGATATCTGTACGTATTGCCCTGCTCCAGGATATGAGTTGATCGGCTGTATATTTTTCAAATCCGGGATAATTCTGCTGCGGATCTATGATAGCATAAAAATTACCTCCGTAAGCGACATCAGCTGTTAATTCTCCAAGATCCGGGCAAACTATTTTTAAGTCTGCTTTATACAAAAACGAACCAACGTTCGTTAATTTGACAGATGTCACTTTACCCTTTTCATTTTGGTGATATACTATATGTACCAACCCTGCCGGGGTTTCCATTTTTATTTTGCCAGGATTACGAGGAGTGATAAGTCCTTCTTCAATGGCTATGGTGATAGTACCGATAGTACCGTGTGCACATAGGCAGACATCCACTGGTTTCTATGAATAGGACAGCAACATCATTTTTGCGGGTCATGGGGTGGATACAGTATACTTCCGCTCATCATATCATGACCGCGGGGCCTCGAACATGAGGCTTTTTCTGATCCAGTCATGATGTTCCAGAAAATAAGCTCTTTTCTCCACCATATTTTTCCATTCAGGTCCGGACCACCTCCTGCTACCACACGTACAGGATTGCCACATGTATGGGCATCTATACAGAAAAACCGCTTTTTTTGCATCATTTATTTTTTATTCAGTTCAGGGTATATTTTTTTGCCGGGCAGTGATCGCACCAGGCCCTTAAATTCGAGTTTGAGCAGCAGGCTTGACAGAGGGATGGGGACATTGCCATCTTATAAGTAAGTACATCCAATTGTGATCTCTCTTGCATCTCTGATGATGGTCATCATTCTGGACTCGTCTTCTTCCAATTCGATAAACAATTGTTGTTGAACTACTTTTTGGCATCCAGTTCTTCCCATCTCATGACATAAGCAATATCAGAGCGGATTCTATCAGATGCGCTTTATTTTGCTTGATGAGTTTGTTACATCCTTCCGAACGTTCATCATTGACAGGTCCGGCAGTGCAAAAACATCTCTGTTAAAATCATTGGCAAATTCAGCTGAGATGATTGATCCGCCTTTTCGTTTAGACTCTATTACTACTACAACATCGCTCATGGCAATGATTCTGTTGCGCATAGGGAAATTTTCTCTATCGGGAAGGGTGCCTGATGGAAATTCTGTGATGACACCTCCGTGATGCTGTATCATTTTTTTAGCCAAAGATGTATGATCAGAAGGATAAACCGGTCAAGACCATGACCGAGGACACCCACAGTAGGTATGTCTGCTTCAAGGGATTTTATGCGCTGTAACGTCTATTCCATACGCTAAACCACTGATCAGCAGGATATCATAGGGTTTGAGTCCTTCGACTATTTTTTCACACATGACTTTCCGTAGTCTGAAGGCTTTCTGGTACCGACAATGGCTACTGTCCGGTGATGGTTGAGTACTGCGCTGCCTTTATAATACAATATCAATGGACATGATTCGATTTGAAGCATACGTTTTGGATAGTTCTTATCCAAGTAAGATAAAAGAGTTATGTCATTTTTAGCAATGAACTCCATCTCTTTCCTGCTTGCAAACCGACAGGATCGAAATTTTCAGCTATGATAGGTCCTATACCGGGTATTTTATCAGATTTTTTACTTTCTTTAAACACTGCTTCTATGCCTCCACAATAAGAAATAAGGTTTTTCCCTATGACAGGTCCAACTTTGGTGTTTTTGTAAGTGCTATGAGGTATAAATACTCCTGACTGGTCATTGTAGAGACTGTGCTGCGGCTTTAAATCTTGCGGCTTCTGCTGCGTTTCCGTTTATTTCATACGCTTGCCCAGGGGCTATATTTACCTGCTTGTTTGCTGGTTGAATTTCATAAGCATATTTGAGAAAATCAACTGAATACCTCCTCCTCATATCGTTAAACTGCATCAATTCCTGACCCACTTCAAGATAAAATGGAAATAACTCCTCGTTATGGCTTCCTTTTAAATAATCACTAAATTCTTTAATAAAACCAATATCAGGCCGACGCAGGATAACAGGTCGAATGCCTTCAATGTACTTTTTGATATCTTTGTCAAACTTGTACCGCTCAGATACTACACCCAGTACCATCAGATTGCCATTGATATATTCCGGAAGTATATCTACTGCCTTTTGAGCATATTTTTCTGTCCTGTCTATAAGTTTTTCTTTTTCTTCAATATTTTCTGTCACCTTGAATTTTTCAAAAGCGCAGTTGCTAAAAATGAATTAGCGCGAGCACTATTAGAAGGATATTGCTACGGCGGCCTCATTGAGTGAAAGTGCATCTTTCCACACTGGCACCCTAACAAATGTCTTGGCACCATACCCCATAATTGCAATTAAAGCTATAGCCAGTCCTGCTTTGTAACCATACTTAGGAGACAAAGCCGGGAGATGTTCCATTAAAAAATAGGCAACAGCAATACAAAACCCTGCTGAGGCCATAAATATGAATCGTTCATTCATAAATGTGCCAAGGTTGATCACAAAGTTGGACACGATCGTGAGAGCAAACAAGTAAAACCAAATGGAATATGAGTAAACCGTCTTTTGTCTCCATCCCTTGAATGCCAGGATGGCCACAAACTAATATAAGTAAATAATGAAAGTAAGGGAATAGGTTTAAATACGCTGATCTTCGGAATGGCATATGGATAATAATCATGAGACAGTGGATGTGGCCAAACCATGAGTTGAATGTACTTGAGTAACGTGTACATGATACTCCCCAGTTTTTGGTCAGGTTTCATGCTCAGAAATGGGTTATTCATGATGTCTTTGATCTCCTGACTGAATTTTGGGACACCTGCCATATTGAATCGTAGCACAAGATACAAGACTGTAGTGACTATAGCTACATTACTAGTTTCCTGAGCTTGTTCCAGTCAGGTTTCCTAAAAAGTAATGCCAAAGTGAATGATAGCCAAAAAAGGTGGGCATTCTTTGATAGTTAAACCTAAAAAATACATTCCATGCTTATCGACAGCCATTTTAGGCTACTATTGTCTATAAACCTCATTGCTCCATAAAGAGCCCCCAATGAAAACAACATGGCCATGATTTCATCTCTGCCTTGATATTTGCTACAGCTTCAGTATGTATGGGGTGAGCGATAAAAACAATGCACCAACAAAGGGACAGAAACCACCATTTGTTACTGCAGTAAAATTTCTAAACATGGGCGCCAGCACCATCCATAAAAGAATGCCCGTCAAACCATACAGCTGTAAATATTGATAAAGTGACTGAATACCGGGTTTTCTTTCCGAAAAGAATACCATATTCAACTGCAAAAGTGGCAATTGATAAAGGACGATACCGGTTACCTTGACCAA